>NZ_JBHULE010000008.1:6440-124638 GCF_042684305.1 Aquimarina rubra | reverse complement strand
TGTAATATTTATTTAAGGATTCACTAAAGAGTATGTAAACAATAAACACTTATAAGTTATTTAACAAAAAACCCCGCAACTTGCGGGGTTCTTGTGATCGCGACAGGATTCGAACCTGTGACCGTCTGCTTAGAAGGCAGATGCTCTATCCAGCTGAGCTACGCGACCGATATTTTTTTGTTACTCAATTGACTTGAGACCGTCCCGATTGGAAATCGGGATGCTCTATCCAGCTGAGCTACGCGACCGGATACATTATGTTTTTCAAATTGTCGGGGTGGCAGGATTCGAACCTGCGACCTCCGCGTCCCAAACGCGGCGCGATAACCGGGCTACGCTACACCCCGAATTTTGAAAATAATACTCAAAACTATTGCGGAGAGACAGGGATTCGAACCCTGGCAACACTTACGCGTTGACAGATTAGCAATCTGCTCCATTACCACTCTGGCACCTCTCCGTAATCAAAATTGATTAAGAACTCCACATTAATATTTCAAATGCGGATGCAAATGTAGCTTTTATGATACTACAATGCAACATTTTTTTATCATTATTTTCGTTTTATAAAGTAGACTATTTTAAAAACTTGAAAATCAGTTTTTTCTTTACAAACAAATCAATATAAAATTTCAAAAACAGTATAAAATTCTATAAAAACAAACGTTTCAATCAAGAATCATATATTTGTGATACTTGACCTAATTTTATACCTTATGTATTCAGATAAAAAAATATCCAAAATGAAGATAAAGTGCCTTTTTGTTTTTTTAATTTTTATAACCTCTTATTCATTTGCACAAAAACCTGTGCTATCCGAAGATTTTAGTTTCAAAATGGGAGAAAAGTATAAAAGAATTAAAAGTTCTAATTCATACTATGTTGCATCCGGAGATAGAATGGTAGCGATCAAAAAAGGACGAAATGACATGACAATTCAGCGTTTTTCTCTGAAAGATCTAAAAGAAGATGTAAAAAAGAGACAGGTAATAGAAGATAAAGGAGATTTTCAGACGGTCATGGATCTTAATGGAAAAGCAGTTGTATTTTACACCGTGAAGGATAAAGCATTTGCTCAAAAAATATCACTTACCGGAATCGTAGCAGAGAAACCAGTGCTGGTGGGTAGTGATAAAGATAATATCACAAATGATGTTGGCTTTAAAAGTACCTACGGTTTTGATGCCGGTGGAAGGATTAACAAATTTGTTTTTAAGAAATCATTTGATGGTACTAAACTGTTAGTGCTGTTTAGGATAAAAACAGCTAATGATAAAGCCGATAAAATAGGTATTAGTATATATGATAGTAGTTTGAAATTGCTTTGGAGCAGAAAAGTAAGACTACCTTATGCCAATAAATGGTTGGAGAATGAAGATTTTGCCATTGATAATGAAGGAAATTTTTATATGACAGCTTCAGTATTTAATTCGAGCGCAGAAGAAAAGAATAAGTTAGAGTATGCATACAGGACTGAAGTTTTTAAAATAAAGGAAAACCCTAAAGAAATTATTAAAAGTAAAATAGAGCTACCGGGAAAATCAATAATGGATGCTGTAATTGGTTTGGACAAACAAGGTAAGGTTAGAGTTTCTGGGTTTTACGTAAATAATGACAATAAATTAGAAATGTCAGGTCTGTTTTCTGCTAGTTTGGATGAAACCGGTCTGGTGAGTTCAGTTTTGAAAACTGAGGTTCCAACAGACATAGCACAACAGTATGCCTTAAAAAGGGAGGAACGAATTAATGAAGGGACCCAGGATGAAAAAGACAAAAAGGATTTTGAAAACTTAAAGGTGAACGATGTGGTTTATAACGATGATGGAAGTTTGGTAATATTGGGAGAACAGCGATATGTTGAATCTTTTACGACTTCTAGTTCTTCAGGTTCTAGAACAACCTATAAATATTTCTATAGAGATGTCATTGCATCAAAACTATCTTCTGAAGGAAAGGTGCAGTGGTTTCATAGATTACCAAAATACCAAACTGGGGCACGAGGAAAACGTAGTATGTCGTATATCAATTTCAAAAATAATGGAAAGCATTATCTGTTTTATATAGACGATTTTACCAACCTAAAAAGATCTTTTGATGAATACCCTACAAGATATTTTGATGGCAAAAAAGAGTTTTTGTATTTAACCTCTTATACTATTGATGATGCTAGTGGAGAAGTAATTAAAGAGCCTATTCTAACAGGAAGTGACATCAGAAATTCCCGTTTGGATAATCTGGAAGTTTATAAAGCTGCCACGTTGCCCAACCAAGACATGATTTTTGAAGCGTATGATGGAAAAAAGAACAATTTGTTGTTAAAAGTTTCTTTGGCCGATTAATAACTATCTCAAGTTTATAAAAGGCATTACATAGACGTTAATAATGCGTTGATGTTTAATTTATTTTTATAATGCATAGTTGTTAAACAATATGCAGGAGTAAGGAAATAATCTTATTTCAAAAAAAACAAAAAAATACTATTAAATATTTGTTTTTCAATACGTTACAGATGTAGTATGAGTAGATGAATTCTATTCGTTTTGGATGGTAATATTATAACAAATAATGTTACTTTCGTGCGTAATATTAATAACAAAATTGAAATATAAGTAAACCGAATAATGAATATGAAAACAAGAATTTTACTTTTAATATTATTTGTCTCCGTAAATGTATTGGCCCAAGCCCCTAAATTATCAGAAAATTTTACCGTAGAGGTTGGAGAACAATATGGCGAAACCGATGGAGATATCAGAAATTTTTATGATTACGACGGTTATGTGATTGGGATTAATAGGCATAAAGACCATTTGGTTGTTCAAAAATTTGATCCAAATACATTAAAAGAAATTGAGAGAAAAGAATATAAAAAATTCTTTAAAGAAAAACGAAGAGAGGATTTTGAGAAAATTCTGCGATTGGGAGATGAAGTTTTATTTTTTTATCCTCAGTGGGATAGAAAAGCAAAAGTAGAGTCTTTGGAATATGAATCAATTTCCTTAAAAACATTAGAAGTAAGTGATTTCAAAGAGATTATAAGGCAAGAAGGTAAAGTTGCGGGTGATTTTGCATTTGTTAGGTCTGGTTTTTTTACTACCAAGGCAAAGACATTGAATAAGTATGAATACAGAACTTCTTATGATAATGATAAATTATTAATAGAGTATCGGTTAAAACCAAAATTTAGAGATGACTCTAAAAGTTTTGATAGAATTTCAATAAATGTATTTGATAAAGATCTGAAACCAATATGGGATGAAGTTATAGAAATGCCATATACGGAAAAGAAAATGGACAATGAAGATTTTGTAATTGACAAAGAAGGTAATTTTTTCATGTTGGTTAAGGTGTATGAAGATGACACGACAAACGAAAAAAAAAGAAAAAAGAAGGATGCTAATTATCATTTGGAGATATTCAAAGTAAAGAAAGGGACAACTTCAATTATCAATAATAAGATAGAGATCGGAGATAAGTTTGTAGATGAAGTTTTGTTATATGAAGATGCGCTGGGTAATATTGTTTTATCAGGCACTTCTAAAAACCCTGACTCAAGAAGTGGAATTTTTCTTAATAAAAAGAGAGGGCAGGCGACTGGTATTTTTACAGCAAAGCTTAATAATGAGGGTGCGATTAGTGAGTTTATGAGTTATGATTTTCCGTTAGAAATGTTAACTAAATACGCGACTAAAAAAGAAAAGAAAAGAAATGAAAAGAAAAAAGGCGATGATGAAGAAAGTCCTGCATTCGAAGGTCTTAAAATTAATTCTATTGCCGCTAATAACGATGGTAGTTTTTTAATCCTGGGAGAGCAAAGATATGTTGTTGTTAAAACAAGAACGAGTTCCTCTGGAAGAACTAGTACAAGCTATACTTATTACTATCGAGATATTTTGGCTGCAAAAATTAATGCAGATGGAACTCTTGCCTGGATGCATAAATTACCAAAAAGACAAGTAGGTAAAAGAGGTAAAAGAACCATGTCTTATACACATATGTTTGCTGGAGAAAATCATTATTTATTGTATTTAGACAATGTAAAGAATTTAAATCTGACAGAAGATCAGGTTCCTTATAAACATACAGATGGAAAAGGAGGGTATTTTACAGCTTATATAATCAATGATAAAACAGGACAGGTAATAAAAGAGGCTATTTTTAATACCCGAGAATTTAATGGAACAGAATTAGAGCATTTTGAAACGGATAAAATATTTCCTTTATCAGATTCTGAGATTTTGATAGAAGGTTTCGAGGGGAGAAGTAAAGACTTTCTTGTTAAGGTAACAGCCAAGAAATAAAGATAAGACTGAAAAATATTATAACGATAAAAAAAGGAGGCAATTGCCTCCTTTTTTAATTCTATGTTTTTGAAAGAAAATTACTCGGACATATTTTCTTCCATTTCTACAAGTTTTGCCACATTTCTTACAATATGACTATGCTTTCTAACAAATGGATTTGTTTTATCCCAAACATAGCCTGCAAGTACTGCACAAATTTGTTCTTTAAATTCGTCATTAGGCTTATCGTGAAAAATAATTTTTTGTAAGTTCCCAGTGTACCATTCTTTGACATATGTAGTAAACACATCGACACCTTGTTTCATATAGTCGACGAATTCTGTTTGCCAATCAACCTCTTCGTTATTGAGTTGTTTGATAGCCAATTTTGCAGATAATAATCCGGTTTCGGTTGCAAAAGAAACTCCTGAAGAGAATACTGGATCTAAGAATTCCGCACTATTACCAGTAAGTACAAAGCCATCTCCATATAACTTAGTCACATTTTTCGCTATGTTCTCTACTTTATATGGCTCAAATAAATAAGGAATGTCTTTAAACTGCTCATAATAATAAGGAGAAGTTTTCATCATTTCTTGTAAAACTTCCGTTTTATTTCCTTCAAATTTATTGATCCATTCCATCGGTCCTACAAAACCAATGCTTGTATTTCCATTTGAGAAAGGAATATACCAAAACCATACTTCGGTTTCGATGATTTCAAAAGTAATCGTAGTTCCTTCAACACCTTCAGGGCGATTAACATCTTTTACCTGAGTGAAAATTGACCCGTGCTCTGCAAGTTTTGAAGGTGCCTCAAGTCCAAGTTGTCTCGCTATCACACGACCAAAACCACTGGAGTCTATAATAAACTTGGCTTCAATCTGGCTTTCAGAACCATCTTGGTGTTTTACTGTCGTTAATGAGTCAGTTCCGTTAAATTCTACCTTGGTAACTTCAGTTTCAAAATCAACACTAACTCCTTGTCTGATAGCTTCATCTATAAGTGTTTTGTCAAAATGATCTCTTGGCACCTGCCAGGTCCAGTCCCAACCTTCTCCATATTTTTTGCTGAAGTCAAAACAACCTTGAACACCATCTTTAATAAAGCGAGCACCGTATTTTTTTTCGTACCCTTGTTTCATGAGACAATCAAGAAGACCTGCTTCTTCAAAATTATCCATACACCTAGGGATCAGGCTTTCTCCAACCTGAAAACGGGGGAATTTTGTCTTTTCTACTACTTTAACGTTTATTCCGTGTTTGTTAAGATAGGCAGCACTAACACTGCCTGACGGACCAGCACCAATAACTAGCACATCTACATTTTCTTTTTTCATAATTTTCAAAGGTACATTAAATACATTACATTTGCCCTCGGTAAAAATAAAGAGTAAACTTGAATTTTTTTACAAATATTGGAAAAAACTTACTAATTCGCGAATGCTAATACTAAAAGAAAGGTTAGAAATAAAAGATTTTCTAAGCGTTATTTTTAACGATAAGAAGATTTCTATAGATGAATCTATAGAAAAAAGAGTGAATGATAGCTTTAAATTTTTAGAGAATTTTTCTGAAAATAAAGTGATCTATGGAGTAAATACAGGATTTGGGCCTATGGCTCAATATAAGATTGACGACAAAGATAGAATTGAACTACAATATAACTTGATCAGAAGCCATTCTTCAGGTACTGGTAAAGCAATGGAACCTGATTATGTAAAGGCATTAATGCTAGCCAGACTTAACACCTTGTCTTTGGGTAAATCTGGAGTAAATGTTTCTGTGATTAAAGGTTTAAAAAACCTTATCAATAATGATATTACACCCTTGATTTTTGAGCACGGTGGAGTTGGAGCAAGTGGTGATTTGGTTCAATTAGCTCACTTAGCACTTGTTCTAATTGGAGAAGGGGAAGTTTTTTACAAAGGAGAAAGAAGAAATACTGAAGATGTTTTTAAAGAACTCGGTCTAAAACCTATCGAGGTTAAGATCAGAGAAGGATTAGCATTGATGAACGGTACTTCGGCAATGACCGGTATCGGAATTGTTAATGTTATCAATGCACAAAAATTATTGGATTGGTCAATTTGTTGTTCTTCAGCTATTAATGAAATTGTTGAAGCCTACGATGATCACTTGTCAGAAGAATTAAATCATAGTAAACTACATTTGGGCCAACAGGATGTTGCCCGTAAAATGAGAGAGCACTTGTCCGATAGTAAGCTAACAAGAGACCGTACGGAGCATTTATATTCTGGTCAGAATGGTGATACTTATTTTAAGGAAAAAGTTCAGGAATATTATTCACTTCGTTGTGTCCCTCAGATTTTAGGTCCCGTTTGCGATACCATAAAACACGTAGGTAGGATATTGATTGAAGAATTAAATTCTGCTAACGATAACCCTATTATCGATGTGGAAACTGAACACGTATACCACGGTGGAAACTTCCACGGAGATTACGTTTCTCTGGAAATGGATAAACTAAAGTTGGTAACGACTAAATTATCGATGCTTGCAGAACGACAGTTAAATTATCTTCTCAATTCTAAGTTGAATGATATATTACCTCCTTTTGCTAATTTAGGAAAACTAGGGTTTAACTTCGGAATGCAAGGAATTCAATTTACAGCAGTATCTACAACTGCAGAAAATCAAGTGCTTTCTAACCCGATGTATGTGCATAGTATACCAAATAACAATGACAACCAGGACATTGTTAGTATGGGAACAAATGCTGCAAATATGACTAAGACAGTTATAGAAAATACATTCGAAGTTCTCGCCATAGAATTGATGACGATAGTGCAGGCTTTGGAATTTTTGGATTTCGGAGATAAATTGTCAAGCAGAACTCAGAAGTTGGTTCAGGATATTAAAACAATTGTTCCCCCTTTTACTAAAGATTATATTACATATCCTTTTGTTCAGAAAGTTAAAGATTTTTTGAAGGAAAATGATGCCTACTAAGTATTTTGAATTAAGATTTAATTTATAAGCGATATATAGTTATTCATGTTTACCTGTGTTTACTTATATACACTAAAAAATAAACCTTAAATATAAATATGATGAAAAAAGCACTCTTAATTACACTAACATTAGTATTTGGTTTACAAACTTTATGTTCTCAAGAACTTGCAAAAGTAAGAGAAGATGGGAAATTTGGTTATATCGATAAAAAAGCAGAATTTGTTATTGCACCGCAGTTCAAAAAGGCCAATAGTTTTGCAGATGGTGTTGCATTGGTTTTAGATGGTAAGAAATGGGGATATATAAATCCTGATGGAAAATGGCTTTTAGAACCTCAATTTTCCAAGGCTAAGGATTTTAATAGTGGCGTGGCGATGGTGATGAAGGACAAAAAGTGGATGTATATTGATAAACAAGGCAAAGAACTGAACTTTTCTGACGCAGAGAAATTATATCCTTTTAAAGACGGAGTGGCTTTTATTAAAGCCGGTAAGATGGTGGGCTTCATAAACCCAAAAGGAGAAGTTATCTCTAAACCTACCTATAAAATTATCAAAGGTTTTCAGAACGGATATGCCAGGTTTGCAAACCAATCTGATCAATGGGGTATCATAGACAATAAAGGAAATATTGTTATTAAACCAGAATATACATCCATAGGAAATTATGTGAATGGTGTTGCCCGTGCAGAAAAGGGAGAAAAAGTTTTTGGTATTGCTTCTCCTAATTCGTTCAACAAAGTTGATGGAGCAACAAAAATTTGGGACTTTAGAGCAGGAGGAAAGTATACGATTGCTCAGAAAGATGAGAAAATAGGATTTATAGATGCAGCAGGTAAATGGGTGATAGAACCTCAGTTTGTAAAGGCAAAACCATTTAAAAATGGATATGCAGGAGTTTTTAATGGTAACAAATGGGGCTTTATTGATACTAATGGTAAAGTAGTTGTAGATTACAAGTATGATGATGTTGATTTCTTTGATGCCAACGGACTAGCTCCTGTTAAAATTGAAGAATGGGGATTCATCAACACGAAAGGAGAATTAGTGATTGAAACTAAGTACGGAATTACTGCTGGTAGTTTTGGATTTTTATCTGGTAGAGTAGCCGAAAAAGGTTTTGTGGATGGACTTGCTCGTGTAAAATATAACAAAAGCTGGGGGTTTTTGATGCCGGATGGAAAACTTTTAGGAGATAAGTGGTTTGAAAATGCGGAGCCTTTCGTTAAAATTAAATAAAAATTTTGGATACTTACGACATTAGACGATTGTTAAAGTTGTTAGGAATCTTTTAATATTGTTAAATAAATCATAATTTGGAATAATTGTTGCATTTTTAATTCAATAATTATTTTTGATCTTAAAACCAACGTTGTAAATGAAATACGCCCTTGTTACTGGTGGATCCAGAGGAATAGGAAGAGCAATTGCTGTAAAATTGGCAAAAGAATTAGAATATCCTATCTTGATTAATTATCAGTCAAATGATGATGCGGCTAATGAAACAAAAAAACTGATTGAAGATGAGGGTGGTCAATGTGAATTACTGAAGTTTAACGTTGCTGATTTAAAAGAGACGCATCAGGTTTTAGATAGTTGGATAAAGCATAATCCGGATGCAACAGTAGAGGTAATTGTGAACAATGCTGGAATTACCAGAGACGGATTATTTATGTGGATGAAACCAGAGGACTGGCACGATGTTTTGAATATTAGCTTAAATGGTTTTTATAATGTTACAAACCATCTGATTCAAAAAATGCTGACCAATCGTTACGGTCGAATTGTAAATGTGGTGTCTGTTTCTGGAGTTAAGGGGACAGCAGGGCAGGTTAATTATTCTGCCGCAAAAGGAGCTCTTGTAGCAGCTACGAAAGCTTTAGCTCAGGAAGTAGCAAAACGTAAGATTACTGTTAATGCGGTAGCTCCAGGTTTTATTAAGACGGATATGACTGCAGAGATGGATGAAAAAGAACTGAAACGTATGATACCAATTAACCGTTTTGGTGAAGCAGAAGAAGTTGCCGATTTAGTGGCTTTTTTAGCTTCCAAGAAAGCATCATATATTACCGGAGAAGTTGTTAACATAAATGGAGGAATTTATTCATAATTGAGTATGCGAAGAGTAGTTATCACTGGAATGGGAATTTATTCTTGTATTGGAACAAATGTGGATGAGGTCAAAGAATCATTGTACCAAGGAAAATCTGGTATCGTTTACGAACCTTCTCGTAAAGAATTTGGATACAGATCGGCATTAACAGGGGTAGTACCTAAGCCAAATTTAAAAAAAGAATTAAGTAGAAGACAACGAGTAAGTTTTGGATCTGAATCCGAGTATGCGTATATAGCAACAAAACAAGCGTTTGATCAAGCAGGTGTTGATCAGGATTTTTTAGATAGAGAGGAAATAGGAGTGCTGTTTGGTAATGATAGTACTGCAGAATCGGTGATGGAGGCAATTGATAAGATAAGAGTTAAGAAAGATACTACGCTTGTAGGTTCTGGTGGGGTTTTTAAATCCATGAACTCTACGGTAACCATGAATCTTTCTACTGTCTTTAAATTGAAAGGAGTTAATTTTACAATTAGCGCTGCTTGCGCCAGTGGTTCGCACTCCATAGGAATGGGGTATCTTTTGATCAAGCAGGGATTACAAGATTATGTGTTATGTGGAGGAGCTCAGGAAATAAATGATTATGCGTTTGGTAGTTTTGATGGATTAGGTGTTTTCTCTATAAATGAAGAAAATCCTACAAAAGCATCAAGGCCTTTTGATAGTAAGAGGGATGGACTAGTGCCAAGTGGAGGTGGAGCAGCTTTGTTTATGGAGACTTATGAAAGTGCTATGAAAAGAGGAGCAACTATTTTGGGAGAAGTGGTTGGTTATGGTTTTTCTTCTAACGGAGATCATATTTCTACTCCTAATCAAGAAGGACCGGCCAGAGCAATGAAACGTGCTGTGGAACAGGCTAATATAAATCCAGAGGATATTGATTATGTAAACGCGCACGCGACTTCAACTCCTATTGGAGATGCAAACGAAGCAAAAGCGATCAACGAGGTTTTTGGGGGATCAAAACCTTATGTAAGCTCTACAAAATCTATGACAGGACATGAATGTTGGATGGCTGGGGCAAGTGAAATTGTGTATTCATTAATAATGTTGAACAACTCATTTATCGCACCTAATATTAATTTAGAATCTCCGGATGAAGATTCTTCAAAGTTAAATTTGGTAAAAGAAACGGTAGATAAAAAAATTGATGTATTTTTGTCGAATTCATTTGGGTTTGGGGGCACAAATTCTGCAATCGTCATTAAAAAGATTTAGAATAGAAAAAAAATTACTAGAAAGATGATGGAAACAAGTGTAATTGTCGAAAAAGTTGATGAATTTTTGATAGAAGAATTCGAGGTTGAAGCTGATGAAATTGCTCCTGATGCAAACCTTAAAGAAACTTTAGATCTTGATAGCTTAGACTATGTTGATCTTGTAGTAGCCATAGAGGCTACTTTTGGAGTTAAACTGGTAGGAGATGATTTTGTTGGTGTAGAAAGCTTCAAAGATTTTTATGATTTGATAGAACGTAAAGTCAATATTTAGGAGACATAATGGCCCAATGGGAAGGTAAGGCTAAAGGAACACCTTTAGGATATAAAATATTCATTTTTTTCATAAAGAACTTAGGTCTTAATGCTGCTTATTCTATTTTGGTATTTGTAGCAGCATATTATGTGGTGTTTTCTTTTTCTACGACAAAAGCTAGTTATTATTTTTATAATAAAAGGCTTAAACTATCCCCTTGGAAATCATTTATAAATGTTTACAAGAATTATTTTGTCTTTGGTCAAACGCTTATAGATCGAACAGCTATTTCTTATGGTCTAAAAAACAAATTTAGTTTCACTTATGATGGTAGAGAAAAGATTCAGAGTCTTTTAGATAAGAAGCAAGGTGGAGTTGTGTTTAGTGGTCATATAGGTAGTTTTAATATTGCTCGCTATTTTTTTGATGAGTTCGATATGACAGATACAGGAGTCAATCTAATAGTAACGGATCAAGAAAATGAACAAATTAAGCAATATGTTGGTGCCGTATCTATGGACACAACGATGAAATTTATAGTGATCAAGGAGGATATGTCTCATATTTTCCAAATGAATGATGTCTTAGCGAATGGAGAAGTAATTATTTTTGCTGCAGATAGGTACGTTGAAGGTATTCAGTTCATTGAACACGACTTTTTTGGAAAGCCGGTAAAATTTCCTTCAGGGCCATACAAGTTAGCAGCAAGAAAGAAGAAACCTATTCTTTATATGTACATTATGAAAGGATCAGGTAAACAATATAATTTATATGCTAGAGAGCCTGAGTTTTCAGAACCCTCTATAAAACCTAGCCATGTATTAAGAGAGTATGTCAGAAATACTGAAATTATGGTTAAAAAGTATCCCTTACAGTGGTTTAATTATTATGACTATTGGGATGACCTTAACACCTGATTTATGAAAAATATACTCGTATTGTACTATAGCCAAAGTGGTCAATTAGGTGAAATATTAACAAATCTTACTAAACCGCTTGAGCTAGATGAAAACTGCTCATTAACATTACAGCAAATTCATCCAGAAGATTCTTATCCGTTTCCTTGGAATAAAAAGGATTTTTTGCAAGTTTTTCCGGAGTCTTATTTGCAAATAGCTAAACCAAATATTCCTATTCCAGAAGAGGTTAAATCAAAAAAATATGATCTAATTATACTTGGGTATACAGTTTGGTATCTTTCACCTTCCATTCCAATGAATTCTTTTCTAAAAGGAAATGACGCAAAAGTACTATTAAAGGATACACCTGTAATTACCGTTAATGGTTCTAGAAACATGTGGATATTAACTCAGGAGAAGGTGAAAAGATTGTTAGTCGATTGTAAAGCCGAATTAGTAGGAAATATAGCTTTTGTTGATAGGCACTGGAATCATATTAGTGTGATTACCATAGTGCATTGGATGATGGGAGGAAAGAAAACTAAATATTTGGGTGTTTTTCCAAAACCGGGAGTTTCTGATGAAGATATTAATGGAGCAGGTAAATTTGGAACAATTATTAAAAAACATCTTTTTCAGAAAAATTTTGAACAATTACAGGAAGAGTTGGTAGAAGAGGGTGCTGTTACGATAAAGCCTTTCTTAATTAGATCAGATAAATCTGGAAATCATATCTTTAGTAAATGGTCGGCACATATATATAAAGTAGGGCTTAAGTCACAAAAAAGAAGAGCAAAATGGTTAAACTTTTTCCAGTATTATCTACAATTTGCGATTTGGGTTTTTGTACCTATAGTTTTTATTATATTTTTGTTGACTTATTTACCTTTTTATGCACGCATAAAAAAAGACATTAAATATTATCAATCAACAAGATTACGATAGGTAATCATAATTTATGAAGAACGTTTACATAACAAAAACAGGGCATTTCTTGCCAAATGAGCCGGTCTCTAATGATGAAATGGAGAGGAGATTAGGCATGATTGATGATCAACCCTCCAGAGCCAGAAGAATTGTTTTGAGAAATAACGGTATTAAAGAACGTTATTATGCGATAGATGCTAATGGTAATGTAACTCATAATAATGCTGAGCTTACCAAGGAAGCTATAAAAAACCTATGTAATGATGGTTTTTCTGAAAAAGATATAGAACTACTTTCTTGTGGAACAACCGGGCCGGATAACTTACTTCCTTCTCATGCTTCTATGGTTCACGGATTATTAGATACAGAAAGCATGGAGCTTAACTCAGCGTCTGGAGTATGTTGTTCTGGAATGAGTGCTTTAAAATATGGTTTCCTTTCTGTAAAATCTGGTAATAGTAATAATGCTGTTTGTACAGGTTCCGAAAGATCTTCAAGCTGGATGCAATCTCAAAAATATAATGAAGAGATAGATAATCTTAAAAACCTGGAAGAAACTCCTGTGATTGGTTTTAAGAAAGATTTTCTGCGTTGGATGTTATCTGATGGAGCAGGAGCTTTTTTATTAGAATCAGAACCTAAAGGGGATGCTTCTTTAAGGATTGACTGGATGCAAGCATATTCATATGCATACGAACTGGAGGCTTGTATGTATGCAGGTGGAGAAAAACAAGAAGATGGTTCTTTAAAGCCCTGGACAGATTACACTCCAAAAGAATGGCTTAACGATTCCATATTTTCTCTAAAACAAGATGTGAAAGTCCTGGACGAGCATGTGGTTAAAAAAGCTATTCAAAGTCTAAAGGATGCTGTGACCAAAAATAATTTAGATATAGATACCGTAGACTATTTCTTACCTCATATGTCTTCTTTTTATTTTGAAGGAAAGCTAAACGATGAAATGGTAGGACAAGGAATAGGAATTCCTAAAGAAAAATGGTTTACTAACCTTAAGAATGTAGGTAATGTAGGTTCTGCATCGATATATCTTATGATTGATGAATTGAAGAACTCCGGCAAGTTAAAAAAAGGAGAAAAGATATTAGTACTTGTTCCTGA
The DNA here is from genome assembly GCF_042684305.1 of Aquimarina rubra. Lineage (NCBI taxonomy): Bacteria > Pseudomonadati > Bacteroidota > Flavobacteriia > Flavobacteriales > Flavobacteriaceae > Aquimarina > Aquimarina rubra. The sequence continues at coordinate 110,846 of NZ_JBHULE010000008.1, read as the reverse complement.
AAGTGGTCGTTTTTCGTATTTTCATATTTTACTTACCGTGTGCTAATGGATAATCAGCTGGAAGAAAAGATAACAGATGTAGATTTCATCAAGAAGTTGATCCCACAAAAAGACCCTTTTGTGATGATTGATAAATTACTGCATTTTGATACAGAGAAGGTAATTTCAGGTTTAAAAGTGACATCCGATAATATCCTAACCTCTGACCAGTTTTTTACAGAAGGCGGACTTATAGAGAATATGGCACAAAGCATTGCTTTGCATAGAGGATATAGAGGTTATATCAATCGTGGCAAAGATGAGAAACCTAAAACAGGCTTTATAGGTTCAATAAAACATGCTACCATTTATACGTTGCCTAAAATCGGAACAGAGCTTATTACTACCGTAGAAATAATTGCCGAAATTATGCAGGTATCCCTTGTGAAAATAGAAGTAAAGGATACAAACGGAAATTTGATAGCATCTTCTGAAATGAAAACTATTATTGTGGATGCTTAATGTTGGTCCATTTCCTGAATAACTCTAAAAAATAATTAGTATGAAAAAAGAAGACGTACCTCAAGACGAAAGTTGCTTTTCTCATACCAATATGAAAGAAGTGGTGTATGCCGTAGATAAAGACGGGAAGTACGGAAAAGCACTTAGTTCTGGTTGGGATGCTAAGACTATTGCATTAAATGAGTCTCTGGAATTAATAGAAGAACAACTTCGAGAAACTATTCAAAAAATAAAACAAGGAGAACTCAGTCCGATAGCATATTATATGGAATTACAGCGCATGGATGTAGTAGTGCTATCCGGATATGTTGGGTTATGGCAATGGCGAGTAAAAAGACACTTAAAAGCTAAAACCTTCAAAAAACTAAGCGAAAAAATACTAAAGAAATATGCAGAAGCATTTGAGGTTTCTTTAGAAGAACTTAAAAATCCAAAGATTTGAAAATCAACTTTGAACATAATCAATCCGCTCATTGCGAAAATGGGGTGGTTTCTAATTTATTGAATTATAATGGACTCAAAGTAAGTGAACCCATGGTTTTTGGTATCGCTTCTGGGGTCTTTTTCATATATATTCCTTTTATAAAAGTGAATTTTGCACCAATGTTTAGTTTTAGACCGGTGCCGGGATTTATATTTTCCAGAGTTAGTAAAAGACTAGGGTTTAAGATCAAAAGACATAAGTTCAAATCCACAGATAAAGCGCAACAAACATTAGATGCGGAATTATCTAAAAATAACCCGGTAGGTTTACAAGTTGGTGTATACAATTTAACATATTTTCCTGATGAATATCGTTTTCACTTCAATGCACATAACTTAGTGGTGTATGGAAAAGAAGGTGATGATTATTTAATAAGTGATCCGGTAATGCCAGAGGTTACGACTTTGTCGTCTAAGGAATTAGAAAAAGTGCGTTTTGCCAAGGGGCCATTTGCTCCTAATGGTCATATTTATTACCCAACGCAATTACCGAATGAAGTAGACCTTAAAAAAGCAATTACCAAAGGAATTAAACAGGCATATAGGCATATGTTAGCACCGGTTCCTCTAGTTGGATTTAGGGGAATAAGATATGTAGCCAAACGAATTCGTAAATGGCCTGATAAGATTGGTGTAAAGAAAACGAATCATTATTTAGGTCAGTTGGTTCGAATGCAAGAAGAAATAGGAACTGGAGGAGGAGGTTTTCGATTTATTTTTGCAGCATTTTTACAGGAAGCTTCTGTTATTATGGAAAACCCTAGACTTGCAGAGTTGTCAAAAGAAATGACTACTATTGGTGATCAATGGAGAGATTTTGCTATCGATGCTTCCAGATTGTACAAAAACAGGAGTAGAGAAACGGATGCTTACAATAAAATAGCAGATAAGCTAGATGCAATTGCTCTAGCCGAAAGGGCTTTCTTTTTAGATCTTAAGAAGGCAATTAAATAATTTCTGAATGGACACTACTCCTCTTATTCAAATAAAACAAGTTTCTAAACAATATAAAGGAGCTACTTTTCTTTCTTTAGATGCTGTGGACTTACAAATAAATAGAGGAGAAGTGTATGGATTATTAGGTCCAAACGGAGCTGGTAAAACTACATTGATTTCTATTCTATGCGGTTTGATTAAACCAACTTCTGGAGAAGTGTTGATATCTGGGAAGAGTTTTAAAACGGATGACAAAGAAATTCGGAAAACAATAGGTGTGGTACCACAAGAATATGCCCTATATCCTAAATTAACGGCAAAAGAGAATTTGTTGTATTTTGGAAGTATGTTCGGTATGAAAAAATCTGAGTTGAAGCCCATTGTTTCCACACATTTGGATCAATTGGGATTACTTCCTTTCGCAGATAAAAAAATTAAAACATTTTCTGGAGGAATGAAAAGAAGGGTAAATCTTATTGCAGGAATACTTCATAATCCCGAACTGTTATTCTTGGATGAGCCAACAGTTGGAGTAGATGTACAGTCAAAACAGGCAATCACTACCAAGCTTCAGGAGCTTAACAAGGCAGGTACAACTATAATTTACACCTCCCATCATCTCAGAGAAGCACAGGATTTATGTTCGTTGGTAGGAATTATAGATTCCGGAAAAATAATTGCTGAGAACACCCCAGCCAAGTTGATTTCAGAAACGGAAGATGCTAGAAACTTAGAAGATGTATTTATAGAACTTACAGGAAGAGAATTACGAGATTATGCATAGACTTTTGGCTTCCATAAAGAAAGAGTTTCTATTATTACTTAGGGACCCCGGTGGTTTGGTTATTTTATTCTTAATGCCTATAGTTTTGGTAATTACCATTACTTTGATTCAAGATGCTACTTTCAAATCTGTTACAAGCAATTCTATAGAAATACTTCTGGTAGATAAGGATAAAGGGAAATTATCAAATGAAATTCAAAAGAGTTTCGTAGATATAGAGTTTCTGGAACCAATTTCAGAAATAGATAACATTGCTTTAACTGAAGAAAAAGCAAGCCAGTTAGTCGCTTCTGGTGATTACCAACTTGCCGTAATAATTCCTGAAGGATTAAGTAGTGAGCTCCAAAATCAAATAGATAAGAACATCAACAAGATTCTGGAAGAATTTGAAGGCTCTAAGGATTCCTTAAAGTTGGACGAAGTACAAGGAAAACTTTCGAATAAAGTAGTAAAACTCTATTTTGATCCAATAACTCAGGAAACCTTTAGAAGCTCTGTAATTTTTGCTGTAGATAAATTAGTTGCCAGTATTGAAACTAAATCTATTTATGAAGCTTTCGAAAAAGAATTAGGCGAGTCTGAAAGCCTTAAGTCCTTTAATCGGGATAATTTTGTGAGATATGAACAGATCAATCCTTCTCTATCCGGAGAATCTATAATACCTAATTCAGTACAGCATAATATACCTGCTTGGACATTGTTTGCAATTTTCTTTATGATTTTACCCTTATCATTGAATCTTGTACATGAAAAAGGTCAAGGGACATTTGTTCGATTACAAACTACTCCTATCAGTTATGCAACCATAATAGGAGGTAAGGCATTTTTGTTTTTATTGGTAAGTTTATTACAGTTTACCTTAATTTTATTATTAGGTATTTTTATGTTCCCAAAATTAGGTTTACCAATATTAGATTTGGGAGATAACTTAGGGTTGTTGTATCTTGTAGCATTAGCTTCTGGCTTAGCTGCTGTTGGATTAGGAATTTTGTTAGGAACGGTGTTTAATTCTCATGAACAAGCAGCCCCATTTGGTGCTGTTTTGGTTGTCTTGTTAGCAGCTATTGGAGGAGTTTGGGTACCCGTTTTTGCAATGCCGGAGACTATGCAAATCATAGCTAAAATATCTCCTATGAACTGGGGATTGGAAGCTTTTTATGATTGTTTTCTAAGAAAAGGAAATTTGGAAGATATTCTTCCTGAAATTGGTTTGCTTATTGGTTTTTTTATTAGTACTATCGTAATCGCTATATTATACTATGAAAAGAAAAAAGCGGTCTAAAGAAATTATTACCGATATTAAACACGTTCATGAGGTGAGAGTCAGGTTTAATGACTGTGATCCGCTTAGTATCGTGTGGCACGGAATCTATATAACCTATTTTGAGGAAGGACGAGAAGCCTTTGGGCGGACTCACGGACTTTCATATTTACACTTTAAAGATAATGATTATGTAACCCCAATTGTCAATTCTAATTGTAATCATAAATTGCCACTTAAATATGGAGATATTGCTACAGTAGAAACTATTTACGTGGATAGTCCGGCTGCAAAAATGATTTTTAGATACAATGTTTATAATCAAAATAAAGATCTTGTTTGTGTAGGTGAAACAACGCAGGTGTTCTTAGATATGGAAGGTACTATGTCTCTAAGTACTCCAGAGTTTTTTCTTGATTGGAAACGTAAAGTAGGATTATTATGAGAAAAGTCTACTTAGTTTCAGATAATATAGTTTCACCACTTGGGTTTTCTACCGAAGAAAACATAGAAAATCTTCGCGCTAATCAAACTGGTATTAAAAAAGTTGAAGATGATCAAATATGGTCTGAATCTTTTTACGGAGCTGTGGTTGATAATAACAAGCTTGCTCAAGCTTGGAAAACAATTTCAAATAACTCGGGCTATACCAAGTTAGAGAAGATGATGTTGCTATCTGTTTCTAAATTATTAGCAAATAACCCATCTCTAGATATTACCAAAAGTGGGATCATAATTTCTACTACCAAAGGCAATATCAATAGTTTGCGGAATGAATCTAATGAAAAAGCATATTTAAGCAGTATTTCTAAAACTATACAACATTATTTTAAGTTAGATCAAACACCTGTAGTATTATCCAATGCTTGTATCTCCGGAGGGTTAGCTCTAGCTGTTGGAAAACGTATGATTCAATCAGGGCTTTTTGAAGATGTGATCGTAATCGGAGGTGATTTACTTTCAGAATTCACATTGTCAGGTTTCTTTTCATTTCAGGCGGTCAGCGATGCACCTTGCAAACCATTTTGTAAGCACAGAACCGGAATTAGTCTTGGAGAAGCAGCGGCTTGTGCCTGGCTGAGTGGTAGAAAGGAGAATGTAACAGAACACGCTATCAGTATTACCGGAGACGCTTCAGCCAATGATGCTAATCATATTTCGGGACCTTCAAGAACAGGAGAAGGGCTTTATATAAGTGTCACAAAAGCATTAAAAGAAGCAGGTTTAGAGAGCAATCAGATTGATTATATCACCGCACACGGGACTGCAACTCCTTATAACGATGAAATGGAAGCTATCGCTTTTAATCGAGCAGGAATGCAGCACGTTCCAATCAATAGTCTAAAAGGATATTACGGCCATACATTAGGAGCGTCAGCTTTAATAGAAAGTATCATCGCAAGACATTGTTTGTTAAATAATGAATTGTTTGCTTCTTTGGGTTTTGAGGAGTTAGGAGTTTCGGAGTCAATTAATGTAATTGCCAATAATGATCAAAAAGAATTAAGTAGGGTATTGAAAACAGCTTCTGGTTTCGGAGGGTGTAATGTGGCATTGATTATTGAAAAAGAAGTATCGTGATTAAAGAAAAATATTACATATCTGATTTTTGTGCGCTCCGGGATCGTAAAGTTTTTAAAAACGGAGAGCAGTTATATATGGATGCGGAATCTGATAATCTGAAAGATTTTGCTAAAGGAGTTTATAAATTTTTGGAGTTAAAATATCCCAAATTTTACAAGATGGACGAGTTGTGTAAATTAGGATTTTTAGCCTCAGAGATATTATTGAAAGGTATCAACGATGTAGATCAAAATACTGCCTTAGTATTTTCGAATAAAGCATCTAGTCTTGATACTGACAGAAAACATCAGGAAAGTATTCAGAATAGAAAGGATTTTTATCCATCTCCGGCGGTATTTGTATATACACTGCCTAACATCATTATGGGAGAGATAAGCATCAAGAATACTTTAAAAAGTGAGAATGCATTTTTTGTGACCGAAAGTTTTGATGCTGATTTTATGACGAAATATTCTGAAGTTTTGATGCATACAGGAAAAGCAAGTAACGTTATTTGTGGTTGGGTAGATTTGGATAATGATAAATATGACGTATTTTTGGCTTTTCTTTCAAAAAAAGGTAAAAAAGAGCTAACAAAAGAAGAATTAAATAAATTATATAATCAATAGTTATGGCTGAATTAAGAGAAGAGCTAAAGGAAAAATTAATAGAACAACTAAGTCTTGAAGATGTAGAGGTAAGTGAGATCGGAGACGATGATCCACTTTTTGGTGATGGTTTAGGGTTGGATTCTATTGACGCTCTTGAACTAATTGTATTATTAGAAAAAGATTATGGGATTAAACTCAAAGATCCTAAAGAAGGTAAAGCAATATTTGAGTCTATTAGCGTAATGGCTGATTATATTTCAAAACATCGTACAAAATAATATGAATAAGGGCATTGCCATAACAGGTATGGGAATCATTTCTTCGATCGGAAATACGGTAGAAGAAAATCTGAATGCTTTGAAATCAGTATCTCACGGGATTTCTAGAATAGAAATGCTGGAAACGCGTCATAAAGATGAAATCATGGTTGGTGAGATTAAGAAAACCAACAATGACTTGGAAAAAGAATTGGGATTGGAACCATTACATAGTTTTTCCAGAACAGCAATGATTGGTGCTATCGCAGCAAAAGAAGCATTGCAAGACGCTCAGATTTCTGATATCAATGAATACCGAACTGGTTTTGTTTCTGGTACGAGTGTAGGTGGTATGGATACCACAGAAAAATACTATTTGGGATATACTGAAATTGAAGATAATAGAAGATTTATTCAAGCGCAGCATGCTGGCTTTACTACCCAGTCTATTTCTGATTATTTAGGGATAAAAGGGTATGTGTCTACTATTAGTACAGCTTGTTCTTCTGCTGCGAATGCAATTATGCTCGGAGCTCGAATGATTCAAGCAGGAAAGATTGATAGAATGATAGTAGGTGGTACAGATGCCCTGTCTAAGTTTACTATCAACGGATTTGGCACCTTAATGATTTTGTCAGATTCAGAGTGTACTCCTTTTGATGATAATAGAAAGGGATTGAACCTGGGAGAAGCTGCCGCGTTCTTGGTTCTGGAAAGTGATGAGATTGTTCAGAAAGAGAATAAGAAGGTCTTAGGTCGTGTTGCCGGATGGGCAAATGCCAACGATGCATATCACCAAACGGCTTCATCATCTGATGGCGAAGGAGCATATTTAGCAATGAACAAAGCATTGGAAGTTGCGGATCTAAAAGCAGAGGATATTGATTATGTTAATGCTCATGGAACGGCTACACCAAATAATGATTTGTCTGAAGGAGTAGCAATGACTAGGATTTTTGGTGAAGAAAACACTCCTATATTCAGTTCTACAAAGGCATTTACCGGACATACACTTGCAGCAGCTGGTTCTGTAGAAGCAGTATATTCACTATTATCACTTCGTGAAAATCTAATTTTTCCTAACTTAAATTTCAAAACTAAAATGAAAGAATTTTCTTTGGTTCCACAAACAGAATTAGTTTCCAAAGAAATGAACACTATTTTGTCCAATTCTTTTGGTTTTGGTGGCAATTGTTCCACTTTAATTTTTACGAAATAATGAGCGATTGTTTTATTAATGGTATTGCATGCATTTCTGCACAACCTACTACAGATCCAGATACTTTTTTAGAAGATATAATCTCTTATCAAGAGTCTATATTTAGATCACATGATCCTAATTATAAAGAATATATTAAACCTGCGGCCATGCGTCGTATGTCTAAGTCTGTCAAGATGGGGGTTGCAGCTGCATCTATGGCGTTGAATCGTTCTGGTGTAGAAATGCCTGATGCGATTATTACGGGTACAGGAATGGGATGTAAACAGGATTCTGAAAAGTTTTTGGAAAATGTGCTGCATAACGACGAACAGTTTTTAACACCTACGTTATTTATTCAGTCAACCCACAATACTGTCGGTGGACAAGTTGCTTTAGGTTTAGGTTGTAAAGCTTATAATGTAACCTATGTTCAGGGAGCAGCTTCTTTTGAGACATCTGTTATGGACGCGCAATTAATGCTATCTGAAGAGCCAAATAGAAAGATTTTGGTTGGTGGTATTGATGAAGTAGCTAAGAACTCTACACTTTTACATAAACTGGATGGTCAGATAAAAGAGGATACTACCGATGTAATCAACTTGTTAGATTCAGATACATCAGGGACCGTGGCCAGTGAAGGTGCCACGTTTATGGTTTTGGGAGGAGAAAAAACAGATAAAAGCCTTGCTAAGATTGTTGATGTAGAAACCATCAGTGCAGCAACACCTGATGAGATTAAAAAAGATATAGAAAAGTTTATGAAACGTCACAAACTTTCTGCAGATGATATTGATGCCGTGGTTTTAGGAAATAATGGAGACGTTACGTACGATAACTATTACAAAAACCTACAATCTTCGATATTTTCTAATATTGAGCAACTTTGTTATAAACATCTTATAGGGGACTATCACGTGGCTTCTAGCTTTGGTTTTTGGATTGGTTGTAAAATTTTTGAAACTGATCAAGTGCCAGCTATTTTAAAAGTTAATAATGTTACCGCAAACAAGTATGAAAACGTACTTTTGTATAACCAATATTTAGGAAAAAACCATAGTATTGCGTTGTTACAACGATGCTAGTTAGACATATAATTAATATTGTATCTGTAATTGCCGGGGTTCTTCTGATATCGGCAGTGAGTTTCAATAAACTTCCGTGGTGGAGTTTACTTGTGTTAGTTTTTCTTTGGCTATTAGTTACTGCTTATGGTGTGGCTAATATAAGATCAGGCTACTTTCTAAAAAGTTTAAATAGTAATCCAGATGCTGAAGGTAAAAAAATAGCAATTACTTTTGATGACGGACCAGACCAGAATACTCTTGAAATTTTAAAAGTACTGGATAAGTATGATGTTAAAGGTACTTTTTTTTGCATCGGTAAACAGGTAGAAAAGCATCCCGAAATACTAAATAGAATTATTGAAGCTAAACACATTATTGGTAATCACACCTTTTCTCACGATAAGCTTATAGATCTTTATGGCACAGACAGGTTTACAGAAGAAATTAAAGATGCAGATGAAATTATAGAAAAAATTTCAGGAAAAAGGCCACTACTGTTCAGACCTCCTTATGGTATCACCAACCCAAAAATTGCCAGGGCTGTTAAAAAGACTGGACACGCTGTAATTGGATGGAACAAGCGATCCTTTGATACTACGATCCCTTCAGAAAAAGTAATACTAAGAAGAGTAACTAAAAACCTTAAAAGCGGAGATGTTATCCTTCTTCATGATACAAAAAGTATTACCGTGACCGTATTGGAACAATTGTTGCTATTTTTGCAAAGAAACAATTTTACAACCGTTACAATAGATGAACTATTTTCAATACAAGCATATGTTTAGAAGTTTTATATATATCAGCTGTTTTTTCTGTTTTTCAATCCTGCACGCTCAGGAAGTGGAGCTTTCAGCCTCAGAAATTAATTCTTTTAAAGCAGGAGTGAGTGCTAGTGCCCAGAAGTCTAAAACAATAGTAAATACTTTTGTGCAACTAAAACATATTGATTTTCTATCTAATGATATAGAGAGTAGTGGGGATTTATATTTTAAGTCGCCTGATATTATAAAGTGGTCTTATACAAAGCCATATGAGTACAGTGTGATTTTTAAGGATAAAAAACTGTTTATTAATGATGCAGGTAAAAAAAGTGATATTAACCTGGCTTCTAATAAAGTTTTTAAGAAATTAAATGATTTGATAGCTAAGAGCGTAAGTGGTGATATGTTGGATGACACTCAGTTTTCAATGAGTTTTTTTAAGAATAACAATCAATACATTGCAAAACTATCCCCAAAGGATCAGACTCTAAAAGATATGTTTAAGGAGATTATATTAAGTTTTGAATCAAAGGATTATTTGGTATCCAGTGTTAAGCTTATAGAGCCTTCAGACGATTATACACTGATAAATTTTCAAAATACATCTATTAATAAACCTATTCCGGATGCGGTGTTTTCTCATTAGTGTTCTATTTGTTTCCATTTTCGGTTGCAAAGTAACAACCGTAGAGAATTTTACAAAGTCAGAAGTGAAAGCTGAGTATAAGGTGCAAAATCCTTATTTTTCTAATCAGGAAATTGACTATGTGTATAAGGCAGATATAACCGTTTATGGTAATGAATTTAGCGGGATTCTTATTTTAAAAAAGATAACTCCTCAAAAACACCGTATGGTGTTTACCTCACAATTTGGAAGTACCTTTTTTGATATAGAATTTGAGAAAGAGACGCATAAAATCAATTCTATTATAGAACAACTTGATAGAAAAATTATTCTGAATACCTTAATTAGAGATTTTTCGTTATTAGTAAAAGAAACAGCAATAGTAGCTGAACGATATTATAATGATCAGTACAACGTTCTGGAAAATCAAAAAGATAAGCGTAGTAATTATTACTTTTACAATCAATTAGATCAGAAGTTGGACAGGATAGTTCACGCCTCCAAAAGAAAGGAAAAGTTCATTATAATTTTTAATGATATTTCTGGAGATCAGATTGCAAAAAACATACAGATTGATCATAAAAATATAAAACTTACTATAGAATTAAACTTGCTAAAAAAATAATATGTTAATAGCCGATTTATATAAAATTAATGAAGATACTGTAAGGGATAGTATACAAACTACGTCTATTACATTAAATCCGGACAACGATGTGTTTAAAGGTCATTTTCCGGGTAACCCAATAACTCCGGGAGTTTGCACTTTACAAATTATTAAGGAGCTTACAGAAAATAGAACAGGATGTTCTTTATTTATGAAGAAAGCATCAAATGTGAAGTTTATGGCGGTAATTAATCCTGAAAAAACTCCGGATTTAATTATTACTAATGATTTTACAGATAATGATGATGAGATTAAAGTGAAGAGTGTAGTAAAATATGATGACACTATAGCATTAAAAGTTGTAGTGACTTTTGTTAAATTATAAATGAATCTATATGAAATTTTTAGTAGTATTTATCGGATTGCTGTTTACGAATGCTAATGTTGCTGACATCGCAGAAGTGCGAGAATTATATAGGTATGCTAAAGATTCTAAAGAGAATACTGAGAAGTTTCTTGAAATAACAGAAAAAACAAATTATCAAAATGATCCGGTATTATCTGCTTACTATGGATGTGCATTAACATTAAAAGCGTCTTTTTCTGAAAAAAGAGGAGATAAAATATCCTTTTTTAAACAAGGGAAAAAGTTAATTGAAAGCTCTATAGAAACCGATCCTAATAATATTGAGTTGAGAATGATTAGATTAAGTGTACAAAGCAATGCTCCACGAATTATTAGGTATTATAAGGAAATAGATGAAGATAAAAATTATCTAATTAAGAATATAGACAAGGTTACTTCACTAAAATTAAAAGAATTTATTAAAGGTTTTATGTCAACTTCAAAGGTTTTTGAAAAGTAATCTTCATTCAATCTCTGATTATTCTTAAATCATTAATTCTTCTGAACCAGATTTACACTATTTTTGCAACAAAAAAATAGTACCGTGATCCAAACTACATTATATGATGAGCGTTTTGAAACACTGAATTGTTGTGTTTTTATACCTACGTATAATAATCAAAAAACACTGGATAGGGTAATACAAGGTGTTCTGCAATATACAAACAGGATTGTTATCATTAATGATGGTGCTACAGATGATACTGCTAACATTTTAGAGAAATACCAGGAAGAGCTTACCGTTATTACTTTTTCAGAGAATAAAGGAAAAGGGATGGCATTAAGAGAGGGTTTTAAACAAGCTCATCTTTTAGGGTACGATTATATGATCACTATTGATAGCGATGGCCAGCATTTTCCTAGTGATTTGTCCGTGTTTTTGGATGAATTAGAGAAACAAGATTCTAATAAACCCTTGTTATTGATAGGTTCCAGAAATATGGATGATCCATCGGTGCCTGGTAAAAGTAGTTTTGGGAATAAGTTTTCTAATTTTTGGTACTATATAGAAACAGGTATTAAGCTTAAGGATACTCAATCCGGTTATAGGTTATATCCAATAAAGGAAATCAGTAAGTTAAAATTGTTTACAACCAAGTTCGAATTAGAAATAGAAGTGATAGTCAAACTTGCTTGGAGAAATGTAGAAGTTCGAAATATACCCGTTCAGGTTTTATATGATGAAACAGAACGCGTATCGCATTTTAGGCCTTTTAAAGACTTTACAAGAATCAGTGTTTTAAACACTTGGTTGGTGACATTAACTTTGTTTTTCTACTTACCGAAACGACTCATACATCGTGTAAAAAAAAAAGGGTTTAAGAGATATTGGCGAGAAAATGTGCTAAGAAGTAATGATCCACCAATAAAAAAAGCAAGTGCTATTGCTCTCGGTCTATTTATTGGTATTGCTCCTTTTTGGGGGTTTCAAACTATTTTAGTAATATCTCTTGCTATAGCACTTAGGTTAAATAGACCCATTGCATTTTTGTTTTCTAACATTAGTATTCCGCCGCTCATTCCCTTCATCATTTACGGAAGTTATCAAATGGGTGCCATTGCTATGGGAAAAGAAATGGACGCTACACTTAATATCGAAGATATAAAATCAGGAACTGATGTTTTTAAAAGTCTTGGACAATATGTCTTAGGTAGTTTTATTTTGGCAACAATAGTATCATTGATTTCAGGAGTCATTGCGTATTTGTATTTTAGCTCTCGTAAATCCAAAAGTAGTGCAATAGATGCATAAGTTTTTTCTTTCAGTATACCAATACATAAGACAGAATAGATTGATCGCCTGGCCAATAATTATTGGTCTTTTTGCTGTTTTTGCTTTTCTGGCGAGCAATATCGGGTTCGAAGAGGATATTACCAGATTAATTCCGAACAGTGATAAATCTGAGATTACGCAGAAAGTTCTGAAAACAGTTTCATTTTCGGATAAAATTGTTGTTAATATAACGAACAAAGGAGAAAATCCTGATGATCTTACAACGTATGCATCAGTCTATATAGATTCGATAAATACACATCTTTCCAAGTATGTAAAAAAAATACAGGGTAAAGTTGCAGATGATAATGTGATGGAGTTATATGATTTTGTTTATCAACATCTTCCATTTTTTCTTACAGAGACTGATTACGAAAATATAGCCGCTAAGATTAATCCCGATTCTATTTCCAAAATCATAGAGAATAACTACAAAACCCTGATTTCTCCAGCTGGTTTGGTAACAAAAAAGTTTATTGTAAAAGATCCATTAGCTTTAACACCGCAAGGACTTCAAAAACTGGCGCAATTGCAATTAGGAGATAATTACGATTTGTACAATGGTTTTTTAATCACCAAGGATAGAAAAAATTTATTGTTATTTCTTACACCAGCACTTGCAACAAACGAAACAGGAGAGAATACATTATTTGTAGAAAGATTAAAAAAAATCACATCTGACTTAAACGAAAAACATTCAGAACAAGCTGAAGCTACTTTATTTGGAGCCACTTTATATGCGGTTGCCAACGCAAAACAAATAAAAAGAGATATACAGCTTACAGTGAGCATTGCCTTGAGTATTTTATTACTCATTTTGATTTTCTTCTATAGAAAATTGACGGTACCACTAATAATTTTTACACCAACCGTTTTTGGAGCAATAGTAGCCATTGCCGTATTGTATTTAGTAAAAGGGAAAATTTCTGCAATATCCTTGGGTATTGGTTCGGTATTATTAGGGATTACTTTAGACTATTCATTACATATTCTTACACATTTCCGGAATAATAATAATGTAAAAGAATTATATCGGGACGTATCCATGCCGGTAATTATGAGTAGTTTAACTACAGCTGTTGCTTTCTTATGTTTGATCTTTGTAAAATCCGAAGCATTAAACGATTTAGGAATCTTTGCAGCCGTAAGCGTAGTTGGGGCATCTGTGTTTGCACTTATATTTATTCCACAGGTGTATCGGTTTTCTGAAAGTAAAAAAGCCAAAAGGGAAACATTCATCGATAAAATTTCCCAAACGAATTTTCATAAAAGTAAAGTGCTGATTTCAATAATTGGCTTGGTGTTTATCGCCGGATTATTTTTGTTTCATAAAGTTGGGTTTAATACGGATCTAAATACAATGAACTATCAGCCGGAAGAGTTGGTAGCTGCAGAAGAAGATCTGGATAGAATTAATAATAATAAAGCAAAGTCCATTTATTTAGTTTCTTATGGTTCATCACTCAATGAAGCTTTGAACGCTAATAACAAGTTGTTTGAAACATTGGAACGAAAGAAATCTGCTAAGGAACTTATTAATTTTAGCTCTGTAGGAGGTGTTGTTTTATCAAAAGAAACCCAAGTAGAAAAGATAAAACTCTGGAATGAATTCTGGACAGAACAACGAAAAGATGCTATTACTAATTTGTTGAAAGAAAAGGGAAGTCTCGTTGGTTTTAAACCCAAGACATTTAATCAGTTTTATACGACACTTCATAACGAAATCAAACCTATTAGCTTTAATGAGTATCAAAATATTAAGGAATTATATCTTGATGAATTTGTTACAAATGAAGAAGGTTTTTCGACCGTGGTTTCTGCCATAAAAGTAGATCACGAGAATGCTGATAAAATCAATACTTCTTTGGGTAAGATAGCAAATACTGTTATTATAGATCGAAAGCAGCTAAATGAAACTTTATTGGGGAACCTTAAGAATGATTTTAATTCCTTAATAGGCTATTCGCTGGTTGCAGTAGTTTTATTATTATTGGTTTTTTACAGAGATCCAATGCTCACCTTATTAACTGCATTGCCTATTGCGATTACCTGGGTAATTACTTTGGGCGTTATGAAAATGCTAGGAATTGATTTTAATATTTTCAATGTAATTATTTCAACATTTATTTTTGGTCTAGGAGTAGACTATAGTATTTTTATTACCAACGGACTTATTAAGGAGCACACATATGCAGTAAAGGAGCTGCCAACCTATAAAACTTCTATTTTATTATCAGTAATCACTACTATTTTAGGAGTTGGAGTTTTGATATTTGCAAAACATCCTGCGCTTCGATCCATTTCTATTGTATCCTTAATAGGAATCATATCGGCGGTTTTGGTGGCATTTACGATTCAACCAATGCTTTTTAAACTGTTTATAACCAACCGTGTTAAAAAAGGATTAACACCGCTTAGAATTCGTCAAACATTGTGGTCTCTTTTTAGCTTTGGATATTTCATTATCGGAGGATTTATTATTTCATTGCTTAGTAGTCTTATTATTCCTTGGTTTCCGGTTCGTAAGAAAAAGAAAATGGCAGTTTTTCATAAAATTGTTTCTAAACTAATGGGATCTGTTTTATACTCTAATCCTTTCGTGAAAAAAAGGGTATTCAATCCTGAAAATGAAGACTTCAGTAAACAATGTATCATCATAGCGAACCATTCTTCGTTTTTGGATATTATTTCTATTGGAATGCTATATCCCAAATTAATATACCTGGTAAAAGATTGGGTTTATGACAATCCTGTTTTCGGGAGAGCTGCAAAATTAGCAGGTTTTTATCCGGTTTCATCTGGTATTGAAGGTGGAGTAGAGCACCTGCGCGAAAAAGTAAAACAAGGATATTCATTAATAGCATTTCCTGAAGGATCCAGAACGGACACAGCCAAGATGAGTAGATTTCATAAGGGATCATTTTATCTGGCGCAGGAATTGAACTTAGACATATTACCAGTGGTAATTCACGGGAATGCCCAGGTTTCGCCCAAAGGAGATTTTATCATCCACGATGGAGCGATTCAATTAAAGATTTTACCAAGGATAACCTTAGATAATAAAGAGTTTGGAAATGGATATACCGAAAGGACAAAGAAGATCAGCGCATATTTTAGAGAGCAGTATTCTGAGTTACAACAAGATTTAGAAGGTGTTGATTATTATAAAAAAGCATTGCTAAATAATTATAGATACAAAAGTTGTTTTAAAGAAGTCAAAACTGATTATGCGCTCTCCAAAGAAAAATATTATAAAGCAACAAGTTTCATCGGAGAGAAAGATAGCGTTTTGCAGTTTAGCGATGATTATGGCCAGTTTCTTTTATATCTAAGTTTTAAGAGACCGTATGCCAAACTAAAAGGTATACTTACTAACAGAGAAAAATTGACAATTGCAAAACACTGTTATGCTACTATTAGAAACAAAGTAGCATTTGTATCAGATGAAGATTTGTCATCGACAAAATTTGATGTACTTTTGTTAAATACAACTACACCGATACAACCACAACACATAAAAGAATTAATATCAGAGAATATCAATAGAATCATTGTATTCTCTGAAAACAATGAGTTTTCTGAATTGTTGAAAGCTACTTTTAAGGTAACAGTTCAAGAATTTGGATTAACAGTTTTGAATAGAATAAAATAGATGCAAGAGAAATTTGACGTCATAATCATAGGAAGTGGATTAGGTGGATTGGTTTCTGCAAACATTCTTGCCAAAGAAGGTAAAAAAGTATGCGTTTTAGAGAAAAATAACCAATTCGGAGGCAATCTACAGACTTTTGTTAGAGATAAAAGCATATTTGATACAGGTATCCATTACATAGGTGGGTTAGATAAAGGTCAAAACTTATATCAGTACTTTAAGTATCTGGATATTATGGATGATCTAAAGTTAAAAAGAATGGATCTGGATGGGTATGATGTAATTACTTTTGATGATGATGAACTAGAATATCCACACGCACAGGGTTACGACAATTTTGTAAAACAGTTGGTAAAGTTTTTTCCTGAAGAAGAAAAAGGAATTAAAGAATATGTAAATAAAGTAAAAGATACTTGTTACAGATTTCCCTTGTATAATTTAGAGCATGGAGATCGATATTATGGTGAAGATTTATTGACACTAAAGGCAAAAGATTATATCGATAGTGTGGTGGAGAATCCAAAACTAAGAGCAGTTTTGGCAGGTTCTAATTTGTTATATGCCGGTGATCCTGAAAAAACACCATTTTATGTTCATGCACTTTCCATTAATTCTTATATGGAGAGTGCCTGGAGATGTGTTCAGGGAGGAAGTCAGATAGCTAAACTATTGGTAAAAAGATTTAGAGCACTTGGAGGTAAAATCTTTAAATATCAAGAAGTAGATAAATTTAGTTTTGAAGATGGGCAAATAGCATCGGTTTCTACAACCAAGGGAGATACTTTTTATGCGGATAATTTCATTTCTAATGTAGATCCAAAACTTACCCTTCAGATTATTGGTAAGGAACATTTTAGGAATTTGTATTACAAGCGGATTCAAAATACAGAAAGTATCATATCTTCTTTTAGTCTATATATAGTATTCGAAAAAGGAACATTTCCCTACATTAATAAAAACTATTACCATACACATGCACCAGAGAAAGTATGGACTACCCAAAATTACACAGAGGAGAATTGGCCTGAAGCATACCTAATTTCTGTAAATGAAGATCTTAAAAATCCTGGTTATGCCGAGAATTTGACTTCTATCGCATATATGAGATTTGATGAGATGGAACCTTGGGCAGATACTTTTAATACTGTAGCTCAAAAGAATGATAGAGGAGAGGATTACGAGCAGTTTAAACAACGTAAGATCGAAGCATATTTGAAAGAGATAGAGAAAAAATTTCCAAACATTCGATCTTGTATTAAATCCGTGCATACTTCTACACCATTATCGTATAGAGATTATATCGGTTGTTACGAAGGTTCTATGTATGGTTTTGCAAAGGATGCAGATAATCCCATGAAATCCTTTTTATCACCAAGAACTAAGATTCCTAATTTACTATTTACTGGTCAAGGATTAAATATGCACGGGGTATTAGGAGTAACAATAAGTGCAGTGGTCACTTGTGGAGAATTAGTAGGTAAGGAGCACTTACTCCAACAAATTAAAGATACTTTGGCAGAAAAAGAATTGTCTGATTCATAATGAAGAATATTGTTCATCATATACTTTTCTTATTTTTTGTAATGATATTGTCATCTTGTGGTGTCAAGAAATCATTAGCAGCCAGACCTGATATTACCGGAATAGAAAGCGTTGATACAACAAGAATAAAACATAGTGAGACTTTTTTTACGCTGAACAATAACCTCTTGCGGAAAAATAAGCAGGGATTATGGGAAATGTATCTAGAGGGTAAACCTTTAGAAAGAGGTATAGCAGCAGGAAGTTTAGGTAGAGAATTGATCAAAATTCAGGAGGATGCCTTTATCGGAAAAATTACAGAATTGATTCCGTCAGAAAGTTATCTGAGATTTTTAAGTAAAATTGTCGCCTGGTACAATCGTAAGTTGCATCTCAATGTTCCTGAAGAGTATAAAACCGAAATCTATGGGGTATCCAGATATGCTTCTAATGATTATAATGATTTTGCAGAACCTTATGTGAGAATGTTATATGCGCACGGAGCACATGATATTGGACACGCGTTACAAGACCTGATGTTAGTTGGATGTACATCTTTTGCTGCCTGGGATGATAAAACAGTAGATGGAAAGTTACTCATCGGTCGTAATTTTGATTTCTATGCAGGAGATGATTTTTCTAAAGAAAAGTTAGTAACATTCATGAATCCAACAGAAGGGTATAAATTCATGACGTATGGTTGGGCTGGAATGATGGGAGCGTTGTCGGGAATGAACGAAGAAGGATTAACAGTGACGATCAATGCTGGTAAGTCCAAAATCCCGTTAATTGCAAAAACTCCTATATCAATTCTAACAAGAGAAATATTACAATATGCTTCAACTATTGAAGAAGCGATAGAGATTGCCAGAAAAAGAGAGGTTTTTGTATCAGAATCTATTATGATCGGTAGTGCCAAAGACAAAAGAGCTGCACTGATCGAGGTTGCTCCGGATAACTTTGGAGTGTATGAAGTTCCAAACACCAATCAACTAGTATGTTCTAATCATTTCCAAAGTGCTTCTTATACTGAAGATAAACGAAATCAAAAAGCAATCGAAGAAAGTCATTCATTGTATCGATACCAGAGAATGACAGAGCTTTTATCAGAAAACGATAAGCTAAATCCCGAAAAAGCCGTAGCTATATTACGTAACAGAGACGGCCTTGATGATAAGCTAATTGGATACGGCAATGAAAAGGCTTTGAATCAAATGCTAGCGCATCATGGAATCGTTTTCCAGCCAGAGGAACGTAAAGTGTGGGTTTCTACAAACCCTTACCAGATGGGAGAGTTTGTAGCGTATGACTTGGATGAAGTTTTTGAAAGAATAAAAGAACAAAAAGAAGAAATTGTGATTGCCTCAGAATCACTAAATATTCCTGAAGACCCATTTATTCACTCGCAAACATATACTAATTATGAGGCTTTTAGAGTGTTAAGTCGAAAAATTGAAGCGGCTACAGATGATGAAGAGGAGATATCACAAGATGAGCTTTCAAAATTTCAAAATTTAAACCCAAATTATTGGGCAACGTATTTTGTGCTTGGTGAATATTATTATTCGCACAAAGATTACAAAAAGGCATTAATAGCTTTTAAACAAGCTATAAAAAGAGAAGTAACCACTGTTCCTGATGTACAAGAATTAAAAAAGTATATCAGAAAATGTGAACGAAAAATATAAGTCAATGACCCGTAATATAGAACAATCAACACCAGAAGAAATATCTAAACTTCAGAATGAAAAATTGCAGGAGTTAATTGCTTTTATATCTCAAAATTCGCCATATTATAAAAGATTGTTCGCTAATAAAGGTATCACAGAAGTAGATATAAAAACGGTAGAAGATCTAAAAAAACTTCCTATTACGACCAAGGATGACTTGCAAGCGTATAATGACGATTTTCTATGTGTACCAAAAACAGAAATAGTAGACTACGTAACCACATCTGGAACATTAGGAAAACCAGTTACATTTGCTCTTACAGAAAAGGATTTGGAGAGACTATCCTATAATGAGGCAATTTCTTTTCAGACTGCCGGTGTAACCAAAACTGACGTGGTGCAGTTGACAACCACTTTGGATCGCAGGTTTATGGCAGGTCTTGCATACTTTTTAGGAACTAGAAAATTGGGAGCTGCTAT
Source organism: Aquimarina rubra (assembly GCF_042684305.1). NCBI lineage: Bacteria > Pseudomonadati > Bacteroidota > Flavobacteriia > Flavobacteriales > Flavobacteriaceae > Aquimarina > Aquimarina rubra. The sequence continues at coordinate 90,689 of NZ_JBHULE010000008.1, read as the reverse complement.
GGTCCGAGTAGGATCAGGAATCCCAGAACTACAATGGGATTCTATAGAGCGGTTTCAATCAACATATCTGGTTGTAGTACCTTCATTTTTGTTAAAACTAATCTCATACGCAGAAGCACACGGAATTGATTATAGAAATTCTTCTGTAAAAGCTGCTATATGTATTGGAGAACCGTTAAGAGATCAGGATTTTAATCTAAATACCCTTGGAAGTAAAATCAAAGAGAAATGGGATATTGATCTATATTCTACCTATGCGTCTACAGAGATGAGTACAGCATTTACGGAATGCGAAGCACATCAGGGAGGACATCACCGTCCGGAATTGATCATCACAGAGATTCTGGATGAAAATGGAGAACCCGTAGAAGAAGGAAAAGTTGGAGAATTGGCGATCACTACACTAGGTATTGAAGCGATGCCTCTAGCACGATATACAACAGGAGATATGGTACAAGCTCATAAAGAGGTTTGTAGTTGCGGAAGAACAACGATGCGATTAAGTCCTGTATTGGGTAGAAAGAAGCATATGATCAAGTATAAAGGAACTACACTCTACCCGCAAAGTGTCATAGAAGTATTAACCAGTTTTGAAGGATTGGGAATGTATGTGATCGAAGTGGTCATTGGAGAACTTGGTACTGATAAGTTGTTAATTCATGTGTCTGATTCTTTAACCGCTTTGCAACAAAAAGAGTTAAGAGAACACTTAAGAGCAAACCTTAGAGTGGTACCTGATTTAATATTAAATACTAAAGCCGAGCTAAAGGCTAAGAAATTTCCCGAAATGAGTCGTAAACCGATTTCATTTATAGATTCGAGAGAAGCTATTAAAAATTCTTAAAAAAAAAGATTTTTATTCATTTGATTTTCAGTTAAAAGAAAAGTTTCTCTCTTAATGCATTAAATTTTTCACATTTCTTTAACGAAATACGTACTATTTATTTTAAATTTAGAGAATGCTTTTTTAATTGAATAATGTATTTCAACGTATTTAATTTAAGCAAGCAGATTGTTTACATACCCATACTCCATATTTTGTATTTTAATTAATCATATTACTAATTTAAACTAAAACAAAATGAATCCAAACAACGAAAACACCGTTTCTCTAAAAAAGGCAAAAGATTGGACAGAAGCATGGAGAGAACAATGCCCTAATAATTGTAAAGCCTTTTTAGTGCCTGCTGTAGATTTAATTGAAGTATTAAACGAAATGGGGATATTAGGTGATAAAGCAGCTAAAAAAGCACAGAAAAAAGCTTCCAAAAACAAGTTAGATGTAAGAGCATATATGGCAATCGGTTCTGAAGATGGTGGTCCGGTAGAAGAAAGATTGTTAATTGTAGGAACACAAGAAGTGGATGGAGTATATAGAGATATTATTAATGGAGAAATCGATGGGAAATCTGCAGGTATAGGAGATGGGCCTAATAGTGGAATTTATGATTTAACAAACCCTTGTCCTCCAGTATGTGATCCTAATAGTCCATTGAATTAGTATAATGGAATTAACAAGGTATTTAGGTTATACCTCAACAATATTGTTGATTATTAATACACTACTATTTATAAAAGCCTTACATAAAAATAAGGCTTTTATAATATTTACGGCTTTTTTACTATCAAGCTGTATAATACAATTAGTGATGACCACGCTCTCTACAGTATTTCATCACAATAATCTTTTTATGACCAACATATTTTTGTTTATACAATTTTCCTTATTGTCTTTTTTTTATAATGTTTTGCTTAAAAAGAAAATAATTCTGTTTATATATGTAGTTATCTTAATATTTTTGTTTTATCAGTATGTAGATGATCTTGGATTATTTTACGTATACAATTCTGTTGGAATAAGCATAACGCAATCAATATTGATCTTATACAGTATTATTTATTTTTACAATTCGTTGCGAGAAAAAAAACCACTTTTAATACATGTTAATATTGGAGTTCTATTATATTTGATTTGTAGCACTTTGATTTTTGCTTCTGGGAATTTAGTTTTTAACGTAAATATTCCAGAGAACACATACTTGTTATTATTGAAATTAAATGCCATACTTTATTTTATATTCCAAATCCTAATCTTTATAGAATGGAGAAAGAATTATTACAAGAAGATTCCCAGATCATAGTGATTATTTTAATTGCTATTATGGTGTTATTGCTTATGGCAGTATCACTGGTGCTTTTCTTTTTCTTTTCTCGTAAAAAAATTATCGCTGCCGAGTTAGAGAAAGCTAATCTGGAACTTTCACATCAAAAAGATCTATTACATAGTACTATTGAAACCCAAGAAGAAGAGCGAAAAAGAATTGCTCAGGATTTACACGATGCGATTAGTGCAAAATTAAATGTAGTAAGCCTTAGTACCAATGTTTTGATCGATGGTAAATTAAATAAAGAAGAGCAGGAGAGAACATTGCAAAATATTCTATCCGTAACTACAAAAACATTAGAGAGTTCTAGAAGGTTAGCACATAATTTATTACCTCCTATTTTGGAAAATTTTGGGTTAAGCGCAGCTATAGAGGAACTTTGTGATGAGTTTATAAGTAGTAAGAAAGTCAATATTGAATATGCAATTGAGTATAACAATTTATTGCCTAAAAGAAAGGAATTGCATATCTTCAGGATAATTCAGGAATTATTGAATAATTCGGTCAGACACGGTAGAGCTGAAAATGTAATTTTAAAGATAAATGATACTAATGAGCACCTAGAAATTGAATATGTTGATAACGGAAAAGGATTTGACATAACATCGGTAAACAAAAATAAGGGAATAGGACTTAAGAATATTGAAAGTAGAGTAGAGATACTCGATGGGAAGCTTTCATATCATAGTGAAGTCGGTAATGGAGCAACTTTTAATATTAGCGCTAAAAAACCTCAACCATGAAAAAAGACATCATAAAATTAGCCATAGCCGATGATGAAACTTTATTTAGACAAGGAATCACATTTATTCTTGATAAAGAAAGTAATATAGAAATAAACATTCAGGCAGAGAACGGTAATGACCTGATTAAACAATTAGAACTCACCAGAGATTTACCAGAGATTATTTTAATGGATCTAAAGATGCCCGATCTTAACGGTGTAGAAACAACTAAAATTGTAAAAAAGAAATACCCCGAAATAAAAATTATCGCCTTAACAAGTTATTATAGCAAGCCTTTCATTACGAATATGATGCAACAAGGAGCTGTGGCTTATCTTGCCAAAAATGCTACACCTACAGAAGTGATAAGTACTATAAACCATGTCGCTATAAAAGGGTTTTATTATGATGACAATGTTATGAGTATTTTAGAAGAGGCCTCATTGAAAATAAATAAGCCTTCTAGAGACGATGAATACTTAACCAAACGTGAGCGGGAAGTTTTAAAATTAATATGTGAACAAAAAACTACTACAGAAATAGCAGAACAGTTATTTATAAGCCCAAGAACTGTTGAAGGACATCGTAATAATTTATTGGTAAAAACCGGATCCAAGAATATTGCCGGCTTGGTAATTCACGCTATAGAAAATCAGATTTTTGTTAGAAATCAGCATATCTAATATTTTTACACCTTTCTCTTGAATAGATATTATTTGGTATTAGATAAATCATGCTAAATTTGATAACAGAAAATTTCCCTTTTAACATTTTTTTATGTTAATATGATGTGTTAAAGGTTAAAACTCGTTAAAGCGCTTGACAAAATCTCTCTCCGCCTTATATTAAAGGTGTTGATTAATTAATCTAAGTTATGTAATCAACCATCAAAAAAAGAATTATACAATTTCTTATTTGATGCGATTTGAAATCTTGAAAAGTTATTGAATGCTATAGAGTATTCTAGTCTACAATGTTTAGTATTGAAGACTCCGTTGGTAAGTTCTATTACTATATAACTTTTTTCAGAAACCATTGTAAAACATAAAATTATTATTAATAACTCTATAGTTATTACATTGTTTTATTTGGTTTTCAAATTCACTTAAAACTAATTTTTAACATTTAAAACAGTATTATGTCAAGCAACAACACTATTATCGGATTAGCAACAGGAGCCGCACTCGGAGCAGTAACAGCACTTTTGTTTGCACCTGACTCAGGAAAAAATACCAGAAAGAAAATAAAGGTAAAAGTAAAGGATACAAAAGATGATCTGACAGAACGAGCAAGTAAAATATCAGATGAAATCACGTCGAAATTTAATTCTCAGAAAGCAGAATTTTCTAAAGAGATAGATGGATTGGTTAATGATATGAGCTTAAAAGCAGATGATGTAATCGTAACCTTAGAGAAAAAATTGGAAATGTTGAGAAAAAGAAATGAAAAGATTAATGCTAACTAACGGCAAGTCAAACGTCGTTTATAATTAACATATAATAAAAAGTTAGTAAATAATAATTTCAAAAACAGAAACATGAAAATTTTAAATAAAATATCATTCGCAGCCCTATTATTCACCTTTGCTATTACAACAGCGCAGGAGCATAACATGGAAATAACAAAAGAAACAACCGTAAAAACATATGAAATTGAACAAGGAAATAAAACAATTCCTTACGAGGTCACCATATGGAATAAAGAGCTGGATCCTATAAAATTAGAGAAGGAAGACCGATATAAATTAAATCAAGATCGAGTAGATGCACAGGAAAGAATTACTAAAGTAATTACGATAGATGATCAATATGATAATTCATTCGATAATACTATACAGATTTCATATTTAAAAGAGGCAGATAAAGATTTTAAAATGATGCCGACAGAGGAAGGATTTGTAATTATGGTAAAAGGAGAAGAATTTAGATACTCGGTAAAAAATAAAGATTATAAAGTAAAAACGATGAATGAAAACTTCTTCATCATAGAGAAATCATCAGATTCTAAATAGAAGTCATATTATTTAGAATATTTAATATAGATTGAGAATTCGGGTCACATTTAAATTAGTTTTAAATGTTGGCCCGGATTTTTTTACATACCAAAACTACTCTTTCATTTAGACAATTGGTTGTGAAAAATAAATAGGTTTCGCCACCATCCTTTATTTTGAATTTTTTGCGTATTTCTGCAACAGTTTCAGGAAAATTACGCGTAGTAATATTCGCTTTTGTGATTTTCTCTTTCTTTAAAACTTGTTTCTGGTATGGTAGTATTGATAGTAACTCAAAACTTCTTCCGGGAAATTCAATTGGATCCTGAGAAGTATATAAATGCGAATGTTGATGAAGCTTTTGCAGTCCGAGAATTTTAGAAACGCTCTGAAAACCTCCGGCTTTCATAATAGCGGAGTTCGGTTCGTGTAGGTACTTTTTAGGTAATGAAAGTTCGGCCGAGATATTATTCTCATCTTTTAATGAAAATGAGAATTCCTGCCTTAGATTTTTAGCGATATTGATCGTTTTGATTTGAACATCAGTATTGATTTCTTTTTCCAATACCCATAACAATTCTTTTACTTCATTGTTTACAGCAATTACATGGATTTCTTTTACAAATTGTAATGATTTTAATCCGGAATGAATATCGAGTAGTGGAGAGGTTTTAATCAGAATGTTATCACTTTTAGAAAATAAAAAATCCAAGTTTGACGGTACATCCGGTAAGCAATCTTCTAAGAAAAATACTTTGCCCTTACTATCATGTCGTCGAGATGGGTCTAAGTAAATCCAATCTACTTTTTTTAGTTTTCTTAGCGTTTCTAATCCATCAGCAGCTTTCGTTTCTATATTAGTTACTCCTAAAACCCGAAAGTTATGAGAAGCTATTTCACTCAATTCTGCATTTAATTCACAATGAATAACACGCTTTACTGTTTTTGAAAAATAGTAATCGTCAATTCCGAAACCTCCGGTAAGATCTATCAATGTATCGCCAGAAACCAAATTACTTTTGTATAAAGCAGTGGTTTCAGAAGAAGTTTGTTCCAGGTTTAAGGTTGGAGGATAATAAACTCCCCTTGTTTGATACCACACGGGTAATTTATTTTTAGCTTTTATTCTTCCACTAATCTGTTGAGCAAGTTGCTGAGGACTTATATTTTCAAAGGGACTTCCGGAAAGGATCAATTTTGTCAAATCGACGTGGTTGTCAGATTTTTTAAAGATATAATCTTGAATTTCTATATGTAGAATATGGGTATTCAATAGTTACAGCTCTTTAGTCAATTGCTTTACTATCTTATATTCAGACAAAAATTCTTTTGCAATAACTTTAATAGCAGTATAAAAAGGAACAGCTACGATTAACCCTCCGATTCCGAATAACGCTCCAAAAATAAGAATTGCCAGAAAAATTTCTAAGGGATGTGATTTTACACTATTTCCAAAAATCAACGGTTGATTTAGAAAATTATCGATTAGTTGTATCACAATATAACCGATTAAGATATAAGTCAGCTTTGGTAATATCACAGATTGAAAATCATATCCTAAATTACTTGTTGTTGCCAGGATTAGAACCAAAGCTCCTCCAAATAAAGGTCCAATATATGGAATCAGGTTAAATATTGCAGCTATTAATGCAACTGCAATAGCATTGCTCACTCCAAATATTAACAAAAGGATAGAATAGAGCACAAATAGAATTAATACCTGGAGCAATAAACCGACAAAGTAACGAGATAATAAGTCTTTGATTTTATTAAATGCTCTCATAAATCGCGTTTCATCTTCTTTTTTTGCAAATACTAACATACTGTTCACTAAAAGCCTACTGTCTTTTAATAGAAAAAATGAAATAAACAGTACAGAGAATAGTCCTATCAAAACTGCACCAAAACCACTTAAAAAAGAATTAATCGCATTAGGGATGGCTTTTAAATCAAAAAACGCCATCAGATCTGTTTGCTTAATCAGCTCAACAAAGTTCAACTTTTCGACATTAAAATAATCACTAATTTCTTGATTTAGGCGGTCTAAATCATCACCAACCTCATTAATATCAATATTTCCAATTAATTGACCTTGTTCTGTAACAATGGGAACGAATAATAAAAATAGACTTAGAAATAATCCGATAGTAATAAATAAAGCAAACACTACTGCCAGAGTATTATTAAACTTCAATCGTCTTTTCAAGAAGAGAACAAGAGGTCTTCCCATTAGCGAAATAACTGCTGCAAAGGTAATGTAAAGCAGAATGGACTGTATTTTATACAAAAACCATAATAGTGCAAGGATACCTACAATTACTGCAATGGCTCTCAGAATACCGTATGCGATTGTTTTAGAATTCATATGTAAATATTTTCAGAAAAACTGAAATTTAAATTATTGAACGTTCCCATTAACCATCAACTGCTTGGTTATCTCATAAAGGGCAACGCCTGTCGCTGTCGCTACATTCATGCTACTATTGGTCCCATACATATTTATATGTACACTTTTTGTAACTCTGTTTAGTACATCTTCAGAAATCCCTAAGTTTTCTTCACCAATAATCAATACAATTTTATCTTTCTCAGAAAAAGTGTATTCAGCAACCGGAATACTATTTTCAGTAATTTCTAATCCAATTAATTTATAGCCATCAGATTGTAATTTATCGATTACAGATATAATATCCTCTGACTCGTGATAGGGTATGATTTCATGTGTAGATCTAGAGGTCCGTTGCATTCTTTTGCTTACCACTGTGATATCCTCACCACAAAAATAAATTTGTTCCACACCAAAACTATCTGCTATTCTAAAAATACTACCGATATTCGCCGGTGAATTGACACGATCGCAAACAAGTGTAATAGGAAATTTTCTTTTTGTAAAAGAAGTGGTATCATGTTGTAATTGTGCTGCCATTTAATTAATTCTCAAAAGCGTATTTGATAATATTGGCGCCCATTTTTAGGGCCTTTTGGCGAACTTCTTCCGGGTCGTTATGGATTTCAGGATTTTCCCAACCATCACCCAGATCACTTTCAAAAGTAAAAAGCAGGACTAATCTGTCTTCATATATAATTCCAAAGGCTTGTGGTCGCTCACCATCGTGTTCATGTATTTTAGGTAATCCTTGCGGGAATTTGTATTTATTCGAAAAAATAGGATGTGACGTCGGTAGTTCCATCAATTCTTTATCAGGAAAAATCTTTACTAACTCCTTTTTAACATAAGGTGCCATTCCATAATTATCATCAATATGCAAAAAACCACCGCTTAATAAATAGTTTCGCAAATTCTCTGCGTCTTGTTCAGTAAAAAACACATTACCGTGACCCGTCATATGAATATAAGGATACTGAAAAATATCTACACTCTCTGGTTTAACGGTTTTTGGTTTTGGACTCATTGCGGTGCTGATGTTCTGGTTACAAAAACTAATGAGATTAGGTAATGCAGTAGGATTACTGTACCAATCACCACCACCATTATATTGCAATACCGCAATATCCTGAGCGAACATAGCTCCTGAAAATAACAAAAGGCAAATAATCTGTGTAAGCTTTCTGATCATCATCGTCTAAATAATAGATTCTAAAAGTACTAAAATAAACGAGATGATCAGAAACCTTTTGATACTATTAACGATCACAATTTCTTCAATTACTAAAGCTCAGCAGAATAGTAATTCAATTGTGGTCATGGAATTATTTACATCTCAGGGATGTAGTAGTTGTCCGCCGGCAGATGAACTACTGGAAGTGATCAAAAATAAATATGAAAATGTTTATGTTCTATCATATCACGTAGATTATTGGAATCGATTAGGATGGAATGATCCTTTTAGTGTAGAAGTGTTTAGTGATTATCAAAGAGAGTATGCAAGACAGTTTAATAGCAGTTCAATTTATACACCACAATTGGTAGTTAATGGTAGTGAACATTTTACAGGGTCTCATAGTAGTAAGGCGTTGGAAGCTATCCATAAGTATTCAAAATCAAAGAGTAATAACAATATTGAACTTAAAGATATTCAACGTAAAAAAGATGCTATTGAAATTCAATATAATGTACAAGGAGAAACCTTTGAACAAATTACTTTGGCACTGGTCGTTTCAAAAAGAGTTACAAAAATAAGAAGAGGAGAAAATAGAAATAGGACACTAAAAAACACTAATATTGTAGCCGGTCGTGTGGTAAAAAAGGATACATCCGGAATCGTAACGTTGTCTTTTCCGGAATGGATTGATGTGAATGATGAATTAATGATCATTGCGTATACACAGAATAATAAACTAGCTACTACAGGAGCTGCAAAAATAAATATTCGATCTTAATTTATAGTACAGAGTAACTTAGCCACAACAATTATTGTTGTGGTTTTTTTGTTCTATGATTTTTCCTTTTCTTTAATAAAAAATGGAAGAACTATTGTATCAAATGTAAATTATAGGTTTGTAAATAGTTATTAATAAAGGTATTGTAAAATTATGTATACAAGCCTGTAACTTCCATAAAAAAAGTATCTTAAAGAATATCAAAATGAAAATAAAATGAAGACTCCATTAAAGTATATAGTTTATGTTTTATTATTAATAGCATCTGTTAATTTTGAATTAAATGCACAAATTGGAAGATTGCCATTAAGCCCAAGCCAAAGAATAGAACAGAATATTGGACTCACAGATATCATCATTGAGTATTCACGTCCATCAAAAAGGGGGAGGGAAATATTTGGAGCGTTAGTACCTTATGGCAAGTATTGGCGAACAGGTGCTAATAAAAATACCACAATAAGTTTCAATCAAGATGTTTTTATTAATAAGGAAAGAATAAAAAAAGGCAAATATGCCATATTCTCTATACCAAATCCGAGCGAATGGGAAATCATTTTTTACAAGGATACAGATAATTGGAATGTTCCTGAGGTTATTGATACTGCAAAAATTGTATCAAAAGTAAAAGTAGTCCCCGTTCAATTAAATACAAAAAAAGAGGTGCTCACTATTGAAATTGGCGATTTTACAAATTATCAATTCGATTTGAACATTGCCTGGGATCATACACTTGTTTCTGTACCTATCGAGCTATCTACAAAAGAATTAATGGATAAAAAAATAAGTAGTCATTTAGAGGGGCCAACATATGATGATTACTACCTGGCTGCGGTATATCAGATGGAATCAGGAAAAGAGTTTACAAAAGGACTAAACTGGATAAATAAAGCCATAGCTATAGCAAAAAATGCTGGTTGGTGGGATCTTAGGGTCAAAGCAATCCTACTAAAAGAACTAGGCAAAAATACGGAAGCGTTAAAAGTTGCCGAAGAAGGGATGAAAAAAGCTAAGAATGATAGAAGAAATTCAGCAGTTGTTGAGTTCAATCGAATTCTAAATGAACTCAATAAATAAGTAAGACAAAAATTATGACTCTCAATAAACTAGTAGCTTTCGTTTTTATAATCATATTATGTACAAGCTGCACAAAAAAGAAAAATGATAAGACAAATGATGTACAAAGTCAGCTGGTAGATTTTGAAAAAGAGAAACTAGCTATTTTGGAAACATTACATAATGAAACCAAAGCAGCTTTTAAAAGAGACTATAAAAGCTGGCAGAATCATTGGGTGCACGATTCAACCATTTCCAAAACATATATAAACTTTGTAGATAATAGTTTTTCAGAATCTATTGGATGGAGTGAAATCAGCGGTTTTGTTAAAACGTTTATCGAAGAACATCCTGAACCGGAACCGATTCCGGAATTAGTAAAAGATATTGAAGTCAGATTATATCATAAAGCAGCCTGGGTTACTTATGAACAACAAGATTCACTAAGAGGACTAAAGCGGGAAACAAGGCTTATGGAAAAGTCAAATGGTACGTGGAGAATTGCAGGAATGCATACAACAATTTACGGATCTAAAAGGCAAAAATAAAAATTCAATAGAATCTGCGATTAGATCAGGAAAATAATCATAAAGAATTAGAATTACCTTCGGTTATAAAGCTTCTTAGATTTACTATCTTAGCATATCATCTTAGGATGATCATCAATCATATTCACGCATAAATCACTCATCATGAAAAAAAAACGTACCTGGAAATTTTGGACCTCAAGAACTTTATTAATCATTTTGGTTTTTGGGTTACTTTGGTTAGTAAACCTTATTTGGTTTAGACCGTTTAATATCAATCATTTTTATGACAAAGTCTTTGTAGAATTGGCTTTAGATAGCCCTGAACTTACCACGTCGATGGGAATTCCCGTAATCTACGATTGGTCTAAGGATGAATTGGATGATATCTCCGATGCAAAGCAATGGGAAACTTTCAATAAAATGAAAGAAGACTATAAAACTTTACAAAGCTATAATTTTGAAAACCAGTCAGAAGCCAATCAATTAAACACTAAAATTTTAGGTTTTTATCTGGAAGGATTAATGGAAGGTGAACGTTTCTTCTATCACGATTATCCAGTTAATCAAATGGGAGGGGAGCAGAGTTCATTACCTAGTCTCTTAGAAAATTCGCATAAACTAAGGGATAAAAGTGATGCAGAAGCCTATATCACACGTTTGTCATTGTTTGATACCAAGTTTGACCAATTAATTGAGAATTTAAAACTGAGAGAGGACAAAGGCATCATACCACCAAAATTCGTAATGGATCGGGTATTAGATGAAATGAATGGTTTTATTGGAGAGACGAAATCAAATATTTTATATTCCAATTTCAAGACTAAAATTGAAAAAATAGAGGAGCTTTCTCAGGAAGAAAAAGATACACTCAAAAAACAAGTAGAACAAGAAATAGAAACCACTGTTTTTGGCGCTTATAAGAAACTGATTACTTATTTTGAAGCTCTGAAAAAAAAGGCAACAACAGATGCCGGAGTTTGGAAACTACCTGATGGAGATGCGTTTTATCGCTATCAATTAAAGCAACGCACTACAACGGATTTAGATCCTGAAGAAGTACATCAAATAGGAGTATCCGAAGTTGCCAGAATCAAAGGCGAAATGCTTGAGATACTTTCTGCTGAAGGATATGCAGATTCTACAAAAACACTGGGCGCTATTGTCCAGGAATTAAATAAAGAAGAACGTTTTCTTTTTCCTAATACGGATGAAGGCAGGCAGATGGTGTTAGACGAGTATGATCGTATTTTGTCTGAAATAAGTGCAGGTCTTGATGATGCCTTTGATATTAGACCAAAAGCAGGACTTGAGGTAAAACGTGTTCCTGAGTTTAAAGAAGAAGGATCTGCTGGGGCATATTATAACAGACCCGCTATGGACGGATCACGCGGAGGTGTCTTTTACGCCAACCTTAGAAATGTACACGAATCTGTTAAATTCGGAATGAAAACATTGGCTTATCACGAAGGAATACCGGGGCATCATTTCCAAATTGCGATTCAATCAGAACTAGAAGGAGTACCTATTTTCAGAACCATTGGGCTTTTTACATCGTATATCGAAGGATGGGCGTTGTATTCTGAACAATTGGCCTGGGAACTCGGTTTTTATGAAAATGATCCTTTTGGAAACTTAGGAAGATTACAAGCAGAGATGTTTAGGGCGGTTCGTCTTGTTGTAGATACAGGGATTCATCATAAAAAATGGACCAGAGAACAAGCGATTGATTATATGGTGCAGAATACGGGAATGACTACAACCGAGGTAACAACAGAAATAGAACGATACATTGTTTGGCCCGGACAAGCCTGTGCATATAAAATCGGAATGCTTAAAATTTTAGAGTTAAGAGAAAAAGCGAAACAAAAACTAGGCGATCGATTTGATTTACGAGAGTTTCATAATGCAGTTTTGAAAAATGGAGCCGTACCTTTGGATATTTTGGAAGAAATCATAGACGCTTATATTGATAGAACATTGGCAAATAACTAAAGCTAATATAGTATGAAACACTTTGTTGGCAGTATCGATAAAACTGAATTTCCAAGTGTTGTAGATGTATGGGAAGCTTCGGTAAGAGCAACTCATCATTTCTTAAAGGAAGAGGATATAGCATATTTTAAACCATTGATTTTAAACGAGTATTTAGATGCAGTGGAGTTGCGTTGTGTGAGAAATAACAACAAAGATATTATTGGTTTTTTGGGAGTAGCAGAACAAAACTTAGAAATGCTTTTTATTCATCCCGAATATAGAGGAATGAGTATTGGTAAAACTTTATTACGTTATTCAATTGATCAATTAAACGTAATCAAAGTAGATGTAAATGAGCAGAATGAGCAAGCAGTTGGGTTTTATGAACACGCGGGATTCAAAACAATCAGGCGTTCCGAATTAGATGCTTCGGGTAAACCATATCCTATTTTACATATGGAATTGAAGAAATAACAATTGAACAACAAGAAAATAGAGATTATAAAAATGGATTAGCATCCTAAAGAATTCACAATAAACAAGAATGGCTAAACTACCAAAACAATATCAATTTATAGATGTATCAGATTATGGAAGATCTCCAGGGCACTGGATCGCAGATTCATTGAAGAATACGCGATTGACACCAATTCATGTGACCACTTTCTTTATCGTTTCGGGAATTATGGCAATCATCTGTATGGTATACCAATATAATACGGCGGCAGCATTTTTTTTGATTTTAAAATCAATTTTGGATGCAGCAGATGGCGAATTGGCAAGAATAAAAAAAACACCTTCTTATACGGGCCGCTATTATGACTCTATAGCCGATATTATTTTAAACTTTCTCTTTCTTCTTACTTTTTGGTACATCACAGATAGTTCTATCATCCTTATGATATTAGCATTTGTTGGGATTCAATTACAAGGAACCGTATATAATTATTATTATGTGATTTTACGTAATAATGTGAATGGAGATTCCACCAGCAGAGTATTTGAAGATGCGGCTCCAATAGCTATGAAAGGAGAAACCCAAAGAGCTGTAAATATATTTTATAAAATTTACGATGTTCTTTATATTGTTTTTGATAAAACCATATATTTCCTTGATAAAAACGCAAGTAATAGTAAGCCTTTTCCTAAATGGTTTATGACATTGATATCTGTTTTTGGCCTCGGGTTTCAGTTGTTGTTTATGGCGTTAATGTTATTATTTCATTTAGAGAAATACGTAATACCTTTTTTTATAGGGTATTCTGCTTTGATTCTTGTTTTTATTGGAATTCGAAGATTTATTTTGAAATAAAAAATAGTGTATTTTCTAAAACATTATGTATTTGTTTTGTTAGATAATATGAATAACTTGATTACTTATCTTGAGTTTTCTGATTTGGATGATCATCTTCTAGACCAATATAGAAGAGCGATCCGTCTCGCTTTTCCCGAGATTATTCTACATTCTGAGGTAATCAGAAACTACTGGGAGAGATTGGAAAAGTATTTCCCTTATACACAACTTTTTGCGGTAGGAGAGAATCATAATCTCATTGGTTTTATGAATGCAATACCGATATTTTGGGATCAACCGTTAGATGAATTACCTGATGATGGCTGGGACTGGCTTGTGAAAAAAGGGATTAGTGATTTCGAAAACGATATACAACCAAACAGCTTGGGTGGTTTGCAAATAGTAGTTACTAAGGAGTTCCAGGGTAAAGGATATAGCCAACTATTAATCGCTAGAGGTAAACAGGTAAAAGAGAATTTAGGGTTTAAGAATTTCATCATTCCTATAAGACCAATTTTAAAACATACATATCCCGATATTAAAATTGAGGATTATATGAATTGGACCAAAGATGATAAAACCTTTGATCCTTGGATTAGAACACATATTAAAAGTGGCGCACAGATTCTCAAAGTTTGCGAAAATTCTATGAATGTTACCGGTGATATCAATTTTTGGGAGGGTTTGTTAAAGCAAAATATAAACGAATCAGGAACTTACAGAGTACAGGGAGCTTTGAATTTAGTGTCCATTAACTTGGATAAAAATTATGGAGAATATAGAGAAGAAAATATTTGGATAGGTTATCCTTAGATACATAACATTACAAAAACTTAGAAATAAAAAAGAGCATTGCCATTATGGACAATGCTCTTTTTAGGATATTATAAAAAACGTTTATTCGATCACTAATTTCTTAGTAACGGATGCACTGTTTTGATCTAGTTTAACAATATAAATACCAGCATTAAGATTCGATATATTTAAGATATTGTTGTTTAAAATTTGCGAAACTACTTGTTTTCCTAACATATCAAATACACTAACAGTAATCGCCGTATTAGATTTTGTAGTAATATTTATAAACCCTGTATTTGTTGGATTAGGGAATATAGTAAAATCTTCAGAGGGTTCATCAAATGAATCTACTGATAGTAAATTGGCATCATTTTCAGTTCCTGGAGTACCAAGGTCACCGCTACCAAATGCAGATACCGCTTCTAGCCAATTCGCCCCGTTGTCATTGTCCGTGCTGTTTAAAGTACTTATAGATAGTTCCATACTCGCTCCAGTCGGATTTGGAAAAGTTCCATCCCAGATGACTTCGTCTATGGTAGTAGAACTACATTCAATAATAAGACCATCAGCACCATTTCCTAAAGAAATATCATTGGCATAGGTGTAGTCAGGTGTAATGCCTCCGTTTGGAGTTCCTCCATTCGCAATTAGTGCGTAACCCATTGCAGGAACAATAACAGAGGATGCAATCACGTGAGTTTCTGATACAGTAGCATCGTCTTTGATAACCCAGCTTTGAATATCAATTGGGCTAGTTGTAGTATTGTATAATTCAAAATATTCTCCATTAGGATCACCAACAGCATCGGGATTTCTCATAACCTCTGTAATGATAATATCACCAACATTTGCGCATACAGCAGCAGGCGATACGGTACCAGTTAAACCGATTGTTTGATCCGTAGCTCCGGTTGATGAAGCTGTAACATCCCCAGCGTAAGAATTTGCTGTAAGACCCGAAGCCATTCTCACAAAAACTTCTGTACTGGTTACTGTTCCCATGCTAGGTGTAATAGTCACGGACGATCCAAAACCAGTTCCTGTTGTAAGCGATACTTCAAAATTCATCGGAGCTGTAACAGTAATATCTCCTGTAAGAAATAAGCCTTCTACGTTAAAGCTATCTTCTGCAGAAGGACCGGTTCCTTCAAAATACGAAAAATCACCAACAAATCCTGAAACCGTAATTTGAGGATCGTCTGGTGATACCGTTCCGCTTAGTGCTACAGTTTGATCAGTTACGCCTGTAGAAGATGCCGTAGCATCACCCATATAAGAATTTGCTGTTAGACCTGCAGCTAAACGAGTATAAACTGTAGTAGTAGCCACAGTACCCATACTAGGAGTGATGACAACCGAAGAACCGAAACCACTTCCTGAAGTTAATGATACTTCAAAATCAGTAGGTGCCGTTACGGTTAGATCAGCAGTAAGATTTGTTCCGGAAACAGTAAACGTACCTTCAGCTGATGGTCCGTTGTTTTCGAAATAATCTAAACCTGAAACCGCCCCACTAACAGAAATTGTAGGTGTAGTAGCAAAATTTTCTATGATTCTAATATTATCTATAGCTATGTCTTCATCACCATTTTTTAAATTGGTAAACGTTAGTCTGATATCTGCTAGAGAACCACTGTTCATAGAAGCAGTAAACTCTTGAAAAGTGGAAGTTAAAAGAGTACCATCTCCAACCCCATCAAAATTTGTATCAAGAGCAGGTTCTTTATTTGTAGTGCTAGGGCTACCATCAGGTCTTAGTTCAATAGCCTCAAATTGTAAAATTTTAGTAAACATACCTGAGTTATCGATGTCAACTTCAACGGTAAAACTACTAACATCGTCCCAGTCTTCTTGACCATCAGAAGAATCATCTTCAGCGATTAGGATGGCAAAAGTAAGATTGGTAAAACCAGAAATATCAATATCATCAAAAATTAAAGTTTCAGTAGCTGAAGTACAAGGCGCACCATCAGTATCCTGAGCAGCAAAGAAAAAAGAACCATCACCACCAGTTACTGAGTAATTGTTAATATCAGTACCATTGGTTCTTGTAAAAAAGTCAGTTCCGTCATTACAAGTTTCAGAAGGAGTTCCAGAATTTCCAGTTTCAAAAGATTCCTGAAAAACCTGTCCAAAAGAAGTAAATGAGAGTGTAATAGTAAAGAGTAAAAAATAAAGTTTTTTCATAATAGTAATTATAATTGAGTGAAATTGTCTTGCAATATACGAAGAAATTAATGCGGTAAAACCATAGGCTTTAGTAATTTATCAACCTTCAATTGTAACTTAATACTAATTTTACTTTTATAAGTCACACTTAGTAGTGTATTCAAAGTGTTTACTATCAAGGAACCACCCTAAAAACAATCAATTGATTTAGTTGAGGTAAAAATGCGTTAAAATTATTATCAGAAATCACAACCAGAGATTTATTACCATCTGGTAATGTAGGACCAAATGTAATTCCTTCTAGATTATCGACAGTACTATTTGTTAATTGACTGCGAATGGTATCAAAGTCAAATAGCAATGTCTTGGTTGCTTTGGTGAAGGTTTCAGGAACCAGAGCAGTTGTCGACAATATATCGGTAGCATTTGTAGCATCTACTTTATAAATTTTTACCGTATTTCCTCCGTCCAAATAACCGGATGAGAAAGAACGTTCTATGGTAAGGAATTTATTTTCATCATATTCCAAAATTTCTACAAGACCATTGATGGTAAAGGTTGTTCCTAAAGCAGGCTCTCGATCTACGGGATCTAACTCATAGGCAAATTGACGTTCTGCTATGCCTGTAGTTTTATTGATACGTGTAATGCGCACTGGTGATTCGGTATCTGTCGTAGTTGGTTCTGGTCCATCCTCGATCAACGGCAGTTCCATGCCAATCCAATATGCATTGGTATCAAAACTTAAGGATAGTGCTTCTAAAGCTCCATTATGTCTTGGTCCGGTTATATCATCTGTGGTATTCGCAGCAAAATGATCCGGAAGCTCTAGATTTCGTAATTGCACACCATTCATTCCAATTTCTAATACAGCTGGATCTGTACCATTAACTATGGAGCCCTCACTAGTGTAGATGATGTTTCCTGTACTTGTGTCAAACCGAATGGCTTCGGGATCCATCTGATTTTCAGGAAAAGAGTTTCCCATTACATCTTTGATTTCAACCATAGTGTTTATACTCACATTAGTAAACGTACTTTGATCGTATGATATATCTGCTGTATAAAACCGAATAGGATCCGAGCCGTCACTAATGATATACCAAGTATCATTTTTGTAGTCAATTCCAGAGAAACCTCCAATAGGTACACCATCAATATCTTGCTCAGGAATTACAAATTCATCTATATATTCCAGACGACTAATTGTATTTAAAGGATCTACAGGTAACGGAGGAATCGTTGTAGTATCATCATTAGAAGAACAACTTGTGAAAAGTGTAATGGAGATTATAAAACAGATGATTTTTGCTTTCATTTCTTCAGTTTTATTGGATATAAGGATATCATTTGTGCATTTGATACTTTTTAATTCAAAATAAGTCAATTCGAGTGGTAGTGTCATAGAAATCGAATTGACGCTTTTTTTATACCATATGTCTATAAAGATAGTATTTTATCCTGTTATGAGTTTAAAAAAGCCACACTATGCGTAGCAACAATAGCTGCAGTTTCTGTTCGCAGTCTGGTTTCGCCTAAGGTAACAGGTGTATAACCTATGTTTAAAGAACTTTCTATTTCTTTTTGAGAAAAATCTCCTTCAGGACCAATTAAAATCGTGGTATGTCCTTGTAAAGTAAGTATGTCTTTTAGTGATTGTTTATCAGACTCTTCGCAATGCGCGATAAGCAATTGGTCAGTACTTTCTTTTTGCATAAACTCTGAAAAAGAAATAGCAGGGTTCAGTTTCGGTAAATAAGATTGTAGGGACTGTTTCATAGCGCTTTGTAAAATACGCTCAAAACGTTCTAGTTTCACCACTTTTCGCTCACTGTGATCACAGATGATCGGAGTAATCTCATCAACACCAATTTCTGTTGCTTTTTCTAAAAACCACTCATAGCGATCATTCATCTTAGTTGGAGCAACCGCAAGATGTAATCGATAATTTTTGGGAGTTTGTAATTCTTTATGTGTAAGTGATATAATACATTTGTTTGGGCTTGAAAAGATTATCGTTCCGTTACAAAGCAATCCGTTTCCGTTTGTGATTTGGAGCGTATCACCTTCCTTTTTTCGCAATACTTTTGAGATATGCTTACTTTCTTCTCTAGAGAATTCAAACTCATTGGTAGCTTCAGTAATATCTTTACTATAGAATAATTGCATGTTTTGGTTTCAGGTTTCTTACTTATAACAATCCAATTGTCTAATAATCTAACAGTCTATTCAAAATTTAATTCTTGCTTTGGCCACGACACTCATATCCGTAAAATCTTCTTTAAGATATTTTAAGTATCCAACAATTCCGATCATAGCTGCATTATCCGTGGTATATTCAAATTTAGGAACAAAGGTCTTCCATCCGTATTTATGCTCACCTTCCTTTAGAGCTTTTCGGATTCCTGAGTTTGCAGAAACCCCACCTCCAATGGCAATTGCTTTAATTCCGGTTTCTTTAGAAGCTTTTTTCAACTTGTCAATTAAGATATTGATAATGGTATATTGAATAGATGCGCATACATCTTCAAGGTTTTCTTCTATAAAGTTAGGATTTTCCTTTACCTGCTTTTGAACAAAGTACAATACAGCAGTTTTAAGGCCACTAAAACTAAAGTTCAATCCATCAACTCTTGGTTTCGTAAACGGAAATGCTTTGGGATTACCTGATTGTGCGTGTTTATCTATCAACGGTCCGCCTGGATAAGGAAGGCCTAATATTTTAGCACTTTTATCAAAAGCTTCTCCTACCGCATCGTCAATCGTTTCGCCAATGATTTCCATATCAAAGTGGTCATTTACTTTTACAATTTGGGTATGTCCACCACTAATTGTTAAAGCCAGAAAAGGAAATTCTGGTTTGTCAAAACCTTCCTCGTCTATAAAATGTGCCAGAATATGAGCCTGCATATGGTTTACATCGATTAAGGGAATGTCTAAGGATAAAGCTAATGACTTAGCAAATGAAGTGCCTACCAACAAAGATCCCATTAAACCGGGGCCTCTTGTAAATGCGATGGCACTTAAATCGGACTTGTTAATATTAGCTTGTTTTATTGCCTGATCAATAACAGGAACAATGTTTTGCTGATGTGCTCTAGAAGCCAGTTCTGGAACAACTCCACCATATTGTTCGTGAATTTTTTGAGATGCTACAACATTTGATAATACATTATCGTTGCATAATATAGCGGCAGAGGTATCATCACACGACGATTCAATACCTAAGATGTATACATTTTGTGAACTCATTATGAGGAAAAGGGCATAGAAATTGTTAATATTGTCAGCAAAGTTAAAACAATAAAACGTATCAAAAAATTCGGGAAAATATTGAAAAGGGTATTACTTACCCTTATCTCGCTATTTATACTATTAGTGATCCTGTTTTCCATTCCTGCTGTACAAACTTTTTTTGGTAAAAAAATTACTAATTATCTAAATAATGAATACGGTGTAGATATCAACGTAGGTAGAGTAGGATTAACCTATTCTGGTGATGTTGACTTAAAAGAAGTATTTGTAAAAGATCATCATCAGGATACCTTGATATACGCAAAAAGTATAGCTACGTCGATTCTAAACATCAGAGAAATTTCTAAAGGTCAACCAGAATTGGGAGATGTTGCTATAGATGATCTAACCTTTAGAATGAAAATGTATAAGGATGAAAGCAGTGACAACCTGATGACTTTTATCAGAAAATTTGATACCGGTAAAAAATCTACATCCGATACCAAATTTTTACTTACCACTGGTAATGTAACTATGGAGAACAGTAAGTTTAGCTATGTAGATGAAAATCTAAGTTCTCCAAATGTTGTGGTATTACGGGATATAATACTAGATGCAGAAAGCTTAAAAGTAGATGGCGAAGACTTTTATATTACTACAGATTTGCTTTCTTTCAAAGATCATAGAGGATTAAATGTATCGAATCTAAAGACAGGTTTTTCTATTACTCCAACAGAAATGAGGTTTCGTGAGTTGCTAATAGAAACGGCAGACTCTAAAGTTCAAGGTGAAATTGTATTTTCATATGAACGTGGTGGAATGGTTAATTTCGAAAACAAAGTGAACATTACCGCAGATTTTAAAAAAGCTACAATTTCTACCAATGATTTAATACCTTTTTATAAAGAATTCGGAAGAGATGAAGACTTATTAATTAAAAATACTACCGTAAAAGGTACTTTGAATGATTTTGAGATACTAAACTCAGATATTTCAGGACTCGATAGATCTATCATTAAGGGAGATATAAGAATTAGAAATGCAGTTACTAATGCTTCTAAGTTTCGATTAGATGGGGATTTAAAAAACCTTACAACTAATTATTATGATCTCGTAAACCTTTTACCAGGAATTCTGGGTGAATCATTACCAAAACAATTATATCAATTAGGAAGCGTGAAAGGTGTTGGATCTACTATAGTGACCATAAAGGATGTTGATGTAGATATGGATTTCTATTCTCAATTGGGCAAAATCAATGCGTTTGTTTTATTAGGCGATCTGGATAATGTTAAAGAAGCAACCTATAATGGAAATGTAATATCTAATGATTTTAATATAGGTCAATTGCTGAGCAAAAAAAATCTAGGTAATGCAGCTTTTGATATACACGTGGATGGAAGCGGTTTTACATTAAATAATCTGGATACAAAACTAGAAGGTGATATTAGAAAACTAGAATTCAACGGATATACTTATACCAATCTTAATGTAGTAGGAAATCTAAAAGACCCTGTTTTTGATGGAAAACTTATTTCTGATGATCCAAACGTGAAATTTGCTTTTAATGGGGTAGCTGATTTATCAAAAGAGATCAATAATTATGATTTTACAGCAAATGTGGATCATATAGATTTAAATCGATTAAATCTTTTTACAAGGGATAGTGTATCGGTTTTTAATGGAGATGTTATCATGAAAATGAAAGGAACCGGTATAAATGATGCTTTTGGTACCATTTCTTTTGAAAAAACATTGTATAAAAATCAAAATGCGAGTTATTATTTTGATGATTTTGAGATCACTTCGAGTTTTGACGATCAAAATGTAAGAACCATCACCATGAATAGTCCTGACATTATCGATGGAAGTGTAAAAGGAATATTTAGATTCGAAAATGTTTACGATCTGTTTCGTAATTCTATAGGTAGTCTATACACTAATTTTGAAGCTACAGAAATAACAGATAATGAATTCATGGAATTCAATTTTAGAATTTATAACAAAATTGTAGATGTATTTTTTCCGGAAATCGAGTTTGCACCGAATACCTTTATCAAAGGGAAAGTAGAAAGCAATGATTCTGAGTTTAAGCTCACCTTTAAATCTCCTTCAATAAAAGCGTTCGATAACTTAATGAAGGATGTCGATATACAAGTTGATAACAAAAACCCTCTGTTTAATACGTATGTTGCTATTGATAGTATCGATACGCAATACTATGATGTGTCCAAATTTAGTTTGATTAATGTAACACTAAAAGACACTTTATTTATGCGATCAGAATTTAAAGGAGGAAAAAATAATGTTGATAATTATAACCTAGAGTTCTATCATACGATCAATGAAGATAATAATTCTGTTTTAGGGTTAAAAAAATCTGACTTCACTTTTAAAGGTTATACCTGGTATGCAAACCCGAATAGAAGCAAAAGTAACAATAAGATAATTTTTGATAATAATTTCCAAAATGTAGATATCCAGTCAATTTTATTAAAACATGAAGATGAGCAAATAAGTGTTTCTGGAATAATGGAAGGCAAAAATAACAAGGATATCAAAGCTAATTTCAGAGATGTAGACTTAAATAAGATCACTCCCTATATAGAAAATCTAAAGTTGTCAGGTGTAGTAGATGGTGATCTTAAGGTATTTCAGGATAAAGGGGTGTATTTTCCGAGTTCTACAGTAATCATTAATGACTTGGCAGTAAATGATACCAATCTGGGAGAATTACGAGTAAACGTTTCTGGTAATGAATCTCTTACCGAATATAAGGTGAATACCAGATTAGTAAATGAAAATGATGTAAAAACACTTTCGGCGATAGGGTCTATCAATGTTTCTGATAACGACCCGAATATGCATATTGATGTAAATCTGGATCAGTTTAATATGTCAGGATTCAGTGCTTTGGGTGGGATCGTGATATCTGATCTTAGAGGTTTGGTAACAGGTAATGCAAAAGTGACCGGAAATTATGTGAATCCTTCTATTGATGGGGTCTTAAAACTGAATGACGCTGGTTTAAAAATCCCATATCTAAATGTAGATCTTGACTTTGATAAGGATTCTAGAGTTATCCTGAATAAGCAGCGTTTTAATTTTGATAACGTAGACATTACGGATACGAAGTATAATACAAGAGGTATTTTAGGAGGTTTTATTGGTCACCAGCGTTTTTCTAAGTGGAAATTAGGGCTTAAGTTAACAGCTAATGAAAGGTTGTTGGTGCTAGATACAAAAGAAGATGAGGAATCATTGTATTATGGAACAGGTTTTATTAGTGGTGATGCAACTATTGAAGGTCCAACAGACGCTCTTGTTATTAATGTAAATGCAACTACAGAAGAAGGAACAGTTTTTAAAATTCCTTTAAACGAATCCGAATCCATTGGTGATAATTCATATATCCATTTTTTAAGCAAAGAAGAAAAGTTAGCACGTTTGGAAGGAAAGGAAATTGTAATAAAAGATATCAAAGGATTAGAACTCAATTTTGATCTGGATGTAAATAATAATGCCTTAGTAGAAGTTGTTGTAGATAAGAAAACGGGTAGTTCTCTAAAGGGAAGAGGAGCAGGAACATTGCTTATAGAAATCAATACAAATGGGAAGTTTAATATGTGGGGGGATTTTGTGGCATATGAAGGAAGCTATAATTTCAGATATGGGGCATTGGTAGGTAAAGACTTTACTGTAAGATCAGGAGGAAGTATTAACTGGGATGGTAGCCCGACAAGAGCAAAACTAAATCTAAGTGCGGTATATAAAACTGAAGCAAATCCGGCAGTATTATTAGAAAATGCAACGATTAATCGGAAAATTCCGGTAGAAGTAGTAGTAGATCTAAATGGAGAATTGATACAGCCTGATCTTAATTTTAATATAGAATTACCTAATTTAAGTTCTGTTGCCAAAAGTGAGTTAGAATATCAACTAGAAGATCAGGCAACCAAAGAGCTACAGGCTTTGTCGTTAGTTACTCAGGGACAGTTTTATAGTGGAAATCTGGATCCAACGTTTATTACAGGAAATTTGGTGGAGCGCGCTGCAGGATTGGTGAATGGAATATTCTCCGGAGACGATGATAAATTTCAGGTAGGAGTAAACTACGTGCAAGGAAACAGAAATGTCGATCAGGAAGCAGCCGATCAATTTGGGGTAACAGTATCTACACAAATCAATAATAGGATCTTAATTAATGGAAGAGTCGGTGTCCCAATAGGTGGTGTGAGCGAATCGGTGGTGACAGGAGATGTAGAAGTAGAATATTTGTTTAATGAAGAAGGAACGCTAAAAGGAAAGATTTTTAATCGTCAGAATGAAATTCAATATATCGGAGAGTCGCAAGGTTATAAACAAGGTTTAGGTCTTTCATACTCTGTAGATTTTGACAATTTTAATGAGCTTTGGAAAAAGGTTTTCAAGTCTAAAAAAGAAAAGGACACTTTGATTGTAAAAACTCAGGATACAACCAAAATAGACACACCAGAATTTATTAATTTTACAGATAAGAATAAGTAATTTGATTAAATTTTACACAATACATGGCTAAACAAATTAGGACTATCGGAGTAATGACCTCTGGAGGTGATTCTCCTGGGATGAATGCTGCAATCAGAGCTGTTGCTCGTGCCTGCTCATATTATAATGTAAAATGTATAGGTTTTTATAGGGGCTATCAGGGAATGATAGAAAATGATTACTGTGAGCTAAACGCCCGTAGTGTGCGTAATATCATTAGTGCCGGAGGAACCATTCTTAAATCTGCTCGTTCGGAAGATTTCAGAACGCCTGAGGGAAGAAAAAAAGCTGCCGAAAATCTTAAAAAATCCGACGTTGATGCCATGATATTAATAGGTGGTGACGGTACATTTAAAGGAGGTAAGATTTTTAGCGAAGAGCACGATATCCCGGTTATTGGAGTTCCAGGAACGATAGATAATGATATTGCAGGTACTAATTTCACCATCGGATATGATACAGCATTAAACACTGTTGTTGAAGCTATCGATAAGATTAGAGATACAGCCAGTTCACACGATCGTTTGTTTTTTATAGAAGTGATGGGGCGTGATGCAGGATTTATTGCATTAAATAGTGGAGTAGGAGCAGGAGCAGAGGAAATTTTAATTCCTGAAGAAGATCTAGGATTAGATAGGCTGTTGGAATCTTTAAAAAGAAGTAAACGTTCCGGGAAGTCATCAAGTATCGTAGTGGTTTGTGAAGGTGATAAAATTGGGAAAAATGTATATGAACTAGCTGACTATGTTACGGATAACCTTCCTGATTATGATGTAAGAGTAACTGTTTTAGGACATATGCAACGTGGAGGTTCCCCATCGTGTTTTGATAGGACACTAGCAAGCAGATTATGTGTAAAAGCTGTAGAGTTGTTGTTAGATGGAGAAGAAAATGTAATGGTAGGATTACTTAATAATAAAATTGTTGCTACTAATTTCGATGAGGGATTAAAAGAAGATCATAGTATTAATAAAGAATTATTACGTATTTCAGATATACTATCTGTATAATAAAGGATTATGACAATAGCAATCATAGCTCACGATGGTAAAAAAGCAGAAATGGTTCAGTTTCTTAATGAACATCAGGATATTTTAAGTTCTAAAAACATTAAACTTATTGCTACAGGTACTACTGGAGAGAAAGCAAAACGAGCAGGTTTTGAGGTAAATGCATTACTTTCTGGTCCTCTTGGTGGGGATGCACAGATAGCGGCCGGAGTAGCAGAGAAAAAAGTGGATATGGTCATCTTCTTCAGGGATCCATTGGCAAAACATCCTCATGAACCAGATATTTTTATGCTGATGAGGTTGTGCGATGTATATGATGTACCTCTAGCAACCAATCCGGCTACGGCACAATTACTTCTCAAAGCATTGTGAGAAATGTAAATTTCACTCACGTTGATAAGTTATAAATACATTCTTCTCTAATTTCCCATAACTCACTATAAGAAAAATTGAGTCTTTCTGAGATTATCCAGGTTTTGATAAAATTTTGATGGAATTGTTCTTTGAAATTTGCTACTTGATCAGGCTGTATCTTTCGTTCAATGATTATGTCTTTTTTGATTCTTTCAAAATCCGAAGTGTCCGATGTGGCATCGATTGTTTCCCCTTTATATCTTAAATAACAATGTGCTTCAGGGATGTAATCAAGCCCATTTTCAAGAAGTATATTACCAATTTTGGGAGTATTTGTAGAATTCATTTTGTAAATACCGGTAAAAAGTTCAATGTTTTTAGCACCATGTATATCAGCAATCCTTTTTAGCAATGCATGTTTAGAGCTACAGGTTCCTTTGTTCTCTGTGAGTACTAGTCTGGAGTCAGTACGATTAGAGTTTCTGCCGTAAGGAATGTTTTTAACATAAGTAACCAGTTCTTGCCAAGAAACAATCTCTTTTTCTTTGATGAGTTTAGATAGACTGTCCGGAGAGTTAATTGTGAAATCAAGCATTTGTAAAAATAAAAAACTCAAGCAGAATATGCTTGAGTTTTATGTATTTGTGTAATCTAAGTATTTATTTTACAGCGATTACTGATATTTCGACATTTACAAATTTAGGTAAAGCTGCCACAGCAACAGTTTCTCTGGCAGGTGCCGTATCTTCATTAAAATAACTTCCGTAAACTTCATTTACTTTAGAAAAATTATTCATATCACTTAAGAAGATAGTCGTTTTGATAACATTTTCGAAAGTCATATCTACTTCATCTAAAATCGCTTTAAGATTTTGCATTACTTGTTCTGCTTCTATTTTGATATCATCTAGAACTAATTCTCCAGTTTCGGGATTAATGGCTATTTGACCAGAAGTATACAGTGTATTACCGTTGAGAATTGCTTGGTTATAAGGGCCGATTGGTGCAGGCGCCTTAGAGGTAGTTATTATTTTTTTCATGATGTGTAAAGTGTTATTGTTTATAAAGATTTCATAAATTTAATTCCTCAAACCTATACCCTGAGCGTGTCGAAGGGTCAAACCTCAAATCTCAAACCTCAAACCTATATTAAAGCTGTCGGTCCGGTTCACGTCTTTTATCATATTTGATATCGCTAAGCACGGAAGACGAGATTCCGATAAAGAAATTCCAAGAGGTTCGCTCGCTAAATGGAATCCAATTAAAATTCATAGTCCAACTATCCAAATCTCTTTTAAATCTTAAATTAGTGAACGTAAATCCAGGATTTTTTAGATCATATCCAGAGGAAACTCCAACGGTCCATTTTGGTGCTAATTCTACATCACCCGAGAACATAATAGAATGTGATGATATTTCATTTTGCCGGGCATTATTACTGTAATTCACGGTATATGACAAACGTAAAGACCAAGGGATTTTGTAATTGTAATTTTTGATATCTTTCTTTTCTCTATCACTATCATCTTGCTTACGATAGGTTTGCTCTTCTCTAAAGTCAGTTCCACCGCCAAATAAATTATCCGGTCTACCACCATTTTGAAGGGTTGGGTTGGTTAATGGGTCTTCGTTAGATTTTCCTTTTTCAAAATCTTTACTAGAAAAAGAGTATCCAAAATTGGCACTAGCTCTGGTTAATCTGAATAAGCTACCTCCATTATCAATGTTCCAAACATCAATTTTACGATTGTTATTATCTAAAGCATATGGATCTAACTCTGTACTAAAATTAATATCCAGTTTGTTTTCGATGATTGGGATATTTCCGGTTATGGATATCGGGCTTAATTGAAGAGAATCTCCTGCAATATTATAAGCTGTTCTAAAATTTAAATTATTCAATAACACCACCTTTTTGGGTTCAGTAGCAGTAGTATCCTTGCTTCTTACTTTAGCTTCCAGGTTATTGCTTAATGAAAATCCAATACTACTCGAAAAAGTATTACTTGGAGCACCAAAGAAACCTCCTTCAAATCTTGAGTACTCAACATCTTCAAACGTTTCTATATCTGGTGTGTCGGGATCATCTTCTGCAGATCTTCTATAAGTATCATAAAATTGGTCAAAGGCCGGATTGATACTATAGCTAACAGATGGTCGCATCGTATGGCGAATTGCCTGTATCTTTTTATCTTTTTTAAAATTAAACGTTCCGTAGATCGTTGTTCCTAAACTAGCGGAAAAATTGTAAGTCCTAAAAGCGTCAAAGCCTGCAATGGTGTCTCTTACTACTTCTCCGGCACCATCATTAGCATCCTCATCAAAACGTTGTTCAATTGTCTCAAATACCCAGTTTTCCTGAAAACTGGTTCCCATGGTTGCACTTAGATATTTAAAAATTTTAAAATTAGTACTAATCGGGATGGAGTGTTGCATTCCAATCCTAGCATCGTTAAACATCTCAGCTTTAAAAAGATCTTCATCCGTCGTATTAATTCTGTTTTCTCCTCTAAAGTTATATTGTGTATTTATGTTATGAATAATTCCTTTTTTGACACCTACTTTTGGTGCAAACGGAAATATTCTGGACATGCTGGCATTGACATTAGGGAGCGATAAGTTTACTTCCCCGGTATTGGTATTAGAGTTATGGGTAGCAGCTATATTTAAATTAACCTGAGGATCTCCCTGAAAAGTTTTAGCATACGAAATAGAAGAACTAAGCTGATTATTCAGGAAATTTCCTGTATTCAGTTGATTGGTAGATTGCTGAAAGAAATCACTACTACCAAAGTTTACAGAAGCAGAAAATCTGGAATTTGGATTTGATTTGGCATCCTGCGCATGAGTCCATTGAATGTTATAGGTCGTTCTTTGTGCAAAATCAGGAAAACCTCTCTCGCTAGTTAAGTTGTTTTCAAACCTAAAACGAAGATTACCTCTGTATTTATAACGCACTGCATAAGCAGATTCTGTAAGAAGTGTATAACTACCATTCGTATAATAATCTCCCGTTACAGTTAAATCGGCATAATCACTTAAAGCAAAGTAATATCCGCCATTTTGTAAAAAATACCCTCTGTTGTTTTCTTCTCCGTAACTAGGAATGATAAAACCCGAAGTTCTTTTTTCTTGTAAGGGAAAATAACCAAAAGGCAATCCAAGAGGTGTTGGAACATCCGCAATAAACATATTTACTAAACCAGTAACGATCTTCTTTTTTGGAACTAATTTTATTCTTCTTGCATAAAAGTAATAATCCGCATTGTCAATATCTTCAGCAGTCGTGAATTTTACGTTACTCATATAGATCACAGAGTCGTTAACTCTCTTTGAAACTTCACCTTTTACATTCATTTCACCCTGTTTTGTTCGGGAGTTATAAATAAGTGCTTTCTCTGTGTCAAAATTAAAACGAATAGAATCTGGTTCTACCACATTCTGAGCTTGTTTAAAAATAGGTGTTTGGGTATAATCACCAACAGAATCTTTAATTCCATAAGCATATACCTCATTTTTAGCATTGTCTACAATAATCAGACCTGCATTAATTTGCATTTCGCCATATATAATTTCAGCTTCGTTATAGAGATACATTTTGTTTTCTCTACGACTAAGTCTCATATAATCCGTAGACTTATATTTAACTTTATCAGTCAATAACTGAGGAGGTTCAACGGCTGTATCCTTTTTTGTAGTGTCCTGATCTTTTTCATTTTGCAGCACCTCGGATTTCGGATTTGCCTTTTTCTTAGTCAAATTAACAGAGTCTTTTTGAATAGGAACTGGTTTCGCAGTAGTTTTATCAAACTCTTGTGCAGTTGTATAACAAATGCAAAATAGTGAAAAACTTAGTGAATAAAGTATGTTACGTACCGTTGTTTGCAATGGTTTAAATCCTATTTTTGTAAAACTATGGCTTAGTTTTTGAAGTGCCAAAATTACATATATTTTTTATGTAGAGATTGTAAATGAGAAAAAAATAAATATTTATATCAAATACAGTACTCTTACGTTATTTTAAATAAAAACTGATATGGTAATTTCTAAGATCATAACCGTATGATTTTAGAATTATTATACTAAATACTGAAACAATTTGGTAATGTTTCAAGCTAAGTGATAATTTTGCATAATTATGAAGAAGAAAATAATATATAGCTCTTTGTCGATTGTATTAGTATTGGTGCTATCTGCATTTTCGGTATCTGTTTCAGAAAGCAGTAATAAAGAGAAATTTGTGGTGGTATTAGATGCTGGTCACGGAGGACATGATCCGGGAAATAGAGGTAACGGATATAAAGAAAAAGATATTTCTTTAAAAGTGGTTCTGGCGGTAGGGGAAGCTTTAGAAAAAGATGATCGATTTAAAGTAGTATATACCAGAAAGACTGATAAATTTATCGAATTACACGAAAGAGGAAAAATTGCAAACAAAGCAAAAGCTGATTTATTTGTGTCTGTTCATTGCAATTCTCATCATTCTCAAGCATATGGTACAGAAACATTTGTACTGGGTTTGCACGCAAATGATGAAAACTTTAATGTAGCAAAAAATGAAAATTCTGTTATTTTATTAGAAGATAATTATGAGGCAAACTATGACGGTTTTGATCCTAATTCTCCCGAATCTATTATAGGATTAACATTGATGCAAGAAGAATACCTTGATCAAAGCCTTACGTTGGCGAGTTTTGTGCAGAATCGATTCAATAAAACTTTAAAACGAAAGAGTAGAGGAGTAAAACAAGCTGGTTTTGTGGTATTACACCAAACATATATGCCAAGTGTACTTATAGAATTAGGATTTCTTACCAATAACAAAGAAGGAAAGTATCTAAATTCTAAAAAAGGTCAGGAAGAAATGGCAAAGTCAATAATAACCTCGATTGTTGATTATAAAGAGAGTTTGGATGCCACCTATTATGTTCCGGAACCTAAAACTCCTGAAATTCCTGAAATCGTGAATAATGATTCGATAACCAAGGTTGTAGGAGAGCAGTTATACAACGGAGTCACTTTTAAAGTACAAATCGCAGCAGGATCAAACGATATAGAATTAGAAGCTCAAAATTTTAATGGACTAGATCAGTTATCCAAGGTTCAGTTTGGTGAATTGTATAAATATTACTTTGGTAGCACGTCTAATTATAATTTAATCAAGGAGTTAAAGAGCGTAGCAGTAGAGAAAGGATATACGGCTTGCTTTGTAGTTGCTTTTAAGGATAATGAAATAATTCCGCTTACTGAAGCATTAAAAACAGATACTTCATCGAATTAATCTAAATAAATACTGATAATTCGTTCGTTAATAATCTTTGGAAGTATATTTTTTATTCTAAATTTGTGTCCTAAATATATGCTATTTTGAAATTTACTCGAGAAGTTAAAACAGGAATTCTAGCACTATCTGCTATAGCACTTCTGATTTTTGGTTATAGTTTTTTGAAGGGTAAAAACCTTTTAGAGAGTGATCGTACTTTTTATGCCGTCTATGATAATGTAGAGGGCTTGATACCTTCTTCTCCTGTAACTATCAATGGTTTGGTTGTAGGTAAAGTAGTCTCTATCAATTTTGCGGATAAAAAAGGAAACCTTGTGGTTGAGTTCAATGTAAGTAGTGATTTTACTTTTTCCAGAAATAGCGTAGCGATGGTATATGGTGGAGATTTGATCGGTGGGAAATCGTTGGCCATTAATCCAATTTATGAACAAGGTCTGGAAGCAAAGGATCAGGATACATTGCCAGGACAAGTGAAGGCTGGATTACTAGAGTTAGTTAATGAACAGCTAACACCGCTTCAGCTCAAATTAGAATCAGCGATCAAGGATGCGGATACCCTTTTAACCTCTGTTAATGAAATTCTATCCGTTGACAATAAAAATAATCTGAATACAATATTTGCAGATCTAAGTGTTACCATCAAAAACTTCAAAGGAGCATCCGGAGCTTTGAATAATATTTTGTCGGGTAACGAAACAAAATTAAATAGTACGCTTTCTAATCTAGATAAAATGTCAACGAACCTTAACCAGTTCTCGGATTCTTTATCAAAAGTTAATATTGGAAAACTGGTTAATGATTTAGACGGAGTTTTAGCTAATTTTGAAAAAATTTCTAAAGATTTAGAAGTAGGAAACGGAACTGCAGGGAAATTATTGAAGGATGATAAGTTATATGGTAATTTAGAAAAAGCCAGCAAAGAACTGGAGTTACTGCTACAGGACCTTCGATTAAATCCAACACGATATGTAAACATTTCTGTTTTCGGGAAAAAGAATAAACCATACGTGAAACCAACAGACTCAATAAACTAACTACTAATAGACTATGCAATATATTCCTAATATCATATTTGTAATCGCTTTAATAGCAGGGATTGGATATTTTACTAAAAACATTCGTAAAATCATTCGAAATATTCGATTGGGTAAGGATGTGGATCGAACGGATAATAAGAAAGAGCGTTTCAATAATATGATGCGTATTGCTTTTGGACAATCTAAAATGGTAAGAAGACCTATTGCGGGAATATTGCATGTGGTAGTGTATTTAGGATTTATTATTATCAATATTGAAGTACTCGAAATTATCATTGATGGTATTTTAGGGACACACAGAATATTTGCCTTCTTAGGAGGATTTTATGATTTCTTGATCGGTTCGTTCGAAATTTTGGCACTTTTAGTACTAGTAAGTGTTTTCATCTTTTGGATAAGGAGAAATGTAATTAATATTAGACGCTTTAAAACATTAAAAGGTTGGCCAAAGAACGATGGAAATATTATTTTGTATTTTGAGGTTGTGTTAATGACACTGTTTCTTACTATGAATGCAGCGGATTTACAGCTACAAAGTTTAGGTGCAGAACATTATATCAAAGCTGGAGCATATCCTATAAGTCAATTTATCTCTCCTTTATTTAACGGAATGGAAGAGGGAACTATAATTCTTATCGAACGAGGCGCTTGGTGGATGCATATTATTGGAATTTTAATATTTCTGAATTACCTGTACTTTTCTAAACACCTGCATATCCTATTAGCATTTCCAAATACGTATTATGGAGACTTGCAACCCAAAGGACAAATGGATAATTTAGAAGCTGTGACCAAAGAGGTGATGCTAATGATGGATCCTAATGCTGATCCGTTTGCAGCTCCTGCAGAAGACGAATCAGAAGCTGAACCTTCAACATTTGGAGCCTCTGATGTAACAGATCTTAACTGGGTACAATTATTGAATTCATATACCTGTACAGAGTGTGGACGTTGTACAAGCGAATGCCCCGCAAACCAGACAGGTAAGAAGTTGTCGCCTAGAAAAATTATGATGGATACCAGAGATCGTCTACAAGAAGTAGGAGATAATATTGACAAGAACGGTAGTTTTGTCGATGATGGTAAGAAATTATTAAATGACTACATAACTCCGGAAGAATTATGGGCCTGTACAAGTTGTAATGCGTGTGTAGAAGCATGTCCGGTAAGTATTAGTCCATTGTCTATTATTCTGGATATGAGAAGATATTTAGTAATGGAACAAAGTGCTGCGCCATCAGACCTTAATAATATGATGTCGAACATAGAAAATAATGGAGCTCCTTGGCCATTTAACCAAATGGATAGATTGAACTGGAGTCAAGAGTAAAAATTAATTTCATTAACCATAACTATTAACCATAAACTTTTTTAAAAAATTAAGAGAATTTAGAAATTATGAAGAAGGAAGAAGTAGAGAAATTATTGCATGATAAGGTAGAAGCAGGAGAGCATATTAGTCCTGTTTTGCCAGAAGGAATTAAAAACTATCTTATCGATATTGATGGAACGATCACTGAAGATGTTCCTAATGAAGAGCCAGAGAGAATGGTTACATGTGCACCGTTCCCGGATGCATTAGTTACATTGAATAAGTGGTTTGACGAAGGACATATTATATGTTTTTTCACGTCCAGAACAGAAGATCATAGAGAAGTGACAGAGACTTGGTTAAACACCCACGGATTTAAATATCACAGTCTTTTAATGGGAAAACCAAGAGGAGGAAACTATCATTGGATCGACAATCACTTGGTAAAAGCTACTCGCTATACCGGTAAATTTACTGAATTAGTAGAAAGAGTAGTGACTATCGAAGTTTTTGACGACGGTAAACATGATTAAATATTGATTTTTGGTTATGATTTTTTTCAAACCATAAATCCATTACATATATAAATAGTATATACATATGAGTGAAACAGTAAAGGTGCCAACAATGGCAGAGTATATGGCTGAAGGAAAAAAGCCAGAAGTTTTATTTTGGGTAGGCTGTGCAGGTAGTTTTGATGACAGAGCCAAGAAAATTACTAAGGCTTTTGTTAAGTTGCTTCATAATGCCAATGTAGACTTTGCTGTATTAGGTACAGAGGAAAGCTGTACTGGTGATCCGGCCAAGAGATCAGGTAATGAATTTTTGTTTCAGATGCAGGCAGTTACCAATATAGAGGTAATGAATGCCTACGAAATCAAAAAGGTAGTTACAGCTTGTCCTCATTGTTTCAATACGTTAAAAAATGAATATCCTGCATTAGGCGGTGACTATGAAGTAATGCATCATACGCAATTTCTTAAATCACTTTTAGATGAAGGAAGATTAACCGTTGAAGGAGGTAAGTTTAAAGGGAAAAGAATAACTTTTCACGATCCATGTTACTTAGGTAGAGCAAATAATGTATATGAAGCTCCCAGAGATCTTCTTAGAAAGCTAGAAGTGGAACTTGTAGAAATGAAACGTTGTAAACGCAATGGTCTGTGTTGCGGAGCAGGAGGAGCACAAATGTTCAAGGAGCCGGAACCAGGAAATAAAGATGTCAATATCGAAAGAACAGAGGATGCGCTGGAGACAAAACCGGATATCATCGCTGCTGGATGTCCTTTTTGCAATACAATGATGACCGATGGTGTTAAAAATAAAGAGAAAGAAGATAGCATCGAAGTGATGGATGTGGCAGAATTGATTGCAAATGCTCAAGATTTATAAGAGTATTTTTAAAACACTATATATAATAAAGAAAGAGTTGATATGTTTGTTCATATTAACTCTTTTTTATTGCAACAATTCGAAATAGTTTTTGTTATTTTAGAAAATAAAAAGAAAGCAGATGTTAGTAGATTTTAATGAGCTTCCGGATACTTCAAGAATTTGGATATATCAAGCCAATAGATCCTTTACTTCGGAGGAGTTAGAACAAATAAAAGAAAGATTAGATACCTTTATTACCCAATGGACTGCACACGGTGCAGATCTAAAAGCGGGATACGATATAAAGTATAAGAGATTCATAACTATAGCACTAGATCAGGATCTTAATCAAGCAACAGGTTGCTCTATAGATGCTTCAGTGCGTTTTATCCAGAAACTAGAAAGTGATTACAATGTGGATTTAATGGATAAGATGAATGTGTCTTATAAACAAGGGGAGTATGTTGCGTATAAATCACTTACCGATTTTAGGAAAATGGCAAAAAATAGATCTGTATCTCCCAATACCATAGTGTTTAATAATTTAGTCACTAATATTGCCGAATATAAGACAGATTGGGAAGTTCCGGCTAAAGAAAGTTGGCATAATCGTTTTTTAAATTAGTTTTTGTGCATTATACTTTTATAAAATACCTTTCCTGTATAATTTTTATTTTCACATTATCGGCTTTTTCTCAACAATCTGATGTGATAAAGATCGAAGATTCTATTAGTAATAATGAATCCGACTCCCTTGCATTGCTCCTTAAAGTAGATGAGAGGCAATTAAATCCACTAATCGTTGAAAAAGAATATAATGCTCAAAAATTTTGGGTAGATAGCATTTACAACAAAATGACTTTAAAAGAAAAGGTTGGTCAGTTGTTTATGGTAGATGTTTTTTCTTCGAAACCTAAGAAAGAGACAGATAAGATAAAAAAGCTAATTGAGGAATATCACATTGGTGGTATCATCTTTTCCAAAGGAGGACCACAGCGACAGGCAAAGTTAAATAATGAGTATCAAGAGCTTTCTAAGGTTCCTCTACTGATTGGTATGGATGCAGAATGGGGTTTGGCTATGAGGCTGGATTCTACCAAAGCATTTCCTTGGAATATGACCCTAGGTGCTATTCAGGATAATAATTTAGTAGAAGAAACGGGTAGGCAAATAGCGAAACATTGCAAACGATTAGGAGTTCATATTAATTTTGCTCCGGTTGTTGATATGAATACTAATCCTAAAAATCCAATAATCGGAAATCGTTCTTTTGGAGAGGATAAAGATAATGTCACAGAAAAAGCATTGGCTTTTATGAAAGGAATGCAAAAAGAAGGTGTGCTGGCTAGTGCAAAACACTTTCCGGGTCACGGTGATACGGACAGCGACTCTCATAAAACATTACCAACTATCAATTTTGATCAAAAAAGAATAGATAGTATCGAATTGTATCCTTATCGAAAACTGATCGCAGATGGTTTGTCCAGTGTGATGGTTGCCCATCTTAATATTCCTAGTCTAGAACCCAGATCAGGATATCCGTCGTCAATTTCTGAGAATGTAGTAACTAACATTTTACAGGACAGCCTGGCTTTTAAAGGATTGATTATTACAGATGCTTTGAATATGAAAGGAGCTTCAGATTTTAAAGCTCCCGGTGATATTGATCTTGCTGCGTTTAAAGCAGGAAATGATATTCTTCTAATATCAGAAGATGTTCCATTAGCATCTCAAAAAATTGTTTCTGCCTATTACGCTGGAGAAATCACAGAAGAACGCTTGTCCATCTCTGTTAAAAAGATTCTATTAGCCAAGTATAAAGCAGGGCTTCATAAATACAAGCCTGTAAAAACAGAATATCTTGTTGAAGAACTGAATAGTATTGCTAATGAGGTGCTACATCATAAATTAGTAGAAAACTCATTAACCTTAATTAAAAACGACAGGGCTATCCTACCTGTTAAAAATTTAGACCTCAAAAAAGTAGCATATGTCTCGCTGGGAGATGATTCTGGAGAAGTCTTTTTAGAAGAGCTAAATAAGTATACGAAAGTTGATTGGGTACAAGGCAATCAACTACCGGATATTTTAGATCAGTTGCGTAATTATAATTACGTTATTGTTGGTTTGCATAAATCTAATGACAATCCTTGGAAAGAGTATAAGTTTAAGGATAAAGAATTGGTGTGGTTATATGAGATCGCAAGGCTTAATAATACTGTGCTAAGTGTTTTTTCCAAACCATATGCAATGTTAGATCTTCAGACCACTACCAATTTTGAAGGTATTTTAATGGCGTATCAAAATAGTCCTGTTGCTCAGCAAAAAGCTGCACAGTTACTTTTCGGTGCCATAGAAGCAAAAGGGAAACTTCCGGTAAGCCTAGGTGAAGATTTTCCTTTAGGAATAGGATTGGAAACAAGATCATTAAAACGTCTTACGTATGGTATCCCCGAGACTGTAGGTATGAATTCTCACAAATTAGAGCGTATTGATTCAATAGTTAATATAGCTTTAAGAGAAGAAATGACACCTGGTTTACAACTTATCGTAGCGAGAAAAGGTAAGGTGGTTTTTAATAAGAATTATGGATATCACACCTACGCAAAATCTAGGAAGGTAAAAAGTTCGGATATTTATGACCTTGCATCCTTAACTAAAATTCTTTCTACACTACCATTAACAATGGAGCTAAAAGATAAAGGGATTTTATCTCTGGAGACCAGAGTAGGAGAAATGCTACCTTCTTTTAGTGATTCTAACAAAAAAGATATAACAGTTCGATCCATGCTGTCGCATTATGCACGATTAAGAGCGTGGATTCCTTTTTATTTAAAGACACTGGATACTGTTACCTCAAAACCAGATAGAAAGTACTATAGAAACAGACCTTCTGATGATTTTAATATTAAAGTAACTGGTAATTTATACCTGAGAAGCGATATGAAAGATTCTCTTATGGCGAGGATAAAAGACAGTGAATTAAGAAATCGGCTTAGTTATAAATATAGTGATCTTCCGTATTATTTAATGAAATCATTTATAGAAGAACACTATGGGAATAATTTGGATGCTTTGACACAACAACATCTTTACAAAGCGATGGGGGCAAGCAATATGGGATATTTACCATTGAATAAATTTGATAAAAAACGTATTGTCCCTACAGAGAACGATCAAGCATATAGAAAAGAAATTATTCACGGATATGTTCATGATCAAGGTGCAGCCATGTTTGGAGGTATTGGAGGTCATGCCGGTTTATTTGCTAATGCAAACGATGTTACAAAAATGATGCAGATGTATCTTAATGGTGGATATTATGGAGGAAAACAATATATAAGTAGCCAAACCATTGAAGAATTTAATACCTGTACTTATTGTGATAAAGATGTAAGAAGAGGGGTAGGTTTTGATAAACCACAATTAGGAGATGTTGGCCCGACCTGTGGTTGTATATCAATGAATAGCTATGGTCACAGTGGTTTTACAGGTACGTTTACATGGGCGGATCCTGATGAAGAAATAATTTACGTGTTCTTGAGCAACCGTACTTTTCCGGATTCTGCTAATCGTAAATTGATATCAAATGATATTAGATCAGAAATTCAGCGATTGATTTATGAGGCAATTAATTATTGATTCGTATTAAGTTAAAGTCTAAAAATTAAATAAAATGAATACAAAGGTTTCAGAGAACGGGCCGTTATTTTCACGAATAGTAGCCGGTTGTATGAATTGGGGAGAATGGGGAGCTAATCTTACCCCTAATGAATCTCAAAAGCTTATTGAAGATTGTCTTTCTATCGGAGTAACTACCTTTGATCATGCCGATATTTATGGACATTACACTACAGAAACCTTATTCGGGAATGCTTTAAAGAATAATAGTTCTCTTAGAGAAAAGATTCAGCTTGTTACTAAATGTGGAATAAAATTGGTTACTCCCAATAGACCTGATAACCAGATAAAATCTTATAAGACCACCAAGAATTATATCATAGATTCTACCGAACAATCACTAAAAAATTTACAAACAGATCATATTGATATGCTGTTGATTCACAGACCAAGCCCTTTGATGAATCCTCAAGAAATAGCAGAAGCTTTTGATACATTAAGATCTAGCGGCAAGGTGTTGCATTTTGGAGTGTCAAATTTCACTACTTCTCAATTTGATATGTTACAATCTTTTTTTCCATTACAAACCAATCAAATTGAAATTTCTCCGCTGCATTTAGCACCATTTATTGATGGTACTCTAGATCAATGTATAAAGTTTGATATAAAACCAATGGCATATTCTACTTTAGCCGGAGGGAAGTTTTTTTCAAAAGAACCTGGTGAGCAGGTTGTAAGAATCAATAAAGTTGTTAATGTCCTAGCAGACAAGTATGATGCATCTGCAGATCAAATATTAACCTCTTGGTTGTTAAAGCATCCTTCGGGGATATTACCGGTGATCGGTTCTACCAAAATAAGTCGTATACATTCAGCAGTAGAGTCACTCTCTGTAGAAATCACAGATGAAGAGTGGTTTATGATCTGGGAAGCTTCAACAGGCGAAGAAGTTGCCTGATTACTTACGATTTAGAAACTCAAAACGTAGTTTCAGCTTTAATTCTCATTATTACAAAAGACAGGAAGAAAAGATCATTATTTAATATCGATTTTTGGAAGTTGTAATTTGTCCAGATTTAAAAAAAATCAAAAAAAGATGAGAAAGCGAGGTAACAAAACAATCCTTTACGACACATGTATATAGTAATAGTTTAATTTAATGATTATGGTAGGCATATGATTTGGATAAACAATTGCCGAAAAATCAATGGCTACGGTTATATAGGGGTATGTGTACCGTAGTCAGATTTTTATGTATATAACTGATTATCAAAAAACTGCATTTTTTTGTTCTTTTTTTCGAATGAAAGTAGTTTCTTTGCAAACCCTAAAATTTACCCAAAATGAAATTATTATTTACGCTAATTTTACTATTCGGATCTACACAATATATCAATAAGGATATAAATAGAAAGGTTATTTCTGATGATGACTATAATTACACATTTTACGTTTCTAGTAAAAATACATCCAATTACGAAAATTTAAAAGAATATTATTGGTATAAAAGTGGGAAAATTCATTCTTCTTTTGGGGGTGGAGATGGTCAGATTTTACACGGACAATATAACAAGACCTATAGAAAGAACGGAATCGCTGAACAGGGTGAATTTCATTATGGTCTTAAAGATGATACCTGGAAGAATTGGTATGAAAACGGAAAAATTAAAAAGATATCGAATTGGCAAAAAGGGTTTCTTTCCGGATCATATCAGGAGTTTACAGAATCAGGAGTTCTGTTAGTTAGCGGAAAATATAAAAATAATAAAAAACATGGTAGATGGATTACCCATCATACCAACGACACATTATATTTCAAAAGAGGAGAAAAAGTAATTAAAGAAGAAATTGCTGAAGAAGAAAAGAATGATAAAAATGAAAAGAAGAGTTTTGTAGGAAAAACAAAAGACTTTTTCAAAAACATTTTTAAAAAGAAAACACCTGAAGAAAAAGAGAAGGAAAAGAAAGAAAAAGAGCTAAGAAAGCAAAAGAAAGAAATAGAAAAAAAGCGTAAAGAGTTAGCAAAAAAGAAAGAAGCTGGTAAAAAAAACACTTCCAAAAAACAATAAGTAAATGCTAAAAGCAGGTTCTTTATTATATGCTATTTACGTGTGTTTGATTATTGCCATTCTCAGTGGCGGACTTATATACATTTTTACTATCAATAAAACGTTAGCAACCCGACAATCTGTAAAAGAACAGCTTATAGATCGTTGTACTTCTTGTTTTAATTATTTTTTGTTGAACCCTAAATCTTTTGAAAAAACCAGTATGCAGCAAGTCGATCTGTTTGGTGATGGATTATTGTGTGAGTTCACAAAAGAACGATGGGGAATGTACTCTAAATTATTAGGTAAAGCATTTTTTAAAAAAGATACTATTGATAGAAATTATATAATAGGTGAGGTTGCTGATATAAACCCATTAGCACTGTATTTATGTGATTTTGGAGAAGAACTAAAAATTTCAGGAACTACCAAGATCAAAGGAAATGTGAGGCTCCCAAAGAAAAGATATAAAGTAGTGAATATTTTGGGTAATCAACAAGCTAACAATCCAAAATTAGAGGGAAATATTACTGTTTCATCTCAGAATTTACCTAAAATAACTTCACCAAAATTAGAATATCCAAAAAATACTATAGAAACTACTTTATCTAAATTAAAAGAAAACCAACCAATCTATCGCGGATTCGACCAGCAGACTGCAATAGTTTATTTGGATAAAGGAGAATCACTGGATAGATTAAATATCAAGGGTAACTTCATCTTTAAATCCAGAGATACTGTTCGGATTAATGATACATCAAAAATTGAAGATGTTATTATTCAAGCACCAAAAGTAGTTCTAGAGGAAGGTTTTGAAGGGAGCTTACAAATTTATGCAGATAAAGAAGTAGATATAGAATCCGATGTAAAATTGCGATATCCATCTTGTATTGTAATTGAAGCGTCAACCAGGGATTATGAAAAGAAGATTAAAATAGCAGAGGATGTTGAGATTTATGGTGGGATTGTGATCAACGGCTCTAGTTTTAGAGAAAAGCAAAACAATTTCGTTTCTATTGATAAAAATTCATTAGTAGTTGGAGATGTTTATTGTAATGGTATTATGGAATTAAAGGGAAGTATTATTGGTTCTTTATATACGCATAAATTACAATTAGAAACCAGAAGTTCTAAGTATGCCGATGTTATCCTAAATGGAGTAATTGACGCATCCGAACTACCAAACAACTTTGTGAGATTGCCATTATTTGGAAATACAGGAGAAAACAGACTTGAAAGAATTAAAAACATACAATAAATATTTCCTTAAAGGAAGTTCATTAATTGAATCTGTAATAGCAATTACGATCATTGCTACCTGCTTATTAGTGGCTATTAGATTGTATGCAGCTGTTTTAAACAGCAGTTCATCTTTGAACACTTATAAAATGAAGTTTAAAGTCGCGGAATTATATGATAATGCGAAAATTTCGAATGATTTTGATGATGAATTATATGAGTTTAAAACATATTCGATTAAAAAGAAAGTTGAAGATTTTCAAAGTAATAAGGAGTTGAAAAATATAAAGTTTATCGTACAAACAGCTTCGGATACAATTATATATAACTATTTGTTAGTCAATAAAAAAAACGATGAGTAAGGTAAA
This sequence comes from Aquimarina rubra, assembly GCF_042684305.1. NCBI lineage: Bacteria > Pseudomonadati > Bacteroidota > Flavobacteriia > Flavobacteriales > Flavobacteriaceae > Aquimarina > Aquimarina rubra. The sequence continues at coordinate 48,239 of NZ_JBHULE010000008.1, read as the reverse complement.
AGCATTTACCATATTAGAAATGTTAATTAATCTGACCATTATGTCAATCATAATGGGTTTAATATACTTTGCCTATGCCTCATTCGTAAAACAGGTTATAAACTACCAAGCTTCTATAGATGAACAAAATGAATTAACAACAAGTTATGTGCAACTAAGAACCGATTTTTTTAATGCAGAGAGAATTGTAAAATCTTATAAAGGATTTAAAGTGATTGCATATAACAATAAAGAAATAGAATATAAAATTACAGACAAGTTTCTAATTAGAAGGCAGATTGAAATGCTGGATACTTTGCCAATAAAAAAAATTAAGATATCAACAGATTTTAATAGTATTACAAAAGAAGATCTTGTTACTAAAATGAGTATAGGAACGACTCTATTTGATGAACCAATAGAGTTTATAATTACTAAGGACTATGCTCCTAATTTTAAATTAAAATTGTAATGGGAATTGATGTAAGTAAAATCCATAATAAACCAAATATAAAGACGGATAATAAACCATCTTCTCTTGGCAATTTCTTTAATCAAGAATTCAGTTTTTCCAAAAAATTAGGAGCAAAAGAGAAAGAAGTTTTGTATAAAGATTTGTCAACACTTCTTAATGCCGGGGTCGATTTCAAAACATCTTTAGAGATATTGGCGAATCAACAAAAAAAGAAACACCTAAAAGATTTAATCTTAGAATTAAAAGCCAAGATTGTAAAAGGTAAAAGCTTTTACGAAGCTTTAGAGGATACCGGACTCTTTTCATCGTATGAATATTTTAGTATTAAGATAGGAGAGGAAACAAAAAAATTAGATACTGTACTCTTAGAATTACACAAATATTTTAAACGTCAGATCAAATTGAGAAAACAAATTATCTCAGTGATTACCTATCCTTCATTCGTTTTGGTGTTGACTGTTGGAGTTTTGTATTTTATGTTAACCTATGTGGTGCCAATGTTTAAGTCGGTTTTTAATCAATTTGATGGAGATCTTCCCGCATTGACAAAAAATATAATCGTTTTATCCGAGAAATTTCCAACAATATTTGTGGTCATTTTATTGCTTATTATCACCAGTATGTTTTTGGTGAAAATTTATGGTCAGAATCCTTCTTTTAGAAATATTAAATCAAAAATCATTCTAAGAATTCCTTTTTTCGGGAGACTAGTCAAAATGGTGTATTTGGCGAGGTATTGTCAGTTTTTAGATCTATTATTGACTTCAAAAACTTCCTTGACAGAATCGCTGGATATGGTGAAGAAAATGATCGGTTTTTATCCAATCGAGTCTTCAATTGACCCTATTAGAAATGATGTGATTAAAGGAATCCCTTTCGCGGCAGCTATGAAAAAACACAAGATTTATGAGTATAAATTAATTTCTATGGTAGAAGTAGCAGAAGAAATTAACGAATTGGATACCATGTTTTCTAGACTGGCGGATGAATATGATGAAGAAGTAGAACATAAAACCAAAATGATTGGAGTAGTTCTGGAGCCGTTGATAATTATTATCATAGGCTTAATTGTAGGTCTGATAATGGTAGCTATGTATGCACCAATGTTCGATCTGAGTAAAATTATAAATGGAAACTAAAAAATTTAGATTTTGTTAACACAATTTAATACTTTTGCAAACCCTAAATCAATCTTAATGAATTCATTAAGATTACATAACAAGCCTATGAAACGCAAAAACAACTGGTATGCTGCGGCATATTCTATGACCGAAATATTGATTGTACTTTGTATTATCGGTATTTTACTTCTCATGGTACTTCCTAGTCAGACTTCTGTTATCACCCAAGCTAAATCTATAGAGGCACAGAGTATGTTAAATCACTTATACGGATTAGAGAAAAACTACTTTTTCAGACATTCTAAATATACAGCTGATTTTGATGAATTAGGTTTTGAACCTGCATTGACTATAGAGCAAGGAGGGCAAGCGGTATATAGAATAGAAATTATAGAGGCTTCGACCAATTCATTTAAAGCCACTGCAACTTCTTTATCTGATTTTGATGATGACGGTAATTATAATACCTGGGAGATTGATCAAAAAAAGACATTAAAAGAAACAGTTAAAGACTAATTCGTTGGATACTGTTATTCAAATAATCATAATACTATTATTTACATTGGTATTTATTCAGGATTTAAAGCTTAGAGCTATTCATATTTCATTGCCAATTTTGATTTTAATTTTTGGGTTAATTTCCTATTTCAGAAATGGCTATAGTGTAATTAATTTGTTGTATAGCTTGGCTTTTCTGATAATTACTTTTGGAGGTTTATATCTTTATTTATCAGCAAAGAACAAAAGATTTACGAATCCTTTTAAAAGAAATATGGGATTGGGGGATGTGCTATTCTTTGTTGCTGTAATTCCTTTTTTCTCCTTACACAATTATATTTTATTTTTTATAACAGGGATGTTATTTTCAATAGTTGGATTTTTAATAATAAAACTAGTTGTCAAAACAGATTTGGTGCCTTTAGCAGGTCTTTTAGCCTTGTATTTAATTATACTCAAAATCGCTAGTTATAGTGCAGGTTTTGATGTGTTCTTTACTAATCTTTTGAATTAATTATGGATATAGTAAAAGAAATTATATTAACTACAGAAGAGCAGCAAATCATCAATGCAGATTTGGCGCATAATTATCAAATTGTTCCAAAAGAAGATAAGGGTAACCAACTAAGTCTTTTTATAAAAGAAACTGCAGCAAAAGAAGCTGTAAAAGAGGAGTTAGAGTTAATCTTAGGTAAGACTATAGAATTACACCCCGTTTCTGCAGATACAATTAATAGAGCTTTAATTTTATATTATAGAACCGGTAATAGTGGTAATACTGAGAATACATCTAAAACAGAAAGTTTTAGATCAACATCTCAGGATTTTCTAGAAGAACTCATCTTTGAGGCCAAATCAATAGGAAGTAGTGATATTCATTTTGAAGTTTTTAAAGACGAAGCCAGAATTAGATATAGAATAGATGGAAAGCTTACCGAAAAATATAAAGTAGAAAAAGAAAATTACCTGGAATTAGTCAATAAAATCAAAATAAAATCGAATCTAGATATAACTGAGAAAAGATTGCCTCAGGACGGACGAATTAATTATGATGATTTTGATATAAGGGTTTCTATTCTTCCCACGTTACACGGTGAAAAAATCGTAATGCGGATACTAGGGAGAGATACTGCACATCTAAGTATGGATAAGCTGGGAATGGAGCAGAAAGAAAAGGAGTTATATCAGGAAGCGTTAAAAGCATCCAAAGGAATTATCCTTATTAGTGGTCCTACAGGATCCGGTAAGACAACAACTTTATATGCCAGTCTAAAAGAATTAAATAAAGTTACCAGCAATATCGTTACCGTAGAAGATCCTATCGAATATACATTAAAGGGAATAAATCAAGTACAATTAAGAGAAGATATAGGATTAACATTTACCAGTGCACTTAAAACATTTCTTAGACAAGATCCGGATATTATTATGCTTGGAGAGATAAGAGATGGAGCAACGGCTGAGATGGCAATTAGAGCTAGTCTTACAGGACATTTAGTATTGTCTACGATACATACAAATTCTGCTTTAGGAACAATTTCGAGATTAATTGATATGGGAGTGCCTGCTTTTCTTATAGCAGAAACGCTAAAGATTTCTGTTGCACAACGACTGGTACGAAAACTTTGTGATTCTTGTAAGGAACATTCAGTTTTAAAAGGGGACGAATATAAAAATGAAGCTTTTATCGGGTTAAAAGAACATTGGATTTCTAAAGGTTGCGAACATTGCCATTATACTGGTTACAAAGGAAGAACTGCAATTTATGAGATTATACCTATTGATAGTGAGTTAGCCCAGGAAATAAAGAAAAATTCAACAAATCTGGAAGAATCCATTTCAGATTACACTACATCGAGCTTGTCGGGGAAAGCCATACGATTAGTACAAAACGGAATAACGTCTATTGAGGAGGTATACTCAATTATTATAGAAAAATAAGGGATGATAAAAAGAATACTATTAATTGGCTTTATACTAATAATCAATGTACTGTGCGCTCAGAACACAGCAGTTACCATTGAAGAAAAGCTAGAAGAAATCGCCAAAACAAAGATTGGTTTAGAAGAAGTTACCCAATTGGATGTTTCTGGTTTAACACTTTTTGAGATAATTACTTCATTGGGAGAAGAACATAAACTTAATGTAGTAGCAGATCCTGATCTTAATCAAATGGTAACCAGTAACTTTTATGATGTAAAAGTAAAAGACGTATACCTTTTTCTAATTAGGACCTATGATCTGGAAGTAGAGTTTATGAACAATATTATTGTTTTTAAACAAAGAGAAATATTTAAAGAAACGCCTAAACCAAAGCCAAAAAAAGAATTAGACATTCGATATAGCAAACAAAATGATTTCCTTTCTGTTAAGCTAAAAAATGACTCTTTATCGTCTGTAGCAGCAAAGATTACAGAATTGTCAAATAAGAATATCGTACTGGCTCCGGATGTTAAGAATATGAGCGTTTCTGCCTACATTATTAATAGGCCATTTGATCAGGTAATTGATATGATTGCTAAATCAAATCAGTTAATTTCAGAACAAGATGATAATGGTTTTTATTTTCTATCAAAAGATGTAGAAGTTCAAAACACTGCAAATAATACAAATAGAACTGGTAGCAGAAGAAGATCATCAAGAGCTTCTAACAAAAATATTTCTGGAGATTTAGATATCAAATTAAAAGATAATGGGTATTTAAGCATAAAAGCCTATGATGCTAATGCTACAGAAATCATAATGAAAGCAGCAGAATTGTTACAACTTGGATATACTATGTATGACAAACCTGATGAAATTATCACGACCATTTTTTCTGAAGAAATAGATTTTGATAATTTATTACAACACGTATTTAGAGGAAAAAAGTTTGCAGTAAACAAATCAGATGAATTTTATCTAATAGGAAAAGAAACAACAGCTGGTTTAAGAGCAACAGAGTTAATTCAGTTGGAGAATAGAACTATTGAGTCCGTATTAGCCACATTACCTAAATCTTTAACTCAAGATGTCGAAATTCAGGAGTTTGTAGAGCTTAACGGGATGTTGGTTTCCGGATCCAAACCGGTGATCGTAGAGCTGGCTCAAGTTATCCGAAAGTTGGATAAAGTAGTTCCTTTAGTGCAAATAGAAGTACTAGTTGTTCAGTATAATAAGTCTTACGATATTCAGACAGGTTTACAGGCAATTCTTGGCGATGGATCTGAGGATGTAAAAACACAAGGAAATGTTTTTCCTAATACTGATGTAACAATAAATTCGGGTACAATTAACCAATTAATAGATGCTTTCAATGGACTTGGTATTATTAACATTGGTAAAGTCACTAAAAATTTCTATGCCAACCTAACTGCATTAGAAAACAATTCTATTGTAAATCTTAAGTCTACTCCAAAGATAGCCACATTGAGCGGTCACGAAGCAAGTATTTCTATTGGAGAAACAGATTACTATTTTGAGCAAACCAATAGGTTGATTAATACTGGTGTCAATGATAATATTTTGCAATCCGGTCAATGGAAACCAACGGAGGCAAACCTAAGCGTAAATATAAAACCCTTTGTTTCTCTTGATGAACACGTAACTTTAGAAATTGCAGTAGAGAAAAGTGCATTTTTAGGAAGAGCAGGAGAAAGTGCACCACCTAGTAAATCCACTCAGAAATTCGAATCACTGATAAGAGTGCGAAATAATGAAATGATATTGTTAGGAGGATTAGATGAACTAGAGCGAGAGAACTCAGGTAGCGGTACTCCTGTATTATCGAGAATACCAATTATCAAATGGTTTTTTAGTAGTAAAAGAAAAGCCAGAGATAAATCCAAATTACACGTATTTATAAAGCCTACAGTAATTTACTAATGATCCAGAAACTTCTAAATAATATCCTTTTAGGAAACAAGATCCAGTCTGTTCAGATTCATTTAGATACTGATCAGAAGGAATTTAGTTTGGTCGAAATTCAGAAGAAAAAAAATAGTATCACCATTATAGATCGCTATACTACTTCAAGCTTTGAGGATTTAGTAGCTAAGCTTTCTAAAAACAAACCCGTTATACTCTCTATAACAGGTCAGGGAATTTTATCTAAGAAAGTAAAAAATGATACAGGATATCAATCTAAAATATTGTTCAACGCCGACCCGGATGATTTTTATTGGCAAGAATATCGACAAGAGGGAGAAATATATGCTTCTGTAGCCAGAAAAGAAATTGTAGATACAGAAATTGAGTTATTCGATAAAGCTCAGATTACTATAGTTGATTTTTCTATTGGTCCTTTTGTCATAACTTCAGTTCGACCTCTAATGGAAGAAAAAGTGTTACAAACTAAAAATATTATCTTATATTTTGAAGGAGCATCCTTAGTGGATTTCAAAAAAAGAGAAGAGCAAGATAGTATTGAGTATGTAATTGGCGATGAAAATTTGTCTAATGTAGATATCCTTTGTTTTGCAAATGTCCTTCATTATTTATATCCAAATGAAGCGATGAGTTCCGAGACTGATACCATGTTGTCCAGAAGGGAAGAATTTACCTATAAAAAAGCATTCAATATTGTTGGAATATGTACACTTTCGTTTTTCTTAGTTTCATTATTAATAAGCTATCTTCTATTAGGTCATTATCAAGAAGCACATCACAAAATACAAGTAGAGTTAGGAGAACAAAATGTTGCCTATTCTAAATTAATTTCTTTAGAAAAAGATAAAGAGAATAAAGAAGCGATATTAAAACAATCCGGTCTTAGTGATAGTAACTTTTTAAGTTTTTATATATCCGAGATAACTAAAGAAGTTCCTGGAGAAATCAATCTGAAAGTATTAAACATATTTCCAACGACCGCAAAGATTAAGGCAGAACAGCGAATTAACTTTAGTAATAACGTGATAGAACTAGAAGGAACTGCTTCATCAAATGCTCAATTCACATCCTGGATACAGAAACTTAAAGCGCAACCTTGGATCAATAACTTAGAAATTATTGATTTTCAAAGAGAGAACAGAACAAATTCTTTTAGAATCAAATTAATATTGAAATTCGATGTTTGAAAATCTATCCTATAAAAAGAAGTTTTTTGCACTACTAGCACTAATGGTGGTCTTGGGTATAACTGCTTATAAGCGATCGTTTAGTATGACCTTAGATGCTGCTCAGTTATTAGAAGAATCTAAGATGAAATTAGAGAAAGTTAGTAATTCACAGCAACGTATTACCAATCTAATTGCAGAGGTATCATATCTGGATAAACTAATCGGTAAAGAGGTTGCTAATCCAGACATAGTTCAGCAGGAAATTCTGAATACATTTAACGGGATAAATAGAGATACACAGTTAGTAAAACTAGAAGCAATTCACAAAGCTAGTGATGAATATTTCAATATTTATACAAATCGATTGATTCTAACGGGTAGTTATGGAGAACTGCTAAACACTACCTATGACTATGAGAAAATGTTTGATTTTTCCAGGGTAGTAAGCCTTAAGTTTTATATTGAAAAAGAACCAAGAACGAGAAGAAAAAAATTATTTGAACAAATTATATTTCAGAATTATGAGAAAATACGTTAGGTATATAACCATAGTATGTATAAGTTTTTTTATAGGATGTGATGATATTATTGAAGATGATATCACTAATGACCTAATAACAACTGTAGCTCCACAGGATATGACACAGATTGAAGGGAATTCTGTTCAGTTTAGATGGAATCCAATCGATGGAGCAGATGAGTATAGAATACAAATTAATAATGTAGCATTGAACAGCATCATTTTAGACTCTCTGGTAAATACTTCAGTTTTTAATTATGCTATGAATCCGGGGGAATATCAATGGAGAGTAAGAGGAGAAAATTTTGCCTATCAAACAGCATATTCTTTTAATGCTGCATTTTCTGTAATTTCCTCTACAGATCTTTCAGGGCAAACAGTATTGTTAAATAATCCTCTGAATAACTTATATACTAATGATGTAGCAATAACATTTTCCTGGCAAGGAATAAGTACAGCAACTTTTTATAAATTTCAAATACTAAAGGTAGAAGGCACAACTGAAACAGTAGTTTTTGAAGATGAAAATGTGGTGGATACATCAATTACTATAGGTAATACAACCATAACAGAAGATGCAGAATATATCTGGCAAGTAAGCGCAGAAAATGATACCAGTTTTACTGATTATTTCCGTAGAACATTTTTTATAGATACAGAAAATCCATCAGCACCAAATCTGGTAACTCCAACAGTAGGACAAAACTTCACAACGAGTCAGGAAGTTAGTTTTACTTGGAATTTTGATAATGATACTGGAGTAATTCAATCGGGTATCACAGGAACTATTCAGATCGCTTCGGATGAAAATTTTAGCAATGTTGTTTTATCAGATAGTAATGCTGCAGGAAGCTTCTCAAATACATTTGATACGGCAGGAACATATTATTGGAGAGTTAGAGGGCTTGATGAAGCAGGAAACACAGGAGATTATAACAGCACTGGTCAATTTAATGTGAATTAATGCAAAAGAAAAAGATTAATAAAGTTTTAATTATTGCGGTTGCTCTGATTTGGGGAGTGGTGCTTTATAAGTTTGCTGCTCCATATTTTTTAACCAATGATGTGGTGGTAACCGCAGATGCACTTGTTAGTCCTCCCAAAATATTATTACGAAAAAAGGATACTTTTAATCTTAATATACCAACTAGGGATCCTTTTTTAGGAAAAACAATAAGTAAAAGAAAGTCGGTAGTATCTGCACCTTCTCGACCTCAAAAAGTATCTCGGCCTAAAATGCCTGTTTCAAAGAATTGGCCTAGAATTGAATATTTAGGGTTTATAAAATCTAAAGAAAGTACATCGAGACTTGGATTACTTAGAGTAAACGGCACTTTAAAACGTGTTCGTAATGGAGCGAAAATACAAGATATTATAATTAAGAATATTTCTGAAGATATGATATCCATTCAATTTGGAAAAGATACCAAAGATTTTAGAAAACAGAACTAGTTATAAAGGTATGTATTAGAAAATGACCGCGTTTTCATACGAATTGTTATTTTTTTGAAAAAAAAATGAATTTTCACGGTAACATTTGTATTCCTTATGACACTAAGATATAGATACATGTAATAATAGGTCATTTTTAATTGAAGCTATTGCATAATTTGGAATAAAAAACTTAAAAATTTAAGGGAATTGTCTGTTTTAAACTAAAGATTTACGAATAATTTATTGTTAATAAATACTTACGGTATTAACGTATTTTTTTAATTTTTTTAACATATATTTGCCCTGCCCAAAATAAAAATTAACCATCTTGAAAAGAAATTACACTACTTTGCTGGTAATATGCAATGTCTTGCTTTTAATTACCGTATTCTCTTTAATATCATTTTGTTTTCTAAATAAATCCCAATCTAACGTTGTTTATGTAGACAATGTTACATTGTTTAATGGATTCAACATGTCCAAGGATCTTGGGAAAATCAATAATGATAAAATTACAAAGCAAAAGAAAAAACTAGACAGTCTGTATACCATTTACTCCATCTTTAAAGAGCAGAACAATACAGAAAAAACAACCGTATTAGAAACTCAGTTAAGATCGGAAGATCAGGAACTAAGAAAAATGAATGAATATTTTTCTAAAGAAGTGAGTCAACAAGTTTGGAATCGATTAAATCAATATATAAAGGAATATGGAGAAGCAAATCAATATAAAATTATCTTGGGAACACAAGGTAACGGCAATATTATGTTTGCTCAGGATGGAATCGATATTACAGAAACCGTATTGGAATATGCTAATACGAAATACGAAGGGAATTAATAAAGACCAAAAACTAAAATAATTATAAAGGGATGATTAAAAAACTACTTTTAATGATATTTGTTATAACTAGTAATTTGCTAGTTGCACAAGGAAATGGACGAGGTAATAGAAACGGTAATGCCACTGGTAATAATGGAAATGGAAACGGTAATATTGATCCTAGTAATGTTTTTGTGGGGACAGATGCCGGAACAAATAACACCTCTGGTTTAAATAACGTATTTGTAGGTGCCAGTGCTGGTCTTAATAATACTACTGGCAACGGTAATGTTTATATTGGTAATAGAGCAGGAGAAACGATTCAAGGAGATAATAAACTATTTATACATAATGATGGTTCTGAAATACCTTTAATCTACGGAGACTTTGCTACAGATCAATTAGGTGTTAACACCAATATTATTCCAGATGGATATAATTTTGCTGTGGGTGGAAGCGCTAGTATAGATGGGAGTGTATTTGCTAATGGAGGAATTTTTGAAGCGTTAGATACTGAAGCTGCTACTAATGCCACATATTATAAAGATTGGGGCAAATATAGTATGGCTCTATCCGCAGGTAAGATAGCAAGTACGGATGAAGAAGGATATCAAAAAAGAAAATTAACGTTTAGTGATTTTCCGGCAACTGCTACTTTGCCAGAAGGAGCAGAGCTATCAGTAGCTAACGGAGAAAAACCATTTTTCTACGTATCTTCTTTTGATAAAGAAACTAGGTTTTTTGTTAGTGACCCAAAAGGAGATGAAATTTTAAAAACGGGAAACTTTACGCCAGATAATTCTAATAATCCGACTGATAATGATATTAAATGGCTGCATATGGTGCAACCAGATTCAAGAATGGTGATCGGAAGTTGGGGAGGATATTTATTAGATCAAGGCCATAAATTAGTGGTTAAAGATGGAACCGCTATGATCGAAAACGCCATTTATACCAATGGTAGAATCGCTATCGGTACTACAGAAGAGGATCCTGGATACGCACTTACAGTAAAAGGTAAAGTACATGTACAGGAAGTAAAAGTTGACCTTCTGGGAGTCCTTGCGCCTGATTATGTATTCTATGAAGACTATAAATTGAAAACTTTAAAAGAAGTTGAGGATTATATTGATCAAGAAGGACACTTGCCGAATATTCCATCTGCATCAGAAATGGAAGCACAAGGTGTGAACCTGAAGGAGATGAATATGAAGTTGCTAGAAAAAGTAGAGGAACTTACATTATACACCATTGCACAGGAAAAAGCGATAAAAGAGCAGAAAGAAGCAAATGACGCGTTAGAAAAACGCTTACAAAAGCTAGAAAAATTACTACAAAAGTAATCCCGTAAATTAAATCACAATTTTTAGAATTATGATACTCAAAAAGGAATTTGTTTTCTTTTTGATCGGGATATTACTGGTCTTATCCTGTCAAAAAGAAAAAAAGGAACCAATAGCTGCTGCAGAATATAAGCTATATAATCTGGAGCAATCTGGTTGGAAATCTAAATCAGTTTCGCACTCGTTTTCGGATATAGAATACAAGGCTACACTGGTTCCATTACAATATTATATTCTAAAAAATGAAGGAAATAACGATTTACAAAAAGTAGATTCTATTTATGAGTCGTTTAAAAATGAGCGCATCATCGAGATAGAGTTTCAGCACGAAAATAAGGATGATTTATTGAAAGATATATATACAAGCAGGGATTATGAATCCTCTGTAAAGTATATGTCTTTTTATATAGAAAAGGATTTTAAGGCGGTAACACAATCAGGCGATACCATCAATTGCTCCGGAGTAACGTTCGAGCGTAATTTCAAAGTGGCACCTTTTAAGAGATTACTACTTCATTTTGGTAATATTCCGGAAGAAGAAAATATAAAACTGATTTACCAGGACAATTTGTTTGGTAACGGTTTAATGAAATTTAATTTCAAAGAAACACCTATTAAGTTATAAAATTATAACACACTAAGTGATATGATCAACACGATACGAAAAAGTAAGGTTACAAAAGTTATTGCGAGTTATTTGGCAATTCAGATGATTGTACAGATGGCACAACCTATGCAATTATTTGCATTAACCAGTGGCCCTTCTCAACCAGAATTTAATGCATTTACACCTATTGGGACCTCTGATATGGTGGATTTGTCTTCAGGAGATTTTAATTATAACATTCCGGTAATGGATGTAGGAGGATATCCATTAAACCTAGCTTATAATTCTGGGGTAAATATGGATCAGGAATCTTCTTGGGTAGGGTTAGGATGGAATCTTAGTGTTGGTCAGATCAATAGACAAGTACGTGGTATTCCGGATGATTTTGACGGAGATGAAATTAGGTATGAAAACAATCTAAAAGATAACCTTACCATTGGTGCAACTGTAGATGTAAATGCTCAGATATTTGGTATCGAGGCATTAAGAGGCGGAGCGGGACTTACCATTCAGCATAATAACTATCACGGGATCACTTTTAAGCCATCATTCGGTTTAAATTTTGCCGTTTCAGATCACGTGAGTGTTGGGATGAATTTAACTTCCTCAGCATCTGATGGAGCAACAGTGACTCCTAATGTTAGTATAAGTGCAGGAAAAGGAGGAAAGGATAAGTATGCAAATGAAGCTCTAACAGGAGGTGTAAATTTTGGTGTTCCTTTTAATTCCAGACAAGGGCTAACATCTTTTAATATGAGCGCTTCTATTACAAAGCATGCTACTAATAATAGCTCTAAACAAAATTTTGGAGTAAAAGCAGGTCTTTCTGGATCAGGAAGTGTATCATTTTTGAATACTACTTTTACTCCTGCTAAGAGGACATCATTTAAAAATACGGGATTAACATTTGGTATTTCAGTGGGTGGAGATCTTTGGGGAGTTGATGGAGAAGTAGGTGTAACTGCTTATGGAAACAAACAAAGTCTGGCAAGAAAAGAAAATGTAGAAAAAGCTTATGGTTATGAGTTTACAGAGAACGCTACTCGTAATGATATTTTAGATTTTAACAGAGAGAAAGAAGATATCGTAAGCAAAAATACGCGTGTTCTGCCAATGGTAAACTATTCTTATGATATATATAATATTAACGGTCAGGGAATAGGAGGAATGTTTCGCCCTTTTAGAAGTCAGACCGGGTATATCTATGATCAATTTGTAAGTGATGAAAGCAATAGTAATTCCGGAGGAGGTGAAATTGAACCGGGATCAGGTATTCATATTGGGTTGGATTATAAAAACTCTCCTTCTGAGAGTCATACTGGAGTTTGGGAAACAAACGCTACTCAATTCTTAAAAGAAAGAGCTTTAGACAATCCAACATATGAGAAAGTATATTTTAAATCAATAGGCGAATTATCTGTAGATCAGGAAAAAGAATTGTTTCAAAACACTCTAGGAGGTTATAATGCGATGGCATTGGCCATTGATCAACCAGGAGGAAATACAGGCACTCTGGGAAGAAATAATAGTTATGGAAAGTTTGCTGCCAATCGATATAGAGTTAAAAATTTCCAAAATGATGGTGTGAACTATAATTATGATGAGGTAGTTTTTAATCAACCTATTCAAAGAAAGAAAAGAGAAATTCGAAATCAATCTATACAGCCGGTAACAGTAAGCGATGTAAAGAAATTTGGTCTTGGAACTTTTACAGCGAATACACACGCAAAACCGCATCACAAAGCAGGTATGAAAATACTGCAAGCTGATGGTTCTACTTATACCTATGGAGAAACCGCTTACAACCTAGATAAAGAAGAAGTTTCTTTTGCTGTTAGAGCAGCCGGTAATTGTTCTTTAGGGAGTGTACCAATAACAGGGGATGAGAATACTAAAAATAATCGAAGTGGTCAGGATCATTATTTTAATAAGATTGCTACTCCAGATTTTGCACATACGTACTTGTTGTCCAGTGTATTATCATCGGATTATGAAGATAGAAAAGGAGATGGACCAACCGATGATGATTTTGGAGCGTATACAAAATTTAACTACGAAACTACTGAAGATGAGTATCAATGGCGTGTACCTTATGAGGATGCTTCTTTCAATGCGGGATTAAACTCAGATAAAGAGGATCAAAAAGGAAGTTATGTATATGGTAAAAAAGAGATCAAATACATTAAAACTATTGAGACTAAGACTCACGTGGCAGTTTTCCATTTATCAGATAGAAAAGATGGTCGTGGTGTAAAAGATGAAAAGGGAGGAGGAGATGTTGCTAATTCTGCCCATATGCAAAAAATAGATAGTATTTCTTTGTATTCAAAACCTGAATATATAAAGTATGGAGAAGAGACCTCAGCAATCAAGAGAGCACATTTTATCTATGATTATTCTCAATGTCAGGGAATCCCTAATAATCTTGGCGGTAAATTAGACGATAATGAACTTGATTATTATGATGAAGAAAAAGAAGAACTAGCAAATAAGGGTAAGCTTACACTAAAAAAAGTGTACTTCACGTACCGTGATTCTAAAATGGGTACATATACTCCATATACCTTTAACTACGGAACAGGTTCCTATAATGAAGATGGTAAATGGATACAGGATAATGCTTCTAATCCTGATTATAATTTAAAAGGTTATGATATTTGGGGTAATTATAAGCCCAATCAAGGCGGTTGTGATGTAAATGACGACATTACTGCGCCAGAGTTTCCGTATGTAGAACAAGGTAATCAGGGACAACAGGATTTATTCGCACAGGCTTGGAGTCTAACTTCGGTAGAATTACCATCTGGTGGTCGTTTGCAAATGACGTATGAATCCGATGACTATCAATATGTACAAAAGCGAAAAGCTATGCAAATGTTTAAAGTGCTTGGAGCAAGTAAAACGCTTAATGGAACTATTGATGACACCTTGTATACTCCAGGATCTTATAACGGTACTTCTGATGCTAAGTATTTAATTGTAGAAGTTGATGATCAGGTAAATACCATTAATGATTTTAAAACAAGATATTTGGGCGAGTATATTGATAAACCGGTATTCTTCAAGTTTATGATGAATATGTCTAAACCTGGAGGACTTACCAATGGTCCTGTTTTTTCTAAAAATGAATTTGATTATGTAACCGGATATTTTAGAATTGATCAAGAAGCTTTAACTGATAATATCATCCTTCCATCAAGTGTTTCAGGGAAGAAGAAAGTCGCAATTCCGATGCGAATGTCTGATTTAGAAGGCGGTATCAATGGTAGTGGAAAAAATGTAAACCCAATATCAAAAGCAGGTTGGTATTTTGGAAGAAAATTCCTTAATAGATTAGCCTATGGAATGAAACTGGCTAATGATCCTCAAAACCCTGCAGATATAGCTCAGGAACTAATTAAAAGTTTTGGAGGAATTATTGAAATTTTTAAAGGCCCAAATGGAGTACTTAGGGATCAGGAGCTACACTCGAGACGTTTTATTCCGGAAAAATCCTGGATACGTCTACAGCATCCTAATGGTAAAAAGTTAGGGGGCGGTGTTAGAGTAAAACAATTATTGTTAGAAGACCAATGGGATAAAATGCTAAACGTAAGTAGCACTGACGACAATATTGATCGCTATGCTAAAAAATATGGTCAGTTATATGATTATACATTAGCGGAAGATGGAACGTCTAGTGGAGTTGCCACATACGAACCTTTGGGAAGTAAAGAAAATCCTTTTGTAGAACCATTCTATAATAGGGGTGATAAGGTAAGACCTGAAGAGGTAAATTATGTGGAGAAGCCTTTTGGAGAGTCATTTTTTCCGTCACCAACCATTACCTATAGTAGGGTAACGGTTAAAAACTATAATCCATCAGAAAATATAAAGCAGCATGCTACCGGTAAAGTGGTTAATGAGTTTTTTACCTCTAATGACTTTCCTACAATTGCAGATTATACCGATATTGACAATCCTGCTAACTGGAAATCTAATGATAAAGAAGTTGTAGCTAATGTTTTAAAAGGACTTTTTGGATTGAAAGTCTCTGTAAAATCAGAACTTACGTTATCACAAGGATTTGTGGTTCATACCAATGATATGAATGGTAAAACAAAATCGCAAAGTGTTTATAATGAGTATGACGAGTTTATATCTGGAGTGGACTATAAATATAGTACGAGTAGTGAAGATGAAAGCAAATTAGATAACAACCTTGTCACCATTGCAAAAGATGGATCTGTTGTTAAAAGAGAAATTGGAGTTCATTATGATGTGATTAATGATTTTAGAGAAAATTATTCTAAATCTACAGTGTTTGGTATTCAGGGTAACGTGGCTACATTGTTTATCGGTATTTTCCCACTGATAATTCCTACAGCTCCACCAGAGAGATCTGAAATTATATCTACGTTGCATACTACTACGACCACAAAGGTTATTCATACAACTGGAATTCTAAAGGAAAAAATTGCCAAAGATTTAGGATCACAAGTAAGTACTGTAAATGAAGCTTGGGATGCCTCTACCGGTCAAGTACTTTTAACAAAGACGGTTAATGAATATGATGACCAATATTATAATTTCAATTTCCCAGCGTATTGGAGTTATAAGAATATGGCGCAAGCCTCTAGAAATATTGGAGCCAAGGGTAAATTGGGAAAATCTGGTGAATTTTTTACTTATCCAAATGTAAAAGATTTTATGGCTGAGGGTGATGAATTATTGATTGATGCAGGATCAAAATCAATGCGTGCTTGGGTAGTTGGTTTTAATGGATCAAATGGAGTTTACTTAATGAATAGAAAAGGAGAGCTACTAAACGATGATGACACTATCAATGGAACTATTGATTTTAAAGTAATTCGATCAGGTTATCGTAATCAGCAATCTGCAAATATGGCATCAATTACTATGATGAAGAATCCAATAGAAGCTAAGATTGGATCTACTATTACTAATGAAGATTTTATACAAGCTGATGACACTTCAACCAATAATCTTAGGATAATAAATGCAAGTGCTGTTGAGTATGATGACTTTTGGAATGCTCAATGCGAGGGCGATTTAAAAAGTTTACATGCGGATGATTTGGATAAAGTGGACATTAGAGATTATACATTCAATCCTTATATCGAAAATATAAAAGGAGAATGGAGAGCAAAAAAATCATATGCCTATTTAGTAGAACGATCTAAAATAGCAGAGGGGCAGAGTAACGAAGCGTTTAATAGGAGAGAAGGATATTTTAAAAGTTTTGAACCTTTTTACAAACTAGAAGGTGGAGCTTGGAAAATGATCGTACCTGATAATTCCAAACAATGGACCTTTGCCAGTGAGGTAACACAATACAGTCCTTACGGAGCAGAAATAGAGAATAAAGATGCACTGGATAGATATTCTTCTGCTCAGTACGGATATAATTTCACATTACCGACTGCTGTTACTTCTAATAGTAGATATCGATATATGGGAGCGGATAATTTCGAAGACTCTTATTTCAGAAATGCTTTAGGTCATCATTTTAATTTCCGTGAAGCCATTGACAGAGATGGAGCTGGAGGGATAGTTGTTTCTGAGGAAAAATCCCATTCAGGTCGTACCAGCCTTCTGATCCCAAAGGGTAGTAATGGTAGTGCTGATCAAACCACAAGTTTAATAGGTGAGTTAGTTGAGGATATGGATCCTGATGAGGATGGAATCACAAATATAGAAGAGGTTATAAATGATGTAGTTAATCCTGCGGACAATTGTCCATATAATTATAATCCGGATCAAGCAGATTATGATGGAGATGGTATTGGTGATGAGTGTGATGATATGTCAGAACCAATAATTAAAGGTGTATACTCGAAAAGTAATATAAATACAGGCCATACCTGTCATGGTAGGACTGCTAAATTTACCATTAATGGTACACCTAAAGATGATGTTTATTTTGCTTTTGTAGTGCATGAAACGGGGTTTAGACAAATGGCAGTTAGATTTAATGATAGACTTTTATTTACCCATGAAGGATTAAATAAAGGAGATGTATTGATTTTTAAAAATAGAGAAATAGTCTTAAGTGCAGCAGGAACAAAATACATTGAATATGATTTTGATGTTGCAGAAGGGAAAAATGGTAATCCAAGTAAAAAAAACATCTGGAGATTAGAGTTTGTGTTACTTCATAAATCTACTTTAGAACCAATTCAAGGTACTTCTATTGATCTTAAGGTGGTTGGATATGCAGGTTGTCAAAATGTTGCACCTGTTTGGCTTCCAATTAATTAAAAAATGTTACTAAGAAAAAAACATCAAAAAAGATATATGAAAGACTTAACATATATTACATACAGAGTAAAAAGTATTCTCATACTAATATGTATAATGAGTATGATATCCAATACTCTAATAGCTCAGGTATCTCCAGCAGAGCGTCAGGCGTTAATTGATTTATACAATGCTACGGATGGTGATAATTGGGCGAATACTTTATCAGGAGATCGTCCTTGGTTAGTTAATGATCCTGCATCACCGGTGAGTGATTGGTTTGGAGTGACGGTTGTTGATAATAAAGTGACAAGAATCTATCTTTTTGGAGGAGGAGTTGCTGGTTCGTTGCCTAATTCAATTGGAGATTTAGTACATCTGACAGCCCTGACTATTACCCGAAGCTATGGTTTATCAGGAAATATTCCTTCTACGATTGGTAATTTAACAAAATTACAATCTCTAGATCTTGGAGGAAACATATTGACTGGAGATGTTCCTGCGTCTTTAGGGAATTTAACATTGCTTACGTATTTAAATCTGTCAGTAAATAATCTTGATGGTGTCATACCTGTAGAACTTGGTAATCTAGTTGGTTTAACACAATTGGGCTTAACTAGAAATGCCTTGACAGGATCTATTCCCGCATCCTTGAGTAATCTTGTAAATTTAACAGCGCTTAACCTAAGTTTGAATCAATTAACCGGATCCATCCCAACTGCGCTAACGACAATGACCAATTTGACCAATTTAAGTTTGGCGCGTAATGGATTAAGCGGAACAATACCTGAAGAACTAAGTAACTTAACAAATTTAACCTCGCTTGATCTTTCAAGTAATAAATTTACTGGTGATATTCCTGCATCTTTAGGGAATTTGACATCCCTTACTTATTTGAATTTGGCAATAAATCTGCTAGATGGATCTATTCCTGCAGAAATAGGAAACCTTACTGCGTTGACACAGCTAGGGTTAACTAGAAATGCGTTGTCGGGAACTATTCCAGCATCATTAAGCAACCTTGCTAATTTAACAGCACTTAATTTAAGCTTAAATCAGTTAACCGGATCTATTCCTTCAGAATTGGGGATGATGACTAATTTAACAAGCTTAAGTGTAGCACGTAATCCATTAAGTGGTACTATTCCGCCAGAATTAGGTAGTTTAATAAACTTGGAAACTTTGGATTTATCCAGTAATGCTTTTACAGGCGAAATACCAAACACCTTTGGTAATCTATCAAACTTAAAAGTTTTACAACTGTATAGAAATCAATTTAGCGGTAGTATTCCTGCAGAATTAGGTAATTTAACAAAACTAACTACTTTAGGTTTATCTACGAATCAATTATCAGGATCAGTGCCAGCTAATTTTGGAATATTGGCATCATCCGATATATTAAATACATTAACATTAGACAGGAACAATTTTGTATTTAATGATTTTGAAGCAGAGTTCCCTGTTTATCAAAGTGATCTTACAGCTTTCAATTACCTAACACAAGCTAAGGTTGATGAGATTGAAACTATCTCTATAGCAGCAGGAGAAGCTATTACTTTGTCCAGTAATGATCTAACGAGCACTAATAATAGTTACCAATGGTATAAAAATAATGTAGCAATTCCAGGCGCCACTAATAAAAATTTAGTGATCAGTAGTGCTAAAGATACAGATACAGGAGTATATTATTTTACAGCTACTAATAGTGGTATAACTGATCTTACTTTAACACGTAATCCAATAACGTTAGAGATCGGTTGTGGGGTATCAGAAGCAGAAAAACAAGCATTAATTGATTTATATAATAGCACAGATGGTCCTAACTGGACTAATAATACCAACTGGTTAACAGACGCTCCGGTTTGTGATTGGGCAGGAGTTACTGTGGTTGATGGTAAGGTAACCGGATTGAGTTTTTCTAATAATGGACTTGATGGCGCGATTCCGGCGACTTTTGGAAATCTAATTCACCTTAAGAGTATCGTAATGGTAATCAATAGGATCAGAGGACCACTTCCTGATGTATTCGACAACCTTGTAAATGTTGAAACTTTTACGTTAGAACGTAATGCCATTACTGGAGACATTCCGCAATCAATTGGTAGTATGGCAGCACTCAAAGTGTTGAATTTAGGTTCTAATGGTTTTACAGGCAATATTCCATCATCTTTGGGGAATTTATCGAATTTAATAAACCTGTCTTTATTCGCAAATCAATTATCAGGTACTATTCCGGCATCTCTTGGTAACCTTAGTAACCTGGAACGTCTTATCTTATTTAGAAATGCAATAGGAGGAGAAATACCTGCTACTTTAGGTAATTTATTAAAATTAATAATAATAGATCTTAACTATAATGCATTGACAGGGTCTATTCCTAGTGAATTGGGTAATTTACAAAATCTTATAGGATTAAATTTTAGTGTAAACCGACTTACGGGAACAATACCTACAAGTTTTGGTCAATTATCTAGTTTAGAATCGTTGTATCTTAATCAGAACCAATTAGAAGGGGAAATCCCTAATGAATTAGGGCAGATGACTAGCTTAACTCATTTATATATTCATACTAATCGACTTACTGGTTCTATACCAGCTACTATAGGTAATTTATTAAACCTTAGAGAGATGGTCGCATCTTATAATGAATTATCTGGTCGAATCCCCTCAGAGATTGGGCAATTAGGTAGTTTGACATCTCTTTACATACAAGATAATCAACTGTCTGGTCCTATTCCTACAGAAATGGGACAAATGACAGCTTTAATTAGAATACATGTTTATAATAACAAGCTTTCAGGATCAATTCCGGCATCTCTAGGATCTTTACCAAATATCAGTGAATTGGTTTTATCGTTTAATGAGCTATCTGGATCCGTGCCAACAGAGATTGGAAACCTTACTACATTAACGGGACTTTATTTGCATAACAATCAATTATCCGGAGATATTCCTAAGAGTATAAAAGACTTACCAAGTTTATCATCCTTCCAGATTCAGAATAACCAATATGTTTTTTCAAATTTTGAAAGTGAACATCCAGATTATTTAAGTTCTTTCCGAACATATGCATACAACCCTCAAGCCAAAGTAGATGAAATAGAAGCGGTATCTATAAGGACGGGAGAATCTATTACTTTAACAACTGCAGAACTTACAAGTCCAAATAATAGTTATCAATGGTTTAAAGATGGTGTTGCAATTTCTGGAGCAACAAACAAAGATTTAGTAATTGAAAATGCATCAGCTACGAATGCAGGAGCATATTATTTTACCGCGACTAATAGTGTCCTAACTGATCTAACTTTAGAACGTAATCCGATTACCTTAACAGTTACAGAAGGTGTTGCGGATTGTGTATCTGCGGAAGAAAAAGCGGCGTTGGTAGCATTATTTAATAGTACAGACGGAGCAAACTGGACCAACAATGTTAACTGGTTATCTAATGAGCCAGTTTCTGAGTGGGCAGGGGTAATAGTAGAGGATTGTAAAGTAACAAGGTTGTTTTTAGGTGATAATAATCTTGTAGGTGTATTACCTAATGAAATTGGTGACTTAATAAACTTAGAGCAATTACATTTAAATACTAATAGTATCTCTTCTACTATCCCGGATCAGATAGGTAATTTGTCTAATTTAAAATTACTTTACCTATATGGTAATGAGATTAGCGGAGTGTTACCAGAAAGTATCGGTAATCTTACTAATTTAAATAATTTAAGTCTTGCCAGTAATAAATTAGAAGGGGATATACCATCTACATTTTCTAATTTAACCAATATAATTGCACTTAGTTTAGGTGGTAATATAGGTATAACTGGTGGTGTCTCTTTTTTGTTTGAGTTGCCAAATATAAGTTCATTGGAAGTTTGGAGTTGTAATCTTACCGAAGAGTTTACTACTGATTTTGATTATGTAAATACTAGTTTAACAAAGTTGATTATAAGTAATAACGGTTTAACAGGTGTTTTTGATTTTGGTAAATACATGCCAAACCTGCAAAACTTATATGTACAAGATAATGAGTTAAATGGTGAATTTCCAGCTTATGGCTTTACAAAGCTTTTGAATATTGAAAGACTATACATAGAAAGAAATCAAATTTTTGGTTCAATACCAGTAGGGCCAAAACTTGAAAAGTTAATAAGATTAGATTTTAGTGAGAATAATTTGGAAGGCCAAATTCCAGATATATTTACTGATTCTAGTTTAATGAGAGATTTTCATATAAATAACAACAAATTTTCTGGAAAGCTTCCTCTGTTTGGGGTTAGTTCTTTAACAAAGGTTTTTGTGTTTCATAACAATTTTGTATTCGATGATTTTCAAGCATCTTATAATGATGCAGCCTTTTCGTATAACTTTCAAGCCCCTTTGGAAGCTGCACCGGATCAAACAATCTCACAAGGCGATACTTTAACAATTTTAGCAAATGAACGATTATTAGAAGCCAATAATCAATACGCATGGTTTAAATCGGATGATGGTGGAGCTACATTTGTTACTACAGGGATTACTAGCAAAGATTATAGTAAAGAAAATATAGATGTAGATGATGCGGGAATCTACAAACTACAAATTACTAACCCTACGTTCCCAGGTGTAACGTTAACACAGGAATCTACATTAATAACAATAAATGCAAACACCTGTGGAGTTTCTGAATCAGAAAAGCAAGCATTAATTGATTTATATAATAGCACAGATGGTTCTAATTGGACGAATAATACCAATTGGTTAACAGATGCTCCGGTTTGTGATTGGTATGGAGTAACGGTTGTAGATGGAAAGGTAATAGAATTAAGGTTAGGAAATAATAACTTGGTAGGTCAAATTCCATCAACTATTCAGGATTTAACATCAATAGAATATTTATCATTAGCATTAAACAAGCTAAATGGTATGATACCTAATGAGATAGGATCTCTATCTAATCTCAAAAAACTTTATTTAAACTCCAATTCACTAACAGGAGCGATACCACAGAGCATTGGGAATTTAACAAATCTTACTAACTTTTATTTAAATGATAACAATCTTACAGGGGCAATCCCAAGTAGTATTACTTCACTTTTGAGATTAGAATATTTATATCTTCATGAAAATCAGATTGAAGGAAGTATACCAAATGATATAGGTAGTTTACGTAATATCATAGTTCTAAACTTAGGTTACAATAACTTAGAAGGAACTATACCTGTTTCTATTGGAAATTTTTTCAAAACTACCTTTATATACTTAAATAATAATAGAATAACTGGAGTGATTCCCAATGAAATTGGTTCTCTGCCCAGATTAACTGCTCTAAATGTTAATAGTAATTTTTTGGAAGGTGCTATTCCGCCAAGTTTAAAAGAAGTAACTTCTTTTAAAACTTTAAGTATTCAGGAAAACAATTTTGTTTTTGAAGAAATGGAAGCCGAGTTTGATGCGTTAAAAAATAAACTAACCACTTTCAGGTACTCACCTCAAGCCAAAGTAGACCAAACCGAAACACTTTCTGTAGAAGAAAATGGTACAATTACTTTAACAAGTACTGCATTAACAAGTGAAAATAATAGTTACCAATGGTATAAAACTGTTAATGGTACGACTACCGAAATCACAGGAGCAACCAGCAAAGATTTAGTAATCACAGATGCATCAGAAGCAGATGCAGGTGTGTATCATTTTACAGCGACTAATAGTGTGGTAGCAGATCTTACTCTAGAACGTAACCCAATCACACTCACAGTAACACCGGTAGTAGATACTTGTGGTGTTTCTGAATCAGAAAAACAAGCATTAATTGATTTATATAATAGTACAGATGGTGCTAACTGGACGAATAATACCAATTGGTTAACAGATGCTCCGGTTTGTGATTGGTATGGGGTGACTGTTAGAGATGCTAAGATTGTTTGGCTAGATCTTAATGGTAATAATCTAACAGGTGAAATTTCAGACTCAATTTATAACTTAGAATATCTTGAAATTTTAAGGCTTTATTCCAATAGCCTTTCTGGTAATATTTCACCTAATATTAGAAAGTTAGTTAATTTACAATTTTTGCATTTAAGGAGTAATATTCTTAGTGGTGAGATACCCAATGAAATATTTCAAATTCCTACAATTACGCGAATAGATCTCGGTAGGAATAATTTTGAAGGATTTATTGATGAAGAAATTCTCAATTTATCTGGTCTGACAGATTTAAGACTTAATGATAACAAGTTTAGAGGAGAAATAAGCCATCTTTTTGATTTAAGTAATTTACAAACGGCTCTCTACTTGCACAATAATGGTTTTGTTTTTTCAAATTTTGAGCCCAAATTCGAACTATTTCAACCTGTTTCAAATTTGGATTTTAGATACGCCCCTCAAGCCAAAGTAGACCAAACGGAAACCTTGGACGTTACCGAAGGCGGTTCGATTACATTGACAAGTACTGCATTAACAAGTGCTAACAATCAATATCGTTGGTTTAAGGATGGTATTATGATTGACACTGATGCCGGAGGATTAAGGGATTATGTGATCACCAATGCTACTACGGCAGATGCTGGCGTATACCATTTTACAGCTACTAATACAGTAGTTACCGGACTTACGTTAGAGCGTAATCCAATCACCCTTACAGTAACAGAAGATACCTGTGGAGTTTCGGCTGCAGAAAAGCAGGCATTAATTGATTTATATAATAGTACTGACGGTGCTAATTGGATTAATAATACCAATTGGTTAACCGATGCACCCGTTTGTGATTGGTATGGAGTAACTGTGGTTGATGGAAAAGTAACAGAATTAGACCTTAGATCCAATAACCTTCTTGGTGATATTTCTACAGTGATTTTTGGAGATTTATCGAGCTTAGTGAATTTAAATTTAGAGACAAATTCTTTAAAAGGTGATTTAAGTGAGATAGGTACTTTAAGAAATCTTGAGGTTCTAAACTTAAGTGCAAATAATTTTTCTGGGGAGTTATCCAGAGTTATTTCTCAGAATGAAAAGTTGGGAATTTTAAATCTTAGACAAAACAATTTTTCTGGGTCAATTGATACGGTAGATATAGGTTACTTTACTTTATTAACCTATCTAGATTTGTCAGAGAATAATTTTGAAGATGAAATTCCGGTAGAAATTAGCCAATTAATTAATCTGGATTATTTGAACTTATCAAATAATAACTTGACAAGTTTTATTCCTGGAGAGTTAGGTTTATTAAGGAGTTTAAGATATTTGTATTTAAATCAGAATGGATTAATTGGAGCGATACCTTCTGAATTAGGAAACCTTTCTCAATTAACAGTTATTAATCTATCTAAAAATTCTTTAAGTAGTAGTATTCCTGATTCTTTGGGACAGCTATCTAACCTAACATTTTTATCGGTTGAAGAAAATATGATTACTGGAGAAATACCAGAAAGTTTAGGTAACCTATCACAGTTAGTAGCCTTGTATTTGTCAAGAAATCAATTATCAGGCTCTTTACCCTTATCTTTAGGAGATTTGCCAAAGTTGGTCACTTTCGTATTAAATGATAACAACTTATCTGGACCCATTCCAAGTGGTTTAGAATTGTCTGCAACTAATGATGTATTAAATTCTTTAGGAATTAATACTAACAATTTTGTGTTTAGCGATTTTGAATCATATTATGTCTCTTTAAAAAATAATCTTACAGGCTTTACATATTCCCCCCAGGCTAAGGTAGATCAGGAACAAACCATAGAAGTACAATTAGGAGGATCTGTAACTTTATCAACCACTCAATTAACAAGTATTAACAACACCTATACTTGGTATAAAGGTACAGACGTACTTATAGAAACTACATTACCGCAAATCACCATTGATAACATTACAGCTTCTGATCTTGGCGAATACTACTTTACAGCAACTAATAGTGTGATTGATGGATTAACTTTAACCAGAAACAAAATAACATTAGTATTAGGAAATACAGATCCTGATGGTTGTGATGTATTAGAAGGCATTGCTGATGGGAGTTTTGAAAGCTGTGCAAGTGTAGCTAGCACTGGTGGGAATTATAATGGTAATGATGAGGTTATTTGCAGTAATTGGATAGATCCAGATGGACTAACTAATACCTGGATAGCACCAGTACAACTTAGTTCAAATCCTTTAAATAATCGTAGACCAATTTCAACTAATGTGGTGAGCTCTCCTAATGGAGGAGTTTTTGCAGGGATGCAGTCTAATATACTGAACATTATAAATGGGGAATCAGTCGGTTTTTATACTTCATTAACGGATTTAAAAATTGGTAGTACTTATAAAATAAGTTTTTATCAAGCAAATGGTTCCACATATATATCTTCAATTGCAGATGGTAGTGGTTGGTGGACAGTTAAATTTGAAAATCAAGAGAAAAATAGTAATCCATTATTCCCAATAGAATCTCCTTTGTGGGAAGAGGTTGTTATGGAATTTACTGCTCAAACTACATCATTGAATTTATCATTTACACCTAACTTTTCTCGTAATGACATGCAATCTTTCACACAATACTATATGCTTATTGATGGTATAAAAGTTACTAATGTTGGTGGAGATTGTGCCAATGATATAACTGAACAACGTTTTTGCGCAGACAATGAAGCACCAGCTACTGTTGGTGATCTAATATCTCCAATACCTAATACTACAGTTACCTGGTTTACCGAAGAAAATAGTGATGCGGCCTTTTTACCAGACGAACCATTGGTTAATGATTTTATTTATTGGGCACGCTCTAACAATAATCCTTTATTACCACGAGCTGGAGTGAAGGTGATTTTAGAAAGTGGAACTCCAGCGGGTCCATCTACTCAGATATTTAATGCTGTTAATAATCCAACAGTAGCTGATTTACAAGCTACAGGTTCTAATATTCAGTGGTATTCTTCAGAATCAGGAGAGATTCCTTTGGCTAGTAGTACTGAACTAATCAGTAATACCTCTTATTATGCCGCAGAAGGTAGTAGCATTTGTAGGTTACAGATTTTAGTAACTATTAATACAGTCGACGACGGAGATTGTGATGTATTAGAAGGTGTTGCTGATGGAAGTTTTGAAAGCTGCTTCGGCGTGGCCTCCGTAACAAATTACGAAGAGCCTAATTATACTGTAGACTGTAGCAATTGGAATCCCATTAATTTAAATAATTTACTTTCTACTTGGAAAATAAGCCCGCTGGTTGATTCTAATCAAAATGTTGAAATAACTAATTTATTAGAACCTTCTCCAAATGGCGCTGCTTTTGCATCGTTTAGAATAAACATAACAGAAAACAGTCCTGTTGGATACCTGTCAGGTCTAAAAACGACCTTGCAGAATTTAGAGATAGGAGCTGAGTATGAGGTTTCATTTTACCAGTCTAATGGAGGTAGCAAGGGTGCTGGTACTTCTTTGGTCAGTAATTCGTGGGCGGTTCGATGGGGAGGCTTAAGTGGCACTGCTAAAGCGGCTCCTTTGATGATAATTGAAGATATGGAAAAAATCGATGTTGCTCCTAAATGGGATCTAATAAAGATGAGCTTCACAGCAACCGGAACAAATGAAGAGATTGATTTCTTCCCATCAAAAGCTACAGAATTAGGGAATTTTGATACCCAAGTACTTTACCATATATTAATTGATGGTATAAAAGTTACTAAAGTTGGTGGAGATTGTACCAATGATATAACAGAACAACGTTTTTGTGCAGACAACGAAACACCAGCTACTGTTGCCGATTTAATATCTCCAATACCTAATACTACAGTTACCTGGTTTACCGGAGAAAATAGTGATGCGGCATTTTTACCAGACGAACCATTGGTTAATGATTTTGTTTATTGGGCACGCTCTAACAATAATCCTTTATTACCACGAGCTGGAGTGAAGGTGATTTTAGAAAGTGGAACTCCAGCGGGTCCATCTACTCAGATATTTAATGCTGTTAATAATCCAACAGTAGCTGATTTACAAGCTACAGGTTCTAATATTCAGTGGTATTCTTCAGAATCAGGAGAGATTCCTTTGGCTAGTAGTACTGAACTAATCAGTAACGCCTCTTATTATGCTGCAGAAGGCAGTAGCATTTGTAGGCTAAAGGTTTTGGTAACTATTGATACATCGGAAGATGGAGATTGTGATGTATTAGAGGGTGTTGTAGATGGAAGTTTCCAAGATTGTGCTTTAGTATCTGGATCCACACAATCTGGTTACAATAATAATATTGAGTGCAGTGGATGGGAACCGATCAACAGTCTTTCTTCACCAAGTACTTGGATTGTAGATTTGAGCGATCCGGTAAGTGATCTAAATCCAGTAATGACATCCCATGCAAGACAGTCACCTGATGGAGGAATCTTTGCATCAGCATTAGTTACTCATGGAAGAGGAACATCAAACTTAACCAAAAGACAAGGTTTTAAAACCACATTAAATAATCTTGAAATTGGTAAGACATATACCATAAGTTTTTACCAGTCACAAGGAGGTAGTTTTGATGTTTTAGGGAATACAACCGTTCCAAATTCAGAAAATATTTTAGCACAATGGAATGTAAGTTTTGGAAGTGAAACAAAAAGTAGTGATTTAATTCCGATCCAGTCAATTTCTGCTATTTCGGTTCCTTTGGTATGGGAGAAACAAGAGATTACATTTGTCCCTACAGCTACACAACAAGAGTTAAGTTTTTCATCATTTGGATCTTTAATAAATGTTGTAGAGAATGTATTTTATTATAATCTTTTAATTGATGGAATCAAAGTAATCAAACAGAATTGTGATCCTATTGATCCATTAATACAAGAATTTTGTCTTTCTGAGGGAGTACCGACAATTAATGATTTAGAGTCTCCTTTCCCAAATTCTATTGCCTGGTTTGAAAATGAAACTGGTGGCGCTCCGCTACCATCTGCAATGGAGATTACTGAAACTGTGACACTTTGGGCAGAAGGAAGCTCTTCGAACCCTCGTGTAGAAGTTAGAATTGTTATTAAAGAAGGAGCCGATTGTCTTGATAATTTAATTCAGGAATTTTGTATAGAAAATGGTATTGTTACCATTAATGACCTAGAGTCTCCTTTCCCAAATTCTATTGCTTGGTTTGAAAATGAAACGGGTGGTGCTCCGTTACCATCTGCAATGCAGATTACCGAAACTGTTACACTTTGGGCAGAAGGAAGCTCTTCAAACCCAAGAGTAGCGGTGCAGATTATTATCAAAGAAAAATGTGATGATATAGCAATCCAACGTTTCTGTATACTCAACGGTGATGTAACTATTGGAGATTTACAATCACCATTTCTAGGAAGTACGGCCTCCTGGCATAGGACCGAATTGGATAAGGCACTTGTGTTTCCAGAATATGTAATTCTGGAATCCGCAATATGGTGGGCGCAATCAGATGCCAATCCATCACTTCCAAGAGTACCGGTAAGTATAATTTTGGATGATCAAGTACCAACAGGAGATACAATTCAGATTTTTGATGAAGCAGATGCGCCTACAGTAGCGGACTTACAAGTAACAGGACTTAATATCCAATGGTATCTTTCGGAAAATGGTGAAGTTACTCTATCTAATGATACACCTTTAGTACATAATACATATTACTACGCAGCAAATGGAAATAGTAAATGTAGACTCCGTGTAGCAGTAAGAATCGAAGGTGTGGTTACGGATTGTAATATACTCGATCAGTATGTTGATGGATCTTTTGAAAATTGCGAATCTATAGCCAGTACTTATGGGCATAACAGCAATGTTACCTGTGGACAATGGATTAATGGAAAAGGTTCTGCTGATACCTGGAAGTTTCCATTTAACGCATCGCATAGTGGTATTGCAAAGAATCTTCAACCTTCTCCGGATAACGGAGTTGCTGCGGGTGCAATTGCAAAATCTTTAAATACTAATGAGTTAGAATCTTTTTATACTAATCTTAATGGACTTAATATAGGAGAAACATATAGAATTGAGTTTTATCAATCTAATGTGACTGGTAATTTTAATGCCACAGAAGGACTTGAAGAAGCAAGATGGAAAGTAATTTTTGGAGATCAAATTCAATATTCTGCATATATGGTGGTTACAGAAAATCCTGTATGGCAGAAATCGACATTAGATTTTATTGCTAACACCACAGAAGCTAAACTAGAGTTTAATGCTTCTTCTACAAATAAGACGAAATCTACTACATATGTGTATATGTTAATTGATGGGATTAAACTATCACAATTAACTGGTAATGATACAGGATGTCCGGATGACATAGTTTATGATACGCAAAGTTTTTGTAGTATGTTTGATGATCCCACGGTTGGTGATTTATTGCCACCAGAGGGAGCAACAGATGTTTTATGGTATAGTAGTGAGGTGAATGGGTATCAATACTCTCCAGAAGATATTCTTTTGGTTGGCGGAAACGGAATTCCTTCAACAAATGTATACTGGGCAGAAAGTTCTCAATTTACAGGAAGAAAACCCGTACGTGTAATTATAAATGAAGGAATCCCTTCAGGAAATACCCTCCAGGTTTTTGATGTTTCAAATAATCCTACTGTTGCAGATTTAGAAGTAACAGGTAATAATGTGCAATGGTTTTCTTCTCCAATGGATCAAATACCATTGCAGGAGAATGTAGAATTAATTAATGGCTATACATATTATGCAGGTCACAATGGATTAGATTGTAGATTAGCAGTTGAAGTAGAAATAAAATTAAGTCCTCTTGATGTAGACGGAATACAAGTTTTATGTGCTTCTGATTCACCAACAATAGGTGATTTAGTCGCTATTCCTTCAGATCCTTCATACACTATCAGTTGGTACGATTCAATAGATTCGGATACTGCTTTAAGTGAAGATACCAGAATAGAGAATTCTGGATTTTATTATGTAAGCCAGAATACTGGTGACAACTCAGTTTCGGAGAGAATCTCTGTATATGTTTCTCTTATATCTGTATCAGCTCCTATTGGAGCTTCAGAACAAACAATCTATACTAACGATGGAGCAACGGTTAGAAATCTTGTAGCAATCGGTACTGGTGTTATATGGTATGATGGTAATGGAGTTCAACTATCTCTTGATGAACCTTTGGAAGATGGAGGTATATACTATGCAGATCAAACTAGTGTTTCTGGAACTTGTAGAAGTATTGACCGTTTAGTCGTACGTGTACGAATCCTTCCTGAATTACCACCGCAATATTTCAGTTGTGAGAAATTTAGACCGCAACCCGGTGATAAATATGTAGTGAGTGGATGGGTAAGAGAAAATGGAGTTACTATAGCTTCTACAGAAACAAAAAATTATTCTGAGATAAGTGAGCTTTTTGCAAAGCTTCTAAATGAACTAAAGGATATTATTGTTACTCAGACTCCGGTTCCGCCGGTTTACATACCTTCTCCGGAGGACAGAACCTATGATGACTTAGTTCCTTATATTAAAACTACAGGTATTGATAACCTTACGATTTATAATCTGAAACCGGTCAAAGAGGATCAAGGTGGGTTTGTAAGAACGGTAGGTTTTTCGTTTTCCTTTGATGAAGAAGGTGAAACTACTTTTTCATATAAAACTCCCTTAAATAGTTTTACATCCAATAATATCTACTATAGTTTTCCAATTATTGGAAATGAAGATACTATAAGTATTGATTTTACCGGTGTACAGACGTGTACAGAAGGTTTATGTGTAAATACTAACTTCACTTATAACACTGTAATAGTGATTATTCCCATAAGCATAAATTATACTCAGAGTATTCCGGTTTCTAATGTTTTAAAAGAATCTGTAGACTTCAATACATACGTTCCTGATCCTGATTATCAGGCTATGACGTATGCCAATTCTTTATTAAACATTACCTATACGGATAGAGAAGGAAAAGAATTACCAGATGGGGCTTCTATAAGTTTTAGGCCAAAAGGAAATATCATTGATGGTTGGCAACGTATTTCCGCAGATTTTAGAATACCAAATAATGCAGAATTTATGACTATTTCTCTTCAAAGTGAAGATACCAATCTGAATGTATACTTTGATGATATTAGATTCCACCCATTTGATAGTAATATGAAAACTTTTGTGTATGATCCTGAGACACAACGTTTACAGTCAGAACTGGATGAGAATAATTACGCTACTTTTTACGAATACGATAAAGAAGGTGGTCTAATTCGGGTGAAGAAAGAAACAGAAAGAGGAGTATATACAATCCAGGAAACCAGATCAGGGAATTCTAAATTAAATAATAATTAGTAGCTGTATTGTTATGAATAGAACGAAAACATATTATTTAGTCTTTTTTATACTGTTAACTCCTTTGGTCTTTTTCGGACAAGAGAAAAACGATATAAAACCAATTTTGGAGAAAGTAACAAGTTTTTACGATACTACATCGAGGTATAATGTAGCAATAAAACAAACGCTATTAAGAGGAAAAACAGGAAACAATATATCAGAAAGCTACAGCGGAAACTTTACAAAAGATAAAAGGTATTCCAAACTTGAATTATTAAATTCTGAAGTTGTTGAATTCTCTGAGGTTCGTTTAGTAATTGACCACGATAGTAAAGCCATTGAATATAATAAAATTTCAAGAGGTGTATCTACTCCGATTGATATCAATGGATTTCTGAAATATTATGAAGGTGCTTCTTTAAAAAGCAATGAAAAACAATGGATTTGTGAATTAATTGTGAAGCCTTCTGCAACCTTTGTTCCTTGTGATAAGATCCTATTATATATCAATAAAGATTATCATTTTGTGGAAAAACAAGTGTTATTTCTTAGCAGGGAATTACCTTTTAAGATAGAAGATGGAAAAACAGAACAAGATTTTGGAAGATTGGAGATAACCTTTACACACGATCTTACTATGTCAGACAAGGTGAATGATAAAGTAAGTAATTATGTACAAGGGTCTGGAAGCAATATGACTTCTGTCAAAAAATATAAAGGATATAAGGTAGTAAACCTATCTAATAAATAAAATATAAATAGTAATTCTCACTATACAACAATATGAATACTAAGAATTTACATAAAGCATTATTATTACTGTTATTGGCAATCGGCAGTATTGGTTACGCTCAGAATGAAGATGTGTATACAGCAGGTCAGCTTAACGATATTATAGATAATTCTAATGCAACATTTGTTTTCGAGGAATCTGTATTACCTAATGATGATATCAAGGATGTAAATCCTAGGACATATATAGCACTAAATGTCAACGAGCAATTAGGTGTTGCATCTTGGTTTAAGTTTTCTATGGAATTAGAAATCACTCCCTTATTTCCCGAAGGAGAACCGGCTAAAACAGTAGTTTTAGAAGTAGAAAGTAGCAATATACCTGGCTCTGGAGGAAGTTTTACGAATGTAAATAAACATTTGTTAAGAGATGTTTACGGAGCAACCGTGAGAATTACGAAAACAACATATAAAAATATTGATACAGATAGTGCTCTACAAACCGATGTTTCAATACCCGAAAATGTATCACTAACTGTTGGTTTTAATGCTGATCGTTACTATAACCTAGATCCTACAAATACTCCACAAGTTTCTTTACCGACGGCACAAGATATTGCCACTGATAAAGAAATTAAGATAAGCTGGTTTCCGGTAACTGGTGCTGTAGGTTATGATGTAGAATGGACTTGGGTAGATAGTTATTCAAAAGATTTTACTACCCCTCTACGTCCGGACCAAATTGATTTATCCAATAGAGATTTCGAATTAGATAATACTAGAATACAAACGGATGAAACAACGTATTCCATTCCGCTTATTTATTCAAAAGGTTATATCATTTTCAGAGTTCGTGCTGTAGGTAAATATCTTGAAGATATTTCAAAATATAAGTATGGTCAGTGGAGTAGCGGACTGGATGAAAAACAAAAAGTTGATCAATGGCCACATGTGGTAGAAGTGACTCAGGATCATGAGAATAATAAAAACTGGCAGTTTCAGGCCAGTTATGCGGAAGAAGGGAAGAAGAAAGAAGTGGTAAGTTACTTTGATGGTACCCTAAGGAACCGGCAAACAGTAACTAAAATCAATAGTGATGACCATGCAATTATCGGAGAGGTAATCTATGATGCTCAGGGAAGACCGGCGATAGAAGTTTTACCAGTTCCGGTAAATGAAAATGAAATACGCTATTATGATAATTTCAACTTAAACGAAACCAATGCACCATATAGTTATCAGGATTTTGATACTGAAGATAAAATATCTCCTAATGAAGTTAAGACAACCCGTATGTCCGATGCTTCGGGAGCGAGTAAATATTACTCAATAAATAATGATATTGCCACTATTTTTAGAGATCGTATCGCTCAGGCAAGCGGAAAACCATTTTCGCAAATTGAGTATATTTCTGATAATACAGGACGTATCAAAAGAAAAGGAGGAGTCGGAGCAGATCATCAGTTAGGAACGAAGCACGAAATGCGTTACTATTACGGAAAACCAAAACAAAAAGAGTTAAATAGACTTTTTGGTTATAACGTAGGTAATGAGATTCATTATAAGAAAAATGTGGTTATCGATCCTAACGGACAGTCAAGTATTAGTTATATAGATCCGCAGGGGAGAACAATTGCCACTGCATTAGCCGGAGGAAGTCCTCCAAGTTTGATTCCCCTGTTTGATGAAACTAATAATGATCTGCACGAACAAATCACATTTGATCTTTTTGAAGATCCCAAAAGTAACTCCAACTACGTTACAGGAAATTTTGGAGCGTTAGAGGATGCTAAGTTCTATGCAACCCAACAGGTAAATGCGGCGGATTTTACAGATTATTTCTTTAAGTATACGTTGGATGTAAAAGAATTAAAATTCACCGATGAGTGCGCAGACGGTACTAATGGATATTCTTATGTGTATGATCTACAGTTAGATGTAATGAATGATATAGGAGAGTCTCTGTTAGCAAATTCAATTAATGAGACCGTATCCACTGAAAACGGATTATCATTATTCTCTCTAGAAGAAGAGGTAGAAGATATGGAAGCTGGTTCTTTTGGTATTGCAAAGTTGTTAAAAATAAACAAAGAAAAGTTAGAAGAATATGCAGAGGATTATATTGCCAGAATTACTGATGAGAATAATCTGGAATGTTATATTGACCCATCCCCATTTTCTCCGGAAGCAAGCTTAGAAGGATGTTCGATAGAAGATAAAGAAAGTTGTATTAACGCAATATTGAATGGAGAAACAGTCGTTGATGCCAGAAATACGTATGTAGAACAACAGTTAAAAGCCTACGAAAACTTCTCCAGCAATGAGGAACTTGATTTATTAGAACAGCGTTTTACAAGAGAATTTGATTTATTGTTGGCCGCTTGTGAAGAAACCTTTGGAACTGATGGTATTAGTACCGATGGAACTGGAGATCAAGATGAGGTCATCAAAAACTCAATATCGTGTAGTAATGATAAAGATGGACTCATAAAAGATATGAGTATTGCCGGTCAATACGGAATGCAGTTTATCGAAGATGTATTAGAAGATGAAACACTACAAACCTGGGAAAATTTAGAACCTTTAAGCATTTTCAAAGAAGATAACATATTATTCAGTGCTAATGGAAATAGCTGGAGAAATCCATTTCACTATGAAAAGGATCTAGGATCTGATAAAGGGCACTTTTATGATGAAAATGGTTTTATCAGTTATATCCGAGTAAAAGATTTAGGAGATAATGTTTTTGAACCCGCATTAATCGATAATCCAGAAATAGATTTTGATTTAGAACCTACAGGGCAAGAAGGTTATTACAATGTAGAACCCCAATTTATTGCTTTCACGGATATAAATGAATTAAGAAGTTATTGGCAAGATTCCTGGGGAGAATCGTTGATCATATATCATCCAGAATATACTTATCTGGAATATTCTTTTGCGGTTTGTGCAGAGATTGGTGCTATCGGTAGTGCCAGAATGAATAGTGATGGTTTTAATAATTACATCATGGGGCTACAAACTTATGAAGAAGCAACAAGAACAGGATTTGATATTTTTGCAGGACCGTACATTCTGGTTAACAACGATCCTTATTTTAAACGATCAATTCAAGCTATCGATGAGAATAATTCCAGTTCGAGTTATGTCAATCGAAATGCTTTAATGGAGCACGCATTAAATAATGATTATGATAATTTTGGAACCTTTATGCTTCAGGTGGCTTATAACACGGCGGTATGTAACAGTGTGTCAGATTGTACTAATGATTTCACTAGATTTAATGATTTAAGAGATTTTTTATCTGGTTCTAAGCTTTCGCCAGAAGATAAAAATAGAGTATGGCAGACCTATAGATCCTACTATCTGGCATTAAAACAAAAGATTCAGTTCGTTTTATCTTCTTTGTATGCATATAATAATGGGTTCTACAATACCTGTATTGGTGTTGATGAGGCGCCTGCATCATTAGTGGCTGTAATTTCAGATTATCCTCAGTCAGGTGCTATAAATGGATTGTTTAACCAACCATCTAATAATTTGTGTAATTCGAACGGAAATGATTTGTACTTGGAGAAAGAAAAACGCTTTCCGCCAATCGATGATTTATACAATTCGGGGCAAGATACAGCAGATGTGGTGCAAGAAACTATTAATCAGGCCAATTATGAATATTATATCAATACAGGTCTATGCCCAATGGCTAGAGACATGGAATTATATCTTAATGGATTAGCTACAGAATTAGATGATAACCAGGAGCCGGTTTCTTTAGTAGGTACTCGTCCGTATAAAGGGCAGTATTTAAGTAAGGATTTGTTTGAAGATTTGGGTGGTACACTTCCGGTGGGTGCGTTTGATGTAGCTGGAACTACAAATGGTAATACCTTGTCCTTAACTTTCGATAATGGAACTCCGATAACCTTAACAATAGCAACAGCAAACTCTTCGAATTATTCTTGGAGTGGATATGGATACAATAACCAATGGTTTATTACCAGTATGACTAATATGTATTACGTGGATGGTTCATATAATGCAACTACTGAGACCTTTGGTTTCCAAATTTTGGCAAGAGTACAAGCTTCGAATGCCACCGACGGTTCTTTTGAAGAAATAGTGCTATCTGGTACTACACAGGCTAGAATAGGACAATGTTCCATTAATAATTCTGGTAATGATATTGGTCAGGATTTAGGATCCGGAGCAGATGGTACTTCTGTGTTTAATGATTGTGATAAGCAACCTCGTTTTAAATCGGCATTAATAAAACTGATGAATGCATTGGTACAGAACGGAAATATCGGAAATTCTGAATACGAAATCACGAATTTGAGCGAATATAAAAACAGCTATCTACCGGAGTTCTTTGAGATTCCTAATGGTCAGAATGTATACTGGAGAGCAGTTGGTAATACTTGTTATATAGAAACAGATTCAGAGACCTATCTCACCTACATATTGGATGGTAATTTACCTTCTGGATCAGATTATTTGATTAGTGGGGTATTTATAGGAGAAACAATTAATAATTTTAGCGGATTATCTAATGTTGCTAATTTAACTTATCTGGATGCTAACTTTTCTAAGGTTAAAATAGAAGGTAGAATTTTTAAAGAAGCCAAAACACTACTAAATTTCTCCTGTTGTGGAGTTATAGATGATAGTGGAGATCCTACAGACCCTAATGACTTCTTAACTTGTGAAGAAGGAGCAACTACTTTAAAACCTGAAGTAGCATTCCATTTTAAAAATTTAATGAATGCATTATTGTCCAGAGGAGATTTTTACAGGGATGATGTAAGTTTATCAGGATATCCTGAATACAATCAATTTTTACAAAATTTCATTACTGCAAATTTAAGAACCTATTGTCGAACAAATGATTGTGTTTCAAGTGGAATTTCGGACGTGGATTTCCGCGATTTATCCTTGGTCACTTGGAATGGTTCTAGACTAAATTCAGACGGAGGGGTACAAACTATAAGTTTAGGAAGTTATGATTTCAGATTGGTCTACTTTATTAATGAAACTACTGAAGGTCTTAATACTATAAATACGCTAAATTCATTAAAGTTTAAGGATGAAAATGATCCCAGAGGAGGAGCTGCCTTAGGTCAATTAGATGCCAATTTTACTAAATTGGATAATAGCACTCTAATTTATGATTCTTTAGCATTATTGTTAGAAGATGCCGATAATAGTTTCAACCAACCAACTTATTTCGAGTGTGATCTTTTCGATATCTTGGAGGAAGAACCAGATATTTTAGATTTATACTGTGATAATAGTAATAATACTCTTTTGGATGGTTTTATTGACAATTGGATACCATTTTTGAACGAATTAATGTCAAGAGGAGATTTTAATAGCGAAACACCAGTAAACTTATCTTCTTATAATGAGTATAACGAATTTCTTCAACAATACATATATGAGAGCATGATAAATTATTGTGCTTCAACCAATAGTTGTGAATTTTATAATACAGAAACAATAAAAAGATATTTAGATAGATCTCAAGTATACTGGTTTAAAAGTCCATCCCAGATAGATTTTTATTATCTAAGAATAAACGATATTGATAATGAAGGAAATAATTTAAGTATTAGATTTACAGTTGATTCTGGTATATTAAATGATAGTTATAATTTCATAAATAGAACAAGCTCTTTTAGTAACCCAAGTAGATTTAATTTAGAATACACCCCTATTTCTAACTCAAATGATATTAGAACTGTAGAAATTAGAATTTCTACTGAATACAAAAGAACAGTGCCTTTTGGGGCTGGTGCTTCCGCTAGATTTTTTGCTCCAGAATGTCCAGAAGAACAATCTTTATCCAGATCTTTCGCTTTTAGTACAAAAGCCTTAGGAGACGAAGATGAACCAGGATCTTGTCTACCGTGTATTCCTGAAACCGTAGCACCGGTAAGTTGTACAGATGCGTATCAAGTATTACAAAGCGTGGCTAATGGTATACAGGACTATACCTTACCAGAACTATATACACAAGAGTATTTCTGTGATATCAGATATGCTGTAATTACCGAAGATTATAAATACTATATTGATAGATTGGAAATCGACACGATCGAGAGTTTACAATTTCTGACTATCGCAGAATTTGCCTCTTCTGGACTTAATTTTGGAAGTAGTGCAACGCAAAGAGTGATTGATGCATATTTCGATGAGGTAAGGCTAAATGGGGATAATGCAGATAGCTGGGTAGATTTTGTAGGAGAGTACTTAACAGAGAACGAACTGCCTTGTCAGCCTGCAGTGATCACCGTAATTCCTGATGTAGAGGTGGATATTATTGATAATGAAAATGACTGTGAGGAATTTATTCTTAATGTAAGCGAAACTTATAATGCAGATAGCTATAATAATTTTCTGGATGCCAAACGATTGGCCTTTAAAAAAGCATATCTAAAAGCTGCTTTAAAAAATGTTAATGAGGCATTCACTATGCGTTATTTTGATAAGGAGTATCAATATACCTTATACTATTATGACCAGTCAGGTAATTTGACACAGACAGTACCACCTGCAGGAATCGATCGTTTTACCAAAGACGAACTCGATGCAAACGGGATTCACGCACAGATTAATGAGCACCGAGCTTTAAACAATGCTACAGAAAATCCAGCGTTATTGCCTAACCACCGTTTGGTAACCGAGTATAAGTACAACTCACTTAATCAATTAGTATGGCAATACACTCCTGATGGTGGAATAACTCGTTTTGCCTATGACGATCTGGGTAGAATTATTGCCTCACAAAATGCAAGACAAAAAGAAGATAATACCTTTAGTTATACAACCTATGATGGGTTAGGACGTATTACCGAAGCAGGAGAAATGATTCCAAAAGTTAATTTGGCTATAGAAGAAAGCACGGGGATACTAATGAACACTGATGAAAATGAAAGGGTTCTTAATAGACTGGAGGATAATTATCCAAAAAATATTTCTGATAACCAGGTAGAGGTAACCAGAACCATCTATAGCACACCGGTTTTTAATGCAGCTGCTATTTTTAATACGGTTGCAGACGCTAACGATGATCTGGTTGATAATTCCAGAAACAGGGTAACCGGTATCTACTATTTTGATGCTGTTGAACCAGGGACCTTAACCAGGCAATATAATAACGCGATTTTCTATGCGTATGATATCCATGGGAATGTAAAAGAGGTAGTACAGCATAACAAGCAAATGGCTATAGACCCTACAAATAGCATATCCGGAATAAAGAATCTTGAATATGAATATGACCTGATTAGTGGCAATGTACAGCGCGTGATTTATCAAAAAGGAAAACCGGATCAGTTCATCCATAAATATGAATATGATGCTGATAATCGTATCGTTAACGTACAGACCTCTGATGATAATATGATCTGGGAGAAAGATGCGTCCTATCAGTATTTTGCACACGGACCATTAGCCAGAACCGAACTGGGTAATGCCAAAGTACAAGGTATGGATTACGCCTACACCTTACAAGGTTGGTTAAAAGGAGTAAACTCAGAAACCCTTTCTCCGGATTATGATCTGGGTAATGATGGTGCAGCCGGATCTAAAGTTGCCAAAGATGCAATGGGATTCTCTCTTAGCTATTACGGAGCTACAGATTCAACAAGGCCTGGAGATTATACCTCTGTAGGAAACACAAGTACTACAGCTTTTGCCAATGGCAATACTGCAGGTAAGAATCTATACAATGGTAATATCAAACAGATGATTACCAGTTTGATTGATAATGATGAGTCCATGCTGGGATTACAGCGTAATGAATATGAATACGATCAGCTTAACCGTATCAAACAAATGCAAGGGTATGATGGTAGTGGCAATGAAAATTATAATACTACGTATGACTACGATAATAATGGAAATTTAGAAAAATTAATGCGTACGGATCACACAGGTGCGGTGATGGATAATTTTACATACAATTACAATGAAGAGGCTACTGTAGATCCTGTTACCAAGAAAAAATACAAACTATCCAATCAGTTACGCTCTGTATATGATGATCCGAGCATAGATGCAGTATATGATAAAGATATCGATAGCGGACAGGAACTAGATAATTATATCTATGACGAGATCGGACAATTGATAGAAGATAAGGCAGAAGGTCTTGTAATAGAATGGCGTGTAGATGGTAAAGTAAGGAAGGTAACCAAGAATGATGGAACTACCATTAGTTTTGGATATGACGGATTAGGAAACCGTATTTCTAAAACCGTGATGCCAGAGAATAAGACTACGCTTTATGTAAGAGACGCACAAGGAAATACGATGGCTGTGTACGATACTTATTCTGATGGGATACCAAATCCAGAAGTAAATCCAATAGAGCTAGAACAAAAAGGTGAGAATATTGCAGATAACCAAGAGTACAGAGCAGTAGATATGATCACTGTGGGTACAGAGGCTGAAGAAGTGGTGGTAGAAGCAACAGCTATGGTAAGTTACACGGCAGGAAATGGTATTACTTTACGACCTAATACGCATTTGAAGTCTGGAGCAGATATCGTAGCAAAGATTGCACCCGTAGAAGGAATGGTAGGTAATGAAGAAGGCGTATTCTTAACAGAGCATCATATTTACGGTAGCAGCCGATTAGGATTAGAGGAAAAACGTATTAAAACTACTGATGAAGAGACTGCACTAGCAGAAATGTTTACCAATGAAGTAGGAGATAAGCGTTATGAATTAAGCAATCACTTAGGAAATGTATTAAGTGTCATTACCGA
>NZ_JBHULE010000008.1:0-6318 GCF_042684305.1 Aquimarina rubra | reverse complement strand
TGATTACTATCCGTTTGGGATGCTATTAACTAATCGAAATGGAAACTCATCTGAATACCGTTATGGGTTTAATGGTATGGAGAAAGATGATGAACTGAAAGGAGAAGGGAATTCCTATGAGTACGGAGGAAGAATGCTTGATCCTAGAATCGGTAGGTGGTTTAAGATTGATTTAGAATTTAAAAAATTGCCGAGCTATACCCCTTATAATTTTGTTAAAAATTCACCTTTAAGGTTTATTGATCCTGATGGTAATTTTAATATTGACGTTCATAAAAGAATTACTAGCATGGCATTTGCTAAATCTAAAATGCAACAGACCACCAAGAATTACCAAGTATTAGAAGATTATCGAAGAGGAATTGTTGGAACCGGCATTTTTGATGGAGGAGTGGTAGCCCCTGATACTAGATATATAAAGCACGTAGTGTCTGGTGGGATGTTTGGAGTTGAATCTATTCACGAGGAACATTTTGATGAAATGAATTATCAGGAAATAATGACTAATTTCGATCGAGTGAATACGGGTATAAGGCAAATACTTGAAAAATATGAGAGTGGAAAAGTTACAAATTATGAATTAGGAAGGAATATAGGAGAGTATTTTCACGCTATTCAGGATTTTTATTCGCATTCCAATTTCATTGAAATATATGAAGAAGTGTATGGTCAAACTAGTGTTGATGACATACCAACTTTGCAGGAAGCATTGACTTTAAAAGAGCATGAGAAATTTGCTAATATTCTAAAGAAAAGACTAAAAACAGGAAATACTACTCACGATGAAGGACAGGGGTCTCATAAAGAAATGAACCACGATCTAGGAGGAGATAGTTCTGTATGGAAAGAAGTAACTCCAGGAACAAAAGGGAAGACTACAAATTGGAACACCAAAGCAGCTGAAGCTGCAGCTACCAGAGCAACAATTCAGGTAAACGACAAAATTGAAAGTAAATTGAAAGCTGACACGAAGAAAAGTAAGCCAAAGCAATCAGTTAGAGGTTCTATTAGATCAGCAATGCCAACTTTCTAAACTAAACAAAATAATAACAATTTTAATGATTTAGATTTATCGATGTAAAATCGAGGTAAGTAAAAGAGATTATAAATAAAATAAATGGTTGAAAAGTAAATTCGAGCCCTATGATTAACAGAATGAAATTTATCTTCTTGATAATTGTTATTTTAGCTATTGTTTATTTTTTAAATTATAGGATAGAAGCTTTAGATTTTCGATTTTATAAACCTAAAGTTAACGGTGTCCTTACTAGAATTATCTCTATTTCGGTCTTAAGTGCATTGTTTTACTCAATAATGAGTAATAGAAGGAAAATTTTATATTTTTTCTTTGGTGTTTTTATTGGTTTGATCTCAGGTATTATCAGTTACTTATTACTGGGGACTTATCATAACTTAATATTCCATATTACGGGATGTGTAATTTTTGTGATGTTATTTTTTATTATACCTTTCATCTCTTTGAAAAGTGATTAAATAGAAACTTGAAAGGGTCCAAAGTTTTTAAACAAAATAGCATCCGTTTAACTAGATTGTGTTACTCACGTCGTATTAGATTGGTAGTTAAAGAACAATAAAAGAATATATGGATGAAAACTTCCCCTCGCTCCCTCTAGTTTCTAACTAGCGGCATGTATGAGTAAGCAGTCAACGAATAGAAATAGATAATAAGGGATAAAAGCTGCTATAACAAGTAGCTTTTGTTATCTTAAGGATAAAAAGAAAAATGAACTAGTGTTATGAAAAAAACTACCCCCATCTTACCTTTATTTAAGCAGTTTATCCGT
The DNA here is from genome assembly GCF_042684305.1 of Aquimarina rubra. NCBI lineage: Bacteria > Pseudomonadati > Bacteroidota > Flavobacteriia > Flavobacteriales > Flavobacteriaceae > Aquimarina > Aquimarina rubra. The sequence continues at coordinate 4,513 of NZ_JBHULE010000008.1, read as the reverse complement.
GATTCTGAAACCGGTAAACGGTTAAAAAAGAATGGTACTAAAATCACTAAAGGCACCATCGATAATTATCGATACGTGCTTCATAACTTAATTGAATTTACCTCCAGTACAGATTTTGAGCTACGTATCAGTGACGCCAGTAAACTAACTAAAAGAGAATTAGCCTCAGAAAAAAACTACTGGAAAAAATTTTATCGGAAGTTCTCTGATTTTATGTACAAAAAAGGGTGCTATGATAATTATGTAGGTGCCAATATGAAACAAATACGTACTTTTTTTAATTACCTTAAAAATGAAAAACACTATAATACTGGGGATTTTCATAAGCTGTTATATGTACGTAAAGAAGAAGTAGATATCCTGGTATTATCCCCAGAGCAGTTAAAGTTTCTCATTCATGATCAGGAATTCCAAAAGATATTGACCCCACCAGAGAAACGTATTAAAGATATCTTTGTTTTTGGATGTACTACGGGTTTACGGTTCTCGGATATATTTTTATTGACTAACAAGAATTTTGAGCTACAAAATGGAGAATGGTACCTAAAGGTAAAAAGTAAAAAAACAAAAGCATATAGCGCTGTAAAACTACCGGCTTATGCTGTGGATATTTATCAGAAATACAAATCAAGGAGTGTCAAAACATCTTTGTTTACACCCATCACTTTATTCAACTTTAATAAAACCTTAAAAAGTATTGGTGAGAAAGCTAATTTTACGGCTCCTATTGAGCTTTCTAGAGAACGACAGGGTAAAGCTTATAACGCTTCTAAAAACGCTCAGAAAAAGCCTGAGCGCTTTTGTGATAAAATGAGTTCTCATATGATGAGACGTACCGCTATTACTACCTTATTGATTTTAGGGATGCCAGAACACCTGGTACGTTCCATTAGTGGTCATAGTGCTAATAGTAATTCTTTTTACCGGTATGTGCATTTTGCACAATCTTATGTGGATACTGAAATAGAAAAAATACATAATAAGTTGGAGGCTTATGGCGAGTAACTGAACAAGAATCTGAATAGTATACAGACAACAAAAGCTATCGCTGGTGCTCGTTTGTAACGAGTACCCAAAAACTTTTTTACTTAACCAGTCCTAATAAAAAACCATCGCTATCAATTTTTAAAATAGTCTGATCTCCTTGATAATTTCTTGCACTACTGTATTTCCAATCTACAGTATCTGTTACAAAACCAGATTGCACAGGATTATTATGGATATAATCTACCTTTTGTTGTATTACCTTGTCTGTCCATAATTCGATTGGTTTATTGTGATGTTGCCAAAATTGATAGGTATTTATATTACTTCTTTCTTTGCCTGCTTTTGCAAACATCTCTAATAACCATTCTTTCCTACTTTCCTGCGGGTTATCTTGTATTGCTAGTAATGTTTTCTTGGCAGTATATTTTTTAAAATCCCTTAATAGGCTAGAAGGATTTTGTTTTGTTGATCTAAATATTAAGTGCATATGACTGGGCATAAAGCAATACGCATATACTTCCATCCCTTTTTCTTTTCTGCAATATTCTATGCTACTTGCTAAAATTGAAAAGTATTTTTGCCTGGTAAATACATCTATCCAATAAACTGTAGCAAAAGACACAAAATAGAGTCCTGATGTATTATGAAATTTATATTTTCTACTCATATCTCTATTCTAAAATTCAATTACTTGTAGTAAGACTTTTAATAACTTCATAGCATAGCCTTGCTATATAGATGTGTCATTATGATACTATTTGTTACCTGTAACTGATGTTTTATAATGAAAATATGATATGGTATAGCCAGTACTTGTAAAAATTGTCTATCTTATATGCTGGCGATCGTTTGCAACGAGTGCCATATAAACACACCGTCTTGTCCTAAAAAATAATAGCTACCTAAAACAACTCTAAGTATCTATTATTTCTATTTATTTTATTGCTCTTATCCTAAACAAGCTGGTACGGTACTCATTACAAACGAGCACTAGCGGGGGTAGTTTTTTTCATAACACTAGTTCGTTTTTCTTATTATCTTTAAGATAACAAAAGCTACTTATTATGGTAGCTTTTGTTTTTATATTATTCTTAGTCCTGTCTTAAACCAATCTGGTACGACACTCGTCACAGACGAGCGCTAGCGAGGGATATTACGTATTGGAAAATCGAAACTGGTTTTCTCTATATTAGTTTTATAACAGATGCTTATTCTAGAAAAATTGTTGGATATCATTTAGCTAATAGTTTATTGACTTCTGAAACAATCCAAGCATTACAAATGGCAATATTGAATCTCTCAGAAAACTTAGAAAACAATTCCAGATTGATACATCATTCTGATAGAGGAACACAGTATTTTAGTAATGAGTATGTAAAATTATTACAAGCGAACAATATTGAGATTAGTATGACTGAAAACGGAGATCCACTAGAAAATGCCATTGCAGAACGAATCAATGGAATTATTAAAGAAGAATATCTCAATGATTATAAAGTAGAAGGTATAGAAACAGCAAAAGGATTGCTTGATACAGTTGTTAAACTATATAATAATGAAAGACCACATATGAGTATAGGAAATCTAACTCCTAATCAAGTACATCAAAACAATATAAAAACGGAAAAACTATGGAAGAATTATTATATAAAAAGTCCTATCATTGTAAAGCTATAATAGGACTAAGAATAAATTGTAAATCTATTTTAGGATTAATGTAAAATATGTAAACTTTTTTTAGGACGAGACACTCTTACCGCCACTAGTCATAGACTAGCGGTAGCGGGAAGCTTCAAGGAAACAGCAACTTAGTCTACTTTTATATAATCACATAGATTATAACTTTTAATTAATGTGATCCAGACTAATCTATTTTATCAGTTAGAACGGAAAGGCTAAGGAGAATCCATTTTAAAATTAGATATTTTAAAATCATCTTTAGCCAATCTACGACTTATGTCTAATCTTATATTATTTTCAAATTTATTCTCATTTATCTCTGAACTATTTTTACTAAGAAAATTGCTTCTTATTTCTGAAGTGACAATGGCTTTTATGTAATCAGTTATACCTAATTGTTTATTGGAAAAAAAGACATAATTGTCATCTTCTCTACCAATATATTGAACTTCTAACTTATAAATATGATCAACATTAATTTTGTCTTTTGTTAAGGCATTAACCTTGCCTTCAATTAAATATTTTTTTTGAGTAACACTGTTATTACAACTACTTAAAAGCAATAGGATATAAAAAAAAATTAAGATAATTTTCATTTGTTTCTTTCTTTAAAAAATAGAAAAAGGCCGTAAACTATGGGTATCAGTCCAATAAAAAACTTAATAAAATAAGGAATCCTTAAATAATCTAGTTTTATTGTTAATATCCAAAAAACCATTCCCAAGACTAAATAGATCCGTGAATTAGTTTTGTTCATCTTTTGTTTTTGTTAATAAATAATAGCAAAGAAAAAATATTATTCCTATTCCATATTTTATTTCACCTGAGATAAAATTAGTTTCATCGCTAATAAACCCGTAAATCAAAAATAATACTCCAGCATACAAATAATATTGATTATCATCCTTCATTTTTCTTTTTGGATTCTTTTTTACTTTCTGCTTCTCTGTGCTCATCAATAGCACCTTGGGCGTCATTTATTGTATCGTAAGCACCTATAAAATCTTTTAATTTATCCGCACCAAGTATATCCGTTACTCCCAAGGTTACATCGATAATATTATACATAGTAACTCCATCATCACCTAAAAATGTTGCCACTACATATTTTATTGGTTTTGCCTCTCTTTTCAATGCTGATTCGGGATCCATTATTTTATCGACACCCCCAGCAAATTCATCTATAGAAAATATTATTTGAGCAGCAACTGCTGGTGTAGCTCCTCCTACAGAAACAATTTCTTCTGCACCAGCCGTTATTAGACCTATTGTACCAATCCCAACATCAACAACACCTTCCCATATAACTTTGGTTTTAGCTGCTTTTAGCTCGCGTTCCTCTAATTTATCTTCAGGGAATCCTTCAAACCAAATCCATTTCTCACCATTATCTCGCAGATGAATGTCCAAATGTCCATATCCATAGATAGACTTATCAGCAGAATTATAATACCTAAATCCTGTTACCCAGCGACTATTATCGAAAAATTTATGTCCACTTAGAAACTTATTTCTAACTCGATCTATTGTTTCTTTATCTGTTATGGTTCTGGGTTCAACGTTGTTACCAGTAATAGTAATGACTTTCTCTAATCCTTCAAGTTCGACTGCTCGTATTAAATCATTTTCAGAAAAGGCATATGGACTATTCCAAGGAAACTCGTGACCCAGAGGATCTATTGCAAAGAATCTACCCAAACGAGGATCATGCATTCTATATTTATAATTCATAGAGTTTCCTTCCCCTTTGATTTCATCATCTTTTTCCTGTCCCTGGAAGCCATAACGGTATTCAGATGAGTTTCCATTTCGATTAGTTAATAGCATCCCAAACGGATAGTAATCA
>NZ_JBHULE010000007.1:0-10633 GCF_042684305.1 Aquimarina rubra | reverse complement strand
AGACCACCAAATTTTTAATTTGGCTTTTAAAATAGAAAAAATAAAAACAAAATAAAAAATTCGGCTCTATGTTTATCCGAAAAGTTAGTGTCTTTTTGCACGCTACGTTTCATACACAAACCGTTACCCATTATTAAAAAATTGAATGAATAAAATTTTAATCGGCATTATTCTAACTATTTATTCCGGAAGTCCCTCCTTTGCACAGGAATTAAAACCATTAGCGAGTTTAAATATCCCACAGGAAATACAATTAGTTCGCCAAGATGAAAAATGTGGAGAATTTGGTGGTGATAAGGAAATAATAAAAATATACAGCAAAAAATATAATGGAGAAATATTCGCTGACTACAAAAAAATAATTACCAATTGCTCTGAACAGATTGAAACAAAGGAAAACAATAATATAAAACTCTCTACTGAGAACTTAAAGTTAGCTGAAGAGTGTATTTTACAACTTGTAAATTCTAAATTATCCCTTCCTCAACGTATTGACAACAGCGGAATGTTTAACACTATAGTTTCTAGAGACTCAACTTTTTTTATAAGAGATTATCCATCTATTAACTGGTCGAAATTTAAGGACTTGAAAGAAGCAATTTTGAATAAATAAACAATGGGTAACATTATATATGTGTTCATAGCAGTTAAGTGATGAATCGAAAGGTTCTTGTATATTTGGTAAGGCGCAATGCTTGCAAAAAGTAAAAGTTAGCAACCAATGCGCAGAAATATCGAAAATCAGGGTAACATTTTGCCCTGCTACGACACATATATTAAACGTTAGGGCACATACTTGTTATCTGAAAAGCAAAACGCAATCTGAACCTGTCTGCGGACGAACCTCGATCGTTTGACCTGAGAGTTTTTGCAGTGGTTTGTATCGGATCAAAAGTAAAAAAGCAATGAAAAAATCACTCAAAAGGAGTATTTCGGAGCAGTAACGTGCTGAAAAATCGCTTTTTTTTGGCTGATTACGATAATTTTGACGGAAAAAGGATTTGTGATTTTTTGGTTTGGTAAGTGATAAATCCAAAGGCAGCAAAGTGATCGCTGGAGATTAAGAAAAATAATACGGAGCAATTCCTGCCAGAGGCAGGCAGGCGCAATCTGATATCACTTTACTGCGGCTTGTTTACTAAGTTCAGGCTTGTAAAAGTGGTACGTGCCATAACACTATATATGTGTTCATAGCAGTTAAGTGATGATTCGAAAAGTCTGTGTATTTTTGCAATAGCGCAATGCTTGCAAAAGGAAAAAGTTAGCAACCAATGCGCAGAAATATCGAAAAGCAAGGTAACATTTTGCCCTGCTACGACACATATATTAAACGTTGTGAGTAATCTAAAACTATGGAATTAGTATTGAGAGATGGGATTGAAGTAAAAATAAAAGAGTTACATCAATGGGGGACGTACAATGGTCTTCTTGAGGGACTTCCTACCGACAAATCCAATAAGCGTGCTATTGAAAGAGTAATTAAAAGAGCACAGGAAATGTGTTATATGGATGAATATTACTTGATTGAACCGAAACAAACACCTATTGAAGTCGATAAACCATATCGATTTGGAACTCCAATGAGTCTACCACCAATCGTATGTGTCGCGGAGTTATGGCATCATCAACCTGCAAGGGATGAAAAAATGCATGCATCTTCGTTATTATTAATTTGGTTTCAAAAGGAATATTGTTTTCCATTGGGTGACGAAATTATTGAAAAATTTAAAATGGTAGATTGGAAAAAACATGCCTTAGATTTTGAGTATTAATGGGATATGTAATATGCAAAATACACGGAGAAAATATCGCTGGTTTAATTTCCGAATATCACGCTGAGAAGGTTAATAAAATGAAGGAATCTATGGATTCTGAAATTCTGAATATCGAAGTATTGGACAAAAAAGGGCTTTTTAACGGACACTATATTGTGGATCCTACTTTGGTAAACAAAATAGGAATTAAAGAATTAAAAATTGACGTGGAATCGGAATTTGAAAAATATGAAATGATGTTTGATAAACTGTCCCCTATTTGTCCGAAATGCCTAAATAATTATTTAAAAAAAGAATAAAAACTACTCACAACACTATATATATGATCATAGCAGCTAAGTGATCAATCAATGGTCTGTGTATATTTGGTAAGGCGCAATGCTTGCAGAATGAAAAAGTTAGCAACCAATGCACAGAAAAATCGAAAAATAGGGTAACATTTTGCCCTGCTACGACACATATATTAAACGTTAGCAATAATTAAGAAAAACATTTGAAAAAACTAATTCTACTCCTTTTGATAGGAAGCTTAATTTCCTGTAATAATACCCCTAATTTAAAAGAAGTTCAGGTTCTCTTCGCACCTTCATTTCTTAATCCGACCAAATTCACAATTAATATTGAAGATAAAACTATTGAACAATACACATATCAAGATAGTTACTATGTCAAAGAATGGATAGATTCAACTTCATATAGAGAACACAGAAAAGACACATTAGTTATCCATTATCAAAAATCATTTCCGATTGATAATCAAATTTTAAATAAATTCTTAAACGAATTAAATACAAGTCAATTAGATTCTACAATACAACATCGGGAACCTATACTAGATGGAATAGGATTTAGGATAAGCGAAATAGATATAAAGAATGATACGATTTCTTTAACAAGTAATATCACTCGCAGAAATGAAAAATCTCAAATGGAGTATAAATTATTAGATCCTTTTTTTGATCTAGCATATAAATCAATAAAAGACTATAACGGTGTTTCTGGAATCGAAAATATTCAAGACTATTTTTCTTATGGCTTGCCTATAAGGAAAGTTAATGAAGAACCTATCGAATATCGTATTTGGGGTTCGATTTCAGGCTGTAGAGAAGATAATCAAGAATTTTTGACTCTTTTACAAAATCTCCCAAATGACAAACCAGTTATTTTTGATTTAAGAAATGGAAGTATCGCATATTGTTTAAACGAGGTACTTGAAGAGTTTAGTCAAAAAAGGGAACTCTACATTTATGGAGATAAAAGCGCTTTAAGTTCTAAGAAAATTATGGATGAAATTAAACTTGCCGAAAAGAATGGTGAAGTATTATCTGAATTAAGAATACAAGCCTATGAAACACACAAAATGATATACGAAAACTGGAAAAACAACCAGAAAATTAAATCGTTTTTAACAAAAGAAGAAGTAATAAGAACTATTGCTAACAATGGCTATAATTAATACAGGTTTTAGTGTTTAACCCAAAGTTTAGAGCCTTTAAACTAAGTCCGCCAAATCTTTTTGATTTGGCTTTATAAAGAAAAAGATAAAACAAAATAAAAAGTTTTGACTAAGTGCTTAATCGAAAGTTCACTACTTTTAATTCCCGTACTAACCATAGCCGAGACGTTAGGTACAATGATGAACAATACTGTTTTCACAAATAAGAAATTTGAATTAAATGGAATATCTATTCCTGAATTCAAGTTAGTATCTGGACAAATAATAAAAATTTATATACCAAATTTCGATTCTGACAATAATGAATTAGGTCATAAATTTTCCTTACTCTTATCTGATGAATTTCAAAACCAGAATTCTGAATTAATCTGGACAAAAGAACATTCAGGAACGGGACTTTGGAAGTTACTAAAACCTATTTCAGTTGGAGGTTTTATTATGAACGACTTAAAAATTGATCTTAAAAAAGCTCAAAATATCTCAGAGTATCTTGAATTGGATGTCAACGGAAAAGTTAACGATCTACTTCTTGGAAAAAGAAAAGCCTTAGCAATTAAATGTAATTTTGAAAAATTTGATTCACTAATCTTTGATTACTATGGTATTGGGGCTGCAGAAATTGATTATGTTGAGAAAATTGTTGATTCGGAAATTCGGAAAGGAAAATCTGCAATAATATTTGATCGGTTAGAATTTCAGCGTAAAAAAGAACTATATGAAAATATTGAACCTTTAAAAATAAAAGTACCTAACATTATATAACAAAACATAGCTGCCCTTTAGGTCAGCAACGTTTGTTATATTTAACGTTATAAGCAAGAATAAAATATTTTAATGAGAAAAATAATTTTTATTTTGATTCTTCTTCCAGTTACATTTTCCTGTAAAAATGAGCAAAGCAAAATAATACAAGAAATCGCACCTGTAGATGCTAATTGGATTAAAGGGAGTCCAACTTATTGGATAGAAGATGAAATTGATAGTATTTGGACTGAAATTGAGTTTGAGGACGCTTCAAAGCATTCTAAATATTGGAAATGCAACGAATTTAATCTGGAACTTAGCAATAACTTATCTATCAAGAAAACAATATTAATAGACCCCGAAACAGGAGCTAAAGATTCTGAAACAGTTGAGTATTCAAAAAAAATAAATGAAAATTTAAAAACTCTAATTAGTTTAAGATATGATTATAAAAGTGAAAGTTATTTCACGTTTCTTATAGATTCAATCGCTAGTGAAAAAAAAAGAAATCAGAACCAAATTAAATTAGATAGCTTGTATAAGTACGCGGAAGAAAACAATCTATATTTATGCGGAACCGCGGCTAACGAAATCCTGTTTGAAGGCTTGCCTGAGTTTCCAATACCACGAATAATAAGTTTAGATTCAACTTTATTAATAATCAAAAACTGGAAAAAAAATAGCTTATAACACTATATAACAAGACATAGTTGTCCTTCGGAACAACAACGTTTGTTATATTTACCGTTAGCAAACATTTGAGAAAAGAAATCATAAATACTTGGAATGGAGAAAAAGTTGAGCTAAATATAAGTTCTGACGGATATTGTTTCTGTCCAGTTTGCGGAATAAAATCGGATGACAAAGAATGGAGACCTTATGACGAAAATGGTCATCCTTCCTATGATATTTGTTCCTGTGGATTTGAATATGGATTTGATGACAATGGAGAACCTCCTTATTATAAAAGCTGGGAAAACTATCGAGAAAAATGGCTTAACGGAAAAATTGAGCAATTCTTCGGTAAGCGAATAACCAAAAATGAAAAGCTGGAACAATTGAAAAACTTGGAATTATAAAACTGACTGAAAGCAAAACTTAATGCTAAAAAAACAAAAAAAATACATTCGGAATTATTATGGAATTGCTCTTACTATAAACCTAATACCGATTGTTATAATGTTGAGTAGAATTGGAAATGTTCACGGAGAAGCTCAAATGGGTTTTATAATTTTTGGTGTATGGACACTAATCTGTGCTTTAGTTTATGGATTCTATTTTGCTATTCCTGAATTTAATAGAAATTGGGAGAAAATTGTAGGTCTTATGTTTCCTTCTATCATATTAAGTTTGATTTTATTTGAATTTCCAGAATTTAAAATTGCAATCATAATAAATTTAATACTTAACGGAATTCTTATATTACATTGGAAAAGAAACGTATGCTAACACCATATACGTGATCATAGCGGCAAAGTGACAAATCGAATGGTTGTTGTATTTTTGGTATGGCGCAATGCTTGCAAAAGTAAAAGTTAGCAACCAATGCGCAGAAAAATCGAAAAGCAAGGTAACATTTTGCCTTGCTACGACACATATATTAAACGTTGTGTGTCATTTGAAAAATGATTGAGAAAGCTAAAAACATATTGAATAAAAAACACCTTTTGATTATTGGAAAATCTAAAATTGAAAGACGGAAGTTCATTAATGACTTAATTGTAGGTGTGAATTTTGAGGTGTTTCGCTTTCCTTCAAATATGAAATTATTTGATGAGTATTATGATTTTATAAAAACGGAAAAGCTATATGAAACTTGGTATGATGCAAAAAGCTTTAATGGAAATCAAATTTTAGATTTTCATTGGGATTGGATTACTGAAAATAATTCGCTCATTATTATGGAGGAATTTGGACGGATGGAAGAAAGATGGCGGATTGAATTATTAAGGATTTATTTAAATGAAATTGAGAACCGAAAAAAAGGCGAAAAGAAAATCCATTTGATAATATCGCAAGAAAATGAAAATGGGCTGATTGAAAAGCTTGCTAAAGTGATTAATGTTGGAGAAAATGAAAGAAGAACTGAGAAGCAAATTGTTGAACAAAATTTGGAAATAATAGACATTTCGGAATAAAAAACGACCACACAACAACGTATATGTGGTCATAGCAGCTAAGTCATAAATCGAAAGGTTGTTCTATTTTTGGTAAGGCGCAATGCTTGCAGAAGGTAAAAGTTAGCAACCAATGCGCAGAAAAATCGAAAAACAAGGTAACATTTTGCCCTGCTACGACACATATATTAACCGTTAGGGCACATACTCAGAATCTGAAAAGCAAAACGCAATCTGAACCTGTCTGCGGACGAACCTCGATCGTTTGAACTGAGAGTTTTTGCAGTGGTTTATATCCGATCCAAAGTAAAAAAGCGATAAAAAATCACTCAAAAGGAGTATTTCGGAGTAGTAACGTACTGAAAAATCGCTTTTTTTGGCTCATTACGATAATTTTGACGAAAAAAGGGTTTGTGATTTTTTAGTTTGATAATTGATAAATCTAAAGGCAGCAAAGTGATCGCTAGAGAATAATAATATAATACGGAGCAGTCCGTAATCTGATATCACTTTACTGCGGCATATTTAATAAGTTCAGGCTTGTAAAAGTGGTACGTGCCATAACACTATATATGTGTTCATAGCAGCTAGATGAAGAATCGAAAGGTTATTGTATTTTTGGTAAGGCGCAGTGCTTGCAGAAAGTAAAAGTTAGCAACCAATGCGCAGAAATATCGAAAAGCAAGGTAACATTTTGCCCTGCTACGACACATATATTAAACGTTAGCAAACATATAAACCGATATGCAGAAATTCTCACTAATTTTCATTCTAATTTTAGCTTTTAGTTGTTCTCAAAAACAAGCTGACAACAGAATCAATGAATTTGAGAAAGTGCTAGGAGAAAGAAAAACTAAATCTCTGAATTTACTTGTATCTGACTTTGAAAAAAACTTAAGCAAAACCTATCCTGATTTGACTACCGAAAAGGCTTATCGAAAATATTTGACGGATATTATTTCGAGCTCTACGACTGACTGGAATAAATTCAAATTCCAATCTGACAAAACAAATACTGAATTCAAGAAAAGTGGATTATGGAATGATATATATACAAAAGATTCTGTCCACGGATTACAAGTTAATAGAGTTGGAAAATATATGAGAGCACTTCATAAAATAAAAGATTCTGACTCTCTAATTAAAAAATATTGGACGAAAAGAGAAGCTGCTGGAATTATGCAAAATGAATTGATGGTTAACGGAATTTTATATTCTAACCCCGATTTTAATGACTATTTCCACAAACGGATTGTAGTAATAGAATTCAGTTTCTAAAAAGTACGTTTGCTAACACTATATATGTGATCATAGCAGCAAAGTGATCAATCGAAAGGTTGTTGTATATTTATGAAGGCGCAATACTTGCAAAAAGATAAAGTTAGCAACCAATGCGCAGAAAAATCGAAAAACAAGGTAACATTTTGCCCTGCTACGACACATATATTAAACGTTGTGTGTAATTAAAAACTGAACTGACTTTAATTGGAAAAAATAATACATATAGTTCGCCAACCTTATGAAGAGCCATATCATATCAATTTAATTTTTGAGGCATCAAATGGAGAAAGCAAAGGACAACTTGAGATTTATGATAATGCTGACCAATTAAAAAGAATAGCTGAAGCTCTAGAAGGTTTTTCCTTTAACGGAACAAAACATTTTGTTTGGGAATTAGGCTCTGAAAAATCTAAAGACAATTTTGCATTTTATTTTAAATGTGAATTTTCACTATTAAATCACTCAAATGATTGTGTTATTGGAATTAGAGTGAATAATAATAGAAATTCATTATCGGAATTTAATATTCAATGTACACCTTCTGAACTGAATAAATTAGGACAATTATTTCGTGAATTTTCAAAATTAGAAAAAGAAACTCTTACTTGGTATGGATTTAGTGGTGAAGTAAAATAAAAAACTACACACAACACGATATATGTGATCATAGCAGCAAAGTGACAAATCGAATGGTTATTGTATTTTTGGCAAGGCGCAATGCTTGCCGAAGGTAGAAGTTAGCAACCAATGCGCAGAAAAATCGAAAAGCAGGGTAACAATTTGCCCTGCTACGACACATATATTAAACGTTAGCAAAAATGATAGTGAATGAAAAAAGTAATAATTGTTTGGATAATCTTATCCTTTTTTAATAGTTACTCTCAAGCTCTAAATCAATCGGAATTTGATATGATCTTGAAAAAGGCGAAAGACATTACTTACAATTTTAAACATAGTAAAGATTATGATTTTTTGGCGCGAGAGCTAAATCTTAACGAAAAGAACTCTGAATTAATAAAGCAATCTCTAGAAAATCTAGAATTAGAATTTAACACTCTAGACTCGAGAAATCACTTATTTTCATTTTTTACGGAATCAAAAAGTGATCGTTGGCTATTTTTGAATTTTGCAGCATTCACTTCACACCCAAGGAAGGATAAAGAGAAGGTTGAACGAGGAACATATTATTTCGTTTTGTATTGTTTTGCAGGTATAAAAGATGGTAAGGTCGTATTTGAAGGAGCACGAATCTTGGATCAGAAAGATTCTATTCATAAATGGTTCTTATCTATTCATAAGGTGTATATTGATGAGACTGCGAAAGTATATGATAAATACGGTTTCGTTCCTCCACCTCCATTTGCACCGCCAATAGATTTGAAATAAACTTTTGCTAACACGATATATGTGATCATATCAGCTAAGTGGTCAATCGAATGATTCTTGTATATTTGGTAAGGCGCAATGCTTGCAGAAAGGAAAAGTTAGCAACCAATGCGCAGTTTTTGTCGAAAGTAGGGTAACATTTTGCCCTGCTACGACACATATATAAAACGTTAGGGCACATACTTGTTATCTGAAAAGCAAAACGCAATCTGAACCCGTCTGCGGACGAACCTCGCTCGTAAGAACAGAGAATTTTTGCTGTGGTTTGTATCCGATCCAAAGTAAAAAAGCGATAAAAAAACCACGAAAACGGAGAGTTTCGGAGTAATAACGTGCTGAAAAATCGCTTTTCTTTGGCTCATCACGATAATTTTGACGGAAAAAGGATTTGTGATTTTTTAGTTTGGTAAGTGATCAATCCAAAGGCAGCAAAGTGATCGCTGGAGATTAAGAAAAATAATACGGAGCAATTCCTGCCAGAGGCAGGCAGGCGCAATCTGATATCATTTTACTGCGGCTTGTTTACTAAGTTCAGGCTTGTAAAAGTGGTACGTGCCATAACACTATATATGTGTTCATAGCAGTTAAGTGATGATTCGAAAAGTCTGTGTATTTTTGCAATGGCGCAATGCTTGCAAAATGGAAAAGTTAGCAACCAATGCGCAGAAATATCGAAAATTAGGGTAACATTTTGCGCTGCTACGACACATATATTAAACGTTACCACACATCCAAAAAATATGGATAAAAGAGATGAAATTTTAAAATTCTTACGTGAAAATAAAAGCAAATCGTTTACTCAAAGAGAAATTCAGAAAGAAGTATTTCCTAACTTGAATCAGGATCAGGTTAAACATTTATTAGACCAAATTATTCTCCACCAAGATGATCTAATGTGGGTATCTAGTAAAAAGTATAACTCTGGATTAATGCCGGTAAAGTATAGTGGATTAATTGATGAGTTTTTATCTAAAGGTGGTTTTACACAAATTGAATTCGATTTAGAAACTGAGCGACTCAAAAAAAAAAGAACGGGAATCTAAAACTGACCAAATACTAGACTTAGATTTGAAACTTAAAACTTTTGAATCTAAAATTGGAAAAAGAATAATTGTAGCTGGATTTGTGATTACCCTTTTGAGTTTTTTAATTACTATTTTAACCTTAAAACTCTGGAATAAAGAGAGTAAAGAAATCGAAGCTGATAATCCAACTGATACCAAAATAAGTGTTTCCGACAAGGAAAGAGAAATTAAAAACACTAACTTAATAAAACTTGCAAATTTTGAAAATGGTATCTGGTTTAACGAAGAAGATACCCTTTCTGGAATTGAAATAAGTAATCAAAAGTGGATTATGTCTATTATCGGAACTAAAACAGACTCAGCGGATATTTATGATTTCGAAATTACAAGAAGTTATTTGAAAGAGATAAGAACAATGTCTCAACCTATTGAGCTTCTTAGATTAACAAACAAAACTGACACTTTAGACTATTTAATACTGAATTATGATCAGAAAAAATTTAGTTTATCTCATATCCCAAGTGGAAAAACATATGTTTATATTAAAAAATAAGTAACGTGTGGTAACACTATATATGTGATCATAGCAGCTAAGTAGTCAATCGAATAGTTATTGTATTTTTGGTTAGGCGCAATGCTTGCAGAAAGGAAAGTTAGCAATCACTGCGCAGAAAGATCGAAAAGCAAGGTAACATTTTGCTCTGCTACGACACATATATTAAACGTTGTAAGCAATTTCCAAACCGCAACAGAAATTTCAATAAATTCCTCTGAAAACGGATAAAGGAAAATCAAAAATTAGAGAAATCTAAAAAAAACATTTCAAAATGAAATTATCAGGAAAATCAA
>NZ_JBHULE010000006.1:0-4733 GCF_042684305.1 Aquimarina rubra | reverse complement strand
TAAATAAATCATATTCGGGCCAGGCGAAATTACCATTATCAATGCGGCTAATCCAAATAGTAATAAATCATTAGTTGGTATCATATTTCTGTTTTTAGTTCTTGGTTTTTAACTGTTGCACAACGTTTAATATATGTGTCGTAGCAGGGCAAAATGTTACCTAGCTTTTGGATTTTTCTGCGCATTGGTTGCTAACTTTTTCATTTTGCAAGCATTGCGCTATTGCAAAAATACACAGACTTTTCGATTCATCACTTAACTGCTATGAACACATATATGTTGTTAGCAAACGTTTATTTTGACATTCTAATATTTAATTCTTCGGGAGTAATTTTACCTAAGTTGCACAGCATCATTGAATAGTATGGTTCTAGATTCTCTCCAATTTCAGGTTTATTCAGATTGTTAATTAGCAAATCGAAATTTGGGTTGTCTTTAAAATTAGGTATCCTTTTTAAAGCTGCAAAACGGACATTCAAGTCAGGATCAAATAAAGAAGCATAGTAAATTAAATAGAAGAAATTATTATCTCCTTTATCTCCCAACGTCATTATGTCTCCTATTCTTTCTTTATCAGTTCGGTTGCAAAATTTTTTAATAGATTGTTTTCCCTGTTCGGATAAATTAAGATCAATCTGATCAAAATTAATCTTAGTTGTTTTCTTTTTCTTGAATAGTTTTTTGAACATCTTATTGAATGTTGTCAAACATTATTATTTAAATATTTAGGACTAGATAAAGCATTTTCGTATTCATCTTTTGAGAAAAAGGGCCAGTATTCTCTTTGTCCAGATTGAGTTTTGTCAATAGTTTCATTTTTTATTCGAAGCAATTGACTTAAGTACTTTTTTATATTTTCAATTAAAGAAGGTTCAGACCACTTGTATTCATAATCAGATTTAAGAAAAAGAATGGTTCTTTTTAAGACTTTCTCATCTGATTCTTCCATTTTCCATTTCCCTTGATTTTTGTGAGTCCGTATATCATCATACAAATACCAAAGCTGGTATTTAATTTCACTTACTCCTTTATCATTGGTTGTTATAGTGAAATTGATTTCATCAAACTCAAAGTTATCAATCAAACAAGACCAATAATGTCGGCAAGATTCAGCAAGCTTATTTCTATTTTTTCTATCAATCATTTAGGATGTTTGCTAACGTTTAATATATGTGTCGTAGCAGGGCAAAATGTTACCTTGTTTTTCGATCTTTTTGCGCATTGGTTGCTAACTTTTACTTTTTGCAAGCATTGCGCCTTACCAAATATACTCAGACCAATCGATTCATTACTTTGCTGCTATGATCACATATATCGTGTTGTACCTATGTACTTTTTTTTCTTTTTTCGAAAAGTGCTTTTGTATAGTTTCGATAAAATTCTTTCCAGACATTTCGTTGTTTATCACTAAATGAGTAAAACTTTTTCTCTTCTACATCATAGAAGAACCCTCCATAACCACTAACTTTAATTCTTCTTGTTTCTCCATTATTAAATTTAGCAATAACTAACCATCCTCCACCTTTCCAAACATATTTCTCCTCAGTAGGCATAGATTGATTAAGAATTTTCTTTGCAGAATTGATATCAGCTTCTATAAATTCCATTGAGTTTAAATCTACATTACTTATGGATTCGATCTTTACTTTAGGCAAAGTACTGTTGTCATAAAACCTCAATGAAGATAAGTTGTCCCAAATAATACTATTATCCTCATTCAAGTTTTCATTACTGCAAGATAAAAGAGCAATCAAAATTAGTAATGTATAAATGTTTTTATTTAGTTTCATTGAGTTCTTTAGCGGTATTAGGTACAACGCCAAATATATGAATCGGAGCAAGGCAAGCAAGCCTGAACCAATCGATTTATCTGCGCATTTTTATTTCTTATTTAATTTATAAAAATTTAGCGCCATTGCAAAAAGGGAATAACCTTTCGATCTAACACTAAGCTTTGCTCTGATTTCATATATAATGTTACCAATAGTTTTTTAGTCCAAATAACCCTCAAAATGAATATATTCCAGTTTGTCGTTCACAAATTTGAAGTCCACATTTTGTACTATTTCAGAGTTTTGAATTCTAAAGTTATTATGCAAATTCGATACAGAATCGATATTCGATAACAGTTTTAAAAAGTCAGTTTTACTCATCCCATATCTCAGACCACGATTAAGGTTTAAAGTGTCTGAATTTGAAAATCCATTTTTGATAAATTCCTCACTTGAGTTTTTATAAATCTCTATAAATGATGAACCATATTTGAAAGTAAAGACAGTATCAATTTGATTATCAACGTGCCTATTATTAAATAATGTCGTGTCTACAGAAGAATATTGGCTTTCGAAAAGGTTTTTTAATAAAGGATTCTGTAATTCAAATGGGTTTAAACTATATTTTTCGTCAATAATAGTAACGTCAGGAATAAACTTATTTTTTTCAATCAGATTTTGAATTTCAGTAATAAGACTATCACTGTGTTTTAGGTTTCGATCAATTTTTTCACTTTGCTTCTCCATTTCGTTAAGTTGTTCTTCAAAAGACTCAATTGCATTTGAGTTTTTTACTTCCAATTTACAGGAGAACAAAAAAATAATTGAAATATATGGTAAAATTTGTTTCATAATTATTGGTAACGTTTAATGTATGATTTTGTAGCGGGACAATCAACAACTAATATTCCGCAACTGCCCAAAGTTAGTAAACCTGCGTGAAATTCCGTTAGGAATTTCCGCCGCTATGAATTATACATCTTGTTATGCACTGGCTTTTTTATTCAGCCGTTACTTTGCAAACTTACCTAAGCAAAGCGATGATTGCTTTCGTAACTATTTGCGTTATATTTTTTTCCATTCCCGCGATCGCTTTGCGACTTTTGGTTTGCGATAACCATCACAAAATAGCGATGACCTTTATTCCGTCAGATGCTGATAGGGGAGAACCTTTGTGTCAGAACTTACTTTACATAAATACTCAGGTCTTTGACCATTATCCCGTCCGATTATCCATCCTGCTTTTCAGATCTTCTAGCTTGTGCATAACGTGTTTGTATATGGTTTGTTACGTGGTTTAGCACGTAATTTAGCAAATAAAAACCGAATAGAAAATCCGCGAGGATTTTCGTAAGTAGGCTAGAACTAGCAATAAATTATATACGGTGTTGGCAACTGGCTTTTATTTATTCAGTTCAATTATTCTCTAAATTAATTTAAAAATAGACTTGCTAAAATTGGCAAAATTCCAAAAATGACAAGTCCAACTATTGAAGTCCAATATTGATAATTTTTCTTCTCTTTTTTTATGGTACTAAAAATTATAAAAATCAGACTCAATAAAAGTAAAACTGTTCCTAAAATTCCAAAATAAAATAAGACTTGTGCTGTGTTGTCTCCTTCATTAAATATACTTGTATAGCTGATTGTTAAATAGAAGGAAATAATATTAATTATTAAAACCCAAATCATAAAATGGAAAGCCCATTTTTTAAAATTTATATTGTTCATTTAAGTTAGTTTTTCATTTATTCGGTCAAATTTCTTTTCTCCGAGTCCAGTTTTAATTATTTCCGAATTCTGTTCCACAATATTTTTGAATTTCAGAAATTCAGTTTGATTTTCATTCCAAAATTCAGTCGGTAAACTTGAAACAGCGATAAGTAAATCGCCTTCGTAAAAATCACATTCGGTCAAAATATTCCGTTCGAGTTTTTCGAGTGCGATTCCGATTAGATATTCAATTCCGATATTTTGAGAAATCAGAAGTCTTATTTGTTCGTTTGTCAATTCAACAATACTTATCTTTCGATAGCGATAACATTTTTCAACCAAATCAGTCGGAAATTCGGAAGGGTTTTTCCAAATATCTTTTTCTAATTGTTCGATTGATTTTGTTTCCATTCTCGGTTTTTTCAGCTTGTTGCCAACGTTTAATATATGTGTCGTAGCAGGGCAAAATGTTACCCTGTTTTTGGTTTTTTCTGTGCATTGATTGCTAATTTTAACATTCTGCAAGCATTGCACCTTCATAAATATACAAGAACCATTCGATTCATCATGTATCTGCTATGATCACATATATGGTGTTACCACCAGTTATTTTCGGGTTTAGAAAAATATATTTCGGAATAGAAATGGAAATAGTCCAATTACAATTCCGATTATCAAATTTAGCTTTTGTTTCTTAAGATTCCATTTCGATTGATTTATTCGAATCAGATATTCTGTCAGCTTATAAATTCCGAATCCAATTATTATTCTAGTTGATAATTCCATTAATAATTCCCAATTGAAAGTATAGTCTGTAATTCTCAGCGATAATGAGAATACCAGATTCACAATCATTCCAATTGCCGATATTTTTATTAAATCCAACCAATTTTTATTATTCAAAAAAATCAGAATTCCAGAAAACATAAGTGAAATTCCAAAAACAAATTCAGCTATGATACTTGAATTCGAACGCATTACAATGAATAGAACTGACGTAAAATTATACTTAAAGAAATCGGTTACACTGTGGTAAATTAATCCGATTCCAAATATTAAAAATATCAGTCCAAAAATCCAGTTTATATTGTTCTTTCGTAGTTCTGTTTTCAAATTGGTGGTAACGTTAAATATATGGCAAGTTGGGCAGAAAATAAGCGATTACTTTCGGTTTAGCCACAAGCCAAATGTTTTGTATTTTGTTTTAATTTTTCTCTTTTAATACCAAATCAAAAGATTTGGCGACTT
>NZ_JBHULE010000005.1:0-5138 GCF_042684305.1 Aquimarina rubra | reverse complement strand
TAATCCCAAATGTCAATCGGTTCATCAACTTCCATTTCCGTAATGTCCGTCATTCCATTACCAAAACTGTTTTTAAATTCTATCTCTGTTAATTCCTGCGTCATTTTGGACATTATGCACAACGTTTAATATATGTGTCGTAGCAGGGCAAATTGTTACCCTGTTTTTCGATTTTTCTGCGCATTGGTTGCTAACTTTAAATTTCTGCAAGCATTGCGCCTTACCAAAATACAATAACTATTCGATCTATCACTTAACTGCTATGATCACATATATAGTGTTGTGCTACGTTTTTATTTGTTTATTTAACTTTAGTAAACCTTTATTTTTGTCGAATAATTTTAAGAGTTCTTCACTCAGCTTTTCCGCACTATTCTTGTCCGAAACAAGAATAAACAGCTCATCATTATGACAAGGTGATGTGTAAGATATTTGAATAAACAATCTAACATTTCTGCCATCATTAACTTTTCCAGAGTTAACTTCCTTATATGCATATTCTTCGTTGAACGGAATAATATACATTTCGTTTAAAAGTTTAGATGCTGCTAAGACGTCCACAAATGATTTAATTTTTTTTGAGTTCGCTTTAATATAAAAATGTTCTGGATTATCGTCAGCAACTCCAGTGTTTTCGTCAATGATTGCAATTAACAAGTCTGAATCGGGTAACATTAAAGTAGCATCAATACATTCAACAGAATTTTCTAAATCAATTTGATATTCTGTTTTCTTACTTGTCTTTTGAGAAAAACTTATCGTAAAAATTAAAAATATAATTATGTTCAAAAATATTTTCATTAAGCTTTTTTATGTAGCACAACGTGTTTGTGTATGGCTCGTGGCTTTTTACATCCGAGTGAGTTACACAAGATTTATATAATTTAAAGATATATAAATTTTGTGTATGCCAAGCCATGAGTTATACACGTTGTTGTACGCTGGCTTTTTATTCGTCATAAACTTCTTTGTATTTTTTTATTGATTTTCTCATCATCTCTATGAATTGAGGAATATGCTTTATCAAATTATGATCTTTATTGTATAAACTCTTTGGATAATCTTCATCTATAATTGAAGGATATCTGGTAGATTGTTCATGAGGGGCAGTTACTAATGATAAATTCACCCAAACGAATGAGACGTACGCATATTTGCTTTGTTTAATACTAATCTCCTTATAGCTTATTAGTTTGTTTTTAGATATTACATCACTCTTACTTATAAAATCTTCAGATATACTTTTTATGTTCTCATCTCCCTTAAAAAATTCTATGAAATGCTCATTAGTTTTTATGAAATCATCTTTGATTTCTGCAAACAACTTACCGTCATCAAAAGTCGGTTCTTTTTCTAATTCTTTAGCATCATCAATAAATCTTTCTATTGCTAAACTGGGAATTTCTTTGATTTTAAGAAGTTCAGAATTACTAACTTTTGAAAGAAGCCCTTTCAAGCTATCCAACTTCTCTTTTATTTTGCTTTTTCCTCTTTGATGAGGAGGAATCATGTCAGGAACTAATATTGGTGTTCCATTATATTTAGAAAGCTCATCTATTTGATTTTGATAAAGTTTTGTAAAAACTTTATGAGGTAAGTGCTTTATCTTTTTTGAAATGTCTTCTGGTTTAATAATTTCAATTCTGGTTCCAAATGACTTTACAAACTTTTCTACTGATTGTTGTAAATGAAATAAAGCTAAATTATAATGTTTAGAATTGTATAAAATCTCTGCAGAATTCAAATCTTGAATTGCTGTTTCAAATAATCTTTCAGAAATTGTCATATTAATTGAGTAGGATTTTAGCTTGCGTACAACGATTAATGTATGGTTTGTAGCGGACAAGCACACGGTAAATGTTCCGTCACAGCCCAAAGTTAATAAACCAGCGTGAAATTCCGTTAGGAATTTCCGCCGCTATGAATTATACATTTTGTTATGCACTGGCCTTTTTTATTCAGCCGTTACTTTGCAAACTTACCTAAGCAAAGCGATGATTACTTTCGTAACTATTTGCGTTATATTTTTTTGCATTCCCGCGATCGCTTTGCGACTTTGGGTTTAGCGATTACCAACACAAAATAGCGATGACCTTTATTCCGTCCGATGCTGATAAGGGAGAATCTTTGTGTCAGAAATTACCTTTATAAAAACACTCCGGTCTTTGACCATTATCCCGTCCGATTATTCATTCTGCTTTTCAGATTCCACATGCTTGTGCATAACGTTTAATATATGTGTCGTAGCAGGGCAAAATGTTACCCTGATTTTCGATATTTCTACGCATTGGTTGCTAACTTTTTCATTCTGCAAGCATTGCGCCTTACCAAAAATACAACAACCTTTCGATTCATCACCTTGCTGCTATGATAACATATATCGTGTTGCCAACCGTTTTTCATTCATAAAGTTGAGCTATTTCCACGTTTTCTTTTTCTTTCAGATGCTCCCAAACTAATTCACTATAGCACATTAAATTACTTCTGATTATACAGCCAAGATCAAAATGCTCAATGTCATACTTTTTTAAGTTTTTGCCTAAATTTCCAGTTCCTGCAAATCCACCCGAAAAGTGTTTTAATTCATCATTTTCCAAATCTTTTACGAATCGGTCTTTCATTTCTTCACAATTTAACTCACTATATTCAGTCAATATTTTTTCATATCGTTCATTAGAAAAGTGAATTACGGTCAAGTTAATTGTCAAAATGAAAAATACAATTGATATTCCGAATCCTGATAAAGTCAATAATTTCCTTTTCATTTTCAGATTCCGTGGCAGGAAAAAGAAAACAATGATTAATCCAACTAAAATTACAGAAAGGTGAAATTCCGATTGATATACTTTTTCCGGAAGTTTGTAATAGCTAAATATTCCAAAACCAATTCCGAAAATTAGCATTGTTAATATTATGTATTTCAATTTAGCGTACATATTTTCTCATATGGTTGGCAACGTTTAATATATGTGTCGTAGCAGGGCAAAATGTTACCCTGATTTCGACAAAAACTGCGCATTGATTGCTAACTTTTATTTTCTGCAAGCATTGCGCCTTACCAAAAATACAATAACCTTTCGATTGATCACCTAGTTGCTATGATCACATATATGGTGTTATGCATTGTTTTTAAACTCCATTTACTAATAAATTTGAGTATTTTTCAGTATCAACATTAATAGTGATTTTCCAATAGCATGAACCTCCGTCATATACTTCGTAAAACTCATTTTTCCAATGTTCCATTTTTTGATCTTCTAAAGTTGGTATTGCTAAAACGTCACAAGATACGTTTAAGAGTATTATTCGGTTATCATTCTTATCAATGTATGGTATATATTGTTTAAATAGATTGTTATTTATGTTTTCAAGAATTGGTTTCTTTATAAAATCAAATTTTTTATCAGCAATAGCTTTTTTCAAGACTTTATTTACGGTTTCTAGATCACTTTTTTTTGGATTCCAAACAAGGTAACCATATTCAGATTTTAATCGTTTATTATATTCAGAATTCAAAAGTATAGTTGATCTTTCATTATTTAATTTTCCACAAGAAAATAAAATGGAGAAAATGAGGATTATAAGATTGAATTTTGAATTCATATTTGATAATGCATAACGGTAAATATAACAAACGTTGTCGTCCCGAAGGGCGACCATGTTTTGTTATATAGTGTTAGCGTTTGTTCATTAATTCAATATAAGTATTTCCAAGTGATTTTCCACATCGCCATTTCGAATCTTGAGAGGAATATCCAACTCCAAAAATTAGGATTTCTTCTCCAATATCTAACTTTTTGATCTTTGAATACACTTCTTTTGATATCGAATCACCTTCAACTAAAATGTCTTTTTCATTACCTATTTTTATTCTGTATCTCGAGACATTAACTGAGAAGTCATATTTAAATTTAGGAATATAAACTTCTAATTTTGCATCTTTTAATTCCTCCAGAGTCATTTTTAAATTGAATCCAGAATCGCCGCCAATTCGTAATCTAGGTCTAGGTATATCTTTGATATCAAAATTCAGGGTATCAGATTTGATATTAATTCCGTTAGAATATGATTTTACAATGAGTTTTTTTGTTTGTGCTCTTGAAGTGGTACAATTAATATTATATAGTTCCATTTCATCTTTTAGAAGTAATTCGTTATTAGCGTTAAAAACTTGACTGCTATCCATTTTTGGAACATAAATTTTAACTTTATTTAGAATTCCTCGATACAGTACTTTAGGAGAATTAGTAAACTCCACAATGGGTTCAGAGTTATCCTGACAGAAAATACTGGAAGAAATAAATAAAAAAGGAATTATTACTTTAAATTTTCTCATTTATTTTTTAATAAACGCTAACGTTAAATATATGTGTCGTAGCAGGGCAAATTGTTACCTTGCTTTTCGATCTTTCTGCGCATTGGTTGCTAACTTTTCCATTCTGCAAGCATTGCGCCTTACCAAAAATACAGAAACCATTCGATTAAGCACCTAGCTGCTGTGATCACATATATGTTGTTGTGGCCAGTTTATTTATTTAATCTTGTTATCATAATCATAATATTCCAGAGAGAGAATAAGTCACTTCCTTTTTTCGTAATAAAAATCGTTTCTTTCCCGTCAAATTCAGTAACTAACAATTCGCGTTCGTTGCGTTTTTTAATTTTTTTGAGTTTAGTTTCACCAGCTTCTGCTTTTTCGAAATATTCTTTCCGATTTTTAGAATCCACATCTTCAATTGCATCTAATTTTACAGAGTGGAGTTTTG
Organism: Aquimarina rubra; assembly: GCF_042684305.1. Taxonomy (NCBI): domain Bacteria; kingdom Pseudomonadati; phylum Bacteroidota; class Flavobacteriia; order Flavobacteriales; family Flavobacteriaceae; genus Aquimarina; species Aquimarina rubra. The sequence goes on along the minus strand of NZ_JBHULE010000005.1, from coordinate 372 downwards.
TTCCATCATACCCAATAATTCTTTTTGTTCCCAATGCTGTCCAATTATTCTTTGAATCCGTAAATAGTAAGATTATTTTTCCGCTATCTTTTTCGTCAAAATGATTTAAGTATTTCATTTTGACTTCGTCAGTCAAATTCTCAAATAAAAAGACATTTTTATTCGGCAGATTATGTTGAGAAGCTCTCCACTTAATTCTATCTTCTATAAATTCGACTGTTTTGCGCATTCAGTTTAATTGGCTACAACGTTTAGTATATGTGTCGTAGCAAGGCAAAATGTTACCTTATCGTTGACACATCTGCGCAAACTTTACCTTATTATGATATTTTTACTAGTCTTGCGCTTTCCTAAATATACACAAACCATTTG
>NZ_JBHULE010000004.1:0-120752 GCF_042684305.1 Aquimarina rubra | reverse complement strand
AAGGCAGTAATGTCATAGCCGAGTAGTACTAATAACCCATAGGCTTATGCGCACGTCCTGCTAAGCAATTAGCAGGACGGAGAATTGCTTTGATAGCTTCTTTTTAGTAAACAAACCTCTTTTATAGCGTAAACTCTATTCAATTTAAATCAATATGTTAACTTATTATGTAAGTGTTTAATGTATAGTGAATACTGTATAATGAAATATTAAATTATTCATTATCCTTAATTATTCATTATTAAATATACTTTATTCATTTATAACGACTTAAGGTGGTTATAGCATCGGGGCTCACCTCTTACCATTCCGAACAGAGAAGTTAAGCCCGTTAGCGCCAATGGTACTACAATCGTGGGAGAGTAGGTCGCCGCCTTCCTTTGGATCCTGATCATCATTTGGTCGGGATCTTTTTTTTTTATAATATTACATAGGAGGTCCCGCTTTTAGCGGGATCACTTCGTTTTAGCCAGTCGCATTCTATGCTCCTGGAAACTTAAGGGATAGGTCGCCGCCTTCCTTGAAACCCTTCATTATAACAATGAAGGGTTTTTTTATGGGCTATTGTCAACCTCATTATCAATACATTAACTTGTAAAAATTGTCAATACATTAATTTGTAAAAGCACACCTATAAACTGTCTATAGATGTTATGTATATCTAGGATCCTGAATGTAATCTTGTTTGAGAATCTTTATCACCTCAATGCTTAAAAAACCAAATTCTTCTACAACTTTACCGTATATCCGATAGACTCCTTTATACCTAAGTCTATACTTTTCTTGTACAGGTGGAAACAGAACAGTATCAAACACATCACCAAATTGATCCAGAAAAGTACCAAATGCCATGCGGGTACCTTTTGAGGTACTGGTATTTTTCATTGCAATTAAATACCCATAGATATCAATTTTTTTATTTAAATAGTTTTTTAATTGGTTGGCTCTATTCTGATTAGTAGGTTGGGATGCCATGATCTCATAATATCCGCAGAGAGGAAATCCAAAGGATTCGATTTGCTCAAAAGCATCCTCTAATCTGGATGTTTTAAACTTCGGTAATTTATATTCAGTACGTTTTTCTTTAAATAAAAGAGGTTGGTTGTAGTTTGGCGGAGTACCATTTATTTTAAAATATGCTTTCCATAATAATTCGTGTTTGTTTTTTCCGGTAAAAGCAAAAGCGTCAATTTTAATAAGTATACTTATTTGTTCTATACCTATGGGGACTCTATCTATAAAATCATTTAGTGAAGTATATATTCCGTGTTGTTCGCGTTCTAATAATATAAGTTCTGATGTCTTATGATCTAAATTTCGTAATATGCTTAACCCAAGATAGATAGTTTTTTGTTGTAAAATATGTTCATATTTACTGGTGTTTATACAGGGAGTCACAATTTTTGCTCCAAATAATTTAGCTTCGTGTAAATAGACTTCAGGTCGATAAAATCCTCCACCATTATTTAATGTTGCCACCAGATATTCTATAGGAAAATATGCTTTGAGAAATAAGCTTTGGTAACTTTCTACTGCATAAGATGCTGAATGCCCTTTTGGGAATGCATATCCTGCAAAGCTTGCTACTTGATTCCATATTTCGAAAATTATTTTCTCTTCATATCCTTCAGCACGGCAATTCTGAATAAATTTATTTTGTACATCTTTAAATTCTTTTCGAGACCTGAATTTACCACTCATTCCTCTACGTAATACATCTGCTTCATCCAATGTTAGTTTTGCAAAAACGTGAGCTACCTTGATTACATCTTCTTGATATACCATAATACCATAAGTTTCATTCATCAGTTCCAACATGATTGGATGTGAATTTTTTCGTCTTTCTATATCGTGTTCCCTTAATATATATTCACGCATCATTCCGCTTTTAGCGACTCCTGGTCTTATAATAGAGCTTGCTGCTACTAATCCAAGGTAGTTGTCAGTTTTAAGTTTGCTTAACAACATACGCATAGCAGGAGATTCTACATAAAAACAGGCAAGACATTTAGCTTCTCTGATAAGCGCGTTGATATTAGGATCTTTTTTGAGTTTCTCTATATCATGAATGTCAAAATTGGCTTTTTTTGGTTGGTTATATTGGATGATACTAATTGCTTCCTTAATTTTTGCTAAACCACGCTGCCCCAAAATATCAAACTTATATAAACCTAAATCTTCTGAGATGATCATATCAAATTGTACAGTAGGAAATCCTTTGGGAGGCATATCTGTAGCAGAATAATAGTGCAGGGGTTTTTCGCTAATCAATATTCCGCTGGAATGAATACTTATGTAATTAGGAATTCCCTGAATGAGCTGACTATAGATAACTACTAGTTTATGGATATGATCTAGAGAGTTGTAATTATAATTACCTTCGCTAAGTTTATCGATTTCGAATTTTGGCAATCCAAATACTTTACCTAATTCTCTAACAGCGCCTTTGTAATGAAAAGTAACGTATGTACCTAAAAGTGCTACATTACTAAATTCTTCAAAGATAAATCGAGTGATATCTTGGCGATCTCTCCAAGAAAAATCGATATCAAAGTCAGGCGGACTAGTACGGTGCGAATTTATAAATCGTTCAAAGTATAAGTCCAACTCGATCGGATCTACATCAGTGATTTTTAATAAATATGCTACAATACTATTAGCTCCACTACCGCGTCCTACGTAGTAATATCCTTTTTCTTGTGCATAAGAAATAATTTTCCAATTAATTAGAAAATACGAAACAAAGTTCATTTTAATAATTAAACCAAGCTCTTTTTTTAATCTATCGTATACTTTATTATCTGGGTTTTTATAGCGATAGGGAAGACCTTGTTCGCACAATTTCTTCAGTAGTTTGTTGTCTTCTTCAATACTACCTGTATATGTTCTTTGATTTAGAGAAGGTTTGTTTTTAGAAAAGTCGAAGCTGATAGAACATTGGTTGATAATATTTTCGGTGTTTTTAATAATAAAATCAAACTCGCCGAACTGATTTTTAATTTCATCATTGGGAATCATTTTTTCTGAAAAACAAGCTTGCTGACTCTCTGGTAATCTGCTAAGTAATATATTCTTATCAATAGCACGTAATAAGCGATGTGCATTAAAATCTTTTTTGGTCCTAAAGGTTACTGGTTGTAGTATGGCAAGTCTGTCTTTTAATTTTCTGAATGATGAAAGGCGGAGTTTAGGAATATCTTTTATAGAGATGCCTATAAATTCGCTTGATGCGAATTTAGTTTTTTGCGTTTCTTGTACTTGCTTGAAGGGATATATAATGAATGCATTTTTAAATGGTGGAGCATTTTTTGGGAAGTCTATTTTATGATGAGAATGATATGATAAAAAATCATTTAATTCTTTATAGCCTTCATTGTTTTTGGCTAAACCCACATATAATTGTTGATGATTATTTCTAAAATCAATACCGACAATTGGTTTGATCTGATAATCATGTGCTTTTCTAATAAAATTTAGGCAAGCCGATGTATTATTTATATCTGTTAGTGCTAGACTATCAATCCGGTTTTTTTTTGCTAACTCTAATATATCTATTTCGGAAAAAGTTCCGAATCTTAAGCTGTAATATGAATGACAATTTAAGTACATTTTAATGGTTCATTGTTGATGGTTCATTGTTGATGGTTTATTGTTGATGGTTTATTGTTGATGGTTTATTGTTGATGGTTTATTGTCGATGGTTTATTGTCGATGGTTTATTGTCGATGGTTTATTGTCGATGGTTTATTGTCGATGGTTTATTGTCGATGGTTCATTGTTGATGGTTATCATTTTTTTTAATTTGACTACTGACTACTGACTACTGACTACTGACTACTGACTACTGACTACTGACTACTGACTACTGACTACTGACTACTGACTACTGACTACTGACTACTGACTACTGACTACTGACTACTCTGTCGCATCAGGGATAGAAACGACATCCTTTTTTTGTATCCTGAGCGTAGCCTAAGGATGCATAAAAAGATATAGTGTATAGCCCGCCCGGATGCCATCATCGTTATCGATGTTATTGTTTCCTATGTGCCAATACAATAGGAGGTTGACCGTTAAAGGGATTTTGCATTCTACCAATAGTTTTGGACCCCATTGCTACGGCTCTGATTACACTTCTATCTCCATATCGATCTCGTATATGATCTAAAGCTTTATAGAGATTGAGTTGTTTTTCATTGTCTTCAAAGAGATTAATCTGATAATTTCCGCTTACCAGATGACTAAATCTGATACCGATTAATCGTACTAATAATCTTTTTTGATATAATTTTTCGAAGATTTCCAAAATTTTAGGTATAAGAATATGATCTGCACTGGTGTAAGGTATTTTTAGTTGTTTAGTGTACGTATTAAAGTCTGAATATCTCACTTTTACTGCTATACAGGCTGTAAGCTTGTTGCCTCTACGTAGTTGGTAGGATAGATTTTCTGTCATAGCAACTAGTATGTTTCGGAGTTTATAAATATCTATGGTATCTCTATCAAATGTTCTTTCTGTAGAGATAGATTTACGTTCAGAAAAAGCAATCACAGGTGTATTGTCGATTCCATTAGCTCTTTTCCAAATTGTTAATCCGTTTACTCCCAAAACGCCTTTCATGACATCAACGGGCATTTCTTGTATGGTTTTTATCTGTCGTACACCTAAGCTACGTAGTGTTTGGAAAGTTTTATCACCAACCATTGGTATTTTTTTGATAGATAATGGAGCTAGGAATGGTTTTTCTGTACCAAAATCAATTTTTAATTGATTGTTAGGTTTAGCTTCATTGGTCGCTACTTTAGAAACTACTTTGTTCTGTGCAAAACCAAGAGAAATTGGTAAACCGGTCTCTGAAATAATTTTTTGCCTAATTTCTGATGCATATTTATATGCACCAAAAAATTTATCCATTCCAGAGAGATCAGCATAAAATTCATCGATACTAGATTTTTCGAATACAGGAACTTTTTCTTTGATAATTTCTGTTACCAGATCAGAGTATTTACTATAGGTTCCGGCATTGCCTTTTATGATAGTAGCTTCCGGACACAGTTCTTTAGCTATTTTCATAGACATTCCTGAGTGTACTCCAAATGTTCTGGTTTCGTAACTGCAAGCTGCTACAACACCGCGATCACTTGTGCCCCCTACTAGTAAGGGCTTGTTTTGTAGCGAGCTATCTATAAGACGTTCTACGGATACATAAAATGTATCTAAATCAAGATGTAATATGGTTCTCAATTTTTTATATTTTGGAATTATTCCAAATTTATGGAATAATTCCAAAACAAAGATTGTAAAACCATACTATTTATTCACAATGGATAAAAAAAAACGGTACCTTAAATAAGATACCGTTTCTGAAAAATTTTATTTTGGGGCTACAAAATAAAATTCAATTTTATTAATTTTCTGTATATCCAGCGAATTGCTGCATAGCACTTTTGGTAAGTTCTTTAGCTCTATTTACATAGAAGTTTTTTGTATCGTTTAGTGTTTCGTTTTGTAAGTCATTTTCACTTCTTAAATAATCTTTTTGAGATTCGAATATGGATTCATCATCAAAAGCTATACTTAATTCCTGAAGAGCACTTTCTAATTTCTGTAATGCTTGCTCTGCTTTTGCTTTTACTACTGTTTGTTCTTTTAATTCTGCAGCACGTTGTGCTTCAAATTGAGCTTGAGCTTTTTGCTGCTCTGCAATTTGTTGTTGTAGCTTTTGCTGTTCGATTTGTAATTGACGTTTTTGTTCCTCCAGCTCTTTTTGCTTTTGAGCTACTTCTTCAGAAGCAATTGCAATTGCTTCTTCTTCTGCACTTGCAACGTCTCCAATATAAGACTCGCTACTACTACTATTAGCTTGACAATCTGTTAATTGTTCTAATAATTTAGGACCAAGATCTTTAGCTTGTTTTGCATAGTATCTACTACGCTCATACGTATCTTGATCTAAGGAGCTCACCATACTTGTTTTAGCTTCATAAGCTGTTTCGTTTGCTTCTGAGCAACCACATTTATCAGCAAGGCTTTCTACTTTCTCAAAAGCTTCTATAGCTTTATCGGCATATTCCTGAGTATGAAACACATTGTTTGCTCCATGTGCTTTTTTAGAATGTGAATATGCATAACTGGCTGCTGTTAATGCATCTTCATAAATATTCTGGGCATTAGCCTGTATAACAAGACAAAATAAAAATAATATTGGTGAAATTCTTTTCATTTTTATGGGGCTTTTTAATGAACAGTACAAGTATACAATATTTTCTGAGTAACATCCAAAAATAATTGTCATTAATCGATGAAATACGCATTTTATCTTAATTTTTATGGCTAACCCATAAATAAAGTGATAGATATCCTACTGTTGTGTATGGTCATTCATCATAATGATTTATCGATAACGAGGTTCCAAGTTTAGTATTGTATCCTTATATAAGTAAAAAATAAATTTAACGTTTTACCAAAGTTGTTATGTAAGTTTATTATGTATATTACGTCCATATTATCTATGAAAGAACTCATTATATCCTCAATTAACGATAATCTTAATAACGCTGTTGCTTTATTAGACGCAATAGATTCAAAAACTTACAGTGATGATTCTATTGGACCATACTACTCTAGTATCGGATCACATATTAGACATACATTAGATTTTTTTGATTGTATCATCAGCGGTATAGATACTAATGACATTGATCTTACTGCTCGAAAAAGAGATGAGATTTTATCAACTAATAAGGAAGCAGCAAAAAGTCATATACATACACTACAAGGGACTTTACTTTCTTACATAGATGCAAATACAGATTACTTAATTCATGTAACAGATAATATGGGACAAGGAAAAGTTACTGTAAATTATACTTTAGAAAGCATTCTCGCACATGCTAATAGCCATGCCATACATCATTATGCAACCATAGGATATATATTGAATCAATTAGGAATTGACTTAAAAATTCCGGGATTTGGCTATAATCCTACTACTCCGGTAAATAAGCGAGAAGGAATCTGATACAAATAGCTTTTTTATATTTTATTTTGACAAATAATACCTTAATAGATGAGTATTCGTCATGTTATTTACTAGATGATATTTAGTTTATTCTGCTTTTCGTATCATATATTCTTATGTATGTACAATATATGATGTAATATGTATTATTCTATCTAGGATGAATTTATCCGAATTGAATTTAATGTATATATTTGAGTATAGTTTAATTAAAGGATATGTTTTCTAAAGCTTGTGAATATGGTATAAAGGCTTCTATCTATATAGCACAACAATCATTACAAAATAAGTGTACTAATTTAAAAGCGATAGCTAATGAGATTGACTCTCCAGAAGCTTTTACTGCTAAAATACTTCAAAGACTAGTAAAGAATGAGGTTTTAGATTCTGTAAAAGGAGCGAAGGGAGGATTTCTGATTGAAGCAGCAAAAATAGACCGGATAATGCTTGAGGAAATTGTATATGCAATTGATGGTGATTCTATGTATAGAGGTTGTGGGTTAGGATTGAAAGAATGTAATGCGTGTAAACCTTGTCCCGTGCATGATAAAATGGTACTTGTTAGAAAGGAGTTAAAAAAGATGCTTACAGAAACAAGTTTGTATGAATTGGCTCATGGTTTAGAAGAAGGAATAACATATTTGAATCGATTATAGATATATTAAAAACTAAATAACCAACTATGACCACACAAAAACCATTATATCTGCTATTTGTTTTTTTAGTTACGTTGCCCAGTTATTCACAAACAGAAAAGGAGTATTGTGAGCAATGGCATAAAACAATGGATACCATCCAGAGTTATGAGGTGGCTTTTAAGTTTTGTAGGGAGATGATCGATAAAGTGGATGAAACCTGTAAAGCCGAAATACATATATCTAGAGGTTATATGTTTATGAATCAAAGAAATGTTGATTCTTCAGTTTACTACTTAGATAAAGGAATATCCCTTGCAAAAAAGACTAATAATTCAGAGTTACTATCATCTGCTTATGGTAAAAAAGCTTATAACTTTGCTTTGCATAATGAAAAGGATAAAGCAGAAAGGCTTTTAAAAAAGACAAGAAAAATACTCACAGAGTATCCAGAAAGTGAGCATTGGATTTTATATCATCAAACTTATGCATATTTGGCTGATATAGAATCAGACTATGAAAGAGCTTTAAAATATACAGATAGTACTGTAATTCTTGCTGAGCGTAATAATCTTGAAGATTTTTTACCATCATGTTATGGAAATAGAGGGACATATTCCATGAGATTGTCGCAATATGAGAAAGCTGCCGATAGTTTTTTGAAAGCTATTGAAGTTTTAGAACGAGATAGTAAGCCATCTGATTTGGATACCTATTATTGTATGCTGGCTACAACGTATCGAAGATTAGAACAATATGATATAGCCATAAAATACTTTAAAAAAGCTATCAAAGAATCAGATAAGACTCAAAACGAATTTATTCGCATGCTTACATATTCAAGAATGGCAGATGCACAGCGAAAATTTGATTTGCCAGAAGAAGCTCTTATCTCTGTAGATTCTACACTAATTATAGCAAAAAAGTTAAATAATAACGGAATGATTGCAGACGGGCTGCACACAAAAGCCACAATTTATTTTGAAAATCTTGAGGATTATGATCAGGCAGAAATCTATTTTGAAGAGGCCTACCAAAGTATCTTAAAATCAAATGCAATAAAAAAGATAGATGATATGATGCTAATTTCGGCAATAGATGGAATGGCAAAAATCAATCTTAAAAAACAAAATTATGTTAGAGCCAAAAAGTATATTGATCTATTAGAACAAGAAACCAATACATCTAAAATATTAATATTTAAAAAAGCACTTCACTACTATAAAAGTGATTATTATGAAAATACAGGTAAATCAGATAAGGCACTAGTACATCTCAAAAAATTTCATTTTATAAAGGATTCTATAGCAAGTAAAGAGGTGAAAACCCAAGTAGCGGATCTTGAAAAGAAGTACGATACTCAAAAAAAAGAACTGGCAATAGTAACTCTAAATCAAGAAAAAGAACAACAACAGCGAATAGCAAAACAAGCCAAAGCACAGCAAAATTTATATTTGTTAGCGACTGGGGTTTTGTTATTTATAGTAGTAATTGGAGCTTGGGCGTTCCAAAAGTTGAGAAGACAACAAAAGGAATTAGCATCTACAAATCAAGTTAAAAATCGGCTTTTTTCTATCATTGCCCACGATCTAAGAGGAATGATCATTCCGTTTCAGCGATCCGGTAAAATATTAAAGTATCATATAGATAAAGGCAATCATGAAAAAACAATAGAACTTTCTCAGGCATTAGAACAAAACTCAGAAAGCTTATCTAATATGTTAGATAATTTATTGAATTGGTCGTTAGAACAAATGAATGGATACAAAATGAACCCTCAGACGATATCAGTAAGTAAACAATTAAATGAAATCATATCAGGATATAAACAACAAGCTATTTATAAGAAAACTAAAATTGATTTAAAATATGAAGAAGATTTAAGTATTCAATTTGATAAGGGAGCTTTTCATGTCATTTTTAGAAACTTAATTGGTAATGCTTTAAAGTACACAGAAGAAGGAAATATTCGCATAGAATTTACTAATAAAGATAACACGTTTTTATGTTCAGTAACGGATACGGGAGTAGGGATGTCTCAGGATCAGTTAGCACATCTTTTTGCTTTGGAAGAAAAAAAATCTAGTATTGGTACACAAGGTGAAAAGGGAACAGGACTGGGACTTAACCTGGTGTATCGATTCATAAAAATGCATAAAGGAACGATCCATGTTTCTTCAGAAAAAAGAATTGGCACGCGTTTTGACTTAAGCATCCCCATAACCATATCGTTGACTAAAGAAGAAGGGGCAATTTCTAAACCTTTGTCAGCGTAAAAAACACACAGATCATGAATGTTTATGTAGTAGAAGATGACTTATTTCATTTAGAAGATATTAAAATCACCTTAGAAGAATTAGGATACTCTTGTATAGGGAATTCAGCTGATCCTGTTGAAGCACAAGAACAAATCGCAACCTTAAGACCAGATGCGGTTATATTAGATATTCATCTTAAGGGTAAAGAATCCGGTATTGAACTAGGAAGAAGAATTAAGAAATTATACGAAATACCAGTGTTTTTTGCTACTTCTGATACTACTAAAGATACAATTAGTAGAGCAGCAGATATAAGCCCAGCAGCCTATTTAACAAAACCAATCAGTAAAGATGACCTGCAAGCAGCACTAATTCTTGCTCGTAAACAAGAAATCACTTCAGTAGTTGCTACTACTGATGAATCTGGAGATATATTCATTAAAAGTGGTAATAAATTGGTGAAGGTAAGTATGGATACCATTCTTTTTGCTCATACGGACTCAAAAAATTATTGTTCTATCGTGACTACAGATGATAAAAAACTATCGGTGAGATATTCTATTTTAAAACTGTGTGAGAAGTTAAAGGGTTTAGAATTTGTACAAACGCACAGATCTTATATTATTAACTGGAATAAAATAGATTCATTACACGAATATGATCAAACCATAGAGATACAAGGACATCATATCCCTATTGGTCGAACTTTTAAGGATTGTGTATATAAGCGATTGAAGGTAATCTGATTTTTTTATATTAAGCAAACCGAAGTAGCACCAATAGGGGTTGTTTTAGTCGAAACACAATCCTTTACGGTTTCACATGTTAGTGACTGTGTGCAATAATCATCCTCATTACTTTGTTGACTTGTCGTGTCTTGCGATCCTCCTTTAAATTTATCAAGATGGGTTAATCGAGCAACCTTAATTTTATCTAGACTTAGTTTTTTTCTTCGATTATTTTTCATTTTCCATAATTTAATAAACCTATAATTTATTCACAACAAATCGACTAAATTTATCTAAACACCTGTGATGCAAGCAGCAGTATGACCTAAGCCAACCGTTTTCGTAGAAATACTTTGATCACATAACAATGGATGTGATTCACATATTTCGGGGCGCGTATCCAATTGATCTCCATATGTTCCTACTCCACCCATAATACTTTGATAGTTTTGCAATTTTGCAATGCTGATTTTAGCTAAACTTAATTTTTTTCTTTGTTTATTTTTCATTTTTTATATTTCACAAATCCTGGTTAGTACCAGAATAATTTTGTTTAAATACCAGTAAAACAGGCAGAAGTATAACCTACTGCAACAGTTTTTGTAGAAATATTGCAATTCCATGTGGTATCACATACTTCGGGATTTGTGAATTCGGTTTCTGCACCTCCTTTAATACTCTCTGGGTTTTGTAATTTTGCAATGCGGATTTTATCTAAACTTAATTTTTTTTTGCTTTTAATTTTCATCGGCTGATAATCTATCGAATGTGTTACGTTGCTAATAAATAGTAATCTTTTTTGAGATTAAATTGATAACAATTACCTAATGTCAAATGTCATTAGGGTCAATACTTCCAGTTCCAATAGGAGTGGTTTTTGTCGAATCTGTACAACGATTCACAATACTCTGTGCATTTAAAATTGATGTATTTCCTGGATCATCTTCTATTATGATAATCGATCCCCCTCTGATTGCTCTAATATTATTTAGTTTTGCAATTTTGATTTTATCCAGGCTTAATTTCTTTTTCATTTTATTTTCCATTAGTACTTAATTTAATTAGTTAAAAACAATTTGCGGTATTTCCTATAGGAATAGTTTTGGTGGATGTATGAGTATTATCTGGATCACAAGTTTTTGTAGGTTCGGGGGGAGGGAATGGAACCTCCTCTAATCATTTTTGGATTATTTAATTTTGCAATTTTAATTTTATCCAAACTTAATTTTTGCCCCTCCTTTTTCATTTGGTTTATTTTTTCAATTTATGAACATCTAAATTTACCAGTTTAGTATCAGCTGTACACGAAAAGGCACCTTAAATTTATAAATTTAAAGAAGTAAATTACTTTTAACAATTTGTTTTTCAGTTATTTATATGTTTGATGAAATAAGAAGGATAAATTCCGGTTTTTTTATGAAATGCAGAAGAAAATGATTGTGCATTTTTAAAACCTACCTCTTCAGCAATGGCTTGTATCGTATAGGATCGTAGGGATTTATTAGTGCTGAGCTGATCTACGGCAAAGTCAATTCTCAAGTTGTTTAAGTAATTGGCAAAATTTACGTTTTTATAAACATTAATAATTTTGGATAAATAAGCACTATTGGTATTTAATTCTTTTGCCAGAGAATTAAGCGTATAATGTTTTTTTGCAAACTGATTTTTATCTTCAAAATCGTGAAGCTTATGTAAGACGGTTTGTATAACCTCATCTGGAATATCAATATCTTCTTTTTTTACAAGCGTATTATCAATATTTTTTATCAGTTCTGGTTGTTTTGTTTTAGGTTTCTTTTGTTGTTCCAGTAGTTTTTGAAACCGTATTTTATTTAAATAATTTTTTCTGAAACTATAAACCGCAATTAAAACCAAAATAATAGATAATATGATTAAAAAGTTAATGGTATTATCCTTTAAAAAAGTATCTTTTTCAAATTGTTTTAGAAGCCTTTCTTTTTCAGATTTTAGTTCTGCAGCATCATATTTTTTAGTAATATTTCTGGTTAAGTATACTTGATTTGCGTGTCTAATACTATCAAGTTCTAGCTGGGTATTAATATATTCTAATTGTAACTCATAGTCATTTTTTGTTTTAGCATACGTTCTTAAATAATCATATACATTAATGATTTCAGGAATTACATCTTTTGTTTTTCTTAGTATAGTGTCCGTTTTTTTAAAATAGTATATACTTTTTTCTTGATCTCCCAGCACTCTGTAACTGCGTCCGATATAATAATCACAGGTTGCAATTCTTGTCTCTAAAGAATCAAATTGTTGTATTAATCTTTTTCCTTTATGTAGGCTATCAATTGCTTTTTGATAATTTTTTAGTAAATATTGGTGTATTCCGGAGGTGACTAATATATAGGAATATACAGTAGAATCACGTGTTTTTAAGGTTGCCGTAATCCCCTTGTCGATTGTTGTTTCTGCAAGTTTTAGATTTTTGGTATGAATATAAGAGTCTGCAAGTGCAAATAATCCTGGATTGTAATTATACTTATTAATATAATTAGGATTTTCTTCTAAAAATTCAACATACTCAGCAAAAATAGTTTGTGCCCCTTCTCGATCACCGGACATGTTTTTCAGTAGCCCAATATTGAATTTAGCAGAAAGATGTAGCCTATCATTTCCACTCTTTTTTGCAGCTTCAGAAGCTTTAACATAAAATCCTAGTGCTTCTGCATAGTCTCCTTGTTCAAAATTAATATTACCTTTTTCCAAATATCCACCTGAGGGAAATTTAAAATAATTTTTGTTTTTGGTAAAAGCAATAATGCTATCTGAGTAAGAATTTTTTTTTGTTGGATCTAAGTTAGATAATATGAAATATGCGTTAGCAATATTCAATGTATCAGATTTACGAATGGCACGGTCGAGATGAGTCTGTATTAATTTTATTCTTAAAGAGTCTACTTTTTCTTTTCTTACCAACATTATTAGTTCATCATAATTGTCCTGTGCAACCACGGATTGATTTGTTAATAATAGAGTGATTAAAGAAATTATTGATAGATATTTCATCTTCATCAGTAGAGAACTTTTTTAACTTATATACGGTTAATTTACACCATAATACGAATGTAAAGATTTAATGGGTATTAAGAGAAATAATCAGTGGAATTTATAAGAGTTGAAATTTATAAATTTCAACATTAGATTTATAAATATGAGGAATAATGCTTTGTATTATAGGGTTAATGTTAGCTAGATTTGAGAAGATGAACATCAAAAAAGCTACACATGAAGACACCTAATATTGAACTAGATCACGCGTATTTAGAAGAAATGAAGATAGATCTTAATGATGTCAAGAATACATCTTTGAGTAATTTGGGCAATTCTCTCAAAGTCCAAAAACAAGTTATCAGGCATACATCTGACGGGATTATTATTGGATTTTATATTCGATCAAAGCAAGCCGGCTTAGGGTTGACTAATAAAGTCAATTCACTATATAAAAATCCAATACAATTTCCTGTATTTCAAGAAGAAGCCGAGTTAGAGCAGAAAGAGGATAACCAACCTTCCCATTTATTTGTGAAATGTGGAAATAAGTTGATTAAGGTAGCGATGGATACCATCATCTTTGCTCATACGGATTCAAAAAATTATTGTTCGATTGTCACTACAGATGGAAAAAAATTATCGGTTCGCCACTCTATAACCAGTTTACTGAAGGCGTTAGACTGTGACTTTTTCATTCAGACACATCGATCTTATATTATTAACTGGCATAAAATAGATCTGTTCTACGAACAGGATCAAACTATAGAAATCCAAAAACATCATATTCCGATTGGTAGAACATACAAGGAAGAATTATATAAAAAGATACGAGTGATTTAATTAAGTATAAAGATTCATCAAACTATTTTATTCGTTTGATGAATCTTTCTAACACACAAAACACAAATCTATTGATTCGTATACATTAATTCTTTTTTCCGTCGAAGGATACACGAAGTATTTCTCCATCTATTTCCAGATCGTCAAATGTCATATCAACTTCAATAGCGGATGAATATTCACCTTCAATTATAACAGAAGTATATTCATCAAAGTCATTTTTTCTTCCAAACTGTATATCGTGAATAGAAGGTATACCATTACTAAAATCTAAGCGGTACGTTTTGCATCCGGTTTTTACGATAGTACATATACCTTTTCTATTTTCAACTCCTTGGCTTATGAGTTTTCCTCTATAAATTCCAACTATTTTTGAAGGAAGACTTCTGATTTCTGTAGAATTACAATGTAGTAATACTCCATAGTTATGATCGTGATTTAGAATGCAACTTCCTGTTGGGTTGTTCGTATGAGAACTCGTAGAAATACCAACAGGACCGGTTCCTAAAGTTACACTTCCATTTGCTATTTCAACACCGTTATTTCCCGTGTTTATGGATAAATTACCATTACTGCTTAGTATTTCAGAGTTTTCAATATTTAGACTTGCTTCATCATTTTCAACACGAATATTTGTATTTCCTGTGCTTAAATGTACTCCATTTCCTGAGATTACATTTGTACTTTCTGAATCCATATCTTCATCATATTCATCTGTGTTACTTCCTGAAAAGGCAATGGCTCCGACAGATGTAGATCCAATAACAAGGTCTCCTTCTTCATCCACTGTAATAGCCAAAGTTTTGCCTTTATAAATAGCTGTAGCTGTATAGGTGTCATCATTTTTCATAAACTTAATACCCGAAATAGAAGGAATGCCATCACTAAAGTAAAAAGCATAGGTTCTGTACCCTTTTGTTCTTATGGTACATTTCCCTTTAGTATTTACCTTTGTCCTTGCACCGGCAGTAGAAAGTACTCCGGTATATTCAGTAATCAGTGGTTCTGGTAATTTTGCACTTGTTTGTGCATATAATGTTATAGTTAGACTTCCTAATAAAAGAAATGCTATAATCAGAATAGTTTTTTTAAGTGATTTGATGCGATGTAATGTTTCCATTTTTGATATTTAATATTAAACCTAAAATATTATTGATGCTAATTGCTATTTTGTGATAGATGATTATGCGTGCTAAAAAAATTATTTTATAATTAATTTGACTCCTAATCCGGCATAGGGAGTGAACTCTCCAATTTCACTATTGATATGATAAACCTCATTTAATTTTATATTTAGAGCAATTACAGGAGATATAAAGATATCAGCATCGAGACCTGCGTACGCACCATAAATTGTATTAGTGGTTTTTAGATTCAGTATTTGATTGCTCCCAATATTCTTATTACCCTCATTAATTGTTTCAAAACCAATAGTTCCACCTGCACCCAATGACAATGCAAAGGTTCTGGAATTGTTACGTAGGATATCAAAGAAGAAACCTGCATTAAAAGAATACGTATCTACAGGAATATCGATATTATTTTGTTCTAAAGTTGAAAAACTACCTTGAACATTAAACTGAAAGTAATCAAACTCATTTACTTTATAATCTCCGGTAATCATTCCACTAAAACCATCCTGAACAATACCACCTGTTAACGACAATGCAATCCTATGACTTTGTGCTAACAGCGTATGAGAACATAAAAATACAAGTGGTAATACCAGCAATTTATAAAGTAGTTTCTTTTTTGTTTGTATCAGATAATCCATTGATAATGCCTTTGAGTTAAATTTTATATTAAAAAATTTAAAGAATGTTCAATAACGAATTAAGTACTTATTCCAAAGCAAAATAATGGTTTGAGGATTTTGGTGAGCATTTTATGGACTAGCGTATTGTTTTGTGGGTTTTTCGTTTTTTAGTTTGGTTATCCATCGTTAAGAGTATAAACATCGATTGATTATATAAAAAATGAAGTAAGAGGCAGATCGGCTTAGGTTGATATAGAATTTATATCCATTCATCCACATAATATCGTCATTAGACCACAATTGAGAAAAATTGATCAATTTTTCAGACATATTTGTAGCATAAGTAAAGTGTATAATAAACGATAAGGACTTATGAAGAATTTAAATTTTAGAGTTTTTGTACTATTAACAGGTTTGATAGTGTCCTGTACCAAAGAGATAGACGAAGATCTTATTACCACTTTGATTGTAGAAGATTTTGAAAATGTTAGCAATGTGCTACTAAAGATAATAGAAGATAATCCTGATCATACTCTAAACTGGGATGGTAATACAGATAATTTAGGTAATTGGGAGGGGATTGTAATAGAGAATGATAAATTGATTGGTTTAGATATTGAAAACAAAGGAATTACTGTATTAACTCCGGACATAAATCTATTAAAAGATCTAACCGTTCTAAATTTAAAAGATAACGACCTCTTAGATATTCCAAATGAGATATTTGATCTGAAAGAGTTAAGAGAATTATCATTATCAGGTGAAAAGGCAGCGGTCACTACTATGGATGATTTTTTAGGGGGGTTGTATTCACTAACAAATTTGAAGAGCCTTTATTTAGATTTCTTTCCTGTTTTAGATATAGACGGGATAAGCAACTTAAGTTCATTAGAAAAATTGACATTAATGAATTTATCAATGAATCGTATTCCCATAGATTTTTTTAATTTACAAGAATTGAAATCAATAGAGTTGGTTGATAATGCTAATCTTGCTATCATACCTGAGGGTTTTAACGTATTCAATAAATTAACAACATTAAGAATTTCAGGAAATCCTGGTATACAAGAGTTTAATTTAAGCATTTTTGAGGTCAGTACACTTCAAAAATTAGACCTGTCTCATAATGGTATTGGTTATGCATCGGATGACCAAGGCGCCATCCCAAATGGGATAGGTATGTTACTTCAACTTACAGATTTAAACTTGGAAAACAATCGGATCACTTCTTTAAGCAATCAAATTGGTGAGTTGCAAAATCTAAAAAACCTTAATTTGCGTAATAACGCTATCGTAGATATTCCTGTGTCTTTGGGTACTCTTACTAACTTAGATATTTTAGATATTTCTGGAAACCTACAACTTAATGAAATTCCGGAGGAGGTTTGTAATTTGCAAGATATGGGAACAACGATCATAATAGATGGTGTGTGCGAAGAGTTAAGAGTAAGTTCTCGATATGCCAATAATCCATCTGAGGTAAGTGTTGGTCTTCCGTTTTTTATTGACATAGATATTGATGCGGTTATAGATCCCGTCTTTATTGATGGCGATGGCCCCTTTGATCTCGATTTTGGCGAAATAGGGTTTGAAGTACACGAAGTAAATAAAAATGAGGTCACCGTACGTGATGATGTTCCGGGACAAGTTCTTGTAACTCGCAGTGATACTCAACAATTTATTAATGGTTTCCGCAATATGACATTCGAATTGTTTGCACCTTTCGTTGTAAGCTCAGAGCTATCTGAAGGAAGAACGTATCGTGTTAGACTATTCAATGCTGAGTTTGGTACTGTAAAAACCTATTTGCCGGCATACGAACTTACTGTAATAGAGTAGCATAATATTTAATATTCTCGTATACAAAATAGCTGTTGAGATATACAGAGTCGCTATTTTTTACTGTTATTAAATATACGAATTGGATATCATCAGTCAATTATAAAAAAAAATCCTCATTAACACCTATTGGTATAATGAGGATTTTAATTTGTTATTTTCTATAAAAAACAACAGGATGGTATTTCTCTAGTCACAATTTCTGTGTAAACAAAAAAAATGACATATTAGTAATTACTCCGCAATCACACCCATCATAACCACCATTCATAGTTTTCTGAGCTTCTTTTCTGGGTATTTTAACTCCTTCTAAGTTTAAAAATGTTTGTTTTCATTACGGAAGCAATTTAAGATGACAACGATTTTTTTATCGTAAAATGCATAGTTTACCAAATGGTGAACTAGGAACAGAAACACACTGATAATTATAACTAGCAGTAAGATCTACACAATCTCGATTATTATGGCATGGTAAGAGTAACCCTCCATTAATTGTTTTTTGTTGTTCTCTGGTTAAAGTTTCTCCTAAGTTTGATAATTTGTTAATCATAATGTAAAAATTTAAGTTTATTTATTACACGATGTAATAAGTACCTCCAATATATTATTTAGAAAAACGGTATTGTCGAGATAGTGGAGCTTCTACCTGTACTTGTGGATAAACTACTTTTTCAAGTGGATTTATTTTATAGAAAATCCAAGAAAGTTGGATGTTTATGATAATCTCGAATAAACATTAGAGAATCTTACATTAAAGGAGCGTTCAAATACTGAGAAGGCTACCATCATCATTGTTTGATTTGTCTTTTTTTGGATTAGTTTGGATGATTTTGGATTTTGGTGGAGTAGGAGTGGTTGTTGATTTTTGATCAGTACCAAGTTGTTCTCCCATTTGTATGGTGGATTTAGCTGTTTTTTTGGGTTTTGAAGTTTTCCCAAGTTGTAGTAGGTTGGTTTCTTCAGTCTTATCTTGGATTGATTTAGGTGTATTTGTTTTTTTAGTAGTTAGTTTTTCATGAGTTTTCGCAATACTAGGTTGTTGATTTGCTTTTTTTAATTTTTCTGAAGATGTTTTAAACTGCTGTAGAGGAGATGTTTTTTGCTTTTTTTTGGCAGGAACTTTGGGAACGGATTTGGTTCTAGTTTCTGGTTTTGGTACGGATATATCTCCGAGGATGAAAGAAGTTTTTTTGGTTTTCTTTACTTTTGAAACTTGATTTTTAGGAGCATCTACTTTTTTTACTGGCGGTTCTTCTTCTTTTAAAAGATAGGTGTCTTCTTCTTTAAATTCAAGGATTTCATCTAGGGTGAATTCTTGTATAGGTACATCTTCGAAATCTTTAAAAGTTGAAATATCGTACTCTTCAAATATTTTCGTTACAAAAGCTAAACATTCTTCTTTGGCGGCATATCGCTGTCTGTGTAAAGTATCTGGTACAATCGGGTGATCAATCAGCCATTTGTCTTTTTCCAACCATTTAAATAGAATAACATCATCGTAGATATCAACAAACCCAATATAAGACTTCTTATGATCCGATAATACAGAAAAGTAATCTATGGCATCTTTTAAACCTATCGATTTATTTTCGAAAGCTACTTTTCTGGGAGTATCATTGTAATAGGTTTTCATTGCTGTTATACTGTTTTTAAGTCTTGTAGAAGGGTTTCATGTTTTATAATCTGTGCTATCTAGGTTTTTCATTGTTTTTTAGGCTTTTAGATCTCTTTTTTTACTAATACGTGCCACTAGTCACAGACTGGCGGTAGCGAGGGCGTAATGGAGGCATAATAGAGTTAGTTATTATAATCAATTTCATTTTCATCATATAGAGTCTCTATTTCATAAAACAAATCTTCAGGGATACCTTCTATATAATTTTCAGAACTTTCAATTTTTTTTCCATTTATTTTCTGAAACATTATTTTAGGAATATGATTGGCACTTGTATTAGGATATTCTTTCGTCCAGTCTATACCATCATCATCTTTAGGATCAAAAAGAATTGTTTCATTATTATAAAAACCAGATATATAGTTTTCTTCTAATTTATTTTGAAATTTAAAGCCTTTCTTAGGGTTAGACATCCAATAAATCATCAAAACAGTAGCTTTTTCGGTATTATTATTGTCAATTAGCCATTCTAAAAAAGTTTTACTTCCGTCATAGTTCCAATCAATTGCCATTTGATGCCAGGATATAGGAGAAACTTTATTGGCATATGTAATTATTTTTTGATCAATTATTCTAATTAATTCAGCTTCTTTCATAATCTAATTATTTTAACTACATCTAGTAGGTTTAAGCCCTTTTCTAGAACTCAATCTATTTCTCTCTGCTTTTTGTATGGCGCTTATTTTTTTTCTTGCCTTTGTCTTGCTTATTATACCAGATTCATAGTCAGACTTTATTTGACTCACCTTATTTTCCATATCAATATTTATACCCTCGTGACTTCCTCTATGATAATTGTCAAAGCCATATTGTTCTGCTATAGTAGCATTTTTAGGTAAGAAAATTCCGTTTGCAGCTTTATCCTTAGCGCCACCTAAACCGATATCCTTAAAAAAGTCTTGACTTCGAGTCCAAACTTCATGAGGGATAACATGATGCGCTTGAAAATTACCTCGAACAAATGGGTCTAAGCCGTGAGTCATATTGGCTTTAACCATGTTTTTTCCTAAAGTACCACTACCCTCACTTAGTCCAAATACATCAATTATACTATTAGTATCTCTTACATATGTATAAAAATTAGGCATTTCCCCTGCCAACCCAATCGGGTCTTGAGAGATGTAAACTCCTTCATCCGGTGCATAATATCTAAATCGATTATAATATAATCCTATTTCTATATCTTCATATTGTCCTTGATATCTAAATGGGCAGTCATTCAATGAACCTATAACAAGTTTACGAACTTTTCCATAGATATCATATTCTGCATGCCAGGTTTTTTCACCTTTGGAGTTATACATTTCCACAGGAGTACCTAGGTAATCTGTGATGATAGAATAGGTGTCCTCTACAGTGATTTTTGCAGCAGGTCTAAAAGTTCCTTGATCAAAGATCCAGGTAATCAAATCCTCTACAGGTTCCTTTTTATCTTTGGTGATGTTTCCTAATTCATCTACAATGGCTTTGGGTCTGTCTTTAAGATCATATTGCCATTCGTGTAGAGGTACGTTTCCGTCCCAAATCCATCTTACAATTTCACCATCTTTCGACTCCGCTCGAGGAGACAGTATTTTTTTTGCAGTACGACGACCTAATGCATCGTATTCAAATTCTATTGTAGTTTTATCTGGTTTGGTAACACTTTGTAACATTCCCACAGCTTCCCAATTATATTTCCAGCTACCTTTTGGAGTATTTTTTTCTATTAAATTCCCTTCTTCGTCATAATGATAATAGGTAGCTCCTGATCGTAAAAGTTTACCGCTTTTTCCGTATTCTTGATCTTTTTTATCTTTTGTTTTGTACAAATTACCTACTTCATCAGGTAGTTTGTAATCATAACTTCCATCTTCATATTCTGCAGAAGCTAAACTATTAAAATCATCATAGCTAAATCGCGTGGCTTTATTGGTAAGATTATTAGTGATTCGTTGTAGCTTAGAGTTTACATCCCAACTATACAATCTGCATTGCTGTTCACTGCCATTAGCAGTGATTCTATGTTTTTCAGGATTTCCCGATGCGCCGTAATCCCAACTACTTATAATCCCTCCAGGTAAAGCTCTCTCTGTTTCCATCCCTAAGCTGTTATACTGATAATTAGCTTCCCAAGGATTGTTTTGTTTTGTTTTTACATTCATTTTGGTAACTTCACCAAGGATAGAATGTTCAAAGTTGATGTCAGCGCCCAGACTACTTTTAATACCCGTGCGTATTCCTAATTCTCCGTATTCGCTTACCACAGTATATCCATCCTGATTTTCAGATAAAATTCTTCCTGCTTCATCGCGATTAATTTTCACATGACTATTTGGATTTACAGCTTCGATTAACAAACCATCTTTATTGTATGAATAGGTTGCCCATGTTCCGTCTTGATGTTCTATGCGAGAAATACGACCTCCCTTATCATACTCATAGATACTATGATTATTATTAGGTCCTTCGACTTTTAGTACTTTTCCAGCTCTGTCTCGGATAAACTTTCTAGTTAATCCATCAAATCCTTCTTCTCTGATGATATCTCCTTTAGTGTTACGACTAAATTTATAAGATTCTTTATGTTCATTAATAATCCCTATCAATTCTTCTTGCGAATTGTACTGAAAATAAACTTTGGAGCCATTTTCAGTTCTGGTCTTAAGACTTCCGAGTGGAGTATATTCAAAAGCAATATTTCGATCTTTATCGATAGCTTCTATTACATCTTCATAAGCATTATATTGTAGCTTAATTGTGTTTTGATCTGGTAATTTTACCGTAGTCACTCTACCCTTTATATCATATTCAAATTCTTGTGTATGATTATGAGGATTAATAGCCTTAATTGATTGTCCCCATTCGTTATATTCCCATTTATAGATTGCCTGATTTGGGAAAATCATTTTTATTAAATTATGATCATCATCATAGAACAATTGTGTTTTACTATCTATATTATCGTAGACTGTAGAGATCAATCCATTTTTGGTATACTCGAAAGTAGTCATCATTCCATCAGGTTGGATAATTGTATCCAATTTCTCCTCCTTATAAGCATAAATAGTGGATCCTCCTTGAGGTCTTGTTATGATCTGAAGTTTACCTTTTTCATCATATGTATATTCGTGTATGGCGTTATCAGCATATTTTACGGATGTCATATTTCCATGATCATCGTAATCAAATAAAGTTATATTACCTTCTTCATCAACAGATTTTATGAGCTCGTCAAACTCGTTGTATTCTTTGACCAATTCACCCCCTAAAGAATCTATTTCTTTAATACATAATCCGTTTTTATGATAATAAATGCTTTGTCCATGAATAGCATTACTATAGATTGTGTGATCTTTGTAATATTCCATAAAACCTTCTAGAATTCCACCATCACCCCAGGTGTGAATACATTTAGCACCTGTGTGTATTCCTTCATATTCCCAGTAGAAAGTTTGCCCATTACGGTCCGTTTTTGAAATCATCAAATGATTTTTGTACTTCATTTTCAATGATTTACCTATAGGGTCTATGATATCTATAAGATTACCTGATTGACTATACTCATAACTTACTAAGTGTCTTTTATTGTTTTTATGCTGTATATCAATTTTGGTAATGTGATTTTTAGAATTAGATTGTATTTCTATAATTCTACCAGCTGTATCAACTATTTCTGAAAGAACATTGTTTTCATATTGAAAAAGGATATGTATATCATCTATATTAGAGATTTTCGTGAGTCTATAGATGTTGTTTTCTTTTTCTTGTAAAAGATAGGTGAGTTGTGTTTTATGCTCAAGAAGTTCATAATTCCCGGTTTTTAGTTTGGACAAAGTTAGTTTCTCTGTTCTATTGTAATTAGTAGATATCTCTTCTGTAAGTATTGGAAAAAAAGCAGATCTACCATCTGATAGTATTAATAGGATATCGTTATTCCTTTCGGTTAAATGAATATCATAACTATGATGAAAGCCATGACCTAATGCTCCGTTATATTTAGAATCTGAATACCAAGTTCTTTCCCACTTAAAAGGAATGATTCCAGGGATTTCAAAATCTTGTCCAGGATAAAACATAACCCCGGCTATGATGTCTACAGGGTCATCTTTGCAAGTTTGCTTATCACCAGGTTTACATGCAGTACCATTTTTGTTTTGATTTTGATTTGCCTGTTGTGAACTAGAATCATTATCATTAGGAGGAGTTTTTGGTTTGTCAGGGGTTTGAGTAACTACGTCTCCATTTTCACCTTTCTTTTTGTTAAGGCCTTGTTGTATCCCTTTTATGGTTCCAGAAGCTTGACTTAAGGTGTTATTCGCTTGATTAACTGTTGCTTTTATTGTTTGACCAGCAGCACCCATTACCTTATTCGTTGCTGCTCCAATAGCAGAAGACACTCCTTTTGTAATTCCTCCGCCAACTCCCGAACCAATAAACTTTATAGTACCATTTGCCACTACATCAGCTCTTTCATCATCGCTAGCTTCATTCATATACCAATCACTAAAATTGGCAATGTCTTCCATTTTATTAGTAGTGTAGTTTACAGCACTGGCATGTCTTCTTTTAATAGTGCCTGGTGTATCTTCCATAAGATCTGTTGCTAATAACTTAGCTTCGTAATACCCTTTTTCAACTCCATCTACTGCAGCTGTCCCCATAGCTTTAGCAATTTGCTTATCCTTTTCAAATCTAGCTGAAGAATCGTCCCAATATTCTTTTCCATAATTAAATATAGCTGTAACCCCTTTACCTAATTTATCCGCTATACTTAACCCTGTCCTACCTACACCTTCGACGATATCTGTTCCTAGCTCTATTTCATTTCTTGTTCCAGTAAGGTCTCCTATCATCTCCAAACCTTCCTTTGATTTTTGCAACATATTTCCAAAACGATCTACGGACTTTCCAAATGCATCTCCGATCATAGTACTTCTACCTAGTCCATCTGTATTGATAAAGTCTTTTCCAGACTGTATGGCATTTTCTCCTACTTTCATAATACTATCCGAAATGTCAGATACAGCCTCGCTTGCTGCTGCCTCAAGTTCTTTAAGAGGAGCAGTTACTTTATCTACCACACCGTTCATCTTTGATTGCATCTTATCAAAGATATTTGGCTCGTCTATTTCATTTGAAGGAGCATCAAGATCGATAGTTATAATTCCACCTTTACCACAAGGAAGTTCACTTTCATTAGTTAGTAATTTATTTCCAGAACAGACTAAACTTGATTTCGTAGTATATTTCCAATTAGTCACTGTAGCTGCACAAGCGGATCCAGTTACAGAGCAAGTGCCAAAACCGGTAAAACTTTGACCAAAAACTTTATCCGCCTCTGTGGCAATATCTACACCGTGTATGGTGGTGGTAGGATTTATAACAGTTAAGGGGCATGGAGCTCCTCCTTTATCGCATTTGAGCATTATATTTTTGGGCACACATTTTTTTATTCCCATGATTTTTAAGATTTAACTGTAACGATTTGATTAAAAGAATAAACTTCTCCTACTTTTACTTCAAATATTTGAAATACACTATCTATCACATTCTTTTCATTTAGATCATACAGTTCGGAGTAGATAATATCAAAATCTACAATAAGATTATAAGTTGTATAAAGTCTTCTGAAAAACAGTTTGATTGCATCTTCCTGAAATTTCTGTTCATCTATGATTCCTTCGTTAAAAACTCTTGTATGCTTTTTCTTATTATTCTCCTCTAAAAGTTCTGTTTTTATTAATAGGGGTAGGGAAAATGGACCAAAAAAATCTCTGTAAAACTTTTGATGAAATATTTGTTTGTGAACCCTTAAATCAGGAAAATAAATTTTCGGAAATAATAGGGTTCCTATTTCTGATTGCTCAAATAGGTTTAAAAAATCTTCTCGGGAATCCAAGAGTTCATTTATCCTTTTGGTGATGTTTTTTATGTCTTTAACATTTCTATATATATTTAAAAATTCTTTTTGGGAATCAACCCAAAGCTCTTTTATTTCATCATGATTAACTATAGATTTTATTTCTCCTGTTTCATCCGTATATACAATTATTTTTTGTTGTAGTTTGGATAGAAAATCTTCCATTCCTCTAAATCCATTAGTATCGGATTGGGTCCTTTTTTGAACTTCAATACTAAATAGATATCCAAAATCATCTTTTTTAATAAAATTCTTATCGACTTCTATGTTTATAGTATTCTCATTCAATTCTTGCTTTGATTTAACCGCCTGCCGAATTTCAATAAAATATGTTTTGCTATATTCTTTATCAGGTAAAGAGAATTTACTTTCTATAATAGAAACTTTATTTTCCATTTCGATTTAATTGTTTATTTCTACGCGTCCACCATTTACTTTTACTTTTCCACCAAATATTTTAGCCATACCTGCAGCAACTATCCCAAGACCCGTAGCTGCAATAGTCATAGCCACTCCAGCCTGTATATTTGCCATTACGGATGCAGTAATAGAAATTCGCTTACCACTGATAGAAGTTGTTTTTCCTTTTAAAGAAGCTTTGGAACCTCCACTAGCACTAAAATTACTACCTCCATCTAAGTTCATATTACTAGATGCATTAGCACTAAAATTACTACCGGCACTGGCATTAATATTACTTGCAGCATTCACTGTAATATCATTACTAGCTTCCATAACAATATCAGTAGAGGAGAAGGTGATCTTATTGGGAGCATTAATCGTAATTTCTCCGTTACCACCCATCACAATGGTATTTCCACTAGGGTCTGCGATCGTAACACTACCATCTGCATCATTAAGAGTAACCTGATTACCACTTCGTGTTTTGATGGCTTTTAGGTGATTGTTACCACTCTTAAAACTTTCCGGGACAGAAGAAGCATTGGTTACGCTTCCTTTTACAATGGGAGTCTCTGCATTACCTCCTTCGTGATCAACAATAACTTCATCTCCTTTTTCCGGAACAAAATACATTCCTTGTCCTGGTCCACCAGCGAGACTAGCTTGTCTAATCCATGGAGAGGTTTCACCTGTTTCTTTTTGCCATGCATATTGTATTTTTACACGTCCCATTCCTTCTGGATCTACATTGTCTACAACAACCGCAGTTTGGGATTTACCTTTCGGAAATGCTTTAATGGATGTTTTTGGATATGCATCAGTTTCTGTAGTAGTTGCTTCAAAGGAGTTTTCATATCTTCCATTTTCAGTACAACTATGCTTTATTTTGGTAATCCTGTAACCTCCGTATGATGAGGCCTCTCCATCTATTAATACGGTGCTACCTATTGTGAGGCTGGGATTACTACTTTTTCCTGTTACTTTTACCTGATTTACTTCATTAGCTTGTTTTTGAAGTAAAATCTGATCATCAATTCTAGATTTCATTTGAGCATCATCATGAGCACTCACAAAAACCTGGGTTTCCTTTCTAAATAGCTTGTCACTTTTTTGGCTAACAGAGGATATAAATCCTTTGGTGTTAGAATTCAATTCTTTTGTCTTTACTTCGTGTAAACCATCCGTTAAATAATCATTGGTGAAATATTTAAAGTTATTAGGAATCGCTTCTAGTTTCATAGATAGTTCCAGAAGATCATATCCATACCGCAATTTTACAGGTTCTTTGGTTTCGGGTTTTCCAAATACCAATTCGGTGCCATTATAATAAAACCATTCGCCATATTGTGCGGCTAGTCTACTGGCATATTCAAAAGCACTTTCTTCTTGTTGCACACTATAATGAACAGGAGTTACTTTTTTTGGAGAAATTTTAAGTCCCAAAATTCCTTTATCATATCCTGTAAATGTTTTTTCCAAAATCTCAGATATACTAATGTCTTGATGAGAAGTATAATGTGGTCCGTCATCTGCAATGATGCTACTACTTTTTCCTAAAATATGCACCAGGTCTCCTGTTTTTTGATAGAATCCCTTGATGGTATTGATGGTGGTAACGATTCCTTTAAATTCTAATATTTCATCGTCAGAAAAACCATTAACGGACTGTATTTTTAGCAGAAAAACTGCCCCCAAGAAATTAATACTTTCGCCAGAGATGTCGTCTGTTACTGTCTCTAGAACATCTTTTCTACATATTAATTCAAAACTGTGATGTGCATCAATTTCCTGATGCAGCGATAAACTTTGAAATGCCGGAATGGGTGCACCATCGATGAATATTTGTACTTGAGTATCTGTTGCCATATTAGTTGAATTGATATAGGAAATATCCCATTTACTCCCTTAAATTAATATCAGGAAGGGGATAAAATTGAAAAATGAGGACGAATGGTCAGGATATAAGGATGTTTGTAGTAGATTTTGTGGTTTTAGAGAAAGCACTCGTTATAAATATCTAGTTTATAATAAAGTAAGAAGTTTCTTCTGGATTCGTTATTAGTTCTTAATTCAAACGCAAGGGGCAATAACGCTGTTCCTTTTAAATATGCTTTTGGTCAACAAATTCTTTACAAAAGTCCACAGTAGCGGTTTGCTTGGTAATAAGTCTGTTAAGTTTACTTTCGATTTAACAATTTATTTTAAAATTAAAAGCAATGAAAACTAAGAACAATCTTTTAAAAAACTTGAGTAAAGTAGTATTGGTATTATCTGTCCTAATGATAGTATCTTGTGGTGACAATGATGATGATGGTGCAGTAGCACAGTTTGCCACGCTTCCTGCAGAAACAGTAATCACGTATAACGGCGAATTATCTTATACATCGGCGGATGGGATGAATATTGTTGCAGGTGTAGATGGTACTGCAACAATTTCTGGTTCGGGAACTGTATATTCTATTAGTTTTAGTAATGGAGTTCCTTCAATAACCGGATTAAGGTTTATTGGTAGCGGAAATGGTTCATATGCAACGGTAAGTACTGATGGGTCTGCGGCTGGTATAGAAATTGAAAACGGAAATCTAACTGTAGGAGCACAAGTTAATGGTAACTCTTGGGGATTCGTACCTAATTAATTGGTTTATATAAATATCTCTAGGGAAGGGTGGTTTTTGGGGAAAACCGCTCTTTCTGTTTTTTAGTTACTACTAGTAATATATCTTTTTAAGATTCTAAAAACCATAAAATCATGAAACATAAGTTCACATATAAAATATTTGTCCTACCATTATTTTGTATTTTAATAATCGGATGCGGTAGCAAAAAATCATTAAAAACAGAGGTGATTAAACCTCCTATAGTTTCTCTTGATGCTAGCGTAAAAAAAATTGGGATTCTTAACAGGAGCATACCTTCTGACGAAAATAGCGGATTAGATCAGGTAGATAAAATATTATCTATTGAAGGTGAAAAGCTGGATAAAGAAGGTGCAGAGCAAGCGATTGTAGCTTTAAAAACAGCACTATTACAAAATCCTAGGTTTACTGAAGTCGTTGTATTACCTGTAAAACTGGACCAAAACCCAGGTGGAGGTGTTTTTCCTTCATCTTTAAGTTGGGATCAAATAGAAGATTTATGCAAAAAAAATAATGTAGATGCTATTTTTAGTTTAGCAATATATGATACAGATGCTAAAGCAACCTATACTGTTGAAAATACAAAGATAGAAGGTCCACTAGGTATAGAAATTCCTGCAATTGAACATATTGTAAATATAGATACAAGAATTAAGACCGGGTGGCGAATTTATGACCCAATTCGTAAAAAAGTATGTGATCAACTTTCTGTAAACGAGAGAACAAGGTCTAAGGGTAAGGGTGTTAATCCGATAAAAGCAATTGAAGCTGCAACAAACAGAAAGCAATCAGTTTTACAGATTAGCCAAAAAATTGGAAGCGATTATGCTTTAAGGTTATTGCCTTATAAAGATAAAGTATATCGTGATTATTATGTAAAAGCGACACCAAATTTTGAAATAGCAAAACGAAAAGTGGAAACCGGGCAATGGGAAGGAGCAGCTGAGTTATGGGAAAAAGAAACCTCTAATCCTGATCCTGAAATAGCCGGACAAGCATGCTTTAATATGGCTTTTTACAATGAAATCAAAGGAGACTATACAAAAGCTATAGAATGGGCTACAACAGCATATACCGATTATGAAAATAAAAATGCTTTGCGATATATTGATGAATTAAAAGAACGGATAGAAAATCAGAGAATAGTTAATGAAAATTAATTTTATTATATAAATATTAGTGATAAGGAAATCAGTATTTTAGTTTGTGCTAATATAGGTTTTGTATAAAGCGCATAAGACCAAACAATAATATCTTAATTAATAATAAGGTAACAGTTGCACAATATTTTGTTACTATAGCGTTAGGTTTATGAACAATTTATCAATTTATTTTAAAATTAAAGCAATGAAAATTCAAAACAATTTTTTGAAGAACTTAGGGAAAGCAGTATTAGTAGGATCGGTTATATTCATAACCTCTTGCGGTAGTGATGATGCTCAGGATGCAATTGATAGTGTAGCTTGTGAAAATCAAACACTTGCTTCTAGATTAGCTGTTGAAACTGCAGTTACATCTTATGAGGCTACTCCAAATCCAACTACCTGTGTAGTACTAAGAGAAGCTATTGAATCCTATAGAGGTTTTGATTGTATCCCTGAGAATGCATTTTCTACAGAGTATGATGCTTTACCGACTGATTGTGCAGATGCCGGTAGTGGTAATTAAAATTTAGGATATTTAAAAACACTCTACAAGATTTTTTCAGTATTTCTGAAATGCTAAGGGAGTATGATTCATTTGAATATTTTAATAAAAGAGAGCGGTTTTACATAAAATCGCTCTTTTTTCTTTCTGTCTTATATATAAGATAGAAGTGGTTTTACTATAAAATTTAGTATCTTAAAAAGCAAATTCTTACTATAAATATAATATATATAGAACGTCTTCCCTTTAGATATTAACCTTCGTCCACAAAATCATTACAAATCTCCATATTAGTAATTTTTCTAATGTTTGATTTAAGACATTTATCTTATAAATTCTTAAAACCTATAAATTATGAAAACGAGTAAATTTTTATGTTGGATTTCAATGATGCTTTTAACTGTTTCGATAGTATTAACTTCCTGTGAAGCAGAAAATGACGATTTTGTTTCAGAAGAGTCTTTAGTTACTCCTGATTCCATTTCTAATTCAGAATACGGTCCTAAGGCTGCTGCAAGTATTGTGAATGAAAAAGTATATAGGTATTACGCAGGAGGATCATTGTCTTTGCATACTTATAGAACACAAAGTGGAACAGGATCTGCAATAGGTACTTATGAGGGCGTTGCGTTTACAACTCCTGTTTCCAGTACATCGACCGGGTTTGATAGAAACAAATACAATGTTTTGTATTTTATGATACATCCGCAAAATAAAGATTTCATTATGACTACCAGCGGGACGGAATTTTGGAATTTACGTAGACAAGGGTGGAAAAATGTTACCAGAAAGTACGTTTTGATACAGAAGAGTTCTGGTAATGGTACAGTAAAACTGTATCGTTTTTATGATACAGCCAATTCTGATCATTTATTTACAAAGAGTTATTCGGAAGGAGTTAATGCAGGACTCGCTTACGAAGGAGTAGTAGGTTGGGTAAAGTAAATTTTGACCACCTTAACAAATCAGGAGTAGTAGCAGTATTATTCCTGATTTTTAATTTTTTAGAACTAAAAAGCTATTTCTTTCCAAAAATAGAATCCATAATAGTTTTTAACCCTCTAAATGCCATGAAAATAGCAAAAGCAGCTCCTAATAACCCTAAAATTAAAATAGGAATATAATATGGATGATCCTGATTTTTAAACGCTGAATGTATAATAACCGGACTAATAAACATAAATATCAACGCAATTGCCATACGTTGTACTCCTTTACCAAGTAATTCTTTATCTGTTCTCCTAGGCTCCATAATTGTTTATTGCTTCTCGAACACTACCATATTTTTCTAATAATTGGGCAGCTAATTCTCTTTCGATTTTTAATTCTTCCATAATCATTCTAGTACCGCGATCCACCAGTTTGTTATTGCTAAGTTGCATATCGACCATTTTATTGCCTTTTACTCTTCCTAATTGGATCATAGTAGCGGTTGATATCATATTTAGTACTAATTTTTGAGCAGTACCTGCTTTCATACGTGAGCTCCCTGTAACAAATTCAGGGCCAACAGTCACCACAATAGGATATTGTGCTGTCGTTGCCAAGGGACTTCCTTCGTTACAAGTGATACAACCTGTGATGATATTAGATTCATTACATTTTTTTAAAGCTCCTATAACATAAGGAGTTGTTCCCGAAGCTGCTATGCCTATAACAACATCTTTTTCCGAAATTTTATAAGCTTCAAGGTCTTTCCAACCTTGTTCTGTACTATCTTCTGCAAATTCTACCGCTTTTCTTATGGCTAGATCACCACCAGCAATTAGGCCAATAACTAAATCGTGAGAGACTCCAAAGGTAGGAGGGCATTCGCTGGCATCTACAACACCTAACCGACCACTGGTTCCGGCACCCATATAGAAAAGTCTGCCGCCATTTTTTAGTTTTTCCACAATTTGAGATACCAATGTTTCAATTTGGGGAATCGATTTTTCTACAGCTTCAGCTACTGTTTTATCTTCTTTATTGATGTTAGTCAGTAATTCAGTGATATTCATCTTTTCGAGATGATTATAATTTGAAGCTTGTTCTGTTATTTTGGTAAACGTCATGCTTCAAAAATACTGATTTTCCTGATCACTCTTCAATAGTAAATTGAAAACGGTTAGCTTCGGATAGATTAAAGTATCCTAATGCAAAATTATCCGGGTTTGTGGTATTGATAATATTTCCACGTATTTGCGCAGGAGGTGTTTGAAAAGGATTACCGCCTTGCTGATCGCTCTGTTCGATTAGCAAATTAGAATAATTATAGTATCGTTGGTCTATTCCAAGGATTTTGATAGTGACTTCCTCACCGCCAACCATGTCTTCATAAAAATAGGAGAAGTTAAAAGCTTCACCCTGATAGAATCGATCTTCACTAGGAAGGTATAGATTAAAATCAAAATCAAACAAATAAAAATCATCTCTATTCCCATCATCTGTAAAGAAAATAATTACCTCTGTTTCATCTCCTTCAAATAGAGTTCCGTCTCCTTGTTCGACATTATCGATAGCTACTGTAGGAATAAGTTGAGCTGTGGCTTTATAAGTTTCACCTTCATAAATTACAGTAAGTTCATAATCAATATCAAACTCAGGGATGATATTAGTGTTTTCAGGAATAAACAATCCCGGTTCAGAAGATTCTATAAAATTAATTACAGAGTTATCCGAGAGATTCGTTACAAATACGGTTGCGTCACTAACTGTAGGTACTGCATCATCAAAAAAAGGAGCTGATAATGTAAGGCGTACACCGCCTAGTGCATCAATAGGATCTTCATCTAAATAAATCTCAAAAGAAGCATCGATTACTAATCTTGGTACTCCATTAGGAACATCAACATCAATAACATCTTCACAACTAGTGAAAATAATTAGTCCGATTATGATATACAATAGCTTTTTCATTGTATTAAAATTTAAAATTATAAGTAATAGCAGGCACAATTCCAAAAATTGAAGTTCTTACAGCTTCATTTACAAAAGTTTCGGTATTCTGGCTAAATGTAATCGAGGCTGCGTTTCTACGATTATACAGATTATAAATACTAAAAACCCATTCTCCTTGCCATTTTCTGTTTTTGTTTTTTCTAGGTGTTAAAGTCGCCGAAATATCCATACGATGATAGGCAGGTAACCTTTGATCATTACGTAAGCCATCATAAATAGGGACAATTAATCCTTGGTATTCAAATTGTCCGGTAGGGTAATTAGTAGGTTGCCCAGTTTGAAATAAGAAATTGGCATTGAATTTCCATTTTTCATTCAATTCATAACTTCCATTAAAAGAAATATCGTGTGTCTTGTCATAAGGTGTATTATACCATTCACCATTATTAATACCAATCTCTGTTGGTGTTCTTCCTGGCGTTCGTTGTTCAGATTTAGATAACGTGTAGGCTAACCATCCTTTAAACTTACCTTGATTCTTTCGTAGTAATAATTCTAAACCATAGGCTCTGGCTTCTCCATTGAGGATCTCTTGTTCTATAGCGTCGTTTGCGATAAGCTCCGCTCCATCTATATAATCAATTCTGTTTTCGATG
The DNA here is from genome assembly GCF_042684305.1 of Aquimarina rubra. Classification (NCBI taxonomy): domain Bacteria; kingdom Pseudomonadati; phylum Bacteroidota; class Flavobacteriia; order Flavobacteriales; family Flavobacteriaceae; genus Aquimarina; species Aquimarina rubra. Next base: position 86,855 of record NZ_JBHULE010000004.1, on the reverse strand, counting down.
TCTTTATAAAATACTTCTGCTTCTATCGAATAAGTGTCATCTTTGATACTTTTAAAATATCCTATAGCATATTGATTTAACAACTGTGGCTTTACATACTTTCCACTGGGAGTCCAGACGTCTAATGGAGTGGGAGAGTTGGTATTAGATAATAGATGTAGGTATTGCGCCATTCTATTATAACTGGCTTTTATAGAAGTATTATCGTTAAAAGCATACGCCAATGCTACTCTTGGTTCGAGGTTCGTAAAATTTTCTATTTGATCACTTCTACTGATTCTCTCAGTTCCAATAGGGTTTGCAGCTTCATAAATTTGTAATTCCTCATTAAATAATAAAGGATTATCATTTTCATAAATGTTTAATTCATCTTGACCCAATCTGGTAAAATTACTTAGCCGTATTCCATATTGTAAGGATAGTTTATTCGAAATTTTATGCTCAGCATCTATATAAACCCCTAATTCATTGGCATATTTATCGATAAGCTTATCTCTTATGATTCCAGAATCTTCACTATTTGGTTTGATCTCACCGGGATTGAAACGATAGTAGATGTCATTAATACCATAATTAAGCTGAAAATTATCGCTTAGGTAATGTTTTAAGTCATATTTTACGTTGAAATTTCTAATGCCAGAATCCCATTCAAATCCTACAAAATCAAGTTCTAATCCATAAAAATAATCTGAATATATTAGGGATAGGTTAGAGAATAGTTTGTCTGAGAATAAATGATTCCATCTCAGGTTTAAGACCGTATTACCGTATGTGTTTCTAAAACTTTCACTAATGGAGAAAACATCACGACCAAAATACCCCGATAGGAAGATATTATTGTTCTCATTAATTTTATAGTTCAATTTGGTATTGAGGTCATAAAAATATGCGACATTATCGTTGCCATCATCTACTAGCGGGAGAAAAAGATGTGCATACGATGCACGACCTCCAACCAGAAAGGCTCCTTTGTTTTTTACAATCGGACCTTCTGCCAATAATCTACTGGATACCAATCCAAGACCCCCGCTAAGGTGATATTCTTTACTGTTCCCTTCTTTTTGATAAATATCTAGTACAGAAGATACACGGCCTCCATATTTTGCAGGAATGCCTCCTTTGTAGAGTTTGATATCTTTGATAGCATCCGGATTAAAAACCGAAAAGAACCCGAAAAGGTGTGAAGAATTAAATATCGTAGCTTCATCCAATAGAATTAGGTTTTGATCTGCTGCACCACCTCGTACATTAAATCCCGAAGCGCCTTCGCCACCACTGGTTACACCTGGTAGTAATACGATGGATTTGATAACATCAGCTTCTCCAAGAACTACGGGAATTTGTTTGATAGTTCCCGCTGAAAGTTTGTTAAGGCTCATTTGCGGAGTCTTAATATTAACTTTTTCCACATTTTCAGTAATCACAACTTCCTCTAGCATTTCTGAAGCTTCCAATAATTGAAAATTCAGTTTCTTATCTTCATCAAGGGTGATTTCCTGAATAATATCTTTAAAACCTAAGTAACTAACCTGTAGTTTATACGTTCCTTCTGGTAAGGTAATAGAATAAAATCCATATTCATTAGTAACCACACCTTTACCAACTTCAGGAAAAAGAACATTAACCCCGATTAAAGTTTCGTTACTGGATTGTTCTGTTATGGTACCGTTTATAGTAAATTTTTCCTGTGCTAATAGTGCTGAGTGACATATGATAAATAGGAGTAGCAGTAATGAACTTAGAGAGTTATGCTTTTTCAAGAGATAGGTTTTTCAAGTAAGTATACTAATAAGTAGACTGTAAAGTATTGCACACGTTACAGCACCAACATCTTTTGTAAATCTACAGACTATTTTGATAGACAAATGTTATTTAATTATTAAAATCAGTCTTTTGAAATAAAAAGATTAGTTGTCTAATTGAGACTCCCAGCAAAAGCTAATGGGATACCATTCTTCGGAGTATATAGTATTACTATTTGAGGGTTTAACACCGGATTTGCGTTTAAGATATACTTGGTTGTTTTCTGAAAATACATAGTTAGTATCTATTTTTTTGGTTGCTACAATAACTTTGGTTTTCATTTTGGGGTTTGATGCTATTTCTTTATAGTATTTACAATTATCAATTTCTGTGCCGAATTATGGTGCAAGGATTTTCAGATATTTCAAATCACTTTTTTCGTATCCTTTTGAAGTTTAATTCTTATACATTGTTGGAAAGAAGATGCAAGCTCTTTATGATAAAAAAAGCCTGTAAAACAAAACGTTTTACAGGCTTTTAACTTTGTTAAGTTATCTAATTAAGCTCCTATAATCTTATTCAATGTTGCACTAGGTCTCATTGCGTTAGCAACCTTAGTAACATCTGGCCAGTAATAACCGCCCATATCTACAGCACTTCCTTGTGCGTCATTAAGTTCATTAATAATCGTAGTTTCATTACTAGCTAATTCCTCTGCAATTGACTTAAATTCTGTTTGTAAATCAACATCCTGTGTTTGCTCAGCTAATGCCTGCGCCCAGTACAAAGCCAAATAGAAGTGACTTCCTCTATTATCTAGCTCGTTTACTTTTCTCGATGGTGATTTTTTATTTTCCAAGAACTCTTCTGTTGCCTTATCTAATGCTTCCGCTATTACTAAGGCCTTAGAATTATTATTAGTTTCTCCTAAGTGTTCTAAAGAAACTGCCAATGCAAGAAATTCACCAAGAGAATCCCAACGTAAGTGACCTTCTTTGTTAAACTGCTGCACATGCTTAGGAGCGGATCCTCCTGCACCAGTTTCGAATAAGCCTCCACCATTCATTAATGGAACAATAGAAAGCATTTTTGCACTGGTTCCTAATTCAAGAATAGGGAAGAGGTCTGTATTATAGTCACGTAATACATTTCCTGTTACAGAAATGGTATCTTTTCCGTCTTTGATTCTTTCTAAAGAAAATCTAGTAGCTTCTACGGGAGACATGATTCTAATATCAAGTCCTGCCGTGTCATGTTCTGGTAAATATTTGTTCACTTTTTCGATTAAACTTGCATCGTGTGCTCTGCTTTTATCTAACCAGAATACCGCTGGAGTACCAGTAGCTCGAGCTCTGCTTACCGCAAGTTTTACCCAATCTTTTACGGGAGCATCTTTGGTTTGACACATTCTCCAGATATCTCCGTCTTCTACAGCATGTTCAATTAAAACAGTACCTGCTGCATCTACAACACGTACAGATCCATTTCCTTTAATTTCGAATGTTTTATCATGAGAGCCATATTCTTCAGCTTTTTGGGCCATTAAGCCTACATTGGGAACAGTTCCCATAGTAGTTGGGTCAAAAGCTCCATGTTTTTTGCAGAAATCAATGGTTTCCTGGTAGATACCGGCATAACTACTATCCGGAATAACTGCTTTAGTATCTTGTGTATTACCATTAGCATCCCACATCTGACCTGATGTACGGATCATAGCTGGCATTGATGCATCAATAATAACGTCACTGGGAACGTGAAGATTCGTAATACCCTCATCAGAATTTACCATCGCTAATTCTGGGCCGTTTGCATAACACGCTTTAATATCTGCTTCGATCTCAGCTCTTTTGGTAGCATCTGGAATTTTCTTCAATTTATTGACAAGGTCTCCAAATCCATTATTTACTTCAACTCCAATTTCATCAAGTATCTCACCGTGCTTCTCAAAAACATCTTTAAAGAATACTTCAACTGCGTGACCAAAGATAATAGGATCTGATACCTTCATCATGGTTGCTTTCATATGCAATGAAAATAACACGTTTTTATCTTTGGCATCTGCGATTTGTTCTTCCAGAAAAGAAATCAATGCTTTTTTACTCATTACCGTAGCATCGATTATTTCTCCTTCAAGCAAGGCTGTTTTTTCTTTTAAAACTGTAGTAGTTCCGTTAGTATCTACAAATTCGATTTTTACATCTCCGGCTTCAGTTACAGTAACAGACTTTTCGTTAGAACGGAAATCTCCATTACTCATAGTAGCTACGTGAGTTTTAGAATCGCTACTCCAGGCTCCCATAGAATGTGGGTTCTTTCTTGCATATTGTTTTACCGGTTTAGGAGCTCTACGATCAGAGTTTCCTTCTCTAAGAACCGGATTAACAGCACTACCTTTTATTTTGTCGTATTTACTTTTGATTTCTTTTTCAGTATCATCCTTTGGTTCTTCAGGATAATTAGGAATATTATAACCTTGTAATTGTAATTCTGCAATCGCAGCTTTTAACTGAGGAATTGAAGCACTAATATTAGGAAGCTTGATAATATTAGCCTCTGGTTTAAGTGCAAGTTGACCTAGCTCTGCTAATGCGTCATCTTGCTTTTGTTTATCAGAAAGGTTTTCCGGGAAAATTGCAAGAATTCTCGCTGCTAGCGATATATCTTTTGTTTCTATATCGATATTCGCAGCTTTTGTAAACTTTTTGACAATTGGTAAAAAAGAATAGGTAGCTAATGCAGGTGCTTCATCAGTTTTTGTGTAAACAATTTTTGAGGATTCAATTCCCATATTTTTTGATTTTTAATAAGATATTTTGGACTGATTAGCGTCATATCTTATGTATTATACTCTATGTTAAGGAAATATTTAGTCGTTTAACTTCTTTTGGACAAACAATATTAGCCGTTCTTTTTATGTAGACGAAACACTTTGTACGTTATAATACTATTTGCTGTAAGATTTTCCGAGCGCGAAGATACAAATATAGAGAGCTAAATGCAACCTGTATATTGTTAGTTTTGCGTTAAAGGAATTGAATTGGAAATCTTTAAAAAAGAAAGGTTTGAAAAAACGGTTTTCGTAGAAAAAAGGAATCTTATTAAGGAATGGTTATAAAAAGTAAAAAGCCATATCATAATACGAATACCTTGATATGGCTTTTGTCAGAAATAATAATATTGTTAGCTGTTTTACCCGCTATGAAATAATAACTTTCGTTAATTTATACCAAATTGTTATTTCTGTTTTTGAGTAGATTTAAATTTTTCACAGAAAATACAATGTTAATTTAAATACTACTCGGGTGACTATTGCGAACGCTTGTGTTTCTAAATCACTAATGTGATTTTTCAGTTTTTCATCCGAATAGTCTAATGCCACTTAAAATTAAAAAGGTGTCAAAACTTAATTTTTTCTTTTGAATTTCATTTTGAAATGATTTTAAAGAGAACCCTTAAAGTGATTTCAACGATGTACTCAAAAAAATAACTTTCGTTTTATATTTATCCTAATCTTAAGATGGTTTATGTAAATGTTCAAAGAACGTGTTTAGAAAAAATATAAATCAGGAATCCTTGTGTCATCTCTATTATCATTATATATTTTCTTTTATAAAAATAACAAAAATGAATCTATGGATCAATTTTTTGTATAGTTTTAGTTATCAACTGGTTATGAACCGTAGTTATGAACTTTTGTTCATAAAAAAAGGCTGCTCTTTGGCAACCTTTTTTATAATATAAGAAGTTAGTATTAGCTTCTTTTTTCTTTGATACGTGCTTTTTTACCAGTAAGTTCTCTGAAGTAGAATATACGTGCTCTACGAACTTTACCTCTTTTATTTACTTCAATCTTCTGAAGTGCTGGTAAGTTTACCGGAAAAATACGTTCTACACCTACTGTTCCAGACATTTTTCTGATCGTGAACGTCTCACTAGAACCAGATCCTCTTCTTTGGATTACTACTCCTCTAAAGAACTGTGTACGTGTCTTGCTTCCTTCTTTAATTTCGTAATATACTGTGATAGTATCTCCTGCCGAAAATTCAGGTAAATCTTTTTTTGCAACAAACTCGTCTTGTACGAATTTTACTAAATCTTCCATTTTTGAAATAGTTTACTTATGTTTTGTTGAAGCAACATTCACGATTCTCGCCAGAGGTTGTTTCAATCAGGCTGCAAAAATAGCTATTATTTCATTATTTGCAATTATTTTTTTGATTATTATTTATGAAGTTTCTTTTTTATTAGATGTTTGACTTAGGACTTTATCTAATAACAGTTCCTAAAATATTGAAAAAAGGTCGTAATGTAATTCGTAGACACTTTAGACGCAGAATCTAGTACCAATTAGGTCAGGGAGTTCGAGTCTCTCCACCCTAAGATGTAAAATTTTCTCAGTAATTGGAAACCTTTTTAGTTTAAGCCAAGATGGTAATAGTTTTATTAGGTATATCTTCAATTATTATTCCTATATTTTATTTATCAGAGACTTTGTATTATTTTATTTATAACGCTTATTTATTTAGGTTTAATTCCATTTCTAGTTGCTCTAGGTTTTTCTCTAGTCCTATTTTACTGAAAAATTCGAGTGTGCTTTTGGATGATTTATCGACGTTGATGACGGAGAGTTTATTTCCATATTTTTTTGTTAATTCAGAAATAAGTGTTGAGGCAATTTGCTTTTTCCTGAAATTTTGACCTACTGCAATTTGCAGTATTCTTTTGATATCTGCATTATAAATAACATAGCCTACTAACTGATTTTTAATATAACCACCAAGTAATATGTTAGTAGATTTAAAAGAGTTCAGTACATTTATTGAATTCTGCCAAGTAGGCAATATATCCCAAAATGCACGCATCGTGTTCCAATCATATTTTTGTAGTTTCTTTAGTTCTAAATCTTTATTTGTAGCGATAATTTTGATGTTTCCATGATAACAGACTAGTTCTCTTTTAGTTCTAAACCCAGTCTTTTCATAAGATTTTATTGCTTGAATATTTTTATCAATTACCTCAAGGATTACCTTGTTGATTTCTTTTTCAATTAAAAGAGGTAAAACGAACCGATACATTTTTTTAGTTAGTCCAATGCCTCTCTTCTCAGGAATAACTCCTGTTCCAGCATTATAGGCTACTTTTTGATTATTAATAGTATCAAAACCATGTAAAATAAAAGAGATTAAATTTCCATTTTCAAACGCACCAACTGATAATTTAAGGTTAGTTTTATCAGCTAACATTTTTAGACTTAATTGCTTTTTGGTTAACTTAAAAGGAATATAATAGTCGGAAAAGGATTTATTAAATATGTTTAAAATTTCTTTTAAATCAGTCCCCTCTAAAGTCTTAATTTCCATTTAGTTTTTAATTTTTGCTGTGAAATAATGCAATAACATACTTACTATTCTAATATATGTTGCAAGAACCACTGTTCGTTATCTAAATTTTTAAATCCAAACTTGCTATAAAAATTATGTGCATCTTTCGTTTTAAGACACCATTGTTGCACTTGATTATAGTTTTTATCATTTAGGATATGGTTCATTAATTGAGAAGCGTAGCCATTGTCTCGTTCATTATTAATCACAAATACATCCATAATGTATGCAAATACTACCTTGTCACTGATGACTCGCGCAAAGCCAATTTGTTTACCATTAAGATATAAGCCAAAACACTCTGAATTGTTTATAGAAGTTTTTACCTGCTTTATTGTTCTTCCTTTTACCCAATAGCTATTTGTTATAAACTGATGGATTAAGGGAATATCTAATTTTGCTTTTCTCTTCGATATTTCTATTTGGTCTTTTTCGGTCATAGATATTTATCAATATCAACTGTTCTACTATTGTTGTTTGCCTGTTCAACAGCATTTAAAATATCATCTAACATGGTTCTCTCTATGATGCTACCTCGAAGAATTACTGTGTTTATAGCTTTTGTATTGCTTATATCTTCTAAAGGATTTTTATCAAGGAGCACAAGATTTGCTTCATAACCCACTTTTATCACACCAGTGTTAGTGCCTAAAAAAGATGCTGGAATAGCTGTGGCAGATTTTAGAATTTCAGGATTCGTCATATCAATACTTTCTAGTACTTCTAATTCATTGTGTAAGGAGAATCCTGGCACTACTGGTGGTAAGTTTGCATCGGTTCCAGCCATAATCTTCACACCATTCTTATGTAGAATACGGCCTAAAATTTTACATGCTAATCCATAGGTATACCAATATTTCTTTTCCTTCTCTAATCCTTCTTCACTAAGTTTTCCCCGAATTTTATAGCGATTTACTAGGGGTAGCCAACCGATACCATCGGGCACGTGTTTAGACCATTCACTTATTCCAGGATTTTCATATTGAAGTTGTACTTGTTTAAGAACGTTCTCTAGCTCGAATTTCTGTGGTTCGAAAGATTGTGCAAGCCATAGGGTTGATGTTACAGTAATATTGTTTGTTTTCAAGTCTTTTGCTAAACTTTCACCTCGTACTTTCAGAAATTCAAGAAACTCATCTTCCTTTTCAAAGGTTGTGGGAATATTGTTTTTCTCCTTAAATTCACGTTTGAGTGCATTGGCCAACTCTTCAAAATGAGCAATTCCTTTTTGACCATTTTTGTACAAATCATCTATTGTTATATCCCAAGCTATATGGCCCATAACAGGCATTCCCAATTCATTAGCTTTATTTACAACGGCTTCATAACACTCTTTGTTAAGTTGACTATACACTTTTATACCATCATAGCCATCTTCGTATAACTCTTGAACCATTTTTTTTGCCTGTTTAGAATTGGTAACATTAAGATACCATTGTGAGAATTCCATAAACTTTCCCTCCATAGTACCAAAAGTTCCTAGTCTTGGTGAAGCCACAAATAATTTCGGACCAAGTCTACCATTTTCTATTTGATTTCTCCACTCAAGATGATGTTCTGCACCAATCATCTCTCGCACCTGTGTAATACCGTTTGCAACATAAAGTAGTAAGTCATTCTTACTTTCTAATAAGTGCACGTGTGCATCAATAAGGCCTGGTATAAGGTATTTTCCTGTGCCGTCGATTATATTGACATCACTTGAGGACAATATGAGAGTATCAATAGCTTTAATCATTCCATCTTCTATAAGAATACTTTGATTTTTAATTAAGCTATCTCCATTTTCTGATAATAGGTTTACATTCTCAACGATGAACTTTTCGGGTTTTAATTGAAATTGTTGATGGTCTACTACTTCTGTTTCACCACCGTAAATTGATTTGGTTTCTTGGTTTATCATGATAAGGCCAACTATAGCGATAAGTAGAAATAAAGCGAAGAGCGATAAAATCCATTTGATAAATTTCTTTTTGTTTAGTTTCATATTTCTAATTTGTTGTTTTTATAGGTCTTTGGGGCTATTTGTTTATATCCTTAATTTTCCTTCAACCATAGTGTCAATAATACAAACCCCAGCGGGATTTCCTTTAAAAGCAATATTTGTGAAAGAATCTACTATATAGGTTTTCATATAAATCAATTTATTTATTTCGTTTTCTTAGCCAAATCTCGGAGTATTTTGATTAAATATTCTACGTGTTTTTTCTCTCTTCTAAAATTGGTACAGCAAGCTCTTAGGACAATCATTCCATTCAAGTTCGTATCCCGAATAAAAACTCTTCCATCAATTTCTGATAGTTTAACCAACTTAAGATTGATCTCGTTTATTTGTTGTAAACTTTCAATTTTATAATTCCCAATGTACCTAAAACATACTATAGATAAACCGTGTGTGATAAGTTCGAAATCAGAAGATTCTTCAACTATTTTTGTTAGATGATTCATCACCGTAATACTACCTTTAATGGCAGATTTCAATTTGGTCTGGCCATATGTCTTGAAATTCATCCAAACCTTCAGAGCCTTAAAGTTACGGGATTGCTGAAAACTGTATTCAGAAAAATCTACTTTTTCCTCAGCATCGTAGTCAAACTTTTGATATTCTGGTACCAGTTTGAAGGTTTGCCTTAAATGTTCTTTATCTTTTACAAGAACACATCCTGCCTCGAACGGAACAAATAACCACTTATGCAAATCTACTGCCACAGAATCTGCTTTTTCAAATCCTTTAAATAATTCTCTCGTATCTGGAAGGTTTGCAGCGCAACCACCATAAGCGGCATCGATGTGAAACCAAAGATTATATTTTTTGCAAATTGAACTAATAGATTCCAAGGGATCTATAGCTCCTGAATTGACTGTTCCCGCGTTGCCCACAACACACATCGGTTTAAACCCTTTGGCGATGTCCGTTTTAATTTGATGCTCTAATTGTATTAAATCAATGGTGTAATTGTGCAGGGTTTTAATCTTACGCAAATATTGTTTCCCAATACCCAGCGTAATTATACTTTTATCTATGCAGAAATGAGTTTGTTCAGAAGCATATACAGTGAACTGTTGTGTGTGTTTTAATCCAACTTGAGAGATGTCTTGTACAGCCATTTGTTTTCTGGCCAAGGTTAATCCTGTAAGATTTGCGGTAGAACCACCACTTACCAAAACACCCGATGCTTTTGAGTCGTAGCCTATAAACTCTCCAATCCATTGAACTACTTGCTTTTCAACTTCACTGGCCGCTGCGGAGTTCATCCAAGTAGTGGCATTCACGTTTAAAGCTGTCGCTAAAAAATCTCCGAGAATACTAGCTTGTGATGCGCAGGATGTAACCCATGGATAAAAATGTGGACTATAGTGTTTGGTTGAGTTTATAAAAACTTCTTCTTTAATCTTGTGCAATAAATCTTCAATCGAAGAGGCGGTAAGAGGAATAGGCTCATTAAAAATTTCCTTGACCTTAAGAGAGTTAGGATTGGAGAATACCTTTTGTTTTTCAGTTTCGGTATAAAGCTCCGCCACCATATCTGCTACTTGATATAATTGTGTTCGGAAATGCGATATGGGTTGGTCGAGATTCATATCAGTCTTTTAGCGCTTGATTTAAGTCGTCAATCAAATCATCAGCGTGTTCTAATCCTATCGAAATTCTAAGTAAATTGTTGGGTGTAAGGCTATTAATACCCTCGACTGATTTGCGATGCTCTACTAAACTTTCTACTCCTCCAAGGCTTGTTGCTTTGGTAAATAGCTTCAAATTATTGGAAACTGTTATTGCATTGTCTCCACTGCCATTTATTAAAACAGCTATCATTGATCCATAACCATTTTTCATTTGAGTTTTTGCGATGTGGTGGTGCGGATGCTCTGGCAAGCCCGGATAGAAGACGCTTTCAATTTTAGGATGACTACATAAATATTTAGCTATGCGAAGAGCGCTTGCCGATTGAGACTTTACTCTTAAGGGCATTGTTTTTATGCCTCGACTCAAAAGCCAACAATCAAAGGGGGAAGGAACTGCACCACTCAGTAACTGAATTTGCCGTGACTTGTTACTTATATTATTGTGTGTTTTAAAAATAAGACAGCCTCCCATTACGTCACTATGACCGCCAAAATATTTAGTTGTACTGTGCATTACAACATCTGCTCCCATCTCAAGAGGATTGGATAAGATCGGAGTTGGCCAAGTATTATCAACGGCTACCATAATCTTGTTTGCTTGTGCGAAAGCAGTAATTTTTTTGATATTGGTAATTTTCATTTGTGGATTAGAGGGAGTTTCCAACCAGATAAGTTTTGTTTTTTCAGTAATCACTTTTATGAGTGCTTCTTCATCGGTCACATCCACCAAAGAAAAAGAGAGTCCCCATCTTTGAAAAATATCTTTAGCCAGCATTTTTACGTTAAAAAACACGTCATCTGGTAATATGATATGATCACCAGTAGATAGACTTTGAAAAAGTGCATGCACTGCGGCCATTCCTGAAGAAAATGTAACGGCTACTTTTCCTTTTTCTAAAATAGCCAGGGTACGTTCCAAATCTCTTCTGTTGGGGTTGTCTAATCTTGAATATCTAAAACCATCAGAAAAACTACCGTCCTCATTTCTTAAGAATGTGGTGGATAGATATAAGGGTGAACTCACAGGATGAATGCCTTCGTTTTGCTCTTTTGAGGTTTTTATAGCTAATGTTTCTGTTTTCATGGTCTATATTATATTTCCTCGAGCAAAGAGGTGCCTTTCGAAAAGTCTTTACACGTCCACTGCCAATGTTCGTTTAATCGGATTTTTCCATTTTTTATGGAAATTAACGTATCGCAACACCCTGTCAAAAACTCATCATTCAGATTGAGCTGTTGGTAAAACAATTCAATTTTGTTTCTATTTGTTTTTCCTATTAAAGTGCCTAGTTTGATTCTGCCTCCGCAGTATGTCGCCCAAACGAGATCATCATTTTGTCGATAGTGAAATATTGTTTGGCTGTCTACCTCGCCATTTGGCGAATTATCGATAGACTTAAATTTTTTATCGTTTAGATTTATTTTCATTGGTGCTTTCTTAAGCCTAGCAGGCACACTCAAACATAGAACCTGATGTTGCCTTGGTACCCTGCGTTGCGTAGCCGTCAAACTTCCACCATTCAATACCTCCTATTAATTCTTTGACCTTGAAACCAAGTTTTGCCATTTTAAGGGCTCCTTTGGTTGAGGCATTGCAACCAATACCATCACAGTAGCAAACGTAGATTTTAGACTTGTCTAAGTGAGCTGTGGTCTTTTCGTTCATTTCTCTGTGAGGCAAGTTGATAGCCGTGGGAATGTGTTCTTTTTTATATCCAAATGCCTGTCTGGTATCAACTGCTATTAAATTTTCACCCGCCTCAAATCCTGCATATAAATCTGAAGGATCCATTTCATGAGTTAATTTATTCTCGTAATGTTTAATTTGTTTATTCATAGTTTCTATGTTTTTTAATGTAAAACTGGTTTCAAAAAGCTTCTGATATAGCTTTTAATACACTTTGTCTTTTCGGCATATTTGTAAGCCTTTATGCAGTCAGCATCCGATCGGCTCTCCATTCGGTACTTTTCGTAAAGAGCTAGTGAAGGAAAACTAAACAGTGCATAAGCCTTGTTATTGGCTCCTTCGTGAGGCAAGAAATACCCGTGATGTTCTCCTCCAAATCTTTTGACTAACGGAATCCATATTCTTGCGTAAGCTTCAAATTCCTTTTTTTTTGAGACGTCAATTTTGTATTCTAAGTAGCAAGTAACCATTCAAGACTTTTTTTTATGAAATCAAATGTAAAACCAAAAAGACGCTCTTAAATGAATTTAATATGAAGGTTTTTAATGGGCTATATGAATTCTTTTCAGGATATGCTTTTAGGTAAAAATGTACCTTTGTTATATGGAAATTAAATACTTTAGACTAATTAAAACCATTGCCGAAGAGGGTAATATTGTCAACTCTTCAGAGAAGCTGTTTTTAACACAATCGGCATTAAGTCATCAATTACGCGTTATAGAAGAGCGTTTGGGTTTCAAGATTTTTAATCGATCAAGAAACAAATGGAAACTTAGCGAGGAGGGAGAAGAGTTGTATAAGTTGTCTATCGAAATCTTGAAGTCCATAGAATCAAGTTTTAATACGATAAAACAGTTAAAAGAGGTTGAGAAGGGCACGATAAAGTTGAGTACGGAATGCTCTACCTTTTATCAGGGAATTCCTAAGTTTATTCAAAAAATGGGACTGCTTTATCCCGAAATAGACATTGAATTAACTGATGCAACGCACCAGTCATTCACTAAATTATTATCAAAGGATATAGATATTGCAATAGTAACTTCTCCTTCAAATTCAAAAGAGTTACTTTCCATTAAATTTTATGAAGATGATGTGATGGCTTTGATGAGTAAGGAGCATAGGTTGGCTTCAAAGAACTTTATAGAAGCCTCTGATTTTTTGGATGAACATTTAATTATTCAATCTTTCCCACTTTCTACAGTTTCAGTTTATAAACATTTTTTGGAGCCAAATAGTATTGACCCAATAAAAATAACAGCTGGAATACATACTGAAATATGTCTTGAAATGATTGAAGCGAATATGGGCATTATGTGCTTACCAAAATGGGTATTAACTCCCTTTAAGATTCCAGAGAATGTTATCTTTAAACAAATTGGCGCTAACAGTCTCAAACGAGAACATTATCTTGTTTTACGTAAAACGGATCAAAACAAGAAGTATATAAATGACTTCATTACCAACTTTACAGAGGATTTTTCTCTTGATTAATATGATTGAATTTGAAAAACGCAGCGAAATTCCATATAAGAAAAGCTTTAGAAAACGATATCCCTTCAATTATTCGGCTTTGTGAGAAGCATGCAGCCTTTGAAAAGTCTGAGTATAGAAAAAAGGGAAAAGTGAAAAAGCTTTCAGAAGCAATCTTTAGCAACATTCCGAAGCTATTTTGTCTTGTTGTAGAAGTCAAAGGTGAACTGGTGGGTTATGCAACTTATATGAAGCAATATTCAACCTGGGATACCGAGGAATATATGTACATGGATTGTTTGTATCTGGAAGAATCATACAGAGGATCCGGTATCGGAGAGAAGATAATGGTCTCGATTGGTCAAGAATCAAAAAAATTAGGATGTAAGCTGATGCAATGGCAAACACCTAAGTTTAATGAAAGGGCAGCTAAGTTTTATCATAGAATTGGTGCAATTTCAAAAGAGAAATTGAGATTTTTTATGCAGAATGATTAGATTTTTATCAAAATTAATTGCACTATCCAAGAGCTCGTCTGCCTCTTTTTATTTGAAATTAGAACTAATCGTTTTCATCCAGCAAATCCGGTCTGCGCTCTTTGGTTCTTTGATATGCTTGTTCTTCTCGCCAGGCTTCAATTTTCGGAAAATTTCCGGAGGTGAGTACTTCTGGAACTTTCCAGCCTTTATAGTCAGCAGGTCTTGTGTAAATTGGAGGAGCTAATAAGTCATCCTGAAAAGAATCCGTAAGTGCTGAGGTCTCATTGCCTAATACACCGGGAATTAACCTGATAACGGCATCACATAGAATCAAAGCACCTAATTCTCCTCCTGAGAGGACATAATCTCCGACCGATATTTCTTTGGTGATAAAGTGATCTCTAACTCGTTGGTCAACACCTTTGTAATGTCCACACAGAATAATTAAATTGCCTTTTAGGGATAATTGATTTGCAATTCCTTGATTTAATGTTTCACCATCCGGAGTCATATAGATAACTTCGTCATAGAATCTTTCAGATTTCAATTTGGAGATACACTTGTCGATCGGTTCTACCATCATTACCATACCTGCGCCACCACCAAATTGGTAGTCGTCTACTTGCTTGTAGTTATCTGTAGTATAGTCTCTAAGATTATGTAAATGCACTTCTACAAGTCCTTTTTCTATAGATCGCTTCATAATAGAAGCTTCAAAAGGGCTTTTTAAAATATCCGGTACAACGGTAATTATGTCTATTCGCATCTTTATTTATTAAGATTTGCAAAGATGCAAAACAATACACTAAAAATCCAGAGAATTGGTATTACTTAGCTCCGGTTTTGCGTTGTTTATTGATTTCATCCTGAAGCTTACGCATTACTTTTTGCTCTCTTTCTAACGCTCTGCGTCTATGATCTTCAAACTCGGCTTCTGTTTCTGCTAAAGCTTTTTTGGCCTGAATAGTGACAGAATTACTGTTTTTGAACTTAAAAACAAAGAAAGCCAATAATGCTAGAAGTGCTCCAACAATCGTCCACATCATCGTTTTGTAGCTACCCTTGGTAAAGGACATTCCTAAAAAAGTCATATTGTCTTTTTCTTCAGTAACGGCAGAAAGGTCTTCATTTGTTTTAGCTAATGATCCCTCCAAATTTGATATAGAAGTAAGTTGTTCCGTAATTTTTTGGTTAGAACTATTTAATTTAGATTCTAGTGTTTTAATAGAATCTATCGTGTTTCTTTTCAGCTTATCCAACCAAACACGTTTAACAACCTTGTATTCTTGATATCTTCCGGATTTCTTAATCACTACATCAAATTGCGTTTCAATATTTTCTTGTTGTAACGCTTGTTCTGCTGTAAGATTCTGTTCTTGTGCCTGAGCCTGAGCCTGGATGGTTTCAAAGAAGGGGAATAGAGCTATTAAAACTAATAGGTACTTTGATAATTTCATGTGTGAATTTTAATTTTTTAATGGTTGATTAAAACCTTAGGATTAAATGAAACAAACTTCGTTATACTTGCTTAATGAAGTTACTCATTTATCAAAATGTTTCGTTCTTGTTTTACGTTAGTCTTTAATTAATTTTAACGATAATAAAGATACGATATTGTGAGTAATTTAAAAGATTTAATGAAGTTAAGATGTAATGGGTGTTCTCTACATTTTGAAATTAAAAGAGGAAGAGGAGCCCGTTTGCTATAAATATTTGTATATCTTTTTGTTATGTTTTCGATTAATCCATTTTTTTAAATTCTAAATTTTGTAAACTGCGTATTCGGATGTTTTGCAAATAGTGAAATTAAAAAAAGTCGTTATTTTACTATAACGACTTTTTAAAAATATCAAAAACATGAGTTTTCTCTAATAGTAAGTATAACGTCTTACTTTAGCTATATACTTGGATAATCTGATTACCTGATGGCTATATCCATATTCATTATCATACCAAACGTAAAGAACAGCATTGTTACCTTTACTGTCTACAATTGTTGCATTACTATCATATATAGATGGTGCTGATGAACCAACAATATCACTTGAAACTAATTCGTTGTCAAGAGAATACTTGATTTGCTCAACAAGATTTCCTTCTAAAGCATATTTTTTAATAATAGCATTCATACTTTCTTTAGAAGCTTTTTTATCTAAATTTAGATTTAGAATAGCTAAAGATCCATTAGGTACTGGTACTCTAATAGCGTTCGAGGTTAATTTTCCTTCGAAACTTGGTAATGCCTTAGAAACGGCTTTTCCTGCTCCTGTTTCGGTTATCACCATATTTAAAGCAGCAGCGCGACCTCTTCTGTATTTGCTGTGCATGTTATCAACTAAATTCTGATCGTTAGTATATGCGTGTATAGTTTCTAGGTGACCATTTTTAACTCCAAAGCTTTCATCTACAGCTTGTAAAATTGGAGTAATTGCATTGGTAGTACAGGATGCTGCAGAAAAGATATTTACTTTATCGGGATCATGTTCTTTGTGATTGACACCATGAACTATGTTAGGAACTCCTTTTCCTGGCGCAGTAAGCAAGACTTTATCAATTCCTTTGGCAATTAAATGTCTACTTAATGCTTCCTTGTCTCTAAATGCACCTGTGTTATCGATTAGTAAGGCGCTATGGATTCCGTAAGAAGTATAATCGATATCTTCAGGATTATTGGCGCTAATTATTTTTACTGTAGTTCCGTTTATGATTAGAGAACTGTTTGCAATATCAGTTTCTACCAAACCGGCAAATTCTCCGTGAACAGAATCGTTTCTTAATAATGAAGCTCTTTTTTCTAAAATTTCCTCTGTGATAGATCCTCTGGTTACAATAGCTCTTAATCTTAATTGACTTCCTTTTCCGGTAATAGTCATGAGCTCTCTAGCTACTAAACGACCAATACGTCCAAAACCATAAAGAACAACATCCTTAGGAGAAATGTTCTTAAACTTCTTAGCATCCTTTAGTTTGTTCATTACAAAACTAGTTGCCGAATCAAATTCATTACCGGCAAGGTGATACTCATAGGTAAGTTTACCAATGTCCAATTTGGCAGGAGGTAAATCCATTAATTTAATGGCTTGTGCAATTTCTACAGAGTCAAAAATTGAAATTGGTTTTTGAACAAATTCACCGGCGTACTCGTGTAAATTTAGAATTTCACTTACATTTTTATCAATTAACTGGTTACGAAACAGTACTAATTCTATAGAATTATCATACCATAAATCACTTACAGTTTTAATAAATGCCACCGTAGCACGGCGTCTGTCTGCCTGAAAGGCAAGTTCTTTCTCATAAACTTCGTTAGAACTCATAATGTGTTGTGTTTTACAATCTTGAAATTTCGCGCAAAAGTATGAATTTCAAACGTTTTCGTAAAGTTTTTTCAATAAAAAAATCCCATTGCTTTTTGTGAGCAATGGGATCATTGATTTTATAGGGTTTTATGTCTAATTTTGGAAAACAAATTCACGCTTTTCTCCATCTCTATCTATTAAACTGATAGTAATATCTTCTTCTGGATATTTACTTTCTATAATTTGTTTTACCTGTAAAACATTCTTTACTTTTTTTCCGTCAATTTCACTTATAATAAGTCCTTCTAGATTGTAGCGTTGCATTCTAGGACTTAAGGCTTTGCTGATAACAACACCGTGGTCTAAGTTAAACTTCTTTAATACTTCCTTAGCTGGATTTGCTACTTCTACACCTACATCCTCTATATTATATCGCTGTATGATATATTTAGATAATGTAACTGGTAGATTCAACTCTCTTTCCTTTCGTAAGATTTTTACATTAATTATGTCATTTGGACTTTTGCTATTTACATAACCTGTTAAATCAGCAAATTTACGTATTGGTAATCCATCTATTTCTCTTATTACATCCCCTTCTTTTAGTCCTGCTTTTTTTGCTCCACTATCTTCTTCTACACTTGCAATCAAGACACCTTGAGATACTGATATTCCATATTCCTGCATCGCCTTTGGATTAATGGTTCCTCCTCTAATACCTAGTATACCTTTTTGTACGTCACCGAATTCTAGAATATCTTCTACTATTTTACGGGCGTTGTTTGATGGTACTGCAAAGGCATATCCAACGTAGCTGCCAGTCTGCGAAGTGATTGCAGTATTAATTCCTATCAGCTCTCCGTTGATATTTACCAAAGCTCCACCGCTGTTTCCTGGATTGATAGCTGCATCTGTTTGTATAAAGGATTGTACATTTCCATCATATTCATTCAAATCTCTTGATTTAGCACTAATGATTCCCGCTGTTACCGTAGAAGTTAAGTTAAAAGGATTACCTACAGCCAACACCCATTCTCCTATTTTGGCAGTATTAGAGTCACCAAAAGGTATGTAGGTTAGTTTTTCATCAGTTTCTATTTTAATCAATGCTATGTCTGATTGCGGAGCAGTTCCTACCACCTCTGCTTTGTACGATTTATTATTATTTAAGGTGACTTCTAAATCTGTGGCGCCATCTATTACATGATTATTAGTTACGATATAACCATCTTCTGTTATAATTACACCAGATCCAGCACCTTGAATTCTTCTTTCCGTAGTCCCTCCATTTCTAAAATATTCCATTAAATTTCTGGGAGTCTTTGTGATTCCGTACTGTTTCACGTGTACTACAGCATTTACAGTTTTTTCTGCTGCAATAGTAAAATCGGTATTGGTATTTACAGTGTTTAAATTCGTAGTGCTATATGCCGCCGGAATTATACTTGTTTGTGGTGTTGATTCATTTTTGGTGATAACAACAGCATCAGGTTCTAAAAATGCCTTATACATTCCTAATGTCATTGCACCTGCTAAAATAGCGACAACCAATAAGCTCAAAAATCTTTTCATCTTCTTTTCTTTTTTCGTTTAATTTGACTAGTACTATATTATAGACTCTTTACAACTACTAAAATTACAATTATAGTATGTTTTTTTTTGATATTTAACGCACCATTAACAACGACAACATGATAACTTTCTTTGTACCTTTGCTCTTCGATAATTGAAAAAAACAATGAATCTTACTTTTTACAAATACCAAGGTACCGGTAATGATTTTGTGATCATTGATAATAGACAGGCAGTGTTATCCAAAAATAATACCAAATTATTTGCAAGACTTTGTGACAGGAAATTCGGTATTGGTGCAGACGGTTTAATGTTATTAGAGCTCCCTCAAAACGAAGAGGATGATTTTACGATGGTGTATTTCAATTCAGATGGAAATGAAAGTTCTATGTGTGGTAACGGAGGAAGATGTCTTGTGGCTTTTGCGGCGTTTCTGGGAGTTATTAGAGATAAAGCGACCTTTACGGCGATTGACGGCAAGCATAAAGCCGAAATTAAAGATGGTCTTGTTTATTTACAAATGCAGAATGTTTCAGAGATAGAAAAGTATGATTCGCATCTGTTTTTGGATACAGGTTCTCCACATCATGTAACTATGGTTGATGATTTGATTCATTATGATGTGACAAATATCGGAAGGAAAATTAGAAATGGAGCGCCGTATTTCGAAACAGGAAGCAATGTTAATTTTGTCGAGAAAAAAGGTGAAGGTTTATTTGCAGTTCGTACATATGAAAGAGGTGTTGAAGATGAAACTCTATCATGTGGAACAGGTGTCACCGCAGTGGCATTATCCATGTACACTACAAAAATGACCAATAAAGAGGAAGTTAGCATAAAAACTCCAGGAGGTGAATTAAGGGTCACTTTTAAGGAAACCAAAAACGGATATGAAGATATATTCCTTATTGGGCCTGCAGAACAAGTGTTTAAAGGTGAAATTATATGTTAACTCTTAAAGGTGAACATATTTATTTGCGTGCTCTGGAGCCCGAAGACTTAGATTTTATTTATCTGATAGAAAATGATGAAAGAATCTGGGAAATGAGCACTACACAAACACCATATTCAAGATTTTTGATTAAGCAATATCTAGAGAATGCACATCAGGATATTTATGATGTTAAACAATTACGTCTTGTAATCTGTTCCTATGATGATGCCACATTGGGACTTATAGATTTGTTTGATTTTAACCCAACCCATAATAGAGTAGGAGTGGGGATTCTCATTGCAGAAAAAGAACATCGAGGTAAAGGGTATGGAAAAGAAGCATTATCTCTTGTTAAAAATTATGGTAGAACACATCTTCGCTTACATCAATTGTATGCTAATATAGCATTCGATAATACAGCTAGTATTAAATTATTTGAAAAAGAAGGGTTTAAAAAAATAGGAATAAAAAAAGAATGGAATCTTGTAGACGGTAAATACAAGGACGAACTATTATATCAACTTATCTATGTACATTAAAAGAATTTTATTGATTATAGCCTTGATAGGTTTAATTGCGGGAGGATTGTTTGCTTATTATGTATATCAAGCAGTTTTTTCTCCAAATACAAATTTTGAAACAGAGACTGCTACAGTTTATATACCTTCGGGAACCACATACCCAGAATTAAGAAAGATTATACATCCTTTATTAAAAAATCCGTCAAACTTTGATAAAATAGCTAATAAGAAAGGGTATACAAATAAGGTAAAAGCTGGGAGGTATATCCTTAAAAAGGGTTTAAATAATAATGAGCTTGTTGACCTTTTGAGAAGTAAAAATACACCAATTCAACTCAGTTTTAATAATCAAGAAAGATTAGAGAATCTTGCAGGTAGGATTGCTCAACAAATAGAAGCGGACAGTTTGTCATTAATACAGGCATTTAAGGAGGAATCTTTTATTAATGAAAATGGTTTTACGATTGACAATGCTTTGGCAATGTATGTTCCTAATAAGTACGAGTTTTTCTGGAATACATCTGCAGAACAATTTAGAGCACGCATGTTAAAAGAATATAAACGTTTCTGGAGCGATAATAGAAAAGAAAAAGCAAAGAGTATTGGCTTAACTCCTGTACAAGTTACTACGGTTGCTTCTATCGTCCAAAAAGAGACGGCAAAGGTGGATGAGCGCCCTAGAGTTGCTGGAGTATATATGAATCGATATAAAAACGGATGGAAGTTAGATGCCGATCCAACAGTTATTTTTGCAATCAAAAAACATAGAAATGATTGGGATGTGGTAATAAAGAGAGTTTTATATAAGGATCTTGAGCTTGATAGTCCCTACAATACTTATAAGTATAATAGCTTACCTCCTGGGCCTATAACCATGCCCGATATTTCATCTATCGATGCGGTTCTTAATTATGAAAAGCACGATTACTATTTCTTTGTGGCTAATGTAGAGAACTTTGGGTATCACAAATTTGCCAAAACGATGGCCCAACATAACAGGAACAAAAAACAGTACGTAAATTGGATTAATAAACAAGGAGTAAAACGATAGTAATTACTTTGAATTTTGTAGGAAAAAAATGGTTAGTTTTTCTAACTATTTGTGAAAATGTCATTAATTTATTAACAAAATCGTTTGAAACTTTGTGAATTACGCTACACTTGCTCTCTTTATTTTTTATCGACTAAAACCATTGATTTGACGTTCAACTACACGTTTTAATACTTTTTATGCCTGTTTTTATGATTTTTTAACGTTTATTTTTATGTAAGTGTCTGTTTTTCAGCATTATAATTAATTTAACATATGGTTATTATTACTTCAAAATAAAGTTGTATATTTGCACCGCAAAAATTTAAGTAGTGGGGAACGTCTTTTTGATGTCTACTTAGAAATTTTTAATATGATAAAAAGGATAATTGGACTTTTTGTAATTCTTACAATCGGGGGGATCTTGTTAGTAAGTTTTACACCAAAAAAGCGCACAGATTTAAGCTCGTATAGTACTGAAGGTTTAGATCTTTATTACATCGCTCCTAACTTTAATGAGATAGAAGACGATCTTCCTGATTATTTTATCTATCCAGAACTTGGTAAATCTTACGTTGGATTTAAAGAAGCTGTTGCTTTTAAGGAATCAAGAGGGGATTATGGAGTTGTAAATCAGTTTGGGTATTTAGGAAAATATCAATTTGGTATGAGTACTTTGGCAATGATCGGAATAAAGAACAGAAATAAGTTTCTTAATAGTCCCGAATTGCAAGAAAAAGCTTTTTACGCTAATCTTTCCAGAAATAAATGGATTTTGAGAAGAGATCTTAAATGGTTTGTTGGAAAGCGTATGAACGGTGTTGTTGTTACCGAATCAGGTGTATTGGCTGCTGCTCATCTTGCCGGACCAGGTGCAGTTAAAAAATATTTACGTAGTGGTGGAGTAGATGGATTTGCAGATGCTTTTGGTACAACTGTTAGATACTACATGAAACGATTTGCTGGGTTCGATACTTCATTTGTAAAACCTAATAGAAAAGCAAAAGCTCAATTCTAATTTTCTTTACTTCAATAATCGCGTTGAATAATAAAGATTGTTGGTTTTTTGTGTAGTTCAATTTCTTCGTTTTTCCATTCTTCTATTGTCTTAGTAGCAATGTACTCTGTAGTTAGGGTAATATCACTAGCGACGCATAAACGTGTAGAAGGGTTTAAAATAGAAGTAAGATCCGCAAGCATTTTGTCATTTCTGTAAGGAGTTTCAATAAAGATCTGTGCCTGATTTTTCTCTAAAGAGTTTTTTTCTAAGGATTTTATTGTAGATTTCCTCTCTCCTTTATCGATAGGAAGATACCCATTAAAACAAAAATTCTGCCCATTCATTCCACTACTCATCATGGCAAGAAATATGGATGACGGCCCTACAAGAGGTGTTACCTGGATTCCTTTTTCGTGAGCTAATCGAACTACTTCGGCACCCGGATCTGCAATTCCCGGACATCCCGCATCAGAAAGCAGTCCTATAGATTCTCCATTAAGACATGGAGCTAGGTAATTGGGTATTTCTGAAGCATCGGTGTATTTATTAACAGAATGGATAATAAGTGAGCGTTGAGATTTGCTTGGACTTACTTTTTTTATAAATCTTCTTGCAGGTTTTTCATTTTCGACTATATAATGATTTACCTGCTCCAAAACTTTTTTTATAGATATGGGTAATACTTCCAGAGGTACATCATCGCCCAATCTGGTTGGTATTAGATATAGTTTTCCTTTTGGATCTAGGGGTTTGGATTCCATAGTTTACTTGATAACTGGTTTAGGGTTAAGTCTATTAGGATTTGATGTTATAATCTTATTGATTTTAGTTTCTGATTGCTTATCTATATGATTTGATAAGTAAGAGTAAAAAATTAAAGTTCTTTTCACGGGGTATTATATTTAAGCAAGGTTAATTGTTACTAAATATACAAAAACTTTGTTTTTTATGGGGAATCTCTATTTATAGCTTTTGTACTAAGTGGTCACAGGCTTTATTAAGCATTTCATAAACATCTTCAAAACCTTGTTCTCCACCATAATAAGGATCTGGAACATCTAAGTCTTGATTAGGGTATAGTTCGTTTAAAATAAGACGTACTTTTTCTTTTTCTTTTTCGCTACGAGCAAGCTTGATGATATCATAGTAATTAGCTTTATCCATGGGATAAATAAAATCATAAGTATCAAAATCACTTATTTTAAACTGAGCAGCTCTTTGGTTAGAGATATCTATTCCATATTTTTTAGCTGTTTCTATAGATCTCCTGTCTGGTTTTTCACCTATATGGTAGCTACTAGTTCCACAAGAATCTACTTGAAACTTCTTAGAGTCAAGCTTAGACATTAAAATACCTTCTGCTAATGGTGACCTGCAGATATTTCCGAGGCAAACCATTAAAATTTTAATTTTCATCTAAATTAAGAATTAGAGGGTAAGTTTTTTTCCTAGATCTTCTACATACTTTCTAAATTGTTTGTCGGTAGAGGATAGGTTGTCTACAGTTTTGCAAGCATGAAGTACAGTTGCGTGATCTCTTTTTCCTATTTGGGTGCCAATGCTTGCCAATGAAGCTTTGGTTAATTTCTTTGCAAAAAACATGGCCAATTGACGTGCTTGTACAATATGGCGTTTACGAGTTTTGGATTGAAGAGTTTCTACATCCATTTGGAAATAATCACTAACTACTTTTTGGATATAGTCAATAGATACTTCTCGTTTTGTGTTTTTAACGTAATTATCTACAATTGCTTTAGCAAGATCAATTGTAATGTCTTTTTTGTTGAAAGAAGAGTGTGCGATTAACGAAATAATAGCACCTTCTAATTCACGAATATTCGTTTTGATGTTGTTTGCTAAAAACTCTACAATGTCTTCTGGCATTTCTACGCCATCACGATATAGTTTGTTTTTTATGATAGATATTCTGGTTTCAAAGTCCGGTTGATGTAATTCTGCAGACAATCCCCATTTAAAACGAGAAAGTAATCGTTGTTCTATATCCTGCATATCTACAGGGGCCTTATCACTGGTAAGGATTACTTGTTTTCCGTTTTGATGTAAATGGTTAAATATGTGGAAGAAAACATCTTGCGTTCCAGCTTTTCCGGATAGTAACTGAATATCATCAACTATCAATACATCAATAATTTGATAGAAATGTATAAAGTCGTTTCTGTTATTCTTTTTTACCGATTCTATGTATTGCTGAGTAAATTTTTCGGCAGAAATATATAATACCGTTTTCTCTGGGTAATTATCTTTTATATTAACACCAATAGCGTGTGCAAGATGGGTTTTTCCTAATCCTACACCACCAAATATTAGTAATGGATTAAAAGAAGTTCCTCCTGGTTTATTAGCGACAGCCATCCCTGCAGATCGAGCTAATCTATTAGAATCTCCTTCTAAGAAGTTTTCAAAATTATAACTCGGATTTAGCTGAGATTCTATTTTTACATTTCTAATCCCTGGAATTACAAATGGATTTTTAAGTTCAGGATTTTTACTTTTGATAGGTACATCAACTTCCTGAGAACTAACTGCGGTTCTGTTAGAACTTGGTATTTTCTCGGTAAATGGTTTTTTATTACCATATGTATTTTCCATCTTAATGATATAAACCAACTTAGCAGTTTCGCCTAACTCTCTGGTTAAAGATACTTTTAGAAGGTTAACATAATGTTCTTCTAGCCATTCGTAGAAAAATTTACTAGGTACTTGAATACTTAAAGCGCTATCTGTAAGCTTTACAGCTTTAATAGGTTCAAACCAGGTTTTAAAAGCTTGAGGGGTAATGTTATCTTCTATAAAAGACAGGCAATTATCCCAAACTGATTGCGCAGTTATATTCATTAGAGTGGTTAGATTACTTTTTTATGGTTATTAACGGAAAATTGTTGAAAAAGTTCCTTCTTTTTTTGCTTGACAAATATGTGAACAAAAAATGTAAAAAAAAAACGATTTTGGGGTTGAATTTTAATTATTTTTTTCGCATACTTTATTAAATGTAATTTTGCATTCTTTATCTTTTTTATAGTCCAATACATGTCAATTACTTCTGAAACTTCGTTAAAAGTTAGATATTCTGAAACCGATCAAATGGGAGTCGTACATCACGGCAATTATGCGCAATATTTGGAGTTAGCCCGAATTGACTGGTTGTCACGATTAGGTGTTTCTTATAAATCTATGGAGGAAAGCGGTGTTATGCTTCCTGTGTTTACAATAGATTTTAAATTTAAGAAATCTGCTTTCTTTGACGATGAATTAACTGTTAAAACTTTGCTTAAGAAAATTCCTACAGCAAGAATCGTTTTTGACTACAAAATATATAATCAAAATCAGGATTTATTAACAATTGCTTCAACAACCTTAGTGTTTGTTGATACTAAAACAAGAAAACCGATTTTATGTCCAACATATTTATTAGAAATAATAGAAAAAGAATTAATTCTCTAATCGTTTAATGTCTACTTCGTACAACGCAGAGAAAAGATTATTTATTTCATTGGCTATCTTTTTTCTTGCAGAAATGAATAATTTACAGTCTAATTCTAATTTTTGATCTACAATCGTTAATTGTTTCTCTTTAATGATTCGCATCACTTTATTCATGTTTTTATATTGAAAAGTGATGCAAAAATTGATATCAATGGTTTTTTCTGTGATGTTAGAAGATTCCAGCGCTAATTGTGCTGTTGTCTTATACGCATTAATTAATCCTCCAACACCAAGCTTAACTCCACCAAAATAGCGAACGACCACTACAAGGATATTTGTTACCTGAAAAGATTGGATCTGTCCATAAATGGGCTGACCGGCAGAATTAGAGGGTTCACCATCATCATTACTGCGATACCTTATATTTTCTGTTCCCAGCTGCCAGGCATAGCACCAATGCCTGGCGGAATGATGCTGTTTTTTTAAGGAATCAATAATCTCTTTTACTCCTTCTTCTGAAGTAATGGGAAAAGTATACCCAAAAAACTTACTGTTTTTATCTTTAAATAGGACTTCTTTGCCCGGTTGATCAATAGTGTTGTATGTATCTATTATGTTCAATTTTTTTTTTGTTATTAAATAGAAAAAGTAACCAGTAAGATACTTATTATCGCCAGTATAATTCCTATCCAGTTTTTTAGAATCAGTTTTTCTTTAAAAAAAAGAATACTTGCAAAGGTGGAAACTAATAATATGGCAACGTTATTTATGATAAACACCGTAGAGCTATCCAAGTGATCATTTCTCAATGCCTGAATTAAAAAGTAAATAGAGAAATAATTAGGAATTCCAAGACAAATTCCTGCAATAATATTTTTAATTGTAATTCTCAATGCTCCTTTGATGGCTGTGTAAACTAATGTAAATATCCCAAAAACAGCGGCAAAGCCAAAAATTGTAGCAGAAAAAATCGGAATATCCATTTTTGCAACATAATTGGTTTCCATGAATTTTAGACTTGTGTCAATAATTCCACTTCCTATAAACACCAATAATGGATAAATCAAATTTTCTTTTTTTATTGAAATTCCCCCAGCGGTTTTTATAGAAGTCATATATACAGCTATTAAAGCCATAAAGATGCCTACCATTTTTAAAGATCCCGTACTTTCTTTGTATACAATGATTCCAAACACAACGGGGATGGCAACACTCATTTTGGTAGCCACTGCCGCTACCGATATACCATTTTTTTGTGTAGTGATTGCCATTAGATTAAAAATGAGTATAAAGATAAAACCTAAGACTATTGTACCGTAAAACCAGTTAAACTTCGTAATATCCGAAATTTCTAGAGGTTCGGTATACGCAACGAAACCAGAAATAGCTGCAACTACATAATTAAAGATTATGGCTTGCTTAGTATCGACATTGTATTTGGCAAATAACTTGAAAGTAATTAAGATCCAACTTGAGGCTAATATGCTTAATAACAGGTATATCAAAATAAATTCGATTTTATGGTAAATAAGTCGGTAATATCTTCAGTTATTGGATTGTTGTTCCAGATATGGATACCTAATTTTTTTGCAGTATTGGTATTGGCTGTGGTATCATCAATAAAAAGCGTCTCTGAAGGTTTTAAATTGTGGGTTTGCAAGACAAATTGGAAAATATCTTCATTAGGTTTTCTGAGGTGGATTTCATGTGAAAGATAAAACGCATCGAAACAGGATTTGAAATCCGAATAAAATGAGATATGCTCCTTAATCCAATTGATATGTAATTCATTAGTATTACTTAATAAAATTAGTTGGTATGTGTTGCTACTCGCTAATTTTTGAATGAATTCTAAGCGATGCTTCGGAAAATCCTTAAGAATAGCATTCCAGGCATCTATTAATTGTTTTTCAGAAGTGTTTGGTAATAGCTTTCGATAATAATTTATAAACTCCAAAGTGCTAATTTCTCCAGTTTCATAAGATTCGTTAATGATTTCTGAATCTTTGTCTAATGAATCTATACCAAGTTTAGAGAGTTCTTTTAGGGTAGCTCGTTTATCAAGGTTGATGAATACATCTCCAAAATCAAAAATAATAGTTCTAATCATTCTTGTATATTCTTAACGTATCTTCCATAATTTTTTCTTCAGAAATAAGATTCGCATTTAATATTGGGGCTTTAACTCCACTCTTGAAATTGTTCGAGCCAATAAATACACGTGCTTCATCCCAAAGATTAGCATCGATAAAAGATTGAATTGTATAGCTGCCGCCTTCAATAATTACAGATTGGATTTCATGTTTAAAAAGAATATTACATACCTCTTCAACTATATGTGTTTTTGAATTCATAGTTTCGTATCGTAAAGTATTGCTATTTTGCTTTCCATTGGCATTCGTTGTAATAACTATCGTTTTTGCAGCTTCATCCAAAATTGCAGAACCTTTAGGGGTTTTATTAGATAAATCTATGATAATTCTAATCGGATTGTCACCATACCAATTTCTGATGGTAAGTTTTGGATTGTCTGCTATAACGGTTTTATTTCCGACCAAAATTGCTTGCTCTTCGGCACGCCATTTATGAACTAATTGTCTGGAATATGGATTTGTAATCCATACGGGTGCTCTTTCTCTGGTTTTCTCAGGAGCGATAAATCCATCCAATGTTTGAGCCCATTTTAAAATGACATAAGGCCTTTTTTTATTATGAAAAGTAAAGAATCGTCTGTGGTGTTTTTGGCATTCGTTTTCCAAAACACCTACGGTGACTTTACATCCTG
Source organism: Aquimarina rubra (assembly GCF_042684305.1). Lineage (NCBI taxonomy): Bacteria > Pseudomonadati > Bacteroidota > Flavobacteriia > Flavobacteriales > Flavobacteriaceae > Aquimarina > Aquimarina rubra. The sequence goes on along the minus strand of NZ_JBHULE010000004.1, from coordinate 57,886 downwards.
CACTTTTAAGTTTTTCGATACCTTTTCCTGCAACTTTACTATGGGTGTCTATTGTGCCTATAACCACATTTGGTATGTTGTGTTTTATGATAAGATCACTACAAGGAGGTGTTTTTCCAAAATGAGAACAGGGCTCTAAAGTAACATATAGGGTGGCTTCTTTTAGTAGTGATTTATCTTTGACAGCATTGATGGCGTTTACTTCTGCGTGATTACCACCATAAGCACTGGTATAACCTTCGCCAATAATTGCTTGTTTATGCACAATAACGCTACCAACCATCGGGTTAGGTCTAGCGCTGCCTAATGCGTTTTTTGCAATCTGTATACAACGTTTTATGTATTTCTCGTGTACACTCACTTTAATATTTTAAGGATATTTTTTGTTCTTTATCAATTTTATAAGGGTAAGAAAAACTTCCAAAACGATATCTTATGTTGCCTTTGTAGTGAATCAGGAGAGAATCGGTTTGTACCATTTTTAATACGCTACCCAAAAGATTATTTTTATTCTCTTCGTAAATTTTTGATAAGGAAAAGGTACCTTTTAGTGGAATCGTAAATTCTCTTTTTGAAGGAACATCAAATTCTTGAGAAGATATGGTGCCGACATCAATGTTATCAACAAAAACATGAATATCTTCTACAGATAGTGTTCCGTTTAGGTTATTTGGATTGTTAAATACAGCATCAGCTTGTATTGTTACATTGCGCATACTGACATTTTTAACATCAATATTAGCAACGTATTTAAACTCTGGTTTTTTAGATAAAGAACAGCTCGTTATCACTGCGAATATTGTTGATAATAAAAAAAGTTTCTTCATTGATTACTGTATAGATTTAATGTATATTTCATCTGATTAAAAAGATAAGATATCATCAGTATTTTAGATTAACAAAAGTAGTGTTTATATTATAATGAGTACCATAAAAATTCGTTCTGTTGCTCCAGAAGACAATAAGGCATTAGCACAAGTGATTAGGGATGTTTTAATAGAAATGGGGGTTCCTAAAGTAGGAACTGCATATGAAGATGAAGCGTTGGATATGATGTATGAAACCTATGATGCTCCCAGAAAAGAATATTATGTTGTAGAGGATAATGGAAAGATCATTGGTGGAGCTGGTATTGCTCAATTAGAAAAAGAAAGTTCAGAAATATGCGAGCTTCAAAAGATGTATTTTCTTCCAGAAGCTAGAGGAAAAGGACTTGGTTCTAAAATGATGAGTAAGTGCCTTAATTTTGCCAAAGAACAGGGCTTTTCTAAATGCTATCTGGAAACTATGCCTTATATGAAAGATGCTAGAAAGTTATACGCCAAAGTGGGGTTTACCTCTTTGGATGCACCAATGGGTGATACAGGACACTATAGTTGCCAAGCGTGGATGATAAAAGAATTGTAGGTTTGAAAATTAAAGACCTTAGAATAAATTTTAAAGATTCTTTGTCAGAATTGTATGAATCAGAAGAAATTCTTTCTTTTTTTTATATACTTTCTGAAAAAATTCTTGGATTGAAACGTGTTGATGTCGCTATGTCCATGGATGTTGTTATTACCAATGATCAATTACTTCATTTTATTAATGCCAAAAATCGATTAATAAATCAAGATCCGATTCAATATATCATAGGAGATACAGAGTTTTATGGGCTTTATTTTAAAGTTGATCAAAATGTGCTGATACCTAGACCAGAAACTGAAGAATTGGTAGATTGGATTATAAAAGATTATGAGCATAAAAAGGGAGAGCGAAAACTAAAAATTTTAGATATTGGGACGGGTAGTGGATGTATTGCTGTTTCCCTGGCTAAAAATCTGCCAGAAGCAGCTGTATCTGCAATAGACATTTCTGAAGAAGCTCTTGAAATTGCAATGGAAAATGCTCAATATAATGACGTTAAAGTCAATTTTATACAAACAAACATACTTGAGTTAGATTTTTTAGAAGAGCGTTTTGATATCATAGTTTCCAATCCTCCATATGTTAGAGAACTCGAGAAACAAGAGATAAAACCCAATGTGCTGGACAATGAGCCACATCTGGCACTTTTTGTATCAGATAATGATCCATTGATTTTTTACAAAAAGATAACCGAACTAGCTAAGCAAAGTCTTACTGCTCAAGGTTTGTTGTATTTTGAAATTAATCAATACCTTGGAAAAGAAACTAAGAAAATGATCGAAAAACAAGGGTTCGAATCTGTAATAGTTCGTAAAGATTTATACGATAATGACCGTATGATAAGAGCCAGTTTAATTAAAAAAAATGACTTATGAATAACTTAACTTCTGTTTGTGTTTTTTGTGGAAGCAGTGAAGGAAATGATATAAAGGTAATTGATGAAGTATTGCTTTTAGGAGAAAAATTAGCTGAGCAAGGTATTACACTGGTATATGGTGCTGCAAAAATAGGTGTAATGGGTAAAGTAGCAGAAGGAGCACTAACCCATAAAGGAAAAGTTATAGGAGTGATCCCCGATTTTCTAAAGTTAAAAGAAGTAGTTCATTTGGGACTTACAGAACTGGTTACTACAGATAATATGCACGAACGCAAAATGAAAATGCACGAACTTAGTGATGGGTTTATTACATTGCCAGGAGGTTTTGGGACGCTAGAGGAGTTGTTCGAGATTATTACTTGGTCGCAATTAGGACTACATCAAAAGCCCATTGGTTTACTAAATATTAATGGATTTTATGATCATTTACTACAGCTTTTAGAAACTATGGTGCGTAATGGCTTTCTTAAAATGGATAACTATGAGTTATTATTGGTTGATGACAATATAGATCGTTTGTTAGAGAAGATGAAAGAATTTAAACCAACTCAAGTCCCTAAGTGGTTAAAATCAGATAGAACGTAAATAAAAGAACAATAAAATAAACACTGATACCAGAAAACTGATACCAGAACAATGAATATAGAACAACAAATCAATCAATTGCGAGAAGAATTAAGACAACATAATTATAATTATTACGTGCTCGATGCCGCTACAATTAGTGATTATGAGTTTGATATGAAACTTAAAGAACTTCAGGTGTTAGAAGAAAAACATCCTGAATTTTATGATGCTAATTCACCTACGTTGCGAGTAGGAGGAGAGGTTACAAAGAATTTTGATACAGTGGTTCACGAGCAACGCATGTATTCGTTGGATAATTCATATTCTAAAGAAGATTTGCTGGATTGGGAAACTAGAATTAAAAAACTGGTAGATGGTAATATAAACTATACTTGTGAGCTTAAATATGATGGAGCCTCTATAAGTCTTACCTACGAAAATGGAGAGTTGATTCGTGCAGTTACCAGGGGAGACGGAATTCAGGGAGATGATGTGACAACCAATGTAAAAACAATCAAGTCTGTTCCTTTAAAATTAAAAGGTGATTACCCTCCAAAATTTGATATACGTGGCGAAATAGTATTGCCATATGAAGGTTTTGCAAAGATGAATCAAGAACGAATAGCTGCTGGAGAAGAGCCATACGCAAATCCTAGAAATACAGCTTCCGGAAGCTTGAAACTTCAGGATAGTAGTGAAACAGCTAGACGTCCCCTGGATTGTTTATTGTATAATCTGGCGGGAGATCGATTAGGCATTTCGACACAATACGAAAGCCTTGAAAAAGCTCGAAAGTGGGGTTTTAAAGTTCCGGAAGAATCACGTTTAGTGCATTCTATAGACGAAGTACTGGAGTTTATTAATCTTTGGGATGAAAAGAGGAGAGATTTACCTTATGAGACTGATGGCGTTGTTATCAAAGTAAATAACATTCAGCAGCAAGAAGAACTTGGTTTTACTTCTAAAGCTCCAAGATGGGCAATGGCTTATAAGTTTAAAGCAGAACAGGCGGTTACTAGACTTAATGAAATTACCTATCAGGTTGGTAGAACCGGAGCTATAACACCTGTTGCGAATCTGGAGCCGGTACAATTAGCAGGAACAACGGTAAAAAGAGCTTCATTACATAATGCAGATCAGATTGAGAAACTGGATATTAGAGAGAAGGATACCGTTTTCGTAGAAAAGGGAGGTGAGATTATTCCAAAAATTATAAGCGTTGATTTTACTAAAAGACATAAGGACTCTGTTCCTACTCAATACATCACATCTTGCCCGGAATGTGATACTGAGTTAATCAGAAAAGAAGGTGAAGCACAACATTACTGTCCCAATGTCTATGGATGTCCTCCTCAGATCGTTGGTAGAATACAACATTATATTTCGCGTAAAGCCTTGGATATAGAAGGTTTAGGGGGAGAGACTGTGGCTTTGTTAGTTAAAGAAGGGTTGATTACCAATTATGCAGATTTATATGACTTGAAAAGAGAGCAGGTGATTCCATTAGAACGGATGGCAGAAAAAAGTGCAGATAATTTAATAGAAGGGATTTCAAAATCTAAAGAAATTCCTTTCGAAAGGGTTTTATTCGGCTTGGGAGTTAGATATGTTGGAGAAACAGTTGCAAAAAAATTGGCAAAGCATTATAAGTCAATAGATGCCATTATTAGTGCGACCGAAGAGGATTTAGTAAATGTAGATGAAATTGGTATTAAGATTGCCCAAAGTGTAAGAGAATTTTTTGATTCAGAAGCCAATCTGTCACTGGTTCATAGGCTTAAAGAATATGGAGTTCAATTACAAATTTCTGCAGATAAATTAGCGAATCAGACAGATACATTAAACGGCCAAACATTTGTCGTTTCTGGGGTGTTTGAAAAAGTGTCTCGTAATGAACTTAAGAAATTAATAGAAGATAATGGAGGTAAAGTGTCTAGTTCTATTTCTTCTAAAACAACATATGTTGTTGCTGGAGATAATATGGGGCCTAGCAAGTTAGAAAAAGCAAATAAACTAGGAATTGCAATTATAAGTGAAGATGATTTTCTTAACTTGATTGGGTAATGAAGATAAGAACACTCATAAAAATATTATTATTGATCACAGGAGGTTTATGTGTTCTAAGTACCATACTGCAAAACCCGACTATCGAATTGTATGCAAAACCAATGACTGTGCCTTTGTTTTTTATGTTGTATTGGTTTAATGTGCAAAAAGTTGATGCCTTATTTGTAGTTGTATTATTACTTTGTTTTCTCGGGGACCTATTTTTGTTAATAGGTATAGAGAATAGTTTTAGGTATGTCTTACTTAGTTATACCCTATGCTATTTTATCTTATTTTATTATTTGTACAAAAATCATAAGCCCTTGGATTATAACAGTACGGATATAATTTATATGTCAGGCTTCTTTTTGTTTTGGACAGTTATAGCGTATGCAATATATGCAGTTACAAATCAAAATATGGGAGATATAAGACCTTTTGGGATAGCGTATCTAATCATTCTTTATTCTTTATTAATTGGAGGCATTTTTCAATATGTTAATATAAGATCTCCTAAATCTCTTTGGTTTGCTATTGCAATTTTAAATTTTGTAATAAGTGATGCTTGTTTTGCATTAGATCGCTTTTACGTTCCTTCATTGGAGCTTAAGATCATAAATTCTATCTATCAATTGTTAGCCGTTTTTTTCTTGGTAAAGTTTAAAATTTCTAGTGCAGATTCCTTAAAAATTAAGAGTTAGCGATCTGATAATTTTTTAGTTTTCGATTATTTGATTGAAATTTAGTATATTAACAAAAGGAAAAGTTGTTTAATATCGCGTGTATGTGGGGATATTTCCGGTTTTGTGCGCAATCTAAATCTAATGAATGGAGGAAAACTACTAAAATTTTTAATTTCTTTTTTGATTGTATTACAGGTACTGGGATTTGTTTTGAGAATCCCCATTTTAAATACCTGCAGTGAGCCAAGCTTATTTGTTTCAATTGCCTTTTATTATATATGGAGTAGTAAAAAAGTAAAAGCACTTCATATCATCGTTCTTTGCGTGTTTTTTGTTTCAGAATTGATGAGTTCCATTAGTGATGTTATTTCAGTTAAACACGAAATGGTGATTCGTATAATTGGTTATATACTGTTGTTATATTTCTTGTACTATAATCATAAATCTTTTAAGTATAACCGCAGAGATGTTTTTACATTGGTAATGGGAAGTTCTTTGTACACAGTTATATTTTTTATTACATATTCGGTTATTAGGGAGCCGATGGGGGATTTAAATCTAATAGGTTTTTTTCATTTATTATTGCTTTATGTTTTATTAATTGTAGGAGCAATGCATTATATAAATATTAGATCAGAAAAGTCATTATGGTTTTTTTTGGCAATGCTGAATTTTGCATTTAGTGATTTCATACTATTGATAGATGAATTTTATCTAGAGTCAGATGAGCTTAAAGTGATTAGATTAATTTGTGTACCACTTGCTCTTATTTTTTTAGTGAACTATATGATCACTAAATATATGTACCTCAAGTCTGAAGAATTTGAAGGATTTTAAAATATAAATTATAATACTGTTGAGTAAAAAAAAACTAGCATATCAATTATTGTTTATTTCGGGTGCTATGTTGCTATTGACCGCAATTTTTATGGAGGTGTGGTTAATATATTCTAAAACTCTGGTAATTATCTCAGTTTGCTTTTTGTACTTGGTAGAGGTAAAAAAAATTAATTATTTGGTTCCAATTGCTTTACTTCTGGTTTTAACTTCTGAAATACTTTCCGTCATTGATTTTAAAGGATATTTTAGGCCAATAAATATTCTGATGTCATTCTATTATACTTTGAATTTAGTTTTATTGTGGAAAAGTCTGCAAAAGGTTAAAATACAGCTTAAGAAAGTATTTACGGTTCAGTTAGGGATAACAATGGGGTTGATAATTTATGTGGTATACTCGGTAGCCGATATGATTTCCCTAAATATCGATAATGATCAGCTATATCTTAATATACTAATTGTACTGTTTATTTTGTTTATAGGCTTTTGTTATTATATCTATCTCAATAGTAAAACTGTTGTGAGTTCATCCTTAATGATAGCCGCATCTTGTTTTCTAATCGTTAATATCCTCACAATACTTAATAAATTATATATCCATCTGGACATATTTGTGGTAATTACGAATGTTTTACAGTTTTTTGGCCATTACTTTTTAATTAAATTTTTTATAGAGCAAGACAATCTTAAACCTGACAATGTAGAGTTTTTTTAATTTAGTTGTTGATTTTTAATACCTTGATGGAATATTAAAAACGTAACAAAAACTTTTACAAGTATTGAAGGATTTTAAGTTGACATATATTTTGTTTTGGTTTTCCTTTCTAATTGTTATTCTGGTTGCTGTGTTTTATGAAGAGCATTGTTTGCTATATGTCAAACCTTTCGTTCCAATTACTTTAGTACTTATTCATGTGGCAAATGATAAAACAATGAATATATATTATTTGATGAGCATGTTGGTGCTTATCTTTAATGATACTTTGATATATTTAGATTTTGCTAAGTATTTCGATCTGGTTGCGGTAACAATTATTTTCTTTTACTCATTATGTGTTGTTTTATTAAAAAACTATATCACCATTGCTGATATACAAATAAAGAAATTAGTTACGTTTCCAATACTCATAAGTTTGGTTTTGATATCGTATTTGATTTTTTCAATCTCTCAATTGGTATTGCCAAATCTTATCGATTCAGTAGTATCCTTTTTTATGATTTTGATCGTGCTTCTCATCTTTGTGGCAACCTGTTTTTTTATTTACATCATTGATAAATTCCAAGGTAATTTTAGGCTTTTTATTTCTGCTAGTTGCTGTCTTTTCGTAAGCGCATTGTTGTTAATTAATTTTTTTTATTACCATACCAGAGTATTCACCACACTCATTAATGTTGCAGAAATTGCAGGGTTATATTTTTTTCTTAGATTTTTGATGGAGGCAAAACCGATCGATACAGAATTTGAAAATGAAAAGTATTTTTAAAAGTCACAACATAGATAGATTACATAATTAACATATTACAGTGGTATTGTTATTTAAATAACTAAAACATAAAAACATTTTTGGTTTTTCAATTTTCTTGTAGTTTACAGCGTATTTTTGAAATGTAAAATAGCTACATTTGTTTCTTAATCTTTTTTATAAATGATTTTAAAGGGTCTTAAAAGAAATGCACTAAAAAAAAGCATTGAATATCACATTAAAAAAAGAAAGTCTCAGGCAAAAGAGGTATCTGGTATAAACAGTCTGGCTGTTCTCATCGATGCATCACAATCGGTAAATGTGTTATCAGTACTAAAGCTGGCAAATGAGTTAGGAGTAAAGTCAGATCGACTTAAGGTAATGGGATATAAAGAGGATCAGAAAGAGATTTCTGATGATAAAGATGCAGCATATTATAATGATAAAAGTTTTGGTGTAAATGGATCTGTTAAAAGTAATTCGCTCAATGATTTTATAAAAAAAGAATATGATGTTCTGATAAACTTTTATCCAGAAAGTAAGTTAGAACTGGATTATGTGGCTGCAGCATCAAAGGCTAAGTTTAAGGTTGGTTTTTCTGAAATTGACAACCGTATTAATGATTTGGTTATAGGTGTAACGAACCAGGACCACAATCTTTTTATTTCCGAATTAAAAAAATATTTAAAAATTTTACAGATAATATAATATGAGTGCTTTTCTGAGAGGAACTGGTGTAGCATTGGCAACACCTTTTAATAGTGATGGTTCAATAGATTTTGAGGGTGTTAGGTCTTTAGTCGAATTTTGTATCAGTGGGGGAGTAGAGTATTTGGTGGTTTTAGGAACTACTGCAGAATCAGTAACACTTTCAAAAGAAGAAAAAAAGAAACTAGCAGCTCATATTGCACAAGTAAATAATAAAAGATTACCTCTTGTAATCGGTATTGGCGGTAACAATACAGCGGCCATTATCCAAGAGATGAAAGATACAGATGTATCAGATTTTGATGCAATATTATCTGTGGTTCCTATGTATAATCGACCAACTCAAGAAGGAATTTACCAACACTATAAGACAATCAATGATAATGCTTCATTACCGGTTTTGCTATATAACGTTCCTTCAAGAACCGGTACGAATATGACTGCCGAAACCACACTTAGATTGGCGCAATTAGATAAGATTGTGGGAATCAAAGAGGCGACAGGAGACTTTACTCAAGTTCTCAAAATTCTAAAGAGTAAACCAAAAGATTTCTTAGTTATTTCTGGAGATGATGCGCTGGCACTTCCTTTGGTAACAGCAGGAGGAGATGGAGTGATTAGTGTTGTTGGTCAAGGGTTTCCAAAAGAGTTTTCTGAGATGATTCGTTTGGGGTTAGCAGGAGAAAATAAAAAATCATTCGATATTCTTTATAAGTTATTACCTGTTTTGGATTATGCCTTTGCAGAAGGGAATCCGGCTGGGATCAAGAATGTTTTAAAACAGAAAAATATTTGTAATGATCACGTTCGACTACCACTAGTTTCTGTTTCCCAGGATTTAGCTAATAAAATAGAAGAATTTGTAAAGAATAACTAAGTAGGTTTTTATGGCTAAAAGAATAAAAGATCCGGGTATTGGTTTGTCTTCAAATGAACAAGCTAAACGCTTTATTAATCCCGATGGTTCTTTTAATATTAAACATATAAACAGACGAACTTCAATATCTAGGAGTTATAACTATTTGATAAGTATTACTTGGACAGAGTTTTTTGGGTGGGTATTCTTAGGTTATATATTAATAAATTCATTTTTTGCTGTTATATACACAGCAATTGGAATTTCGGCCATTGCAGAACCCACTGGAAGTTTTTTTGGAGATTTTCTTAAAGCTTTCTTCTTTTCTGCACAGACCGTAACTACTGTAGGGTACGGAGCAATGGCACCAAAAGGTGTTATCTTTGGAGTGATTTCTTCTTTCGAAGCACTCATAGGCTTGCTAAGTTTTTCTTTTATAACCGGTTTGTTGTATGGGAGATTTTCTAAACCCAAGCCAAGTATCAAATTTAGCGATGTTATGGTAATTAGAAAGCATCAGGAAACTGATGCTATTATGTTTAGGTTAATGGGTAGAAGTACCAATGTAATGATCACACCTAGAGTGAAAGCAACATTAGCACTTTCTCAAAAACTGAAAACGGGAAAATATGTAAATAATTTCTACAATTTAGATTTAGAAAGAAGTGAAATTACATATTTGCCCACTACCTGGACAATTGTGCATCCAATTGACAAATCAAGTCCTTTAGCAGAATTTGAGAGGGATGAATTGGTTAGACTTAACGGAGAAGTGTTGATCCTGGTTAGTTATTATGATGAATCCTTTGCGCAAGAGGTACATCAGATACATTCTTATGTACTAAAAAATGTAAAATTGGACGAAGCCTTCGTGCCTGCTTTTCATTATGATAAAGATGGTTATACAGTTCTGGATCACAATAAGTTAGGTAAAACCAATAGCACAAAAAGAAAGTAAGTTGTTCTTTGCTTATTTTTTTGCAACAATCTACTCCTTATGTAGTTATTTAATAGATCAATTAAAGTTTTTGTAATACGGCAGAAATATCTATTTTTGCCAGATGTTTTTTAAGATATGAAGAGATTATTGTTTTTGCTGATTTTTGTTATTACCCTTGGTTCTTGTAGTGAATATCAAAAAGTACTAAAAGAAGAAGAAGTAGGGCCTAAATATAAATTAGCAGAAGAGTTATATAAAGAAGGGAAATACAAAAAAGCGTTACGTCTTTTTGAGCAGATCGTTCCTCAGTTTAGAGGAAAGCCACAGGCAGAAAGAGTAATGTATTATTATTCTGATACTTATTATAATCTTGAAGATTACTACCTGGCAGGATATCAGTTCGAAAGATTTGCCAAATCATATCCTAACAGTGATAAGAGAGAAGAAGCCGCATACAAAGGAGCGAAAAGCTATTATTATCTATCTCCAAGATTTAGTTTAGATCAAAAAGAAACAGACGAAGCTTTAGAGAAACTTCAGACATATATAAACGCATATCCGGAAAGTGAAAATCTCGAAGAAGCTAACAAATTAGTAGCCGAGCTTAGAAATAAAAAAGAGAGAAAAGCTTTCGAAATAGCCAAGCGATATCACCATAGGGAAAATTATAAAGTTGCTATTAAGGCTTTTGATAATTACCTTATTGATTATCCGGGATCTGTTTTTAGAGAAAAAGCTTTATATTACAAGCTAGAATCACAGTATCTGTTAGCTATTGGTAGTTATGAGGTATTGGTAAAAGAAAGGCTAGAAGTAGCTAATGATTTTTACAATAACTATAAAAAATATTATAAAGAAGGTGAATTTACAGCCGATGCTGAAGAAATTTCAGAAGATATAAAATCAAGATTAGAAAAATTTAAATAGAAAATATAGGAGAAGATGGATTTGAAAAAAAGTAATGCCCCTGTAAATACAACTACAATTGATAAGAATTTAGTAGATCAACCTACAGGTAACATTTATGAGGCAATTTCTGTAATATCTAAAAGAGCCAATCAGATAAATACTGACATAAAAAAGGAACTTTTAGAAAAATTAGACGAATTCGCGACATATAATGATAGTCTGGAAGAAATCTTTGAAAATAAGGAACAAATTGAAGTTTCTAAATTCTACGAAAGATTACCAAAACCTCATTCTTTAGCAGCACAAGAATGGTTAGATGGTAAAATATACTTCAGAAATACAAAGACAGATTCTGAATCTCTATAAGTATGTCATCAATATTAGGCGGTAAAAAAATTTTAATAGGTGTTACCGCTGGTATTGCTGCTTATAAAACAGCTACGTTAGTGCGTCTTTTTATTAAATCAGGCGCTGAGGTAAAGGTAGTGATGACTCCTGCAGCAAAAGATTTTGTAACGCCGCTTACACTTTCTACTCTGTCCAAAAACCCTGTCCATTCCTCATTTTATGATGAAGAAGATGAAAACGCAGAGTGGAATAATCATGTAGAACTAGGCCTTTGGGCGGACTTAATGATTATAGCTCCGGCTACAGCGAATACCTTATCTAAAATGTCAACTGGTAACAGTAATAACCTGTTATTAGCTACGTATTTATCCGCCAAATGCCCTGTGTATTTTGCTCCCGCAATGGACTTGGATATGTATAATCATCCATCTACAAACGAAACTTTTAATAAACTTCAGCAATTCGGAAACATAATGATTCCGGCAGAATCAGGAGAACTGGCAAGCGGTTTAGTAGGGCAAGGTAGAATGGCTGAGCCATCCAACATTGTAAGCTTTATAGAAAACGATATCCTTGGAAAATTACCTTTAGAAGGACAAAAAGTTTTAATAACTGCTGGTCCAACATATGAGGCAATTGATCCGGTAAGGTTTATTGGAAACCATTCTACAGGAAGAATGGGTATCGAATTGGCCAAAACTGCGGCTACTCTTGGAGCACAGGTAACACTTATTTTAGGACCTTCATCCTTAAAGGTTGATCATGATTTAATTACTGTAATATCTGTTATTAGTGCAGCTTCTATGTATGAAGCGGTTACTAAAGAGTTTGATAAATGTAACATCGCGATCGCTTCTGCAGCAGTAGCAGATTATAGACCTAAAATGATATCGGATCAGAAAATAAAAAAATCCGACAGTAATTTTGCCATAGAATTAGAACGTACAACGGATATTCTTAAATGGATGGGCTCCGTAAAAAAAGACCAATTTCTGGTTGGATTTGCTTTGGAAACTGAAAATGAAGAAGAAAATGCAAAAAATAAACTAAAGAAAAAGAATCTTGATTTGATCGTTTTAAACTCTCTTAACGATAAAGGAGCAGGTTTTAAAGGGAAAACGAATAAAGTGACTTTGATTAATCATAAATTGGAAATTAAAGCGTTTGAACTAAAAACCAAAGTAGAGGTTGCTCAGGATATTTTTAATGAAATTAATGAACTACGCAATGCATAAATTCTTTCTTTTTGTTACAGTTTTATGTGGTATCACACTTAACGCTCAGGAGTTTAATGCCACGGTGGTAGTAAATGCTGAGCAAACCGGAAACCCGAATTTACAGGTTTTTAAGACATTAGAACGATCTGTTACAGAATTCATCAATAATACTAAATGGACTGAATTAGAATACCGTACAGAAGAAAGAATTGATTGTAGTTTTTTTATAAACATTCTCGGTAATGCTAACGATAGTTTTACAGCAACCGTTCAGGTTCAGGCGTCCAGACCTGTGTACGGATCCAACTACAAAACGACCATTCTAAATATAAATGATAAACAGTTTAATTTTAAGTATTTAGAATTTCAACCGTTAAACTATAATCCTAATAATTTTCAATCAAATCTTATTTCTGTTGTAGCTTTTTATCTATACACTATTCTTGGAGTAGATGCAGATACCTTTAAGTTAAATTCGGGTACAGCATATCATCAGGAAGCTAAAAATATTGTTGGTAATGCACAAGGAAGTAACACATTGGGTTGGAATGGACAAGATGGGCCTCAGACAAGATTTAGATTAAATGATGATTTATTATCAGGAACTTTTGATGGCTATAGGTCAACTTTGTATACCTATCATCGAGAAGGTCTCGATATTATGAGTAATGATTTAAAAAAAGGAAAAGAGTCTATTGTAGAGTCTATGAAAACGCTAGAAGAAATGCATAAAACAAGACCTAATTCTTATATAATGCGAGTGTTTTTTGATGCAAAAGCTGATGAGGTGGCAAGAATTCTTTCTGGAGGACCAGCATTAAATATTGCTGAAACCATGGCGATACTTAATAGGATAGCTCCGACCTATGCAAGCAATTGGGCAGAAGTAAAGTTTTAAGTTTTTCTTTTTTGAAATCTTTTTAAAACTATACTATCTTTACCATCTCTAATAAATAACAAAATATCACTATCCCTTGCTTAGAAGTCTTTCGATCCAAAACTTCGCTTTAATAGAACAGCTACAGGTTTCTTTTGATACCGGTCTTATTACTATTACCGGAGAAACAGGAGCAGGTAAATCTTTGCTTCTTGGAGCGTTAGGACTTTTGCTTGGTAAAAGAGCAGATCTTAGCAGCGTCAAAAATAGTGCGGTAAAATGTACCATAGAAGGTGTTTTTGATATAGGAAAATATGATCTAGAAGCGTTTTTCGAAGAAGAAGATCTGGACTATGAAGCTGAGACGATTATAAGAAGAGAGATTTTACCTTCAGGGAAGTCGAGAGCGTTCATAAATGATACTCCCGTTACGCTGAATTCTTTGAACCAATTAGGGCCACGTTTAATCGATATCCATAGCCAGCATCAAACATTAGAAGTTACTACAAATGATTTTCAGTTCGAAGTATTGGATGCGCTATCAGAATCCAGTAGAGAAATAGAATCCTACAAGCGAGGGTTATCTTTACTAAAAGCCAAAGAGAAAGAAGAAAGGGATTTACTTGAAAGCCAAGAAGAGTTGACAAAAGAACATGATTATAATTCTTTTTTGCTTAACGAACTGAAAGAAGCAAAGTTAAAACCGGGTGAATTATCTGATTTAGAAGAACGTTACGAAACCCTTGTTAATATTGAAGAAATACAGGAGCGATTATCGGGTTCAGTTTCTTTGTTTTCTTCAGAAGAGGTTGGAATTTCTGATCTTTTAAATACGATAAAAACCAATATTTCTAAGGTAGCTCCGTATTCTGGAACACTAAAAGAACTCTCTGACAGGATTCAGAGTATGTATATCGAGTTAGAAGATATCAATGGTTCATTACAAGATGAGTTAGAGCGATTAGAAGCAGATCCGGAACAATTAGAAGAGGTGAGTCAAAGATTACAGATGATTCATAATCTTCAGACAAAACACGGAACATCATCTACAGAAGAGCTTTTACAGATAAAAGAAGAGCTTCAGGAAAAAGTTTCGAAAACAGAGTCGCTTACCCAAGATATTGAGAATATTAGAGAAGAAATTCTGAGTACCAAGAAACAATTGGATGAAGTGGCAGGAAGGATTCATAAGAAGCGAACAAAAGCACTACCAAAATTAGTTTCAGAATTAGAAGATATTCTAAGGTCATTAGGTATGCCTAATGCCACTTTTAAAACTTCCTTAACCTTACAGGAAAAGTATTTTTCCAACGGAAAGGAAGTTTTAGAATTCTTGTTTTCTGCCAATAAAGGAGGATCTTACGGAGAATTGAAAAAAGTAGCTTCTGGTGGAGAACTTTCCAGAATAATGATTGGTATCAAAGCGATATTATCCAGGTACACACAATTACCCACCATCATTTTTGATGAAATAGATACAGGAGTTTCCGGAGAGGTAGCACATAAGATGGCAGACCTTATGATGGCTATGAGTAAGAATTTACAGGTTCTAAGCATCACGCATCTACCACAGATTGCTGCCAATGGACAAAGTCAGTATAAAGTATTTAAAGAAGACATAAATGACTCCACAGTGACAAGGTTAAAGTTGCTTAATGAGGATGATAGAGTTAGAGAAATAGCAGAAATGATAGGAGGAAAGGATATTTCTGATTCTGCATTAACTCATGCTAAATCATTACTGTGTCATCCAAACTAAAATTGTCATAGTGTAGTTTAGGTTTGGGTCGTTTTGTTATCTTTACCACATATAAAATCATTTATAACGTACTATTAAATGTCATACAATTTATTAAAAGGTAAAAGAGGTATTATTTTCGGTGCACTTGATGAAAACTCAATAGCTTGGAAAACAGCAGAACGTGTTTTTGAAGAAGGAGGAACTTTTGTGCTCACAAACGCTCCTGTTGCAATGCGAATGGGTGCGATTAAGGAATTGGCAGAAAAAACAAATTCTCAAATTATACCTGCAGATGCAACCTCTTTAGAAGATCTGGAAAATCTTGTTGAAAAATCAGTGGAGATATTAGGTGGAAAGCTTGATTTTGTCCTGCATTCAATAGGAATGTCTGTAAACGTAAGGAAAGGACGTCATTATACGGACTTAAATTATGATTGGAGTGAAAAAGGCTGGGATGTATCAGCGCTTTCATTTCATAAAACAATGCAGACCTTGTTTAAAAAAGAAGCGATGAATGAGTGGGGTAGCATAGTAGCACTTACTTATATGGCTGCTCAGCGAGTATTTCCTGATTATAATGATATGGCAGATAATAAAGCATATCTGGAATCTATAGCTCGTAGTTTTGGTTATTTCTTTGGCCGCGATAAAAAAGTAAGAGTCAATACTATTTCTCAATCTCCAACTCCAACCACTGCAGGAAAAGGAGTAAAAGGATTTGATGGATTTATCGAGTATGCAGATAAAATGTCTCCGTTAGGTAATGCTTCAGCAGACGATTGCGCAGATTATACCATTACATTGTTTTCAGATTTAACTAAAAAAGTAACGCTACAGAATCTATATCACGACGGTGGTTTCTCCAATATGGGAGTGAGTCAGATGGTGATGGAAAAGTTTGTAGACGAAGAATAATTTATTTATTCAATATACCTTATCAAAGCTCAATTCTACCCGAGTTGAGCTTTTTAACTTTATATAATGACTTTTTATAAGCGATTAAAATCCTAATTTCATCAAGTGGTAGGATTCTTTGGTTTATTTACCTTTGTTTTATGAATATTTCTTTTTCTTTTATTATTCCTGTATATAATAGACCAAACGAAATAGATGAGTTGCTAAGTAGCATGATTTCACTGGAATTTGACAAATCATATGAAATAGTAATTGTAGAGGATGGCTCTTCTGAAACTTCAGAGGATGTTATCAAAATATATAAGGATAGACTACAAATTAGTTATTATCAAAAACCAAATACCGGTCCTGGCGATTCTCGTAATTACGGTATGCGCAAAGCAAAAGGTAATTATTTTCTTATTCTGGATAGTGATGTCATACTGCCTGCTAACTATTTACAAAGAGTTGAGCAATTCTTGTCCACAAATTTTGTTCATTGTTTTGGAGGTCCAGATGATGCACATAAGGATTTTTCTAACCTCCAAAAGGCTATAAGTTTTAGTATGACCTCGTATCTTACCACTGGTGGTATAAGAGGTAGGAAAAATACATTAGGTAAATTTCAACCTCGAAGCTTTAATATGGGGATATCTAAAGAAGCTTTTGAAGCATCACAAGGATTTGGAAATATTCATCCGGGAGAAGATCCGGATCTTACCATACGACTTTGGAAACTGGGTTATGAAACGGCATTGATACCAGATGCTAAAGTATTTCATAAACGAAGAATTTCTTGGAATAAGTTTTATATACAGGTGAATAAATTTGGATTGGTAAGACCGATCCTTAATTCATGGCATCCAGAAACATCAAAGATCACCTATTGGTTTCCTAGTCTTTTTCTGGCATATACATTATTTTCAATACTAACTGCAGTATTAGGCTATTGGTATTTTCTTGGGTTGTGGTGCTTGTATTTTTTGACCATTTTGATAAGTGCTACTGTCAGATATAATAGTTTGTCTATAGGCGTGCAGTCGGTTGTTGCTGTATTTGTGCAATTTTATGGTTATGGGAAAGGATTCCTAAAATCTTATTATTATATTCATCTGTTGAAAAAGGTTCCGGAACAACAGTTTAAAAAGTTATTTTTTTCAAAATAATGCCTATGTCCAAAAATAAATTGAGTAGATTTTCCTTAAAAAGAAATAATGTCAAAACTTTTCTGTTTTTTCTGGCATTTACTTCTGTTTTATGGCTTTTTATACAGTTTTCTAAAAATTATACGCAGGAAGTAGAGTGTGATGTTCTATATGTCAACGTACCTCAAGATAGAATTTTGGATGAAGATAGTGATCAAACTATCAGGTTAACACTCAATGGAAATGGTTTTAGGCTTATAAATCATAGCTGGAGTAGGCCTAGATTAGAATTTGATATTGCTAACGCAACAGAATCTAAAGGAGGAGACTTCTATTTTGATATTAGTAATGCAAACCAATCTTTAAAAGATAAACTAAATTTTAAAGGAAGGGTTCTTTCTGTTCAGAAAGATACATTAATGGTGAAATTAGATATCAATTTAGAAAAGAAAATTCCAATACGATTGTTAAAAGAAATACAGTATGTTCCGGGTTATGGGAGTGATGAAGGAGTTGTGTTATCGCCTGATTCTATCGTAATCAGTGGTCCTAAAAGAATTGTAGATACTATCAATTATGTGGTGACCCAAAATTTGAAGCTAGAAGCATTGAATACGGATTATAAAACATCATTGTCTATAAAAATAGATAGTTTGCCAACAAGAGTAAAAGTTATTCCTAAAGAAGTAGAAGCGAGTATTACGGTCAGCAAATTTACAGAAGGAAGTCAGGAAGTTCCAATAACACTTATCAATATTCCTGAAGGTAAAGAGATAAAAATTTTTCCAAAAGAAGTTAAAGTAGTTTATCGAGTAGGGCTGGATAAATATAATGAAATAAATCAGAGAGATTTTAAGGTTATTGCTGATTACAACAAAGTCGCAGATGAGAGCTCTTTTCTGATATTAGAATTAAATGATATGCCCTCCTCAATTCACGATGTACGGTTACAGGATAAACAGGTTCAATTTGTAATTCTTAATTAGGTGACAAAAATAGTAGGACTTACCGGTGGTATTGGAAGCGGAAAATCAACAGTTGCGAAAATGTTTGCAAAGTTTGATGTTCCCGTTTATACTGCGGATGATGAAGCTAAGAAATTGATGAATGAAGATACTGTTGTGAAGAAACAGATTATCCATCTTTTAGGGGAAAAGGCATATGGTAAAGAAGGCCTGAATCGTGCGTTTATTGCGAATAAGGTTTTTAATGACGCAAAACTTTTAGATAAATTAAACCAGATTGTGCATCCTGCGGTAGCCGATCATTTCACTGCTTGGAAGGATAAACAGAAATCTGCATACGTAATAAAAGAAGCCGCTATTTTATTTGAGAACGGAGGGTATAAAAAATGTGATTATACAATCCTTGTTACTGCTCCAGAAGAAGTAAGAATAGAAAGGGTTTTAAAAAGAGATAATACTACAAGATCGCAGATTCTTGACAGGTTACGTAATCAATGGGAGGATACTAAAAAGATTCCTTTAGCCGATTTTGTAATAAATAATGTGAATTTAGAAGAAACTTGGCTTCATGTTAATAAAATTCATAATAAAATAATCCTTTGATTGTGTTATTTTTTCAATCTTTCATTTTGTTAACATTTGGTTAAACCCTAAAGTAGCTAAATGTTAAAGTCTTACTTTTGACCTATGAATAAAAGGTTATTCGCATTGCTGATCCTTTTGATGAGTTTGTCATTAATCGGGATTATTTTTGTTCAGGGATATTGGATTCAGAATACAGTAGAGAATAACAGGGAACAGTTTTCTTTCAATGCAAAACAAATATTGATTTCTGTTTCTAACAAGATTGAGTATAGGGAATTTGAGGAAATGTATTATCCCTTACAAGAGATTTTAGACAGTATTAAGGAACCAGATAATAAGACAATACAGCAGCTCTTGGACATAGGTTTTGATAAAGGCTCTTTTGCTTTTGGTGATGGCGTTTTGGAAGAAGATTCTAAGTTATTTTCTTCGTTTATCGATTTTAATATAGATACCGTAAGGTTAAAAGATATATTAAATCGAAATGCAGAATTAATTGATGACAATGAAAAAAGTAATCAATCTAAAAAGTGGTCTAAGTCAAAATTAAATAGATTAAGTACGCTCACAGATCTACAAAGAAGAGATTATGAAATTGTAATAGATCAATTGGCAAATTTTATCCCTATTCACAGAAGAGTAAAAAAGGAAGAAGTTGAGAGATTGCTCAAAAAAGAATTGGCTGAGCGAGACATGAAGGTGGATTTTGAGTATGCTATATATAGTAACGCATTAGCTACTCGTGTACGTTCTGATGATTTTAGTGAAAATGAGAGTGATGGTAATACATTTGCAGTTCCTCTTTTTGTTAATAATGAAGATGGGTCGAGCTTATATCAGTTATATGTAAATTTTACAGGTAAGAACAGGTATATATTATCGACTATAAAAGGAATGGCAATTTTGTCGATAATTTTTACGTTGGTAATTGTAGTAGCATATTCGAGTGCATTATCTCAATTATTACAACAAAGACAAATATCGCAAATAAAGACAGACTTTATTAATAATATGACTCACGAGCTCAAAACGCCTATAGCTACTATTAACCTTGCATTAGACGCTATTAAAAACCCGAAAATAGCAGATGATAAGGATAAAGTAAAGCGTTATATGACGATGATCCGTGAGGAGAATAAAAGAATGTTAACCCAAGTGGAGAATGTATTAAGAATATCGCAATTAGAGAAAAATGAGTTAAATATAAAGAAAGAACGACTTGAATTGCACGATATAATCGAAGATGCGATTACTCATGTTTCGTTGATTGTAGAGAATAGAGAAGGGTATATGAAAACTCATTTAGGAGCACTTAAGTCAAGTATATTAGCTAATGAAAGTCATATGACAAATGTGATTGTAAATATATTAGACAATGCGATTAAATACTCTGAAGGAGTACCAAAAATTGATATTTATACAGAAAATGTAAAGAATAGTATTGTATTGAAAATTCGGGATCAAGGAGTTGGTATGAGCAAAGTCGCCCAGAAAAAGATTTTTGAGAAATTCTTTAGAGAACATACTGGAGACTTACACAATGTAAAAGGTCACGGACTTGGATTAACATACGTGAAAAGAATAATAGACGACCATCATGGTCAAATATGGGTGGAGAGTGAACGGGGAAAAGGCTCCACATTTATAACTAAATTACCGTTAATATCTTAAAATATGGAAACAGAAAACAAAAAGATTTTGCTTGTAGAAGATGATCCTAATTTTGGTACAGTACTAAAGGATTATCTTGTAATGAATGAATATGATGTTGTACACGCTAAAAATGGTATGGAAGGCTTCGAAAAATTCAAAAAGGATGACTACGATATGTGCATTCTGGATGTTATGATGCCTTACAAAGACGGTTTTACTTTAGCAAAAGAAATCAGAGATAAAAATGAAGAAGTTCCAATCATTTTCTTAACTGCAAAGGCAATGAAAGAAGATGTATTAAAAGGATACAAAGTTGGAGCGGATGATTATCTTAATAAACCTTTTGATAGTGAAGTACTATTAATGAAAATACAGGCAATCATGCAACGTAAAAGTACAGAGTCTGTTGCTGATAGTAAACAATTTGAGTTTAAAATAGGAGGGTTCCATTTGAACTCTAAGCTTAGATTTCTTACATTTAAGGAGGAAGAGCCAATAAAGCTTTCACCTAAAGAAAATGAGTTATTACGTTTGTTAGCGTTGCATCTAAATGATTTAATGCCAAGAGAACTGGCACTTACTAAAATCTGGAGAGATGATAACTATTTCACATCTCGAAGTATGGATGTATATATAGCCAAACTAAGAAAATATTTGAAGAAAGATGAAAATGTGGAGATCCTTAATATCCACGGAGAAGGATTCAGACTTGTGGTACGAAGTGACGAATCATAAATAACGGTAACTTTATATAAAACCGCTACTGCTGATATTCTGTAGCGGTTTTTTTTATATATGATACTACAGAATCGAGGTTGTGTTGATAGTCAAACCATTCTATTTCCTGATCTTTTCTAAACCATGTTAGTTGTCTTTTGGCAAAACGTCTGGTGTTTTTCTTAATTTCTGAAATAGCAAAATCTAAATCCCAATTCCCTTCTAAAAACTCAAAAATTTCTTTATATCCTACAGTATTTAAAGCGTTCAATGATCTGAATGGAAGCAAGTTTTTTACTTCATCAAGCAACCCTTCCTTGATCATTATATCAACTCTGTCATTGATTCTGTTATAAATAATTTCTCTTTCTGCAGTAAGTCCAATTTTAACAATGTTAAAAGGTCTTTTTTTCGATGATTTAGTGATGAATGATGAATAAGGTTTTCCGCTACCAATACATATTTCCAAAGCTCTCATGACCCTATGCGTATTTTGAAGATCTACTTTTGCATAAGTTGTAGGGTCTAATACCTTTAACTGTTGTTGTAAACTTTCTATCCCTTCTTTGTCATATTGTTTCCTAAGTGTTGTTCTTATGTCTTCAGAAACTTCAGGAAAATGATCTAATCCCTTAGTAACGGCATCTACATATAATCCAGAGCCACCAACCAAAACAACATATTTGTTTTTTTTGAAAAGTTTGTTGAGTGTGTTTAACGCATCTTTCTCGAAATCACCTACAGAATAACTGTCTTGTACGCTTATATGTTGAATGAAATGGTGTTTTGCTTGTTGTAGCTCGTCATTACTTGGAACTGCTGTACCGATATACATTTCTTTGTAAAATTGTCTGCTGTCTGCAGAAACAATTTTACAATGAAATTGTTTGGCAAGTTCAATACTTAAGCTTGTTTTTCCTATTGCGGTAGGTCCTATAATTACGATTAGTGTATTAGTCATTGAATAACGTATGTCCGCAGTTATGACAAAATTTTGCTCCATCTTGATGCTTTCTGGCATTGCAATTGGAGCAAGCCTGAGAATTGACATTCACAATTGCAGATTTTTGGCCTGCGGCATATTCTGCACTTACAATTCCTGTAGGTACAGCAATAATGCCATATCCCATAATCATAATAAGAGCAGCAAGAAGTTGACCTATAGGAGTTACAGGTGCTATGTCACCGTAACCTACCGTTGTTAACGTTACAATACACCAATAAACACTTATGGGGATACTTTTAAAACCACTTTCTTCTCCTTCTATAATATACATCAATGTACCAGCAATGATACACACTACTACAACGGCAAATAAAAAAACCAGAATTTTGGCCCTACTATCTTTAATAGCTTTTGCTAATTTATTGGATTCTCCAATATATCTCGAAATCTTCAAAATTCTAAATATGCGTAGTAATCTGAGAGCTCTAACAGTTAATAAAGCACTGGATCCAACCATAAAAAATGATAGATATAATGGTATGGTTGAAACAAAATCGATAATACCGTAAAAACTAAATATATATTTTGCAGGCTTTTTAATGGATATAACTCTTGCAATATATTCAAAAGTGAAGAATATAGTAATTATCCATTCTGAGTAATATAAAAATTGGTATGTTTTTTCATGAAGGCCTTTAACGCTTTCCATCATTACAAAAATGATACTAAGCAAAATAAGAATTAAAAGGATTACATCAAAAAATTTTCCTAACGGAGTATCCGCTTCATAAATAATTTCGTGTAGCTTATCTCTCCAGTTTCTTGTATGTAACTTTTGATTCAAAATTGATTGTTTTAACGAAAATACTAAAACTTTGAAATTAATCTTTATTCAAGGCAACTACTTTTAGTTTTTTATGTTGTCTAACATAGCTTTGAATGATGTGCTGCGCATCGGGGTTATGATGCATTGGGGTTATGATGGTTCTTAGGATATCAATATTATTGATCTGGTGGTTTAGGTTGAAATATCCTATTCCTTTAAACTCACCATTTTCTATGAGTATCACACTTTGCTCATCAATATCTCTACCACGATCAATAACCATCATGTCCTTACTGCCAAATGAATGGTTAGATATAAGTTCTTGTACTCGGTTATTATACACCTGTACAGATTCATCCAAAATACAGACACCATTGCATTGTTTTATAGAATGATTAAAACAATTTCCTTCTCCTTGATCCAGCCCCATTAATTTTAGACATAAATTATACTCTTCTGTCCAGCGTTGCATAAAAGATTTAGCCTGTTGTCTATTGGTAAACGTAGTAATACTTGTTTTACGCCTGTCAATTTTTTTCACTGTCAGATTCATATATCCTTGATCATCAGTAAACTGATATAGTGCCTGATCGAATTTGGTTCTTTTAAGCGCTCGATTATATTTAGGTCTGTTAAGTTTTATTTCTTCATTTTCTTTTAGCAATGCCAATAATTCACTTCCTGTGATCTCATAAGTTATACTAACTACTTCTGCCTGAATATTTTTTGATTTTCTATTGTCATTGGTAAAATGTTGGGTAACTCGTTTTTTTATGTTTTTACTTTTTCCAATGTATATAATAGTACCATCCTCTCTATGCATATAGTAGACTCCGGTTGAAGAAGGAACATTCTCAATAAGTTTGAGTAGTTTATCATCTACCTTTCGTTTTGTTTCTAATCGAACTGTTTCTTTAAGAATATTCTTCTCAACATCTTTGGAGAGAAGTAATTTAAAAAGTTTTACTGTTGCCTGAGCATCTCCTGTGGCTCTGTGCCTATCAGAAATAGCGATCCCTAAACTACGAACCAGTTTTCCGAGACTGTAGGATTTCTGATCCGGAATCAGTTTTTGAGAAAGCTCTACGGTACAGAGTGATTGTCTTTCGAAATCAAAGCCAAGTCGATCGAATTCAGTTCGTAATATTCTGTAATCAAAAGAGGCATTGTGCGCTACGATAATACAATCCGTCGTAATCTCTACGATTCTTTTGGCCACTTCGTAAAATTTGGGCGCACTACGAAGCATTTTATTGTTTATTCCGGTAAGATTTACCACAAAAGGTTGAATTGGCCTTTCCGGATTGATCAAACTGATAAATTGATCCACCACTTGATGACCATCGAATTTGTAGATAGCGATTTCTGTAATTCCTTCTTCATTGTATTTTCCTCCGGTAGTTTCTATATCTAAAATCGCGTACATCATTCTTTTCTGGCGGGGTAGTCTAGTCTTTGTAAATTTATTTATTATTTGCCTAAAGTAACATTTTTTAATGACTATAATTTCTTGCCCCAAAAATTGAACTTCCTATACGCACCATAGTGCTACCGCAGTCAATTGCAAGTTGGTAGTCTCCACTCATACCTATGGATAAGGATGTTAGCTGCGGATGATCAGGTTGAAGCTTTTCAAAAAGAGACTGTATGTGTTTAAATTCTTTTTTGATTTGCTCCTGATTGTCAGTAAAAGTTGCCATTCCCATCAATCCAATGATCTTCACATTGGACAGCGGCTTTATATCCTCAGCGTTTAGTAAGGCAATCGCATCTGTATCACTAAGTCCAAATTTACTTTCTTCTTCCGCTATTTTGATCTGTAATAAGCAATTAATCGTTCTGTCATTTTTGATAGCTTGCTTATTGATTTCTTTTAAAAGTTTTAGACTATCCACTGCATGAATAGTATCTACATAAGGAGCCATGTATTTTACCTTGTTCGTCTGTACATGTCCTATCATATGCCAGGAAATATCTTTAGGGAGTTCTTCCCATTTTTGGGTCATTTCCTGTATCTTATTTTCACCAAAAACTCGTTGTCCAGCGTGATAGGCCTCCAGTAAATCCGAAACGGGTTTGGTTTTGGATACTGCTACCAGAGTAACGTGATTAGGAATTGTCTCGAGTATTTGTTTAAGGTTTTCCTTTATAGAACTCATAAGATGCAAAGATACCTAAATTAATAAAAATCTAATCTTTAAAGTTGTTTTTAGTAAAGGGTAATTATATTGAAAAAATGTTTTTGTATACCGCTAAATGCGTGGTTGATTAAAAACATCATTTTATTAGGCAAAATAGATTCCAGCCTACGCTGGAATGACACGAACCAAATAACAAGAAAAGTTGTTATTCTGACGTAGGCCGGAATCCAAAATAACAGCGAAAATTTTAAAAACGATTGTATCAGAAGATCTCAGCAATTGTTGCTAATGTTTCAATCTCAAAACTCATAGATCGTAATACCGCTTCTAAGCTTTGGTTCTATATAGGTGCTTTTTGGAGGCATTTTTAGTCCTTGATCAGCAATTTTTTTCATTTGATCTACAGAAGCTGGAAATAATCCAAACCCCACCTCGAATTCTCCTTGATCCACTTTGCTTTTTACATAGACGATATCGTTCTTACCGTGAGAATATTCAATTCGGTTATCCGTTCTAAGATCTTTAATACCAAGAATAGGGTCTAATACGGTTTTAAACAAAATCTGCGCATCCAATTCTTCTAACGCATCGGTAAATTCATAAATGGTTTTTCTGAGATATAAAGAATAGAACTCCCCATCCAGATACATGCTAAAATGATGTGGTTTGGACGGTTTGTAGACCTCAATACCTCGATTCTCTATTCGAAACCATTCATCTAAGTGGATTAAAAACTCTTCTTTTGATAAGCCATTCAGGTCTTTAACAAGTCTGTTAAATTCATATATTTTTAGATCTGATTCGGGAATCAGGTAACTCATAAAAAAATTATAGGCTTCTGTTCCTTTATGCTCGGGGTTTTTGGATGCTAAATCCTTTGCCAATAAATAAGATGAAGCTGATCTATGATGACCATCTGCGATGTAGATCGTTTTCATTGTTGCGAAAGCTGATTGTATTTGTTTAATGCTTTTTTGATCATCAACTTTCCATAGGTAATGTGTATCGCGGTAGGTAGTAGTAAATTCATATTCCGCTCTTTCCTGAATAACTTTGGCAATGATATTAGCAATGACATCATTATCAGGATAGGTGAGGAGTACAGGTTCTGCATTAAACCCAACAGTTTTTAGGTACTGTTTAAATGTAGTTTCCCGATCTGTTAAGGTATCTTCATGTTTTTTGATGATGTCATTCTCGTAATCTTCTGCACTTGCAGCAGCGATGATACCACAAAAAGATTCTTGTTCGCGATTCATAATTTTATATACATAGAAACAAGGAGTTTCATCTTGCGTAAAAATCTCATCTTCTTTAAACTCCAGATATCGATTGCGAACTAGTTTATAGCGCTCTTCTCCCGAAATTTCTTTGTGATACTTATAACCTGGATTAACGATATGTAAAAAAGAATAGGGGTTATAATCCATCCTCGAATCTCTTTCTACAGGAGTATAGCTTTGGTAAGATCTCGAAGCGATCAAACTCACTTTATCTCTTGTGGGGCGAACTGCCTTGAATGGATGTATTTTTGCCATTTTTTTGGTTGGTGGTTTCGGGATCAGTTTTTAAACAATTCTTTTAATTTATTCTCTAATTGATTGCCTCGCAACGTTTTTGCAATGATCTTTCCCTCTTCATCGATCAAAAAGTTGTCTGGAATTCCATTAATTCCGTAGGTTAATGCAATATCACTTTTGAAACCTTTTAAATCCACACCTTGTTTCCAAGGTAATGAATCTTTTTTTATGGCTTTTATCCAGTCTTCTTTACGTTGATCAATAGAAACTCCTATGATTTCAAATCCTTGATCTTTATATTGATTATATGTTTTTATTAGTTTGGGGTTTTCTTGTCGGCAAGGATAACACCAAGAAGCCCAAAATTCTATCAACGTGTATTTGCTTTTATTGTCTGAAATTTTTAATGGAGTATCATCTAAATCGGTTAGTTCAAAATCAATGAATTTTTCTCCAACTTCTGGTACTTCGGGAAGAGATAAAAAGTGTTTGATACTTTGTCCGTAGGAAGAATTTTTCATTTGTTCGGATAGTGGAATATGAAGTTCGTCAACCTTTTCTCTGCCCCAACTAGCAGCATAATCATTTAGATTACTCGCACTGACGTAAGAATTGGGGAAATCAAGTATGAATTTCTGATTGATTTCTTCTATTTTAGTTAAAATATCATTTTGCTCTTTTATTAGATTGTTTCTAATTTCGTTGGTCATTTTATCAGGATCTGGATTTTGCAATTGACTAATTACATTTTCAAATACTAATTCTAAACTATCTGTTCTTTGCTTTAAGATATTATATTCATTTTGTGATTTGCTGCCGGTAATGCTCACATTTCTTATATTTCCTTTGTCTCCTTCGATTTTCATTTTTAGGTTTTCTGCCCATAAAACAAAATATTCAGGTTTTGTTTTACCGACCATCATAAAAAAGGAAGAAGGCTCATCTAAAGTCCCTTTAAACTCAAATTTTTCATTAATGATTCGTGTGGAATCTATTATTTCGTTGTCTTTATTGATAAATATCCAGGTACTGTCTTCTATATTTTTTAGGGTTCCTGAAATTAGATATTCGTCTGACGCAATTTTAGATTCGACAATATTATTAGTCTTTTTTTCTTTGTTACAAGAAACGAGTAAGCCAATTATCAGAAGAAGACTTAGCAGGGTATAATGTTTTTTACTATTCATTTTTTAACGTTTTTTTAATTAAATAACTCTTTAAGTTTGTCCTCTAACAGAATGCCCCTCAACGTTCTGGCTACTATAACCCCCTCACTATCTATTATAAAATTATCCGGAATTGCATTAACACCGTAGATCAAAGCAGCTTCATTATTAAATCCTTTCAGATCTGATACCT
Source organism: Aquimarina rubra (assembly GCF_042684305.1). Classification (NCBI taxonomy): domain Bacteria; kingdom Pseudomonadati; phylum Bacteroidota; class Flavobacteriia; order Flavobacteriales; family Flavobacteriaceae; genus Aquimarina; species Aquimarina rubra. Next base: position 29,659 of record NZ_JBHULE010000004.1, on the reverse strand, counting down.
GGGTCCAGGGAAGATCATCATCTTTTATAGCTTTTATCCAGGCTTTTTTGTCCTCATCCAGAGATACACCAATTATTTCGAATCCTTGATCTTTATATTGGCGGTAGTTTTCTACTAATTTCGGGTTTGATTTTCTACAAGGTACACACCAAGAGGACCAGAATTCTACAAGTATATATTTTCCTTTAATGTCTGATAGTTTTACCTCATTACCATTTTGATCGGCTTGCATAAAATCTACATATTTTTGGCCAATTTCGGGTTTATCCGGTAATGATAAAAAATACGCTATGGTCTTACCTTGTTTTGAATTTTTTATTTCTTCAGAAAGCAGAGCATATGAATCACGGATATCTTGTTTGTTCCAGATCATTTTACTTAAAGCCAATATATTTGTGCTTACATACGACTTCGGAAATTCTTTAATAAAATCTTTAGAAACGGTAATGCGTTGCTTTTCTAATGAATCAATAGCTATCAAAATAGAGTCTCTTAGCTGAGGTTGCAATTGGTCATTCCCCATCAAAGAATATAGCTTCACTTGCTCATTGGAAATTTTATCCACCCTTTTATTGAAAACATCCTGTTCTTTTTGAGTTGGTGAACCGATAATGTCCGCATTTTTTACGGCATTTTTGTTTGCGTTGATGGTTATATCCGTGTTTTCTAACCAAACCGGAGCAAATCCTCCGTTTCTATATCCTTCTATCACCAGATACGCAATGGTGGGTTCATCCTCGGAACCTTGAAATTCAAAAGAATTATTTATTATCCAGGAAGTTTGGGTACCTCCTACGGGTTTGCTTAAATAAACCAACGTACTATCGGGAATATCTGGTATAGTTCCCGAAATTGTATATCCATTTACTCTTTCTTTTAAGTTTTCAGAGGCTTTATTTTTTTTGTTGCAAGAAAAAAGGATAGTTAATAAAACAATTACTGTAAAAAGTTTAAGTTTCATATGGGCACGTTAAGTTAATTAGTAGTTATGAATTTGGTAGGATCCAGATAGCCTTTGCTATTTTCAGAATATCCACCTCCAATATCCATAAAGATATCATCTCTTAGTTCCAGATGCAAATGTGCATAATAAATACCATTGGCATTTCCTATAGTAGCAATGGTTTGCCCTTTTTTAACAAAATCCCCCTGTTTTATGTTTATGGTTTGGCAATGCGCATACACGGATTCATAATATCTATCCTTATATTGATGAATAATACGAATTACATTTCCCCAGCCACCGCCAATATCTTCTGAAAAAGATACATATCCATTAGCAATGGCATAGATCGGATCGCCAAGATCAGAATTACCGCCACCAACACCGTTCCAGTCATCACCTAGGTGGTTGTTTTCTTGAAATTTCTGCGCATTGTAATATCCATTCGCATTAGGTTTACCAACCGGAAAATCAAAACCTCTAGCAATAAACTCTTTATTTTTGCTAAAAAGGGAATCATATTTGGTGTACTTATCCTGATTTTCAATTGGTTCCTTTAGATAATTGGTTGTATTATTAGATATAAGTTGTTTTTTACTTGAAAAAGAAGTCAAAAAAATAATTATGATACCCCAAAGTATTTTCATGAATAAATTATTTTTCTATCAACTATCAACTATCAACTATCAACTACTAACTATCAACTACTAACCAAACTGTTTTGCTACTTTTTCAGCTTTTCTGCTTTCTGAGTAGTCATAAAAACCTTCACCACTTTTTACTCCGAGTTTGCCTGCCATTACCATATTGACTAATAATGGACAAGGAGCATATTTAGGGTTTTTGAAACCATCATACATCACATTAAGAATAGAAAGACATACGTCTAACCCAATAAAATCAGCTAATTGTAATGGTCCCATTGGATGCGCCATCCCCAATTTCATAACGGTGTCTATTTCGGCAACTCCGGCAACTCCATTATATAACGTTTCGATAGATTCATTGATCATTGGCATCAAAATTCTGTTTGCCACAAATCCGGGATAATCATTTACTTCTACAGGAACTTTTCCTAAAGTTTTAGACATTTCCATGATCGTATTCGTAACTTCATTAGATGTGTTGTATCCTCTAATAATCTCTACCAATTTCATAATTGGAACGGGGTTCATAAAATGCATACCAATCACCATATCCGGTCTATCGGTAACTGCTGCTATCTTAGTAATTGAGATAGAAGAAGTATTAGTAGCAAGAATAGTGTCTTCCGGACAAGCTTCACTTAGATCTTTAAATATTTTTAGTTTTAAATCAACATTTTCGGTAGCTGCTTCTACAACCAATCCTGCGTATTCAACTCCTTCTTTGATACTGGTATAGGTAGAGATATTTCCTAAGGTTTCTTCTTTATCAGCTTCAGAAATTTTTTCCTTAGCAATCATTCTATCAAGATTCTTAGTGATGGTTGCTAATCCTTTATCTAAAGATTGTTGAGAAATATCAATTAATTGAACTTTAAAACCTTTTTGAGCGAAGGTATGTGCAATACCATTTCCCATGGTTCCGGCACCGATTACTGCTACGTTTTTCATGTGTGTATGTGTGTTTTTTTTTGAAAAATTATTGTGGACTATCACATCGAGCGGAGTCGAAATGAATTAGATATATAGTGTGAGCATCTCTCGACTCCGCTCGAGAAGACGGTAACTATTCAATTAAGCCTTACGAAAACATGCTATGATCTGTAACGCTACTTCTAATGCTTTTTTACCTTGAGTTAAGGAAACGATTGGAGTTGTGTTATTATTTATGGCTTCTGCAAAGGTATCTAACTCATCCAGTATTGCATTATTCGAGGGAACTTCAGGGTTATCAAAATAGATCTGTTTTTTTACACCTTCTGCATTTTGCAAAATCATATCAAAATCACCTGGTTTTTCCGGAGCATCTTTCATCTTTACGACTTCACATTTTTTCTCGAAGAAATCTACAGAGATATAGGCGTCTTTCTGAAAAAACCTTGCTTTTCGCATATTCTTTAAGGAAATACGACTTGCGGTAAGGTTGGCAACACATCCATTTTCGAATTCAATTCTGGCATTAGCAATATCTGGGGTTTCGCTAATAACAGAAACTCCACTGGCGCTAATATTCTTTACATCAGAATGTACCACGCTAAGAATCGCATCGATATCGTGAATCATTAAATCTAATACAACAGGAACATCGGTTCCACGAGGATTAAACTCCGCCAGTCTATGCGCTTCGATAAACATTGGATTATCAATCTTATTAGCCACTGCGGTATATGCAGGATTAAAACGTTCTACGTGACCTACTTGTCCTTTTACGTTATGAGTTTTGGCCAATTCGATTAGCTTTTCTGCTTCCTCAACCGTATTGGTAATTGGTTTTTCTATAAAAACGTGTTTCCCGGCTTCTATAGCTTGTTTCGCAACTTCGAAATGTGCAAAAGTAGGTGTTACGATATCTACAACATCTACAGCATTAATTAATTCCTCAACAGAATTAAATAATTGGTAACCAAACTCTTCTGCAATAGCTTTTGCTTGTGTCTCGCTGGCATCATAGAAACCAACAAGTTCATATTTTTCGGATTGTTCCAGGAGACGTAGGTGAATTTTTCCAAGGTGTCCTGCGCCAAGTACTCCGGCTTTGAGCATAATTCAAGATTTTACACAAAAATAGTATTATTTATAAATTCTAAATCTTAATTCTATCTAAAATGTAAAATAATCAGTTTAATGCTAAAATTGTTCTTTATTCTTTAAAATCTTTATGTAATTTTAGCCTGTTAATCTACCCTAATGAAATCTAAAGATACACTAAAACATGCTGGTAAAAGAAAACAGCTAGTCGACATAATCATCGGCAAAGGAATTAAAGACCCATCGGTTCTTGCTGCTATTAGTAAGATACCTAGACATTTATTTATGGATTCTGGTTTTGACGATCACGCATATCAGGATAAAGCATTTCCAATTGGAGCTGATCAAACTATTTCTCAGCCATATACGGTTGCTTTTCAAACAGAACTATTAGAGGTAGAACGTGGAGATAAAGTATTAGAAATCGGAACGGGTTCTGGTTACCAAACAGCTGTTTTGTGTGAACTAGGTTGCAAGGTGTTTAGTATAGAAAGACAACAGGAACTGTTTAAAAAGACAAAGTTGTTTTTACCTAAGTTAGGATATCGCCCTAAACATCTATCTTTTGGAGATGGTTATAAAGGATTACCTGAATATGCACCATATAAAGGTATTATTGTCACTGCAGGAGCTCCATATGTTCCAAAGCCTTTACTGGCTCAGTTAGAAATAGGAGGTAGGTTAGTGATTCCTGTGGGTAATGATCCGCAGGTCATGACCTTATTTATTCGTAAAACTGAAACTAAATTTGAAAAACATGAGTTTGGGGAGTTCCGCTTTGTGCCTTTATTAGAAGATAAGAATTAAAAAGATTTGAATTTTTCATAATGTTTATTTTGAAAAGTTAAAACCTATTCGATGAAATATAATAATGAAATTACAAATGAATTATTTGAGCTTGTTGATAAAAGAAAATATACTCCTGATGATATTTCAAAGATTAAAATATTATTAGAACAAGGAGCTAATATTAATTATCAAGAATCTGATTATCCTTTTGAAACAATACTTTATAGAGTTATTTCTTCTTGGAAAGAAGATCAAAAACTTGATATTTTAGAACTCTTAGTATCATACGGGGTAGATGTAAATGTAAAGTGTGACATTTTTTACCCTATTGAGCAAGCAGCATTAAAAGGAGATGAAAATTTAGTGAAATATTTAGTTGAAAATGGAGCTAATGAAGGTTTACAGTCAGCTCTAAAAACAGCTATTGAACGTGATAATTTAAACATTGTTGAGTTTTTAATTAATACGGGTATTGATGTTAATTTAAATGAAGAATATAATACTCCTTTTTTGAATTTTTGCACTGAATCGTATCGAACGCGAGATAGGAAAAAAGAATACCATACATTACCTGGATTAATAAGTGCTCAATTATTAATCGATCAAGGTGCAGATCCAAATGGTATAGTAGGTTTATCTCCAACTCCTTTGCAAAATGCAGTTAATGAAGATTTTTCAGAATTTGTTGATTTGTTGTTTGATAAAGGAATAGAACAAATATCAGAAGATGATCCTGTACTTATTATGGTTCAATCATTAGAGTTAGCAGAAGTTCTTATTGATAAAGGTGCAAATATTAATGCTCATAGTGAAGAGTACAGATTATCAACGCCATTAATATCAAGTGTAAAAAAGGGAAATAAAGATTTGATTAGGTTTTTTATTGACTCTGGAGCAGATTTGTATTTAGCTGATGTTGATAACTTCACTGCGTTTCATCATGCTGTTCTATCAGAGGAGATGGAATTGATAAAATATTTAGTTAATTTTTATGACATTAAAAAATGTGATAAAATTAATTCACTTTTGTCTTTAGCAGATACTTCTACGATAAAAGAAATGATAAACGAGCTTTTAGCAGATGGAGAATAGAAAATGAAAAGAATATTCTATTCTAAAATAAAAATTAAATCCTTAAGTCGTAAACTCAGGTAGATTTATCTATTTTATTTATAGTCCTTTTTAATTCGATCCAAAGCACGCTTGTTGTCCCTATCTTTGATAGTTTCTCGTTTGTCATAAAGTTTCTTACCTCTGGCAAGCGCAATATCCAGTTTAGCCAAGCCACGATCATTTACAAATAATCGAGTAGGGATAATAGTTAGCCCTGAGTTTTTAACCTCTTTTTCCAGTTTTTTTAGTTCTTGCTTGTTTAGCAATAACTTTCGTTCGCTTTTTGGATTATGGTTAAAATAAGTAGCATGAGAATATTCTTCTATGTGCATATTAATCACAAAGAGTTCTCCGTTATTATGAAATTCGCAGAAACTTTCTGCTATACTGGCTTTCCCTTCTCTAATAGCTTTAATCTCTGTGCCAACGAGTTTGATTCCAGCGGTGTATTTATCCAAAAATTCGTACTCGAATTTGGCTTTTCTATTAAGTATATTGATTCTGTTCTGATTCATAATTTGTGTGCAAAAGAAGGTTTGCAAAGAGTACAAAAATACAAAAAGCTTTCCCTAAAGAAAGCTTTGTGATTTATATTATAGTAAAAACTTTTTAAGGTTCCTGAAATTGAATTGTTGCAATTTTACCATCAGCATTTAGTTTTAGTTCCATGACCAGGCTGATGTTATCAAAAGCCGCAGTATAACTGTTGATTCCTTCTGCTGATTCTATAAAAGTCAGTGTATTTAAATTTCCAAATTGAGAGTGGCATCCTTTAATAAAACGAGTAACTCCTTCTTTGGTCATTTCTTCCTGCATTTCTGCGGCGTATAAATCAAAGACTGCATCTATATTCTGCGCATTAAAATTTTCCTGAAAAGCTTTCGTTGTTTTTTCGTAGGTCGCAGCATCTTGTGCTAATAATGGTTGTGTTGCTATACAAACCAGAAGTAGTAAAATATATTTCATAGTATTCATAATGATTTAGGAATCGCAAAATAATTATCTTTTTGAAAATTTAAAAAAAAATAGGCTTAAAATTGGATAGTCTTTTGAAAGTTTTCTTATTGATAAATGACTAAGTGGATTCAATTATTTGATGCGAGCAGTATTAAATAATGTATGCTTTAGTTTAACAAAATTATTACAACTATTAGTGGTGTAACCATTATTTTAGTTTTCTGATTAATAGACAATTTATGAAGAAGTTTTTATTTTTAATATTGAGTGTGTTTTTGGCTTCTTTCACAACAATTTCCTTCCAGTTTTCTGCAGAACAAATTATTGACAGGGCTATTGAGAAAGCAGGAGGATCTAAGTTTGAGGAAGCAAAGATTCATTTTACTTTTAGAGGGAAAGAATATAGAAGCACACGTAATAATGGACGTTATCAATTAGAAAGATTAATAGCAGGTAAGGATGGCTTAGTTCACGATATTGTAAGTAACGATGGGTTATCCAGATCTATAGAAAATTGCCTTGTAAAAGTTGTGGATTCTATGGTTGCTAAAATTAGTGATGGCGTAAATTCTGTGCATTATTTTGCAAACTTACCCTATGGGTTAAATGCACCTGCCGTGAATAAAGAACTTATAGGTGAGTCTAAAATAAAAGGCTCATCTTATTATAAAGTTAAAGTTACTTTTGATCAGGAAGGTGGTGGAACTGATTTTGAAGATGAATTTATGTACTGGGTGCATAAAGAGAACTTTACTGTTGATTACCTGGCTTACAAATATGCAGTGGATGGAGGAGGTATTCGATTTAGAGAAGCCTATAATGCAAGAGTGATTAACGGAATTCGATTTGTAGACTACAATAATTATAAAGTGAAAGATCTCTCTACACCTTTATCTGAATTAGATGTATTATTTGAAAAAGAACAATTAAAACTACTGTCTAAAATTGAGTTAGAGAATATCTATGTTTATCTAGAAGAAGACTGTTGTTAATCAATATTAAGCACAGTATCTGTAATTACATCTCCCGTAATTTTGATAATAAAAAGTTTACTATAGTCTTTTTCATCGATGTCATCATATTTCTTTTGACCGATTATTTTATTGATAAATGCGGGAGTTGTATTACTATGCCCAACTATTACAGAAGTTTTTCCTGTTGTCTGTTTTTGAAACTCCTCATCATATAATTTTTTCGGGTCGTATTTAGTGACTTCAATATTTCTATCCTTAGCTATGGGTTCGGCAGTCTGTAATGTTCTGGCATATTTTGTACTATATACTTTGTCAATTTTAATATTAGCAAGTATATTAACAAGGTTTTCTGATCTTTTTTTTCCTGCTTCAGTTAGGTTTGGATTTCCGTTAGTAGGATCGCTAAGATCTTTTTCAGAATGTCTAACTAAAATATAGGTAGTAGTGTTTTTATTTTCTACAGTTTTCTTAGCACAGCCAGAGAATAAAACCAGAAGTAATACTAAAAGTGTAGTTGAAATATATTTAATTTTCATGACTATGGAGTATTAGAAAGTTCGAGTAATATCAATTGATTAATTTGTTCGGAAATGGGGTTGAAGTTATTATCAGATATTAGAATTAGTGATTGATTACCATTTGTTAATGTTGGACCAAACGTAATTCCTTCTATGTTATCTACTATTTGATCGGTTAGTTGATTTCTAATCGTTTCAAAATCAAAGAGCAATCGTTTGGTAGCGGATTGATATTTTTGGTTGTGTAAAGAATCGAAACTCAAAGTATTTGTTGCTTCTTGAATGTCACACAAATATAGTCTTACTGTATTTCCTTGTGTTCCATAACCTGCTGCATATCCTCGTTCAATAATAAGGAATTGATTTTCATTAAGTTGTAATAAGCTAGTTACACCATTTACTCCAAATTTATCTTTGGGGTCTTTAGTAAGTTTGTCAAGAGGATATGTAAATTGAAAATCTGCTTGATTCGTATTTGTACTAAAATGTGTAATCCTTACAGGAGCTCCGGATTCGTTAAGCGTAGGTTCTTTGCCATCATATTCTAACGGAAGTTCCATAGCTGCCCAATATCCTTTGTTATTTATATCATTTACTAACCCTTCGAAAACTCCGTTATGTCTGGGTTTGTTTTTTGAAACATTATCTACCAAGAAGTAGGACGGAAGTTGAAATATACTTTGATAATTTCCAGCAGCATCCGTAACAAAAATAGCAGGATTAAAATTGTTTTTGATGGATCCTTCGCTGGTAAATACGAATTTATTTTCCCTAAAAGTTCGGATAGCTTCCAGATCAGCTATGTTCTTATTTAAAAACTGATTATTTTGATCTTTAATTTTGATTAGTTGATCGAAGGTTACTGTAGTGAATTTATTATTTTCTATTGAAATAAATGCTTTGTAAAATCTTGGGTTTTTAGCATCATCGCAGACAATATAATATGCATTTTGTTCTTTATGGTATTCAATTCCAGAAAGTCCTCCAATTCGAGAGTCTTCAAAAATGGAATCGTTATAGATCACATATTCATCTAGATAATCAATTTTAAAAGGACTTTGGGTGATATTGGTACAGGAAGTCAAAATTTGACTTAGAATCAGTGCACAAATACAATGTAAAATGATTTTATTGATCATATGAAATAATAAAGCCTCTAATATAGTTCTTAGAGGCTTTACAAATATAAGTTTTATAAGATTTTTATGAATCTATAGCTTTATGAATTTTGTTGTAGTAGATGTGTTATTAGCTCCCACTTTTAAAATGTAGTTGCCTGAATGTAAGTTGTTAATGTTAACCTGCGGATGATCCTGATTCACACTTTTATAAAAAACAGATCTTCCACTCATATCATAAATAGTAAGATCATCAATCACGATAGTAGAATTTACTGATAGAACATCCTTCACTGGATTTTGGTCTAGTGAAAGTTTTACGTTATTAATCGTGAAATCATCAATACTTAAGGCTTCGGCCCTTGCAATTAGATGGTTTCTGATAAATATTCCTGATGTTGTTAAATTTCCGTTTATGAGTCCTTGCACACCCAAGCCAGGGCTCACAACACACGAATCTTCATTTTTGTGAGCAACGGTCCAGTTTACATAGCTGATATGATTCTCAATCATAAAATTTAGCCAGATTTCAGATTCTTGTGGATTGTATCCACCATTTCCGCTTGCATCAGTGGTTCCCCATTCTGTTACAAATAGTGCAATGCCATCATTCATTGCAGCTAATGCGCGATCTCTTAAAAATTGCTTATGTGTATTTGCATAGAAATGTAGCGTATATGCTAGATTAGGATCTCCGGTGATAGGATTTGCAGCAGCCTTATCTACATCCTGTGACCAGGTTGGGCTTCCTACAATGATTAAATTATCTGAATCTTTAGAGCGAATTCCGGCAATAACATCTGTAGCATAATTTTTAACATCGTTCCAGGATTGGTTAATGGGTTCATTGTAAATTTCATAAATAACATTGTCATAACTTCCGTACAATTCTGCCATTTCAGTAAAGAATGCTACTGCTTCATCTTTATATACTTCTGCTGCATGTGTGTGCCAGTCTATAATAACATAAACACCTTTAGCAATGGCTGCATCGATAACGGTTCTGATTTTAGCTTTTTGGGCTACAGTGTTATCAATATATCCGGTTCCTCCATCCCAAGTTTCTTTAACACCTAGAGCTGCTCTAATGATAGGGTTTTTCCAATCATCGGCTAGATGATTTACCGTTTGACTATTATAAAAATCACCGCCATCGCCAGCATTACTCCAGAATAAACTCATTCCGGCGAGACTTATCTTATCTCCGTTTTCTGCAGTTACATGGCTTCCGTTTACTTGTAATCTCCCATATTTTTGTACGACTGTCTGAGCGCATACCGAAGAATTGAAAATTGATATGACAAAAAGCGTACATATTGATAAGACAAATTGATTTTTAGATGTAAAGTTAAGTTTCATAATCTGAATTTGAGGAGTTTAGTAAATATCGTTTACACTGGTTGACCAGATTTTACAAAAACGTTGGAAGGTAGTATTTAGTATTATAAACAGAAGTTTTTCGACGAAATTAGAATTAATCAGGTTTAAAAAATAAAGTAAGGACAGTAAGGAGAGAATTTTCTGCTATTAGAAAGCACAATATTGAAGTGAAAAATAGCATACACAAAATTGACCTAATACAAGTAGAAACGAATAGTAGGCTTATGCTATTTTAGAGGAGTTTTTTGAAAAATATTTCTTAGTATTATCCTAATACGCCCAATTGCCATGCGACAATGGTCATAGAAAGAATAGCTATAATAAAAAATCCAATAAAAAAATATGAACTTCTCTTTTTTTGAGAGGAGCCAAGATCTCCAGAAGACTTCATACTGGTTAGGTTTTGTTGATTGATGTATATATAAGACTCTTCAGAAAAGGATATGTTACACTTTTTGTGGTTTTAATTGAGTAATTCTTTCGTTAAATGCTTTTTCTTCTAAAGGATTGAGTATAGAATTGAATAATTCCATTAGTTCGGGGGTGTGGTTCCAGCGTTTTTGTTTGAGTAAATTAAAATGTACAAAAGAACTCCACATCACAGCTTTTAACTCAGTTTTATCGTGATTCCACATACGGATTTCTACGTGTAATTCATTTTCGGTACAAGAGAAAAGTTGTGAATCAATAATAATATCTTCCATTAAAAATGCCGGGCGTAGATATGCAATTTGATTGGAGCCAACAACCCAACTAATGCCTTGTGTTTGAGCCATTTTAAAAAGATCCAGATTGTAGTAATTTATGATCTGATCTTCTCTTGCGTTAATCATATAATTAATATATTCTGCATTATTAAGATGATTAAAAGGGTCACAATGTTGAAATCTGATTTTAGCTTTACTTTCTAATATTTTCGGTAGTGTAGTCATAATGTTTTTATTTTTATACCAATCGGTATATTTTAGTTCAAAAAAAATGTTTTTAAATTTTTAGTTCATTCTGAATCATAGTGTCAATTTGATCCATTGTTTGCAATAGATAACTGTTATTTTCCATCGTATGGGTCATAAAGATCGCACCAATTATCATAGTATATAGCCGTTTTGCATAGAGAACGGAGTCAGTTTCCGGTATTATTTCTCCCTCTTGTTTTCCATCATCAATAAGACGGGCAACATTATTTTGTATTTTATCGATTGTGTATTGCACGTACTTGAAAAGAGCAACATTTTGATGTTTTGCATCGACGCCCATATTTAGTACAGGACAACCGCCCAACTCCTGGCTATAATTGTAGTAATTACGGTAGAAATCGGTAACTAAAAATAATTTTTCAATCGGAGAGTCACTAAGTGATTGATGATCGGTTATACGTCTTAGCATATTCTTTACTGTCATCGTAAAAGCAGCAATTGCTAATTCTTCTTTATTTTTAAAATTTCCATAAATAGCACCTTTTGTCAATCCGGTAGCTTTGGTAATATCACTCAAACTGGTCGCTGCATATCCATTTTTGTTAAAAATAGGAGCAACCGTCTGAATTATAAAATCTGTAGTTTTTTTAGCTTTGGTAAGCATTTATGAAAAAATTATACTTCAAATATAGTTAAATTATACCGATTGGTATAATTTATAATAGACTTTTAACATTGTGTAATGTTTTTTACTCTTTTTGATGAATCGAATTTTAATATAAAGATAACTTCATAAAATACAGATTATACCTATCTTGTAACGCTAATTTTATTGTTATGAAAAACACCTACCTTTTAGTTCTTACTATACTATTTTTTCAATTTTCTTTCGCACAGGTTGTGATTAATGAATTAGATTCGGATACTCCTGGTACAGATACACAAGAATTCATAGAATTAAAATCCGATACGCCTAATTTTTCTTTAGATGGATTAGTTTTAGTATTGTTTAATGGTTCTACTAGTGGAGGTGATTCCAGTTACTTTACACTCGATCTTGATGGTTATACTACAGATGCTAATGGGATTTTCTTAATAGGTGGCCCCGAAGTTTCACCGGTACCAGATTTCTTATTATTCGAAAATACTATACAGAATGGAGCTGATGCAGTGGCAATTTATTTAGGTAATGATGTCGATTTTCCGGAGGGTACAGAAGCAACTACAACTAATTTATTGGATGCATTAATACACGATACTGATGATCCGGATGATACAGGCCTTATGACTTTGTTAGGATTAATGGAACAAATCAATGAAGATGAAAATAACAATAAAACTACAGAATCTATTCAACGAAAAAATGATGGTACATACGAAGTAAAAACTCCGACGCCTGGAGCTCTAAATGATGGAAGTGGGGTTCAGTTTAATGGAATTTTAATTACTACTTCACAAGATCAATATGACGAAGGAGATAGTATTGATATTGTTTTTACCACTGAGACAAGTGTTACAAGCGACCTTACTTTTGATTTTATACTTACTAATCAAGGTTTTACTACTTCAGATTATTCAGGTAGTGTCTCTGTAACTATTCCTACAGGTACAAATACCACTACCAATACGATTCAGATTATTGATGACACAGATGATGAAGGAGATGAGGTTATGAAAATTGTTTTTGGGACCATTCCTTCAGGTTTTGTGCGCCTTAATGACAATAAAGAAGTACGAATTGTGGATAACGATTTTACGGTAGCTTCCTGGGGAACTCCATTGAATCCAACTTTTGGTAATGTTGTAAATACTGCACCGGTAAATTATTACGATCCTTTAGAAGGATTAGCAGATACTGCTTTGGTACAAGCAATTCAGGATATTGTAGCAGATCCTGCAACGGTAAGAACTCATTCTTATGCAGATATTGTTGAGATTCTGAGTAGTGCAGATCAAAGCCCGGAAAATAGTAATCAAGTTTGGTTATTGTACACAGAACAAAATCGTGCGAAGTTGGACTTTGCAGGATTTACAGATGCAAGTGATAGCTGGAATCGAGAACATACATATCCAAGATCGAGAGGAGAATTTGGAGACTACAGAGAATTTGATGACATAGCAGATGGTATGTCCGGATTTTTTACCACAAATGCGGATTCTTTGCGCCACGCTAATTCAGATGCACATGGTCTGAGAGCCACAGATTCTAATGAAAATAGTTCCAGAGGAAATAAACATTATGGAGAATACAATGGTCCAACAGCGAATCAAGGGAGTTGGAAAGGTGATGTTGCGAGAGGCATTTTTTTTCTTGTAATAAGGTATAATGCTTTACAAGTCGTTAATGGTTTTCCGGAAGATACGGACAATACAATTTCAGAACTTGGTGATTTAACCACTCTATTAGATTGGCATAGAAATGATCCTCCTGATGATTTTGAAATGAATCGAAATAATATTATTTATACCTGGCAATTTAATCGAAATCCATTTATCGATCAACCTAATTTGGTAGAGTATATCTGGGGGAATAATGTGGGACAGACTTGGTCTAATACGTTATCCGTAGATGAGAACGAAAAATCTGAAATTTCTATTTATCCAAATCCCGCCAATGATCATATCATAGTGTTTGCAAAAGGTAAGCAAGGAGAATTTGAGGTTTTTGATACACTGGGAAATAAATTGTTATCCAGTCAACCCTTCCAAGAAACTACCAGGGTTGATCTGAATCTATCTTCGGGATTGTATATGATGCGAATCAATTATAACAATACGTCAGTGGTCAAACGTATTGTGATTAAATAAGGCTTATTGTTTTTTATTTAGAGTACTATGAAGGATATCATCTGATACTATCCTCGAAATGCTTCTTGGAAGTGAACATTCATCTTCAATGTTGGCGTTTTGATATTCTAGAAGTACATTGTATTTTTCAATAATTCTAGTAGCCTGACTACAATCTGCAGTCTGATTTCTTACGTAATTAGTTTTTGGGTTTTTTAATCTGTTACTTCGGGTTTCAAAATCTTTGAATTGACATTTTACGGGCTCAAAATTGTGAAAATAGAAACGCTCCTCTAGTGTCAATACTACATCTACTTTCTGAATTTTTTTCTTTTTGTTTTTCTCATAATCATGATATTTAATCTTGTGTGTAGAAAACTCAAAGAACAGTTGATCATCCCAAATATAATATTCGTCTTTATAGGATACATATCCTTGTGTATATTGATGTACAATATGCTTTAGTTCGCGACTATTATAATAAAACGTTAGAGTTCCTTTCTCAACAGATTCATCACAGGTATAATCCGAATAATATTGTCGAAGTGTATTATTATCTACAAGTTCACGGATAAGTAAATACTTACTTTTGATATCCGCTAAAATTTCCCTCTTACTTTGTGCAAGAGATATGGTCGATGAAAGGATACAAAGAGATAATATTAAAGTTGGTTTCATTGCATACCAATTTACTTAAAACTTTATCTCTTGTAAGAATTAGTTATCAACTATGTAAGAATATGTTTGTTAATAACTACGGTTTTACCGTAATAATCTGATTATCTGAAAGATTAATGACTGTTAAAGGTTCATTAAAAAGTGTAAAAAAAGGTGGGTTTTTAACAAAAACCCACCTTTTTTCTTTAAGAATTAATTAACAGTATCGTCATCTAAAGCACTAGATCGCTTTGATTTCTGAATACTAAATTGCTATCAAACTCATCCAATAAAATAATACTTTCGGTTGAAACCTTTCCTGCAAGAATTTCTTTGGATAAAGAATTTAGCACTTCTTTTTGTATAGTACGTTTTACTGGTCTTGCACCAAATTCTGGTTGAAAGCCTTTATCTGCCAGAAAAGAAATTGCTTCATCTGTAGCATCCAGAGTAATGTTTTGCTGTGCTAACATATTAGAAACATGTTTTAATTGAAGCTTTACAATTTCATGAATATTTTCCTTAGTTAGAGGAGTAAACATAATGATATCATCAATTCTATTCAGAAACTCCGGACGAACGGTTTGCTTTAATAATCCTAAGACCTCAATCTTGGCACTTTCCATCGCAGTATCTACATCTTTGACTGCTTCAAATTTTTCTTGAATGATATGACCTCCCATATTACTGGTCATAATAATAATGGTGTTTCTAAAATCAGCCGTTCTCCCTTTGTTGTCTGTTAATCGCCCTTCGTCCAATACTTGTAACAGGATATTAAAAGTATCCGGATGCGCTTTTTCGATTTCATCTAATAGTACTACAGAATAAGGTTTTCTTCTTACGGCTTCAGTTAATTGACCACCTTCTTCATAACCAACATACCCAGGAGGCGCACCTACTAATCTGCTTACAGCATGACGTTCTTGATATTCACTCATATCAATTCGTGTCATAGCACTTTCATCATTAAATAGATATTCTGCCAGTGCTTTTGCTAATTCTGTTTTACCAACTCCTGTAGTTCCTAGGAACAAAAACGAACCTATTGGTTTTTTCTGATCTTGTAGTCCTGCACGACTTCGTCTCACCGCATCACTAACCGCCTGTATGGCTTCGGCTTGTCCTACAACTCGTTTTTGTAGTTCTTTTTCTAAAACCAAAAGCTTTTCACGATCACTTTGCAACATTTTGGTAACAGGAATTCCGGTCCATTTAGCAACAACTTCCGCAATATCATCATTGGTAACTTCTTCTTTGATTAGTGAGGATTTACTTTGTTGTTGATTAAGTTGTTCCTGTAACACTTCCAGTTTTTCCTGAGCATCCTTAATCTTTCCGTAACGTAATTCGGCTACTTTTCCGTAATCACCATTTCGTTCAGCGCGTTCTGCTTCCAGTTTGTATTCTTCTATATCTTTCTTCGTATTTTGAATAGCATCTACCACTTCTTTTTCGCTTTGCCATTTCGAGAAAATCTCGTTTCGTTCTTCTTTAAAGTTGGCAAGATCTGCATTTAGTGATTTCAATTTAGACTCATCATTTTCACGTTTGATCGCTTCTATCTCGATTTCTAATTGCATGATCTTACGATCCAATACATCTAACTCTTCTGGTTTAGAATTAATTTCCATTCGTAATTTAGAAGCAGCTTCATCCATCAAATCAATTGCTTTATCCGGCAAAAATCTATTAGTGATATATCTTTGAGATAATTCTACCGCTGCAATAATCGCTTCGTCTTTGATTCTAACCTTGTGATGTGTTTCATACTTTTCTTTGATTCCTCTAAGGATAGAAATCGCACTTTCTGTATCAGGCTCATCTACGGTAACTTTCTGAAAACGTCGTTCTAATGCCTTATCTTTTTCAAAATACTTTTGATATTCATCTAGGGTAGTGGCTCCAATAGCTCTTAATTCACCTCTTGCCAACGCAGGTTTTAAAATGTTTGCGGCATCCATTGCGCCTTGCCCGCCACCGGCGCCAACTAGCGTATGGATTTCATCGATAAACAATACAATGTTTCCATCGCTGGATGTAACCTCTTTTACTACGGCTTTAAGGCGTTCCTCGAATTCTCCTTTAAATTTTGCACCAGCAATAAGGGCTCCCATATCTAAAGAATAAATTTGCTTATCCTGTAAATTATCCGGGACATCTCCTGCAATGATACGATGTGCTAAACCTTCAGCAATCGCCGTTTTACCGGTACCTGGTTCTCCTACCAACATAGGATTGTTTTTAGTACGGCGCGATAGAATTTGAAGAATTCTGCGAATTTCCTCGTCACGACCTATAACCGGGTCCAGTTTACCGTTTTCTGCAAGTTCGTTTAGGTTTTTAGCATATTTGTTTAAAGATTGATAGGTTTCTTCGGCGCTTTGAGATGTTACACGTTCTCCCTTGCGTATTTCATTAATAGCTTCTTTAAGATGCTTTTCTGTAACACCTTGATCTTTTAAAATTTGACCAATCTTACTTTTAGATTTAAAAATAGCAATGACCAGATGTTCGATGGATACATATTCATCATCCATTTTTTTGGCAATAATGCTCGCCTCATTTAGCGATTTCCCAGCTTCACGTGATAATTGTATTTCTCCTCCGCTTACCTTTGGAAAACTTTCCAGCGTGCTATCTAGTACCTGTTGTAAAATTGAAATATTTACGTTAAGCTTTTTTAATAGAAAAGGAAGCACGTTTTCGTCTACATTAAAAATAGCTTTGAAAATATGTTCATTCTCTATTTGCTGATGGCCATAACCTTGAGCAAGCTGCTGTGCTTGCTGGATAGCCTCTTGTGATTTTATGGTGAAATTATTAAAATTCATATCTGTTTTTTTTCTTTGATACGATAAAATCAAATAACGTTCCTATTCTGTAAACACGTCAAAATGTCTTCTTAAGACTTGGTTTTACTGACTTTTTGACGTATTGTAAAGTTACTGATTCTATTTCGACAAAACCTGATAATTATCAATTAATAGAAATCATTTGGTTAAGTTTGTAATGATTTTAAGAATAAGAGAATATGGGATTATTTGGAAAAATATTTGGGTCGGATGATAAAGATCCAAAAGAAGAGAAACAAGCTTTGCCTTGGCAGGAACTAAAGTCAATAGAGCAATTAGAAACTATTGCAGAGGCTTCAAAAGTGAAAACACAAGCTATTTTTAAGCATTCTACACGATGTGGTATTAGCCGAATGGCGATTAGAAATTTTGAAAGTAGTTTTGATCTTTCAGAAAATCAGGTGGATTTGTTTTATCTTGATTTATTAAATTATAGAGATGTTTCTTCAGAAATAGCTGCAAAATTTCAGGTGTATCACGAATCTCCTCAATTTATTGTAGTTCGTAACGGAGTAGCAGTGCATCACGCTTCTCATAGTGCAATTACACCACAGGTTTTACATCAGTTTATTTAACAGCATATATACTTTAAAAAACAAAGAGGCTGCAAAATTTATTTGCAGCCTCTTTGTTTAGTGAATCTTTTACTACTGAAAACGATACCTTGTTATGATACTTTTCAATTTATTTTTTAAATCCTGCCCGGAATCATATACCATTTGCTCATTCGTAGGAAATTGAACTGCCTGTAACCCTAAATATCGAATCAAATCATCATCTAACGCGCGTTTGTCGCCATTGTAGTTAGCATACACATGCTCAAAAACATAAGTGCTTGAAAGCGGAAAAGCATCGAGCAATTGTTTCGTATTAAGATCTTTGTATTGTACATTACCAACAACTTGTGCCTCTTTAAATTGTATAAATTCATAGTATTCACATCGTACAGTTACCATTTTATCAACTTTGATTTTGTTGCCTTCCTCATCACGCACAAATTCATCATTCTCATCTAACAGATATTCCCAACCGTCTTTAACTAATTTTTCTCTTTCTAGTTGTCTTTCTCTAATCTGTTCCGGAGAGATGTTTATTTCTCTAAAAGAAACTTCCATCAGATAATCATATTTTACAGAACGCTGAGGAGAGTTATGATATACTGTCCAAAGATCATTTAATCCATAGGTGCTGAAGTTTAATAAATCATCTTCTAGTCTTCTTGGTATAATGACATTGGTTTGGTTCCTCATAGTTACCTTTACAAAATCAGTACCTTTAAAATGAGCTTCTTCAATTAACTCTTTGGTATTTTTATATCCAGGACTGATTTTATTCAAATACACCAGGTCATCATAAACGTTACGATAATCTGCTTTTCTTCTTGCATTAGAAAGTAATGACTTTGCATTGTTATATAAGTAAGTAGATAATTTTTCTTTGGTATCTAGTATCCTTTGGTCATAATTGTCAAAAGAAAAATTAGCATTACGTCCTTGCTCAACGTGATATAGAGGTAACAAAGGACGAATTCGTTCTTGTCTGCTTTTTAGGGTGCTATAAGAATTATAGATTCTCTCCAAATTTGCAGGGTTCCCTTCTTTTTCAAGAAAAGCGATAGCATTCATATCACGTTCTACAGCTTTTACAAATGCTTCTTCTAATATAAGAATGTAATCTTGTCTTCCCTTTTTGTTTTTGTTTCCTCTTAGTTTACTAATAGAGGTATTAATCGCCTGATCATAATTTCCTGTATTTAATGCAGTAAAAGTTTTCTTCTTACCACCACAAGAAATTGTAAATACGGTAACAAATAATAAAAGTAAAATTCTTTTCATAGTGCAATAGGTTTGGGGTACTTGTTTCAATTTTGGTGCCAAAAGGTAACAAAAAAACCTCAAAGAAGATTATTTTGAGGTTTTTTGAATATATTATGATGTTTTTTATTTCTTAAAAACAGGTAGTAATTTGGTAGATACTTCTCCAAAACCTATTCTAACACCGTCTTTTTCGCAATGTCCTCTCATAATAACAGTATCGTTATCTTCTATAAATTTACGGCTACCACCTTCTTTTAGTTGTACAGGTTTTTCTCCTCTCCAGCTTAATTCCAACATGGAACCATATGAATCCGGAGTTGGTCCAGAAATGGTTCCGCTACCCATCATATCTCCAGAGTTTACGGGACATCCATTAACCGTGTGATGTGCTAATTGCTGAGACATATTCCAGTACATGTGCTTAAAATTACTTCTAGAAACAATGGTCTCTTTAGCTTTTTCGGGTTGTATCGCAACTTCCAGATTAATATCAAAACTCTTCTTACCGGTATACTGAAGATATGGTAATTGCTCTTTTAGAGGTTTTGGTCCAGCTACACGATACGGTTCTAAAGCATCGAGTGTAACAATCCAAGGGGATATTGATGAAGCAAAGTTCTTTGCAAGAAACGGTCCTAAAGGAACATATTCCCATTTTTGGATATCTCTGGCACTCCAGTCATTAAATAATACCAACCCAAAAATATAGTCTTCTGCTTCTTCAATAGGAATGGGTTCTCCAAGCTGATTAGCATCTGTAGTAATAAAAGCCATCTCTAATTCGAAATCTACTAACCTTGATGGTCCAAAAATTGGTTTTTCGGTACCATTGATCAGTTTCTGACCTTGTGGTCGATGGACCGGAATCCCTGACGGAATAATAGAGCTACTACGTCCGTGGTATCCAACAGGTATATGCAGCCAATTAGGAAGCAATGCATTATCAGGATCTCTAAACATAGTTCCCACATTGGTGGCATGTTCAATACTACTGTAGAAATCCGTATAATCTCCAACAGTTACCGGCAATTGCATTTCTATTTCGTCTAGTGTAAACAAGACTATTTTGCAATGTTCTTTATTTTTTTTTAGTGCATCGTTTTCTGCATCAAAAATTTCAGCAATCCGATTACGTACAAGTCTCCAGGTTTTTTTTCCGTCAGAAATAAAATCATTTAAAGAATCCTGTAAAAAGATATCATCTGTTAACGGAATTCCTTCAAAATAGCCAAGTTGATGTAGTGCTCCCAGATCAATAGCGGTATCTCCAATTCTCGTTCCGATAGTGATGACATCATCTCTGGTGAGAAAAACTCCAAAAGGAATATTTTGAATTGGGAAATCAGTATTCGTAGGAGTTTTAATCCATGTTTTTCTTTTTGGGTTATTTGCGGTTATGGGCATTATCGTTTTTTTAATAAGTTGTTGGTAGTTCTTATCATCAAATATATAATTTTAGAACGTTTTACATATTTTATTTATGTGAAAGTTACTTAAAAAATGTGATATTTCTAATTGTGAAGAAAATGTTCATATTAATTAATATTCCATCCACTTATTTTATGGATTGTTCCTATTTTTGGACATCTATTTTATAAATTAAATAACATGCAACGCGACGAACAGATTTTTGATTTAATTCAGGACGAAAAAGAGCGTCAGATTAATGGATTAGAATTAATCGCTTCAGAAAATTTTGTAAGCGAACAGGTGATGGAAGCAGCCGGTTCGGTATTAACTAATAAATATGCAGAAGGGTATCCCGGCAAACGTTATTATGGAGGCTGTTCTGTGGTAGATGTAGTAGAACAAATTGCTATAGACCGTGCAAAAGAACTGTTTGGTGCAGAATATGCAAATGTACAACCACACTCTGGATCGCAGGCAAATACAGCAGTATACCACGCGTGTTTAAAACCTGGAGACAAAATTTTAGGTTTTGATCTTTCTCACGGAGGTCATTTAACACACGGATCACCGGTTAACTTTTCGGGTAAATTATACAACCCGGTTTTTTATGGAGTAGAGAAGGAGACAGGTAGATTAAACTATGATAAAATTCAGGAAATTGCCACAGCAGAAAAACCACAATTAATTATAGCCGGAGCATCTGCATATTCCAGAGAGATCGATTACAAAAGATTTAGAGAGATTGCGGATAGCGTAGGAGCTCTTTTATTAGCAGACATAGCACATCCTGCAGGTTTGATTGCTAAAGGTATTATTGCTGATCCTGTTCCTCATTGTCACGTGGTAACTACAACAACTCATAAAACATTAAGAGGCCCAAGAGGAGGATTGATTATTATGGGGAAAGATTTTGAAAATCCTTTTGGCATTACTCTGAAGAGTGGAAAGAAACGTATGATGTCTTCTTTATTGGATAGTGCTGTATTTCCGGGAAATCAAGGAGGACCCTTAGAGCATATTATTGCAGCCAAGGCGATTGCTTTTGGAGAAGCATTAACCGATGAGTTTTTACACTATATCATCCAGGTAAAGAAAAATGCTGCTACAATGGCAGAGGCCTTTGTAAAGAAAGGGTATGAGGTTATTTCTCAGGGGACAGATAATCATATGATGTTGATCGATTTGCGTAATAAAGGAGTAACAGGAAAACAAGCAGAAGAAGCATTGGGCGTTGCTGAGATTACGGTAAATAAGAATATGGTACCGTTTGATGATAAATCACCGTTTGTAACCTCTGGGATTCGTATTGGTACTGCAGCGGTTACCACGCGTGGACTAAAAGAGGATGCTATGTTAGAAATTGTAGAGCTTATTGACAGGGTGATCCAAAATGTAGAAAATGAAGAGGAATTACACAATATTGCAAATGATGTAAATGCTATGATGGCAGATAAACCATTGTTTGTAGTATAACTTATTACTAAGATATATGTATTGAAATGCACGACTTTTTGGTCGTGCATTTTGTTTTTAGCAAAGTCCCAAGGTATATATCATTTTGCTATATGGGAAATTTTATACTATTTTTAAAACGAAAAACAAAATGTAACCGTCGCATTAAACGTTTATTATACGTTTATTATACGTTTGTAAACGGTTGTTATAATAAAAATAAACACAATTGCTTTTATAGCATTGTTGTAACACATTTAACAGAATGAAATGGAAGTTTTAGGGCACCTCATATTTATGCTTTTTAAAATTGGAATTTTAGCATCAATCTATTCTTTGATTTTAATTGCTATCATGACGATGATAAACAATTTAAAAAAAAATCATTATCTCCAAAAAATAATAGATAATAAGAAATCCAGTTGGTTCAGATTTGGATTGATCATCTCTGCATTATTACTTATATATTCTTTTACATATTGGGGAAATCATGGACTTGGTGATGGCCCAAGAATTCCAATTGGTTATTGGAATATAGTGGATAACACAAATTGGCAATTTTCTAACTTAAAAGGATACAAGGATAAAGACGCAAATGAAATCAGTATTTCAAGATTTCTAACAAAAGATGAATTTTTCTGTGGAAAATTTGATCAAAACCATTTTTTTTATGATTTCAAGAATGAATATTTTGTTTTAAATATGAGGTCTAACGAAATAATTGAGTTTAGTAATAAACAAGTGTATA
Source organism: Aquimarina rubra (assembly GCF_042684305.1). Classification (NCBI taxonomy): domain Bacteria; kingdom Pseudomonadati; phylum Bacteroidota; class Flavobacteriia; order Flavobacteriales; family Flavobacteriaceae; genus Aquimarina; species Aquimarina rubra. The sequence continues at coordinate 6,552 of NZ_JBHULE010000004.1, read as the reverse complement.
ATTATTATGCCGTTGAAAATAAATTACCAAAAGCATCAAGTTTATTGACCTTTGAACAGAATTATCATAAATATTTTGGTGGATGGAGATTTTGGTTACTTCCATAAGTATGATTAATAAAAAACGTGTTACAACACTATATATGTGATCATAGCAGCAAAGTGATGAATCGAAAGGTTAATGTATTTTTGGTAAGACGCAATGCTTGCAAAAAGTAAAAGTTAACAATCAATGCGCAGAAAAATCGAAAAGCAAGGTAACATTTTGCCCTGCTACGACACATATATTAAACGTTATGTAACATAAAAAAATTAATGACAAAAATATCTTGGCGACATCATTACTTACCAGTTTTCTATCTTAAAGGATTCACTAAGAAATCTAATAAATTTAAGATTTATGACGTCCAAAACAAAAGATTTGTAAAAGACGGAAAGGATTTTTCTCCTGAATCGTATTTCTTTAAAAAGAATGACAACACTATTTCTATCGGAGATTATAGTGATGACTCTTTAGAATCCAAATATTACAAGAAGTTTGACAATGATGTAGCTAAGCTCATTAATAAAATAAATTCTGAGGACCACTCTACCAGGCACGGAGTGGACGAAAATGATATGCCTGCTCTAAATCATTTTGTCAGTTTAATGTATTGGAGACTGCCCCATAAAAGAGAAGAACTCAAAAAAATAATAAAAAATAATGATTTAAATAGTTTGGGAGTGTCTATGGTTGATGAACTTGGAATAAGTGACCCTGAAATAGAAGAAAAATTCAAAAATTCGGAAATCTTTTTAAAAGGTTACAAGTTTCATAATTCATTAATGGATTCTACAAGAGGTTATAACTACAATTGCAGAACTCCTTATACTATAATAGAGAGTTCTAACGAACTACCTTTTTTATGTTCTGATAACCCCGTAATTTTCGAAAAACAAAACCCTGAAGTTTATAAAGATGATTATTTATTCCCTCTATCGGGTACAAGATTATTTATGAAAACAGATCGTAGAGAAGATTTCCCTCCACTTTTAAGAATGATGGTAGATACCTTAATATTTAAACAAGCAGTCAAATATGTTAGCTGTACTGACGAAAAGCACATAAATATTTTGGAGGAGAATTTTGAAAGGTTTAACATTACAGTTGAAGGACTTAAAGAAGACATATTTAAAAGAATAAAAGTTACATAACAATTTGTATAATGCATATGCACCCTTCGGGATGCAAACGCACCATACAAGAGACGTTAGCATATATTAGAAGAACTAAAATGAAATATCAAATTAAATTCTTAATTATATTTATAACACTTTTATCTTGTAAAGACAAAAACCAAAGAATAACGGATTATAATAAAAGTATAAATATTTCTGATTCGGTTGTTGAAATTGATAGAAAAATTCCCGTTAATAAAAAACCTACTATTAAATATGAAAAAGAATATTTTTACACAATTGCTGACAGGCTTTCATTAAGAGAAAAACCATCAGTTAATTCCAAACGTATTGCAATTTTAAGATATTTAGAACCTATAGAGATTATTGAAAATCTTATCGACAAAACCGAAACGGTTATTGATAAAGAGGATGGTGAAATTAATGGCAACTGGGTTAAAATAAAATTACTAAATGGGCAAATAGGCTATGCTTTTAATGGTTATATAAAATCATTAAAAAAATTATCATCTAAGCTAAAACCAAAAGGTATTGATGATGCAGATTTTTTAATTAATGGTAAGTTAAAAGCTCATACATCTTTAAAAAGACTATTAAATTATATTGGAAAACCCGATAGTATAAGATCATTTAATGTTGTTAAAGATGATTATTCTTATAAAATTAAGCGAAAATATAAAAATGGTATTTTGTACATCATTGAAGATACAGACCAATATTTTGAACTCGGTGACGGTGGATGGATTTATCAAGATTTCAAAGTTAAATTTTATTATAAAAATGGAATTGAATATGAAGAATTAAATGGTGAAGTTGGATTTGTATCGATAGATTTTAAAATAAAGAATAATTATTTAGAATATTCTGGAATGAGAATAGATAATTCAACTTCGTATAAAGAAATTTGTAAACTATTTCCCATACAAGCAAAAAAAGAAGACTGTAAAAAAGGATTTAAAATTAATGCTATAAGAAGCAAACACGATTATGTTGACGCATTTTACATATTAGATTTAGAAAACGAAAAACCAAATAAATTTTACTTTTATTGGTATGACTAAAACAGCATATAACAACACCTATACGATAATGCGGGGTTTGAGTTTAATCGAAAGGTTATTACCTATTTGATTTGTCGCCAAAGTATTAAATTTGGTATTTTAGAAAAGATAAAAACAAAACATAAACTTTGGCTCAGTGCTAGTACGAAAACCAGTGATTTTCAGCTCCCGCACTACTCATAGCTAAACGTTGGCAAACATTTGAGAATGTTGATAAATAAGATGATTTACTGGTAAAAAAAAGAATAATTTATGTCAAAATATATAATTGCTAAAACAGCAACTATTTCGATTAAAAACTATGCTCAAGGAAACGTTTTTATACAGATGGATTTACCTATGTCATATTCATTATTAGATTTAATTCAAATTATTAAAATGTATTCGAATTATGATGACACATATGATTGGAGTTTTATTAATCCGAATGAAAAAGACAAGAATTTATCTTTAAGAAATGACTTTGAAAAAATAGATAAAATAAGATTTGATGAATACAGGAATATTACACCTGCAATTAATTGTATTTATGGACCAATTGAAATGGAAATTGGAGTAAGAGGACACTTAAAATATCGAAAAGTTTATCCAACAATCTATCAGGCTGTTGGGTGTTTTCCAACAGAAGAAGAGTTTGTGAAAAATATTAAAATACCCGATATTGATGGTAAATATACAATCCTAGGAAAATCTTTACCAAGTGCATCGCATTTGATTAACACGGATTTGATTGAATATGGAGAAAAACTGAAAAAATATTTCAAGAATAAATATAAAATATCGAGTGAAACCATAGAATCATTTTTCGGTACAGAAAATGCATTGATTAAGAAATAAAAAACGATTTGCCAACAATGGTTCATAGGAAAAGCACTAGCTCAGTTTTTCAAAGTTAATATTTATATTTTAATTATCTCATAATGATTACTTTGAAGTGTTTAAATGTTGGCAATTCTCTTCCTTTTGTTGCAAATTGTCAACATTTAAATACTTTATAACTTGCTCCGCATCCTATATGTGATCAGCTTCTAGAGCCGTCACCAGCATCTGTATGATTATAAGCTATAATAAACCTGTTCACTTGCTATAAAAATGTGATATCAATAATACTGATTCACCCACGTTGTTTTGTGATACAGGCTTTACTACTTCTTTGTGAGCTTTGTTATCTGTTAATTATTCTATGACTCCTACAGAGTAAGGTATCTCTGTTTTGATTACTGCTAAGGTTCGACTCAATAATTTGCGAGCCACCTTAATGATTATTGTCTTTACATTTTTGCCTAAATGTTTACGATAATAGCCTTGCATTACTGGGTCTGTACGTATAGCCTGCCAAGAGGCTTCTATAAAATAGCTTCGCATCAATCGATGGGCTCTCATTGTGATTCCACTACTCCTTTGATGGTCTCCGCTTTGATGGATACCAGGAGCTAACCCGACATAACCTGCTAGATGTTTAATACTGTTAAAACGACGTAAATCCCCTAATTCACTTATAATACCACAAGCTACAACACCTCCAATACCAGGGATACTCCTCAACAAATAATAATCCTTTTTATAATGTTTGCGGCAATAAGCTCGTAGCCTAGTTGATACATCTCGTATTTCTTTATCTATAAATCTAAAATAACGCATCCTACTATCTAAGGTCTCACGAGCTGTAGAATATCTAAAAACAACTCCATCTACCCAATAACGAAATTTATGACTCCAATGATCATTATCAAACTCTTCAGGAATAGTAATACCAAAATATAATAATTGCATTTTTATATAGCTCTTTACGCGTCTATAATCCTTAACCAAATCATTACGCCTTCTAAAAAGACTCCGAAGATGTTCCTGTTTTAATTCAGGAATATGAATACTTTCTAGTCTTCCATCTTTTAATTCTCTACTAATCAGTTGGGCATCTATTTTATCTGTTTTTGTATATTTCTCCTTGCCTTTTCGATGAATGTCTGCTGGGTTTACTACTAAGGAATTCCAACCATAACTCTCAAATTTTCGATGGGCATAGTAACCACAACAGCCAGCTTCGTAAGCAGTTGTAACTCTGTAATCTGGAAAATGTTTAGTAACATATTCTAATAGAACCTCTGGCTTAGGAGGCATGGTAAACGATTTACCAGAAAATAAATCAGTGGAGCAATGTATCTTCCAACTTCGCTTGTGAATATCAATACCAATGTATAAATTTGATTGGGTAGTCAGTTCAGTTTTCATATCTTATTGTTTTTGTGAACTTTAAAGATACTGGACTTACTGCTTTTTCATTGATGCTATAGTTCATTACGGCTGAAATTCCTAATCGGAATTTCGAGCCTTTTTGCTATTTTTATGGTTACTGCGGAATGATACTCGCGTACCATTCCGTAACGAAACCATAGCCCAACCGTTGTGCATAATTGTAAAAAACAATAGTTGACTAACTCAAGAGAATGGTTTACTCATTCTGATTTACCTAATTGACTCAATAAACTTAGTTTCGGATAAACTAATTCAATCGATGAAAAACATAATATTATTTTTGATTCTATTATTAAGTCTTAATTTTTATTCTCAAAATCTTTCCGAAATTAATTCTGATCTTAATTTAACTGACTCGTTAACTTACGAAACTGAAGTTCGAATTTATCAAGGCGGTGGAATAACTAATTATTCTTCTCTTTTTAGAATGTTTAAGGATAAATCCGATAAATGGACAGCGGAATTTTATGAGCATTACGCAAAAGTTGATGGAGCAGCTGAACTGCGGACGGAAAAGCAAATGCTAAAATCAAAAAGTGATTTGGAATTCGTTTTTCAAAACTTCGTTCGTAGTCATATTTTGGATTTATCAGATATGAGAAAAATCCAATGGAAAATGGTTAAGCGTGGAGATGTAAAAAAAGTTATAGATACAATCAGAGGCAAAGTTTACGAAGAATATTTAGCATCTAAAGAAAAAGTTATGATCACTGATGGAACTGGATTCATAGTTAGTGTTAAACAACAAGAAGAAATCAATCATTTCGAATACTCCAATCCAGAAAGTTATCTAAAACATTATCCTGATAATGATGAATTGATTTATATGTGCGAGATAATAAATATTATCCGGGACGAATTTGGAATTTGGAAAAAATAACTATGCACAACAAGATATATGATGTCATAGCAGTTAAGTGATGAATCGAATAGTTGTTGTATTTTTGGTAAGGCGCAATGCTTGCAGAATGGAAAAATTAGCAACCAATACGCAGAAAAATCGAAAAGCAAGGTAACATTTTGCCCCGCTACGACACATATATTAAACGTTAGGTACAATACAAAAAAGTTTGAAATACTATGTTGGAGCATACTATTTAATTAAACTTCGTGATTCTAATTTTGGAACTTACGAAGGAAAAAAATTATATACTTGTAGCACTTGTATAAATGATTCATTTTTTGACGCTTGGTCAATTTCGTGGACTGAAAACGGAAAAAAAATTGATTCAGAAACAAAATCAGATTTTAATCTTAACGAGAAACTGATAAAAGAAGTTCAAAATTGGACGGACAAAAAAATGGAGGAAAACAAAATCGGATGGATTTGCACATTTGCTGATTTAAAAACTCTAACTGAATACAAAAACTCATTTTTTCCCAATTCAGAGAGTGAAATTTTGAGTATAAACTTTCCAGAATCAGAAAGAAATGAATTACTAAAAATATTCAATCCTGAAAAGACAAATCTCGGAGAAATCGGACTTTCAATAAATCTAAAAACTGGAATTCCCGAAAATAATGACGAATAAACTTTAGGATACGACTTGATCGGAATTGAAGATAGTAGTGAATTTCACAGTTTTCATTGCCACGATTTGGCAAATGACCTAATAGAAAAATTCGGAATTGAAATAAACGAATACGGACTGATTAATGAAAATGATAAATGGACTGAAATGGTGGAATATATGAATGACGAGAAAAACGGATTTGAATCTTCACCTTGGTTTTATGTAAAAGTGAATAAAGTAACGGAAAAAGCCAGTGGCTAACATTATATATGAAATTAGAGCAATTTAGTGCTAGATCAAAAGGTTTTTTCTTTTTTGCAGTGGCGCTAAATTTTTATAAGTTTAATAAGAAATAAAAATGCGCAGATAGATCAATTGATTCAGGTATACTTGCCTTGCTCCGATTCATATATTTGGCGTTGTAAACAATAATTAAGGATGTAATCAGCAGTGCGAAAGCAACACTCTTGAAAGAAAATAAAGCTGAAACCTATAGTCCTCGCTCATTTAAAAAATACTGTTTTAGATCAATTGAAAAAGTGA
>NZ_JBHULE010000003.1:0-1330 GCF_042684305.1 Aquimarina rubra | reverse complement strand
TAATCCCAAATGTCAATCGGTTCATCAACTTCCATTTCCGTAATGTCCGTCATTCCATTACCAAAACTGTTTTTAAATTCTATCTCTGTTAATTCCTGCGTCATTTTGGACATTATGCACAACGTTCCTTGTATGTTACGTTTGCTACCGAAGGGAGCAAATGAAATATACAAATTGTTAGCGATTGTTTTTTTTATTTAATAGTTTTCCGTTTGCCTCTATCACGTATTGTTTATTCTCAAGTCCTTTAATTGAGTATTTAAGATTAAAAATGCAGTCACAATCTGCAAGGACTTGAGTATATTCTTCTACAATCAACACTGTTGAATCATTTTCTTTTTCGCTATAAGTTTTATCCAATTCATATAGACCATCATATTTTAAATTCAAAGTGTCCTTCCGTAATTCTATATCACCTTTGCTAGTCAGATTACAATTGGTCAAGATAGATATTGCATATATTTGGATATCACCGACAACTTTTTTTGAAATCAATTTGTTGGACCACTTTCTTTTAATCTTGTACACATTTTCATTTAAGCATTCACTTGATTGATATTTAATCAATTTAGGCTGCAAATCATTATTTCTGAAAGCTAGAAGCACTAAGGCTAAAAGGATCAATATAGAATAATTTACTTTTTTCATAATAATCGCTAACGGTTAATATATGTGTCGTAGCAGAGCAAAATGTTACCCTATTTTCGACAAAAACTGCGCATTGGTTGCTAACTTTTCATTCTGCAAGCATTGCGCCTTGCCAAATATACAAGAACTATTCGATTCATCATCTAGCTGCTATGATCACATATATAGTGTTATGGCACGTACCACTTTTACAAGCCAGAACTTAGTAAACAAGCCGCAGTAAAGTGATATCAGATTGCGCCTGCCTGCCTCTGGCAGGAACTGCTCCGTATTATTTTTTTAATCTCCAGCGATCACTTTGCTGCCTTTAGATTTATCACTTACCAAACTAAAAAATCACAAACCCTTTTTCCGTCAAAATTATCGTAATGAGCCAAAAAAAACGATTTTTCAGCACGTTACTACTCCGAAATACTCCTTTTGAGTTATTTTTTCATCGCTTTTTTACTTTTGATCGGATACAAACCACTGCAAAAACTCTCAGGTCAAACGATCGAGGTTCGTCCGCAGACAGGTTCAGATTGCGTTTTGCTTTTCAGATCCTGAGTATGTGCCCTAACGGTTTGTGTATGAAACGTAGCGTGCAAAAAGACACTAACTTTTCGGATAAACATAGAGCCGAATTTTTTATTTTGTTTTTATTTTTTCTATTTTAAAAGCCAAATTAAAAATTTGGTGGTCT
>NZ_JBHULE010000002.1:12345-680257 GCF_042684305.1 Aquimarina rubra | reverse complement strand
GTACTGTTGCAGGTACAGATGATGATGGTACTTTCAATACACAGGCAGGAGATACGGTAACCGTTACTTATGATGATGTTTTAGATGCTTCAGGGAATGATCCGGTTGCTGTTACAGATACAGATATTGTACAATTAGCAGAAATAAGCGTTATCAAGACAGTTCGAGTTGCAGGTATTGCTTTAGATGATGTGATCGAATATGATATTGTAGTGACCAACACAGGAAATGTTACAGTGACCAATATTGAGATCGAGGATCTGAATGCAGATGCAGGTAGTATTGTGGGAAGTCCAATAACAAGTTTGGCACCTGGAGATAGTGTTACTGTAACAGCCAATCAAACGATTACACAGGCAGATATTGATGCAGGTTATATAGAGAATAGCGCTACTGCAATGGGAGATAGTCCAACAGGAACAGATGATGTAAGTGATGTATCGGATGCAGGAGATGAGAATGTGGAGACTCCGAACGGAGATGGTACTACGGATAATATTCCAGATAATGATCCAACGGTAACTATTTTAGATGCAAATCCAGATTTAACATTGGTGAAAACAGGAGTTGCTAGCGGATCAAATGTTGGAGACATTATTACATATACGTTTACGGTTACAAATACCGGGAATGTACAGGTAGATAATATATTTATTGATGATATACTAACAGGAAGTACAAACTTGGTTGTTAATCCTTCAATCCTTGCTCCTGGAGAACAGGGAACGGCAACAGCAACCTATGCTATTTCTCAAACAGATATTAATAACGGAGAGGTAATAAATAGTGCTACGGTGATGGGAGAAGATCCTAATGGAATAGGAGTTATGGATGTTTCTGATAGTGGTGATGAGACAGTGGATGAAGATGGGGATGATGATCCTACCAATGATCCTACCATCATTACTATTTCTCAAGTTCCTAATTTAGCCTTAACTAAGACCGGTATCTATGTAGATGTTAACGGAGATGAGCTTCCTAACGTTGGAGACGAAATCTTATACACATTCACAGTAGAAAATACGGGTAATGTAGATATTACCAATATTGTTCTTATAGATCCATTAGTGGGTATAACCATAACAGGAGGCCCAATCAATCTTTTAGTTGGAGAAATAGATACTACAACATTTACAGCGACTTATGTACTAACGGCAGAAGATGTTTTATCGGGTGAGGTACTTAATCAAGCTACTGTAACAGGACAGGATCCAAACGGTACTGATGTCATCGATTTATCAGATGATCCTATTAATACCACTGACATTGATCTTGATAATGATGGTGATGCAGAAGATGAAACAGTAACTGTTATCGAAGGAGTATTTACAGATCCTGATGATCCTATTATAATTTACACCGGTATTAGTCCAAACGGAGATGGTGTTAATGATGAGTTTAGAATTGTAGGATTAAGAAATTTCCCAGACAATACACTTAGAATTTACAATAGATGGGGAGTTCAGGTTTTCGAGGAAGATGGATATGAGCAACCAGGAGTAGAATTATTTAAAGGAATTAGTAACGGAAGAGTTACCATTTCTCAAAATAATGAATTACCAGTAGGTACGTATTACTATGTTTTAGAATATATAAATGCTAGAGGAATAGATACGTATAAAGCAGGTTACTTATATATTAACAGATAAAATTTTATTTGGAATAGTATATATTTGTTATTCCCTAAATCAAATAATGATACTTATGAATAGACTATTAACGATATTTATGCTAGCTGTCCTTGGTTTAATTTCCAATTATGGTAATGCCCAGCAAGATGCTCAATATACTCAGTATATGTATAATACAATAAGTGTCAATCCAGCGTATGCGGGTAGTCGCGGTGTGATGAGTATAATGGGTATGCATCGTAGTCAATGGGTGGGATTGGATGGAGCTCCGCGAACACAGACTCTTACGTTAAATACACCTATAGGAGATAATAATAGAGTGGGTCTCGGACTTTCTATAGTCAATGATGAAATAGGGCCTACAGATGAGACATACTTTGGTGTTGATTTTTCGTATACCATTCCAACTTCTGAAAGAGGAAAGTTAAGTTTTGGTTTAAAGGCAGGTGGACATCTACTCAATGTTGATTTTCAGAGATTATCGCAATTTGATATCAATGATCCTAATTTCGAAAATAATATTGATAATAAGTTGAGTCCTAATGTAGGGGTTGGTTTATATTATCACACAGATAGGTTTTATGTAGGATTAAGTGCTCCTAATTTATTAGAAACAGATCATTTTGATGAGGAAGCCACAGTAGGTAGTAATGACTCATCTACTTTTATTGCAGAAGAAAGAATTAATTATTACTTAATTGCTGGACACGTTTTTGATCTAAGTGATTCTGTAAAGTTCAAACCAGCGGTTCTTAGTAAGTTAGTTTTTGGGGCTCCTTTGCAAGTTGATGTTTCTGCCAATTTTCTATTATACGATAAACTTACATTGGGAGTTGCCTATCGATGGAGTGCTGCATTTAGCGCGATGGCAGGATTCCAGGTGTCAGACTCTTTGATGATCGGATTTGCTTATGATAAGGAAACCACTGAATTAGGAAGAACACAATTTAATGACGGAAGTTATGAAGTAATGCTCCGTTTTGAACTGTTTAGAAAATATAACAGAATGCTAACGCCACGTTTCTTTTAATTATCGGAACACAATATAAATCGTGTTCCATTTTAGAAGGAAATTTAGATAAATTAATTTTAGATTATAAAATATAGCCAAACTAAAATGAAGGGATTATTACACAAGTTATTATTTGTTTTTATTGGGTTTTTCTTTGTGAACCTCACGTTTTCTCAAGAGAGAAAACTAAAAGCAGCACAGAGCCAATATGACAAATATGAGTATATTGATGCGCAGGAAACCTACCTTAAAGTTGTAAAAAAAGGTTATAAAAGTGCAGATCTTTATAAAAACCTCGGAAATAGCTACTATTTTAATAGCCAGTTCGAAGAGGCTTCAAAATGGTATGAAGAATTGGTAAATTCCTATCCTAACGAAGTCGAACCTGAGTATTATTTTAGGTATGCACAAACATTAAAATCTGTTGGTCGTTATGATGATGCCGATGTGTATATGAAAAAGTTCGTAGAAACAAGTTCCGATGATCAACGTGCACAATTATTTAAAGAAGAACCAAATTATCTAAAACGAATAGATTTTCAATCAGGAAGATTTGAAATAGAAAACTCTTCTATCAATTCTTCATTCACTGATTTTGGTTCTGCATTTTTTGGGCGGTTTGTGGTTTTTAGTTCTTCTAGAGATACACTATTATTCAAAAAAAGCGTACATCAATGGAATGAAGAACCTTTCCTGGATCTTTATAGGGCTGAATACAATCCTACGAATGGAGAGCTTTCCGAAATAAAAAAGTTCGACAATAAAATAAATAGTAAGTTTCACGAATCTACACCTGTCTTTGCTAAAGATGGTCAAACAGTATATTTTACAAGAAATAACTATGATGGCAGAAAATATGGAAATGATAAAAAAGGAACAAATCGACTAAAAATCTATCGTTCCTATAAAAACCCACAAGGAGGCTGGACAACACCACAAAATTTACCTTTCAATAGTGATCAGTATTCCACTGCGCATCCTGCATTAAGTGTTGATGAAAAGACATTGTACTTTTCATCAGATATGCCAGGTGGAGAAGGACAATCGGATATTTATGAGGTTACTATAAATTCTGACGGAAGCTTTGGAGAGCCAAAAAATTTAGGAAATAGAATTAATACCGAGGGGAAAGAAACTTTTCCATTCGTAAGCAGTAACAATGATCTTTATTTTGCCTCAGATGGTCATATTGGACTAGGAGGATTAGACGTTTATGTTACCAGACTTAACCCACAAACAGACGAGGAAAAACTAGTAGTTAATATTGGTAAACCTGTTAATGGTCCCGATGATGATTTTGCATTTATTGTAGATGATAAATCCAGAAGAGGTTATTTTTCATCTAATAGAGACGGAGGAAGAGGAAAAGATGACATCTATAGTTTTCTGCAGTTAGAAGACCTTAAAAGCTTCTGTGAGATTACAATTGCAGGTGTCGTAAAGGATAAAGATACTCAGGAGTTATTACCCGGAGCAAAAGTTTCAATTTACGACAGTAGTAATAACCTATTAGAGAGTTTTATAGTAGGAGATGATGCTTCATATAGTCATGTAGTTAAATGTAGTTCTAAGTATTTTGTAAGAGCGGAAAAAGAAGCCTATGTGACCTTAGAAAAATTGGTAAATACACCAGAAAAAACAGAAACGGTAGATGTGTCTTTATTATTAGAGAAGAAGGTAAAATCTGCTGATGTTGGAGATGATCTTGCTAAAGTACTATCGCTTAATCCTATTTATTTTGATTTTGATCAATATTATATACGTCCTGATGCTGCTGTAGAGCTGGCTAAGGTGATAGAAGTAATGAATCAATATCCAGAAATGAAGATTGATGTAAGATCGCACACCGATAGTCATGGAGACGATGCGTATAACTTATGGTTGTCTGATCAGAGAGCGAAATCTACAGTCGATTATATGGTAGGCAAAGGTATTTCAGCAGAACGATTGACAAGCAAAGGATACGGAGAAACGCAGCCGGTTAATGAATGTGGAAACGATTCTAATTGTAAAAAATCAGAATATCAGTTAAATAGACGAAGTGAATTTATAATTGTTAAGTAAATATATAATAGCCCTATATAAATTAATAATATTGCTTTGTCTGCTCAAAACACCTTATTTATTAAGGTGTTTTTTGATTTAATAATTGTAAATAATTCTTTATTTTATGCCAAAAATAGGATAGATTATGAATTGCTACTACGATTTCGTAGTTTTGAACCAATACTAGGAAATGGAAGAAGAAAAAGTCATTTTGGTTAATGAAAATGATGAGCAAATAGGCTTGATGCCCAAGCTCGAAGCACACGAAAAAGCATTGTTACATAGAGCATTTTCTGTTTTTGTCCTTAATGATAAAGAAGAATTAATGCTGCAGCAACGTGCTTATCATAAATATCATTCACCCGGGCTGTGGACAAATACGTGTTGTAGTCATCAACGAGAAGGAGAAACCAATATTCAGGCAGGTACCCGAAGATTACAAGAAGAAATGGGATTTATAACTCCACTGAGAGAGACCATATCGTTTATATATAAAGCTCCATTTGATAATGGACTTACCGAACATGAGTTGGATCATGTGATGGTAGGACACTATGAAGATAATCCGGTGATCAACCCTGAAGAAGTTGCCGACTGGAAATGGATGGCAATTGAAGATATAAAAGAAGATATGGTTAAGAATCCTAATCTATATACCGCTTGGTTTAAGATTATATTTGATAAATTTTACTCACATATTACATTATGAAAATAAAAGCCTGTAGAAAAGCACATTTTAATGCTGCACATCGACTTTACAGAAAAGATTGGAGCGACGAAAAAAATGCTCAGGTTTTTGGAAAATGCAGTAACCCTTTATACCACGGTCACAATTATGAACTTGTTGTTGCAGTGATAGGAGAGATTGATCCTGAAACAGGGTTTTTAATTGATCTTAAGATATTAAAGGAATATATCAAGTCAGAAGTGGAAGATTATATGGACCATAAAAACTTGAATGAAGAAGTAGAAGAGTTTAAAAATTTAAACCCCACAGCAGAAAATATAGCGGTGGTGATATGGGATCGACTTCGTAAAAAATTGGATGAAAAATATGATATTGAGGTTACGCTGTATGAAACTCCTCGAAATTATGTAATATATAACGGGAAGTAAAAGGATATGGGACTAGAAGTAGGAGATAAAATTCCTGAATTTACCGCTACAAAAGACGATGGAGACGATTTCCATAGTCAAGAGTTTGTTGGTCAAAAACCTCTTGTAATTTATTTTTATCCTAAAAACTTTACACCTGGATGTACTAAAGAAGCCTGCGATTTTAGGGATAGTTATGAGGATTTTAAAAAAGAAGGAGTAGAGGTTATAGGCATAAGTTCGGATAGTGTAAAATCTCACGAAAGATTTAAGAGCAAATATAAGCTACCTTTTATATTTTTATCAGATGAAAAGGGTAATTTAAGAAAGCTGTTTGGAGTAAAAGCCGGACTTTTTGGAATGCTTCCGGGTAGGGAAACCTATGTTATAAATAAAGAAGGAGTAATAAGGCTTAAGTTTAATAGTATAAATGCATCAAGGCATTTGAAGCAAGCTATTAAAACAGTCAAAGAAATGATGAATGAGTAGAGATTCACTATATATATTAAAGTTTGAACCAATTCTAAAAGAAAAAATATGGGGAGGCTCTAAATTGAATAATTTTTTAGGTAAAGAACCAAAAGGCTCATCTATTGGAGAAAGTTGGGAAATAAGTGACGTAGAAGGGGATGTTTCTGTAGTAAGTAATGGACCTTTAATTGGTAAAACCCTGCATGAACTTTTAATAGAGTACAAAGAAAAGTTAGTAGGAGAAAAGAATTTCGAACGTTTCGGAACTAAATTTCCCTTGTTAATTAAGTTTATAGATGCTAAAGAAGATCTTTCTGTACAATTACATCCAGGTGATGAAATAGCTAAAGAAAAACATAATTCACTTGGTAAAACAGAAATGTGGCATGTGGTCCAGGCAGATAAAGGAGCCAATATTATTATTGGTTTTAATCAAGAGGTAAGCCCAGAGCTATATCAAAAACATGTCGCCAATAAAACTATAAAAGATATTCTTCATTACGAACCGGTATCTTCTGGAGACACTTTTTTTGTGTATTCTGGATTGATTCACGCCATCGGAAAAGGAGTGCTGTTGGCAGAGATACAGCAAACATCGGATATCACATATAGAGTTTATGATTGGGATCGAAAAGATACTGATGGTAATTATAGGGAGCTGCACCAAAAAGAAGCATTAGAAGCAATTGATTTTGGTAATAAGACCGATTATAAAGTTGACTATAGCGTTAAAAAGAATCAGGTTACGGACTTAGTAAATTGTCCTCATTTTATCACGAATCTTTTAGAAGTGAATAGCGAAGTAAAATTTTTACATACAACATATGATTCTTTCGTTATTTATATGTGTGTAGAAGGTCAAGCGGATATCGAAACAGAAGAACAAAAAATAACGATTCAATTTGGAGAAACTGTGTTGGTTCCTGCTTCCATACCGGAAATAAAAGTAGTTTCAAAAGGGGCAAAGCTTTTACAAACTTATATTTAAAACTAAAACCGTTTGATAAATGGTTTAAAAGACTAATTTTGCATAAAATATATTAGAAATGGCAAATAAAAGAAACCTAAAGAAGGATATTAACTACGTATTAGGCGATATTATTGAGGAAGTGTATATCTGGGAAGAAAATAATCCGGATAAGGATAAAAAAGAAGCAGAAGTGATTATTGACGAGGCTATTACATCTTTTGACTCATTTATGGCTAGAGTTAGTGACCGAAATGTAGAAAATGCATCAAAGCATTTCAAGTCTATCAAGCAAGATTTAGAAGAAACAGCAAAATCTTTAGCTGAAAAAGTAAATTCACTATAATTTTTTTAAAAAAGTATTTGCAAATATGATTACAGAAATTATATTTGCAACCGCTTTGCCGATATAGCTCAGCTGGCTAGAGCAGCTGATTTGTAATCAGCAGGTCGTGGGTTCGAGTCCCTCTATCGGCTCTTTAAAGTGTAAATCCCAATTTCGAAAGGAGTTGGGATTTTTTCATGTACTATAATTGTGATGGACGAGAAGTTTATCCTGAGCTTGACTGCCGGCAGGGCAGGCATTAGTCGAAGGGAGTCCCTCTATCGGCTCTTTAAAGTGTAAATCCCAATTTCGAAAGAAGCTGGGATTTTTTTATGTACTATAATTGTGATGGACGAGAAGTTTATCCTGAGCTTGACTGCCGGCAGGGCAGGCATTAGTCGAAGGGAGTTCCTCTATCGGCTCTTTAAAGTGTAAATCCCAATTTCGAAAGGAGTTGGGATTTTTTATGGAACTATAATTGTGATGGACGAGAAGTTTATCCTGAGCTTGACTGCCGGGAGGGCAGGCATTAGTCGAAGGGAGTCCCTTTATCGGCTCTTTAAAGTGTAAATCCCAATTTCAAAAGAAGTTGGGATTTTTTATGGAACTATAATGATGTGTAATGTGTTTTTGTTAAATATAGAGTCGAATACATTTTAGACATCCATTCTATAAGTGATTGAGAATAACATAAAGATATTATACAGTGAATTAGAAGTAAGGTTTGCTCTCTTCGGTCAGTTCAGGTGAATAGAACAAAAAAATTATCAATTACATCAATTATTTTTCAGTTTAGTATGTACTTGAGAAGCTTAAAAATCATCTAAATTCAAGAAAATAAGCAATTAAAGAAATCTCTAAGGAATCTAGTTTTAATCTATAGAATTCCTCGAAGTAGAGAATCGAGGATTATTTCTTATATAAAAAATATTTTTTATGCTTATTATGAGAAAGCGGATGATAAGCTATCATGTTTTAACTAGAATTAAAGTAAGTAATCAACCGGAACTAGTAGGTTCTAAAACTAATTATGGTGCTAACTTGTTTACTAGTAATTCTTTGATTATGCCTATATCTAACTTTAAGATTCATCAAAAAATGGAGAAAGAGAGAAAAAAATTAAATCTGGATAAAACTAATGTAGCTAAATTAACAGACCTTAATAAAATTAAAGGTGGTGGAGGTGATAGTCATCACTGCACTACTGCTATTTGCGAGTTTAAAAAATTATTCGGTCTGATTAAATAGTTTTTAGTAGTTTAAAATAGACAGTATCTAAAATTGTGTAAACAGAATTCTAGATACTGTCATTTTTTTTAAATTATCTACTGTTTATAATTCAATTTTCCTTCTTTGCTTCAACTCTTTCCGCTTCTTTAGCTCTACGCTCCTCAATGTATTCAGTAAGTTGTTTTCCGTATATTGATTTTCTAACTCTTGGAGATAAAGAATTTGCTACTGTATCAAGGTATTTGATATTGGCATCAAAAACTTCATTAAGCGTTATATACGGAGCTACTTCTAGCTTTTTGTTGTTAATAGCAAAGTTAATTGTATATAGATAT
Source organism: Aquimarina rubra (assembly GCF_042684305.1). Classification (NCBI taxonomy): domain Bacteria; kingdom Pseudomonadati; phylum Bacteroidota; class Flavobacteriia; order Flavobacteriales; family Flavobacteriaceae; genus Aquimarina; species Aquimarina rubra. The sequence continues at coordinate 671,145 of NZ_JBHULE010000002.1, read as the reverse complement.
TTCTGTCTTAACAAGTTTTTATAAGCCTTGTCATTTTCGGCTAATTTTTCTTCGTCATTTTGCTTCTTAGCTTCATAATCTTCTTTTATGATTCTTAGATTTCTTTCTTTGAATCGTTTATTCATCTTATTATACTCAATCAACTTGGCCTGGTTCTTACCTCCAGCAATAATTGCATCTTTTTCAAAACTGTTTAAAGAAGTATTGATAGTGATTTCTCCTGGTTCGGCAAAAAAATCGATACGATCATTAAATTGTGTACCATCATGCTTATCCAAAAATAGGTAGTGAATCTCTGGTTCCTGAACATCCGTTTGAAATGTAAATTGAGGATCTCCATCTATAATCAACGAATCCAGATTTACTAAAATAGTATCCTGTATCTTTTGAAGGTATAAAGTCCCTTTTTTAAGTCCCTTCACAGTTCCACTTATAGAAACATTTCCTTTTTTCTTTGGAGTGCTGCAGCTTAGTATAAGAATAGAAACAAATAGTATGGTCAAAAATCGTTGCATTGATGGTTTTTTAATTTTGAAAAATTGGAGTACAAAGATGCTATAAATTCGATTGAAAAACTAACTTCCTGAGGCAATTTGCATCAATATAGTACACAAAATTGCACCATATGTTCCTACTACATATCCAAATACTGCTAATAGTACTCCTACGGTAGCAAGAGAAGGATGAAAAGCTGCAGCAACTACGGGAGCAGAGGCTGCTCCACCTATATTTGCTTTACTACCTACTGCAAGGAAAAAGTAAGGTGCTTTTATAATTTTGGCGACTATAATAAGTAACAATACATGTATCAACATCCAAACCAATCCGATACCAATAAGTCCGGGATTTTTGAATATCTGAGTTAAATCCATTTTCATACCAATAGTTGCGACCAATACATAAATAAAGATACTTCCTATTTTACTGGCTCCGGCGCCTTCATACTTTTTTGCTTTGGTATACGATAATAAAATTCCAATGGCAGTCGCTATAGTAATCATCCAGAAAAATTGTGATGTAAAAGATGATAATGCCGAGCTTTTGTCATTAAAAACTTCAAAATTATCAGATAAGAAGCCAGACATACCATTGGCTCCCCAATGTGCTAAGCCTACGGTAGTAAATCCAATAGATAACATAACCATATAATCGGTTAATGTCGGATTTCTAGTGATACTCTCCGAATAGGAAGATACCTTTTCTTTAAGGGATTCTATAGCGCTACTATCTGCTTTTAGCCAACGATCAATTTTTTTACTTTTTCCAATACCAATAAGTAGTATAGCCATCCATATTTGAGCGACCACAATATCCACTAATACCATACCACCATATTTATCAGGATTGTATTCATAAATCTCTAGCATCGCTGCTTGATTGGCACCTCCACCAATCCAACTACCGGCAAGTGTGGATAAACCTCTCCAGACTGCATCAAATCCGGCACCGCCAACAGTTTCTGGTGAGAATATAGAGATGATTAATATGGCCAAAGGACCACCAATAATAACCCCTACGGTACCAGTAAAGAACATTATCAATGCCTTTGGACCCAGATTGAAAATTCCTTTTAGATCAATACTTAAAGTCATTAAAACTAATGATGCTGGTAATAAATACCTGCTGGCTATATAATATACGTTGGATGATTTTTTTATAAGTTCTCCGTTGGTATCTAATTCTTTCCATTCAGGAGCAATGATTCCAAGAGAAGTAAATATAGCTGGAATAAAATAGCAAAGTAAAAGCGCAGGTACAAATTTGTAAAATCCTTGCCAAAAACTTGTTTTAATAGAGGATGTATAAAAAACTAAACCTAAGCATAGTAATAGTATTCCAAAAACGATAGTATCATTGGTGAAAAAGGGAACATTTTCCATAGTGTGAGTTCATTTTTTATGAGATGGGATGCAAAATACAATTTTTGCACTAAAATAGAATAAGAAGCTTTTTACTTGTCAATCATTAATCCAGCTTTTTAAAACGGCAATTTGCGTATCTGTAGCATTAGGGTTTTGTTTTAAAACTACCTTTTCTACAGTAGGTTTTATGACTTTAGAGGTAAGCTTCAATACATTTTGATCTCGTTCAATAATAAAAGTAATATCATCATTGATATTCCACTTGTTAGAGTCACTAAAAAGATCATAAATGTTTTTGATTGTATATTTTTTGTTATCGATCCCTAACAAAACATCTCCTCCTTTTATTCCTGCCTTTTTTAGAAAGTTATTGCGTTCAGCCCCAGCAGTAAAAACTACTTTTTTTGTTGCTTCAGAACCTCTTATAAATGGTTCCTGTTCATGAATGAAGTATCCAGAAGGAATTTTTATAGTATTGTATATTAAACCGGCACTTTCCAAATAAAAACCATAATTAATTGGAGTATTATTTACGACGTGAGTATTTAAAAAATCAGCAACTTCAGGATATGAAACCTCTTTTATTACATCTATAAGTTCTTCATCTTTAAAAGGTTTGTCGCTTCCAAATCTGCCTGATAAACCGCGTATTAGATCTACAATACCATAAGCTCCATTACTCTTTTTGCGCATAATAATATCTATACACATAGAAATAAGAGCTCCCTTTTCATAAACATTACGATAATTTTCGAGATATGGGTCTTGTAATATGTTTTCACTCATTTGTGTAAAGGAAAGAGTATTGTCAAAGTTTTTAGCATTATTTATTTTTTCCAAAATACGCTCAAAAAAATCTTCTTTACTGATAAGAGCTTGATTGATTTGGAACAATAATGAGAAATATTCTGTTGTTCCCTCATACAACCACAAATGTTTTGACATTTTGGGATTGTTGTAGTCAAAATCATGAATTTCTTCAGAATGAATGCTTAGCGGTGTTACTATATGAAAAAACTCGTGAGAAACTACATCTGTGAGCGATTCATTCAGTTTTTGTAACGGTATGGACTCCGGAAGTACAACTAACGTAGAGGTGTTATGCTCTAGCGCTCCAAAACCCTTAGCATCATCGCTCTTGGCGGAGGATAGATATAGTAAAACACTATATTTTTTGGTTGTATTTATTTGCCCTAAGAAGTTCTTTTGTGCTCTAATCATTCGTTCCATTTGTGGCATCAATTGCGCTGCACGATGTAGATTATTTGGAGAATATACACTTAGTAAAACCTCGATCTCATTAATGGTAAAGGTTACTTGATCAGGAACAGAGTACATTATGGGAGTATCTGCTAAATCAGCATATCTTTTAAAAATAAAAAGATCTGTATCATAGTTAGCACCTACCTGTGGTTCTTTAGGCAAATATTCTGATAATGAAGTGGAGGCTTCCATATTTATAGGGTGCTTGATGAAAAGATTGTATTTTCTTTCCTTCATTTTGTCAAAATATCCAACAAAGGCATACAGATTGAGAATAAAATTTTTATTTTCTAAGATGTTGGTGCCCGTTGGGGAAAATATTTGGTGAGAATCTTCTGTGTCAAAAGTGTCATTTACTAAGTAAGTTATAGAACTTAACTCTGTGGAATTATTAATTTTCCATCGATTATCACCATACTTTGTTACCTGTAATTCGTTTCCCTGAATATCAAAAGCTTTGAATTCTTCAATGTATTTTCCGTAGTTATTATTTTGGTATGTGCCAGGAACAATTTTTGGTAAGAAGTAACTAATGGTATCCGTATTTATTGTCGTTATTTTAAGTGATACTTTTACTTTATCATCAATAATATCTACTAAATCCAAAGATGCAATAACAGGGGATGTATCCACTTTTACAGAAGATTCTGTGGATTTGCAACCTGCTACAAAATTTAGAATAACAATGTAAAGAACTAAAGTTCTAACCAGATTAATTTTTCTTAGCACAAGTATCAAATATTGTTTTTAATATAGGTAGCTACACCATCTTCTTTTCCGGAAAGGGTAACTATATCAGCAATTTTTAAGGTTTCAGGCTTAGCATTGGCAACGGCAACTCCGGTGCCAACAGCTTTTATCATAGCAATATCGTTATAATTATCGCCAAATGCTACTGCTTCTGATAGAGAAATTTTATAATGTTTATTAAGTAGCAATTCGATAGCAGTTAATTTTGAAATACTTTTATGAGCAACTTCTATATAGGTTGGTTTGGATCGATATAAATGCAATGTGTCACTAAAGTTAGATTCTAAAAACTCAAATGCTTCATCGATATATTTTTCATCACCCATACACATAATTTTATGAGCTCCTTTTTTTTCTATTTCCCAGGTTTCAATAACTCTTTCGGTAGATTTTACTACCGGAGTTACTTTAGTGTTTTGTGCCTCTCTATTTGCCCAAAAATCCATTTGTGGCACAAACCAATCGTCATCATGATATAAACTTATATGAAATAAATTGTCTTTGTTGAACGTATGAAGCGCTTGTATGATATCCGTAGAGATAAAAGTAGAATGAATCGGTTTTTTATCAACTAATATTAGTCCGCCATTATAGCAAATTAATGGTAGATGTGTGATCTCAAGTTCTTCTTGTAAATGCGTCATAGCCTTTGGCATACGAGAGGAAATCAATATCACCGGAATAGTGTTTTTTATGCGTTTTATTTCCGAAATGGTGAAGTCCGATAGTTCTCGTTCAGCATTAAGAAGCGTTCCATCGATATCAGAAAAAACAATGCGATGTGGATTCAATTCAATCAGGGTTAGTAATTTTTGGGATTAGCTATTTTTTTACGAAGTTAATAATAGTATTGATAACTTCTGGCATTATTTTAAGCCAGTATTCATTATACGATTTATGATTCTCTAGTCTACTGCCTTTTATTTCTCTGAGAACGTGATTCATATTTTCAATAAGCACGTATTCGGCATTTGGAACAGCTTCCTTTAATTTTTCTGCTTCCGAAACTTCAACCTGTAGATCTTTATCACCTTGAATGATCAGAATAGGGATATCTAGGTTTTTTATTTCTTCTGAAGGCGTATACTGTATCCACGATTTCATAAAAGGTTGTAACTTATAACTAAAAATAGACTCTAGTGCAGGGTCATAATTAGCAGCTCTTCCTTTTTCTTTAAGGTCCTGAAAAGCCACAGCAGCACTCTTGTCTAGTCCGGGTGCTTGCTTTTCTAGTTGTTGGACAACAATTTGATCTACGGATTGTGCATTTCCTGCTATGGATATAAAGCCATCCACATTGTTTTGTGCGGCAATCATACCTATTAAAGACCCCTGACCATGACCGGCTAAAACTATTTTTGTGTAATTTCCATTTTTTCGAAAATAATCTACAGCAGATTTAGTATCCTCAATAAAATGATCAAGAGAAATTTCATGTTCCTGAATACCAAAAGCATCAATTTTAAAAAGCCTTTTGTCATATCGATAAGAAGCAACACCTTGTTTGGCAAGTTCAATGGCTAATAATTTAAAAGCGTCATTCTTAGACATTCGGTCGTTTCCTTCTCTATTGATCGCACCGGCATCCATAATAAATATGATTAGAGGAACACTATCATCAGAGTAAGGCGTTGCCAGTGTTCCTTCTATAAAGCGATTTACTCTGACAACAGCAGAGTTGTATTCTTTTTCTTCTTTCTCTTGTGCTTGACAAAATGTTGTAATGGCAATCAGTAGAATTGAAAACCGTATTTTCATATTTGGGGATTTAAAGAATGTGTATTTGTGAAACGTCAAATACGATACCATATTTTTTAATTCTAGTATTTTAAATAAATTATTCTCTGTTAAAAATCACATTTAACGATTCACTAACATACCCTTTTTTATCTTTGCTGCAAAATATAAACTAATGAATACTCGATACATTATACTTTTCTTATTGTTAACTATCTCTTTTAAAGGATTTTCTATTGCCGATGATTGGGGAAAAACAGGGCATAGGGTTACAGGTGAGATTGCGGAGAGTTACCTTACCGAAAAAGCTAAAAGAAATATTGCTAAACTTTTAAAAGGACAGGGCTTAGCCTTTGTTTCAATTTATGCAGATGAAATAAAAAGTGATAACAGGTATAGAGAATATGGTCCTTGGCATTATGTGAATTTTTCTTTTGATAAAAAATATGGTGAAGAAACTCCTAGTGAACGCGGTGATTTAGTTCAAGGAATACAAAAATGTATAGAGGTACTAAAAAGTGAAACTTCTTCTGAAGAAGATAAAGAGTTTTATCTAAAAATGTTAGTGCATTTTATTGGCGATTTACATCAACCACTGCACGTTGGTAGAGGAGAAGATAAAGGGGGTAATGATATTCAGGTACGATGGTTTAAAGAAGGATCAAACTTGCATAGAGTTTGGGATAGTGAGATGATTGATTATTATAAAATGAGCTATACAGAATTGGCAAATAATGCAGATGAATTATCTTTATTAGAGGTAGAAGCAATAGAAAAAGGAGATGTTTTGGATTGGATTTATGAATCTCAAAACTTAGCTAAAAAAGTATATGCATCTGCCAATGTAGGAGAGAAGTTAGGCTATAAATATATGTATAATCATTTTCCAACGGTAAGGGCTCAATTGCAAAAAGGAGGGATTCGCTTAGCCAAAATATTAAATAGTATTTTTGGGTAATAGAAATCTTGACTATTCACTGACAGCCAGATCTTTTCGATATTGTTTGGGGGACATAGAGAAATACTTCTTGAAGGTTTTGGTCAGATGACTTTCATCAGTATATCCTAATTGATATGCGATTTCTGCTATCGTAAACTCAGTGTTTTGTAATCTGTATTCTACAAGTTTCATTTTATACTTGGTTACATACTGATGGATTGACTCTCCGGTAGCTTTTTTAAAATAGGTGCTGATAGAACTCTGAGACATATTAAACTTATCTGCCATATAGCTAATCTTAGTAAGATCATTGTCATATACATTTTGCCTTATATGTCCAAGTATTTGGTCAATGCGAGAGTCATTAATGGATACATTACGGTTATGTGTATTGTATTTAGCAGAAATATTCCGAACAATGATGCTTAGTATCGTACTAATCGCATTAGAAATGATTTCCTGATAATATATTTTTTCATTTTTAAATTCCTCCATGACCACATTATGAATATCCCAAATGATTCTCCGGTCTTCCTCATGAGAAATTACATCTCCAGGGATAATATTTGGATGGTGCAGAAGTTGCTCGATTCTCTGTAACCAGTATTTCCTATCGGGTAAGTTCACTTTACTGGAAAATAAAAGTTCTGTAAACTTAAAATGTGTAAATACAGAGTGTTTTTCTATTTCAAAATGATGTGTATCTTCGGGTGCTAAAAGAAATATATCATCCTTTTTATAACGAAATCTAACGCCATTAATAGTGTGATAACCGTTTCCACTCTCAACAAAAATAATTTCAAAATAATTATGATTATGTGGTTCCGCTTCCCATTTATCAAATGAATATTGATGTACAACAAAGGTTTCGTGTAAGGTATAACGATTCATAATCAAGTCTTTTGTTTTAAAGTTACAAAAATAAAATCAAAACAAATCAGTTGTTTTTTTACTTGTATTTTTAAACGAAAACGTTTGATGTTGTTGATAATTAATTAGTTGCTGTTTTTTTATACAAGTTGAATCTATAATTTTACAAGTATATATCGAATAGTGGTTGATATTTTTGCATTAGGAAATTTTAACACAAATCTTCGATGAAACTTAGGGTTTACTTGTACACAACAGTGCGAATATTGTTTGGTGTATTTTTGGTGCTACATAGTATGTATAATGTAATTCTATATGCTGATTTTTTGCAGGGTTTAGAAATGTATTTTACAAAAACAACTTTGTTTGATTATGAATTTGTAAAAACGTTTGCGCCTCTAGTTCCTTTTGAAGAATTTACTATTGGATTGTTTCTGATCATAGGTTTTTCTACTAGAAGAGTATTGATGGGGGCTGCATTATTATTTTCTTTTTTAGTATTCTTCCTATTAGACGCCAATTCAATAAATCTGTCATTGATCCATCTCGTTTTTTTCCTAATTAGTTTTATATTATGGAAAAAAGAACATTATAATTTAAAGTCAATGGATTATTCCAGAGGCGTACACGTAATGGTATAGCTTTTAGAATGATCAACCAATTATGATCGATTTTATTTAACTTTAAAATTCTTGGGTATAGTATTCAGTTTTAATGAATAATTCTAAAAGTAAGATTAATCCTGGGTTTGGTTATTTTTTTGGATTTTGGGATTTGATGTAACCAGTTTTCCTGTGTTTTTCCGCGCATTATCAGTAAACTACCATGTTGTAACAAGATTTTTTGTTTAAGATTTTTCGTACGGTGTTTGAAGTGAAACCATCTTTCCTCTCCGAGACTTACAGACGCTATTAGAGGTTCAGGACCCAATTCTTTTTCGTTATCCGCATGCCATCCGTTACTGTCCTGACCATCTCGATAGAGATTAAGTAGACAGGTCGTAAATGTATTTGAGCTTACTAGTTCTATTTTTTCTTTGATCAATAGTAATTCATCCGTAAATAGATGAGGTGTCATAGTAATATTAGAATAGGTGTATGTGTTTTTATTAGAAGCATACAAGGCAGTAAGACGTGGTTGTTTGTAAACTTTACCAAAGACTTTAATATCATCCTGCTGCCATTGTATGGTTTCCATCAATGTCTTAAATAATTGATCTGCCTGATTACTGTCGTAGAAATGTGGATAATAACAAACATCGCCATCGGGCATTTTTAATTGAATAGGGCTGTTTTGAGAAGCAAATAAGTCCAATATATATCAAAATTTATAGGTATGAATGTGCCCAGTATATTAATCCAAACTGAAGAAATATTCTAAAAATAAGTACTGATTTAGGTAAATTAAGACTTGCTTTTTTGTTTACCAGCATGTGGATATGCACTGGAAAAAAAACAAGCAACATACCAATAATTGCCCATATTGAAAATGATCTAGTCTGTATAAAAAGAATACCTATTCCAGCCAATATTTCGGCAATGCCACTAAGGTAAACGAGTTGTCTGTGGTAAGGAATATATAAAGGCATAATTCTCATAAATGCCTTCGGTTTAATTAAATGAAAGATACCTGCTAAAATGAAAACTCCTGATAAAATATATAAGTGCCAATTCATTAAACTCCGGTAGTTTTTTCCTTTCCAGCACTACTTAATGCAAAATCTTTACTTCTGGTCATGTTTCTTATATAGCTCACTTTTCTAAATCTCAAAGCAGTCCAATCCTCATCAATAGCTACTTGTCTTACAGGTTCTAAATTGTAATCTCCCAAAACTCCCCAGCCGTGGTCTCGCGTAATTTCCGAAGTATATTTTTTAGAACTTTTTTTTGGGTAGGCAAACCATAGTATTGCATCTCCAACTAGTTTAGGATATATAGTTTCAATTCGGTTTTCTATTTGTTTTTTTTCGGTTACAAAAACCAGTGCAAAATCGACTTCAGATACCTGTATTAGAGATTCTTTAATGATAACACCTTTTAGACAATCTAACTCTTCACAAAATCCTTCTGGTTCATTAAGTATTAATATTTCATCCAAAGTAGGAGGAAGTTGTAATTTTTTAAACAGCGCAGTCATGGTAGAGAATTTTAATTAGAATAAGTTGTGTTTATTAAAGATACAAAAAAATACTGTTAAGATCCTTCATTTTAACGTAATCCTATTGTATCATTTTTATGGAATTCAACAATCGATGTAGTTATTTCTCAACACTATTTCTCTTTTAGATAGTTACGCAAAAAAACGAATACTTTTTCATTCACCTCGTTTGTTAAAAGTTTAGAGGCACTTAGTATTTTGTGCGCGATAATGGTAAAAGTATTTACTAATATAGTATTCACTTTTAAACCTAACACAGACTTAACTATGAAAAACTATTCCAAATTTAATGTTCCATTTCTGCTTGGATTGATCATAAGTATATTATTTCTTTCTTGTGAAACACAAGATTTTGAATCCAATGAAGAGCAAAACCTGTATGATAATTTTATGTTGGAGCAAGCTTTTCCGGATGAAACTGGAGAATTACTCAGAATAACATTAGATGGCGATGAGGTAGATGTAGAAAGTATCAACAAGCATTATATACTGGAGGGTGATATTAAGATTATGCTTTCTGACAATAATAAAAGTGTTGGAAGAATCGGTGGTCGATGGCCCAATAATACGGTATACTATTCAATTCAAAGTGGGTTGACAAATCAAGCCAGAATAACGAATGCCATTGCTCATTGGGAGTCTAAGACAGCTTTACGATTTGTACAACGTACCAATCAAGCAAACTATGTCTATTTCAGAAGTGGATCAGGTTGTTCTTCTTATGTGGGACGCATTGGTGGTAGACAAGATATTACGTTGGCCAATGGTTGTTCTACCGGAAATACAATTCACGAGATTGGTCACGCAATAGGATTATGGCATGAGCAAAGTAGAAAAGATAGGGATCAGTATATAAAAGTATTGTTCGAAAATATACAAAGTGGTAAAGAATTTAATTTTAGAACCTACCAGGAACAAGGCCAAGATGGTAATGAGTATACCTCTAGCTTAGATTTAGGAAGTATCATGATGTATGGATCCTATGCGTTTTCGAAAAATGGTCAACCTACAATAGTTCGTACCAATGGAAATACTTACAATGCACAACGTAATGGTCTATCCAATAGTGATGTAATCGGAATCAATAAAATGTATCCTCCGGTAACTTCGGGTAATACGGTCGAATTGAGAGGAAATAACGGTAAGTATGTAAGTAGTGAAAATGGAAGTAAACCGATGAACTGTAACAGAACAACTGCACAAGGTTGGGAAAAGTTTCAGGTAATAACACTTAGTGGAGGAAAAGTAGCGTTAAAGGGAAGCAATGGTAAATATGTGAGTAGCGAAAATGGTAATAAACCTATTACCTGTAATAGAACTCAAATAGGTTCTTGGGAACAATTTACGTTGGTAAGCCGAGGCGGAAATACATATGCATTAAGAGGTAATAATGGCAAATACATAAGTTCAGAAAACGGGTTGCAATCTATGACCTGTAATAGAACGGCTATAGGAAACTGGGAAGAATTCGTAATTTCGGGATTGTAAATTTTACTGAATTTGTGAATGAAAAAACACCGCAAGTATTGCGGTGTTTTTTTGTTTACTACGTTGTTCTTTCTTAGTCGATTATTTTGGAATTTTCGGGATCATCAAATAATTCACCTTCGTCTTCTAAAAAAGTAATATCAGTAATAGTAGCTTCTCCTAACTTATCGGTCATTCCTTTTTCTGAAGTCCAGCCATAAAATTCCCACTTAGTCGCAAATGGGATATCATCTACAGTAGTGAATTCTTTGTACTGTATCGCATGTGGATCAGCTTCTGCCTTTGAGGTATCACCATCACTTCCAAACGTTACGATATATGCAGCTGCTTGGAGCGCTTTAGTTTTTGGATCTGCATAGATAACATACCAGTCATCCGGAGCATCACCGGTTCCTGCTTCAAAAGTTAGTTTAGCGGTACTATGTTTGGTATTATTAAGCATTCTGTCATCTTGCATTTCCCATTGAGTGCCGGGATCACTTAACTTATAAGGTAACCCAAAAAAATAAGTCCAGGTAAACATATCAAACCGCGCTCCTTGATCGTTAGCATCCGCTGGACACAAGTAGACATTTTCTCCATCGTAGATCAATTTACTGTCATCTTTTTTGTCAATTCTAATTTTTGATGAATTGGTTAGCATCGTAATCTTTCCATCCAAATGTTCTTTTCCATTAAAAATAATGTTGGCATAAAAGCTAACTGCCTTGTGTTGTGAAAATTTATCTTTCTTATGTGCTTTCTCTATGCTTTTGATAAAATGATCAGTAATGGATAAGGCCCCATTGCCAATACCGCCATCAGGTTCTACAGCAATAGCGTCTTCATTTTCTTTTACTTCAGGTTCCTTGTTTTCTTCTTTTTTGTTTTGATTACAACTCAATACGGTAATGGAGAGTAGTACTATAAAAAATCTTTTCATGGTGAGGTTATTTGTGTTATAACTCTAAAGTACTAAAACCATAAATAGTAGTATAATCTTTATGAAAATTGTAACAGATATTCGAAGGGGATGAATTTTTAAAAAGTTTTTATTTTGTTAAATCTCAGAGATCATGTAACAAAAACGGTAGGTTGATTACTAATAGCATAGATATCTACATTGTTTACAATCAATATTATAAACAAATGAAATGTGCCAAAAGAGCTAATTCTAGATCAACAAAAATGTTCAATGGCAAATTCCACCTGACAATTAAAAAATAAAACAGAACAGATGAAACAATTATTTAAAACAGTATGGGGGACATTCTTAGTAGTGTTATGTATGTCATTTACCCAAACGTACGGACAAGAGGTAATAGGAACCTGGAAAGGAAAACTATCTGTGCAAGGTACAGAAGTACCCTTAGTATTTCATATTGAAGAAAACGAAGGAGCTTTATCTTCTAAAATGGATAGCCCTGCTCAAGGTGCAACCGGAATTCCAATGGATGCAACAGTCTTTGAAAACAATCAATTAACTTTGACGTTTAAACAAGCAGGGATCAAATATGTGGCATCCCTTGAAAATAATAAACTAAAAGGAACTTTTTATCAAAGCGGAATGGAATTACCATTAGAAATGGAAAAATCAGAGAAAACAATACCAGGAAATCCAGCATTGGTTTCTTCTGATACAGAATTAGAAAAGATGGCAAATTTGGATCAAGGGAATTATCAATATTCTGTTGAAGATTATTTTGCGAAACCCAAAGCCAGAAGTTTTCAGTTTTCTCCAAACGGAAAATATCTTTCTTACAGAGAAAAAGATGAGAATAGTAAAAACCATGTATATGTTAAAGAAATAGCAACAGACAAGGTTACTCGTGTAATCGAGGAAAAAGAAGAGCTGATTAGAGGATATGGTTGGGCTAATAACGAACGATTGGTGTATGTGATGGATAAAGGCGGAAATGAAGATTATCATCTTTTTGCGGCAAATATAGATGGTACTGATCAGAAAGAATTAACTCCTTATGAAGGAGTACAGGTTAATATTTTAGAAGGGTTAAAAGAAGATGAGGATCACATGATCATCTCAATGAATAAAAACAATAAACAAATCTTCGAACCTTATAAAATTAATATTGTTACAGGAGAAATTAAACAATTGTTTAAGAATGAGGATGCCGCTAATCCTATTGCGGGATATAACTTCGATAAAGATGGAAATCTTAGAGGATACGGTAAGATAAGAGATGGAGTAAATGTGGATTTTTATTATGCTAAGGAAGAAGGTAAATACGAAATCATTAAAAAAATGAACTGGAAGGATACCTTCTCGATTCTAAATTATGATTACTCCACAGAAAACCCTCACGACGCCTATGTAGTCTCGAATCTGGAAACAGATAAAGCTCAGATTTATTTATACGATCTTAAAGCTGATAAAGTAATCAAAAAATTGTTTTCTAACGATAATTACGATGTGTCTAACCTTTCGTTATCACGAAAAAGAGGGTATGAATTAGATTATTTCTCATATGAAGGAGAAAAAAGAGTAATCGTTCCTGTAAGTGATTACTATAAAAAACTACACAAAAGGATTACCAAAGAATTTCCGGATCATCAGTATTCAATTTCTGGAAAAACTGACGAAGAAGATAAATATTTGATCTTTTTACGAAGTGATAAATTGTATGGAGTGTATTATTCTTATGATGCTGTAAAAGATGAGTTTAAGTTATTATATAATTTAATGCCTCAGCTAAAGGAGAATGATATGGCAGAGATGCGCCCGATTACTTTTAAAAGTAGAGATGGATTAACGATACACGGATATATTACCTTACCAAAAGAAGCGATACAAGGTAAAAAAGTACCGTTGGTTGTAAATCCACATGGAGGACCGCAGGGCATCAGAGATTCTTGGGGATTCAATCGGGAGGCACAATTATTTGCGAGCAGAGGGTATGCCACTTTAAAAGTTAATTTTAGAATATCAGGAGGGTATGGTCGAGAATTTCTGGAAAGCGGATTTAAACAAATAGGAAGAAAAGCCATGGATGATGTAGAAGACGGATTACAGTATGTAATTGATCAAGGTTGGATAGATAAAGATAGAGTAGCAATTTATGGAGCTAGTCACGGCGGTTATGCCGTGTTACGCGGACTCTCCAAAACCCCTGATTTATATGCTTGTGGTGTGGATTATGTGGGAGTTTCGAATTTGTTCACTTTTATGAAGACGTTTCCACCTTATTGGAAACCATATTTAAAAATCATAAAAGAGATTTGGTATGATGAAGACGTAGCTGAAGAAAAAGCTATTATGGAAGAAGTGTCTCCGGTATATCAAATTGATAAAATCAAAAAGCCATTGTTTGTGGTACAAGGAGCAAATGATCCTAGAGTTAATATTGATGAATCAGATCAGATTGTAAAAGCATTAAGAGAGAAAGGATTTGATGTGCCTTATATGGTTCGATATGACGAAGGTCACGGTTTCGGTAAAGAGGAAAACTCTATCGCTATGTATAAAGCTATGATGGGATTCTATGCCAAACATATTGGTAAAAAAGAAACTACAAAACCTGTTAAGGGATAATCAAGTAAAACTGATTAAAAAAAAGGAATTACTTATCCTTTTTTGATAAGTAGTAAAAACCTCCTGAAAACTTGGGTCAGGAGGTTTTTCATTTAAGTACCACATCCTGAGAAACGAATTATTTTGATAATATTTCTAAAAGCGATGCTTCAAAAAAAGTGTAATCAGCCATTTTTAGTTCCTCTTCTCCTGGGTTTTTTATATGAGGCAAACCATAATCGATGTTGCGAATTATCGCGTTTTTGTCAATAATTATATTTCTCGGAAACGCTTTACTTCCAAGAACATTTTTCAAAAAAGGTTCTGCATCTACCAGATGTTCAAAATTATAGTCATGTGTTTTTAAAAATTGCTTGGTTTCCTCTTTACTATCCAAAGTCATAGATAAAAAGATTACTTGATCTTTATATTTGTCTTTTAGTTTGTTTAATTCAGGCATCTCTTCTACACAAGGTTTACATCCATTAAACCAAGTGTTTAAAAAAACAACTTTTCCTTTTAAATCATCAAGAGTAATTGTTTTATTGTTTAAATTTTTTAATTCAAAAGGAGGGAATGGATCACCAACTTTCACGTTTATATCTGCTCGTTGAGCATATAAAGAAAAAGTACTGGCGAATAAAATGAATATTACAGAACGCATTTTTTTTAAATTATTAATTGGTCAAACAATATAGTGCATTTATTCAATTTCCTGTTCCGATCTCAATTCTTTCAATAAATGCTCTTCATCTTTTACTATAGTATTGGGATGAGGTTTTTCCTGTTTAGCAAAGAATCTGGGAAACAAATTAATGTATCGATTAAAAGTGTCTATTTCTACATCCACAAGTTCTATGTCCTGATTTTCAACTAAGGTGTCCACGAGATCTCGATAATACGTTACATTATCCATGATGCTTTCAAAATTTTCTTGTTGTCGTTTGTAGGATAAGCTTTCGAAGTATACTAGTTGTTCTTGATATTTTTTAGCTAGTTGTTTCCAGAGAGCTCTCGCTTTTTCTTTTTTATCAATTCGATAATAATTATCTACAAAAGAGTGTAATGGAGTATAATATTCATAGATATCCAAAGGCATTTTTTCTATTCCCAGATCCAGGATTTCTTCAGCTTTTAATAATTGATCTTCCTTAATCAACTGATCGGCGAGTCTACCAAGATTGGTTCTATAAGATATTCCATTTCTTCTGGTTTCTGTGTCATGATAAATTTCTGTACTATCTCCATTTCCCCAATCCCATGCTTTGACATTTTTATACATCACATCGGTATCAACTCTTCCTAATTGATAGGGGTTTGATGGATTCACCTTTGTTTTTATAGGAACGAGTTTATAGGTCATTCCGTCTAATTGTAAATAATCTTTCATCCAGATATAATCATCATCTCCAAAACTACCACCCGTAAAATAAATGGGTCGTTCCCAATTGTTATTGGCAATAATATCTAACATGACCAATCTATGTTTAGGGATATAATTACCTTTCAGATGGATATCAATATAAGGCACAATGTTGTCTGCATCTTTTTCAGATACTATTCCGTTTTTTAATACAGCTTCCTTATCAACAGGTATTCGTATATTCCTTGTTGGAAAGGTAGAAACTACTTTTCCGTTCATGAGTTCCCCTTTGGTTCTGTCATCATCGGATGTGATCCAGCGCATCCAGTTTTTGATGTGCATGGTATCTTTGGTTACCGCTTTGTAGAAGACTGCATCATTATTACCATATGCGTAAAATTTATGATCTAATTGTGAAGGCACAGGTTTGCTCTTATACGCTGCTTTTTTCATTTGATCTACGTACCAATCTGTTGCTAATAGATTAGTAATGAGAATGCGTATATCTGTTCGATACTCTTCTATTTCTTGCACATACCATAAGGGGAAACTATCATTATCGCCAATAGAAAAAAGAATGGCATCTTTCTGACAAGAAGATAAATACGTTTTTGCGGATGATTGAGCTGTATATCGATCGGATCGATCGTGATCATCCCAGTTTTGAGAAATCAATAAAGAAGGTGCACCTAACAATGAAATAATGATTGTAAGATAAACAGCTTTTTTAGGATTAATTTGATCTTTTATTATGTCAAAAAGCGCATAGACACCAAACGCAATCCAAATGGCAAACACATAAAACGAACCTACTAGAGCATAATCTCTTTCTCTGGGCTCAAAGGGTCTTTCATTAAGATATATTTTTAAGGATAATCCTGTAAACAAAAAGAACATAAACAATACCCAGAAGTTCTTTTTATCATGCTTCAGTTGAAAAACTAATCCAATCAAACCCAAAATAAGAGGAATGAAGTAATATGTATTTCTAGCTTTGTTTTTTACAGCATCATTTGGTAAGTTATTTTGTGATCCAAGACGCGCTTCATCAATAAAAGAAACTCCACTAAGCCAATTACCGTGTAAAGAAGATAACTTTCCTTGAACATCATCTTGTCTGCCAACAAAATTCCACATAAAATAGCGCCAATACATATAGTTAATTTGGTACTGAAATAAATAGGATACATTATCCCAAAATGAAGGCGGTTCTACATTCAAAAACTGACCAAATGATTCTAAAAATTTGTGATAGTCACTGTAGTCTAATTCTCCCGATGCAAATTTCTTTCTAAAATCAATAACGGTATCCACCAGTTCCTTTTCGTCTTGATATTCTTCTTTGATAGAGAATTTCAGCGGTCCACTAAATAACATATAATTACTGATATGCTCGGTACTCCACATTCTTGGTAATAAAGTTTTATGATTGTTATCTAAATTCTGTCGAGCATTTTTCCAATCATTGACAACCACATATTTTTCTGTATTTAGATCTTTTTCGTATTTAGGTTTATCGTCTAGGTACGGTTCGTGTTCATCCAGATTTCCATAGATCTCGGTAAATTGAGGACCATAAAACAGATACGTTTTTGGGTATTGCTCCAGATTGTAGTACGCTAGTAGTTCTCTGGCATTGTTTGGGTTGTTTTCATTAATCACGGTGCCAGCATTTGCTCTAATCGGAATCATTAACCAGCTAGAGAACCCAATCAAAATAAAAAGAATACAAAGCAAGGAAGTATGGATCCATGGATAGGATTTCTTTCTGGTGTATTTTAATCCGAGATAAAAACTGATTATTAAACTTATACCGGCAATAATAGTTCCCGAATGAAATGGTAACCCTATAGAATTGACAAAGAAGATTTCTAAAACTCCAAAATAGGTAAGGGTATAGGGTAACAGCAATTTAAAAATGAACAATAATACTGCGATCACAATGATATTGGCGATGATGAAATTTTTGAGAGTTATGGTTTTATAATTTTTAAAATAGTAAAGTAAACCAATAGCCGGAATCGAGAGTAATCCCATAAAATGAACACCAAAGGATAATCCAACAATAAAAGAAATTAGAATAATCCATTTGTTTCCCTGCGATTCATTCATGTCTCTTTGCCATAATAATCCTAGATAGAAAAGCACCGACAGAATACAAGTTGCCATCGCATACACTTCTGCTTCTACTGCATTGAACCAAAAACTATCTGTAAAGGCAAAAGCTAATGATCCTGTAACTCCGCTTCCGAGTATGGCAATAGAAGTACTTTTTGTAAGATTTGATTTGGCTCTTGCCAAATTAGTGAGTAATATGGTAATTGACCAAAACATAAAAAGTATGGTAAATGCACTTGCAATTCCTGATGTAATGTTCAATGTGTATGCAATCTGTTCTGGGTCTGTAGCAAAAACCGAAGCAAAAGCGCCAATCATCTGAAATAGGGGAGCACCTGGAGGATGTCCAATTTGTAATTTGGATGATGCAGAAATATATTCTCCTACATCCCAAAAACTATTAGTGGGTTCTGCAGTATTTACATAGACCAGCAAAGAAATAAGAAATACGGTCCAGCCCAGTATAAGATTCCATTTTTTGAAATGAGATATATTCATTTGATTGTCTTTTCAGAAAATCAAATGAATAATAAATGTTACTAAAATTACAGTGAGAGTAGTCGTAATAAAGTACTAGTACGGGTATGATTTAAAGAATTTTGTCTAAACAACTGTGATTTTCTCTTGTTGACGAGAGCTAAATAATCGAGCGGATTTATGTAGAGGTTAATAGAGAGGTATTTGTTGAATCAAAATTGCATTGGAAGATGGCCAAGTAAGAGATGTGTTATTGTACTAAGATGATTTTACTTAAATGATCATATGCTTTGCGTAATGATGAAGTCTCAAAGCACTATTCTAAATTTACTTTAGAACCTCACTACACAACTAAACAAGTATTGGTGTTGAGAACCTGAATCAAGTTCTTGTTGACAGACGAGTATCATTACGTTTTATAAATTTTCGACTTACTTATTAATTATTTCTTAAAGAGAAGTAGTCTGTCGATAAATTACGTTAATCTACTTAATTTGAAGAGGTGTTTATAATAGTTTACCGCTAAAAATCCTACAAATTTATAGAAATAGCTGGTTTTCTGTACGGTAAAACCGTAAAAATTGTGTAGTTCATCGGTTTAAAAAATCACTTTATCTAAAAGTTTTTAAAACATTTTACTGCAATGTTTTTTCGTCTTAAATTTACATCAGTTAAGCAAAGTAACTTTAAGCCCCCAATACTATGAAAACTATATTTTTTACTATCGCAGTTTTATTTTCTACACTTACCATCTCTGCACAAGAAACTGATCATCAGGAGTGTAATGTTAAGGTAGAAAACGTAAAAAGCTCTAAGGTTGATTTTTTCAAAGCTTTGGTAAAAGCTAATAATTTTGACATAACAATAAAGGATAGTAGAAAAGAAGTTACTTCAAATATAAATACTACAAAAACTGAATTTTACAAAAGTTTATTAGAAAAAACTGGTTTTAAAACGGATCTTAAAAAGACTACTAGATTAACAGAAGTTTTAGAGAGAAAAGAAGATACTAAGAAAATGATTCAAAAGAATGCTGTGGTAAGCTTAATACCATAGTAATACATCATAAAAATATAAAACATAGTATGACTCCTTCATTTTGAAGGAGTTTTTTTTTGCTCTAGCGATACCTTAGATGTTTTAAATAATGCGAACTCGACATAAGAAAATTCACGGCAGTCAAAGTGATTCTTCTCGGGAGAACGGTATTGGAGATCTGTCTTACCGGCAGCCGGGGAAGTAAATTTTTAAGCAAAAGCCTTGTCATCGTCAGTTTACCTGATGGTAAGCAGGCTTGTCGAAGTGTTTATTTACTTTTAAGCAATAATTCCTTACGACTGCTGATGTGTAATTTACTGTAAATGTTGGAGATATGTGTTTTTACGGTATTGATACTAATAAACAGTTCATTTGCAATTTCTTTATTGCTTTTTCCGGAAATGATCAACTCCTTAATCGTATTTTCTTGTTTGCTTAAGGGGACTAAAATGTCTTTTTGTTGATGTCTTTTTCTTTTTACAACCAAAAAAATAAGAGTAATAATTACCAATCCTGCAATACCATTTAAAAGCACGCTGATAGAATATTTTTTTTCGGTTTTTTCCTGATGCACCAAAGAAAGTTTATTTTCAAGATATATGAATAAAGCAGGATCAATGTCACTGGATTTTAATTCTTTTAATAAGCCGACATAATAAGAGGTATTTTCTTTAATATCCTTTTCTAATAATTTCTTTTCATCAAGTTTTTTGATACTTATCAATTTTACCAAAAGAATCTGGAGAGAGTCTTTTACATATCCTTTGGTTCTAAGCAAGTATTCTTCTGTATCAAAATCATCGTGCAAACTTTCAAACTTAGATTCGAATTTTTTTAATTGTTGCCATTCTTTGTGAGCCTTATTATTGGTTGTGTAAGAATCAAAAAGAGATGTTCCTTTTTCAAAATAGATGGAATCATTCTTTGATAAAATGAATAGCTTAGAGTTTTTAGTTATGGCCGAGCCTCTTGATGCTGTTTTAATCGGATTGATGTGAACTCTATATATGTTATCATTATTGTCAAACCATTTTTGGTCAAAAGAGAAGTAACCTTCTTTAGAAATAACTGAAGAAGCGACTGGTATATACGTATGGCCATTAGCGGTGCCATTTAATCGTACTTCACTTAAATGCACTTTTTGCTCCCAATTTTTCGGGTTTTCCAGATGTAAATATCCAGAAACACTTTTCTGGCTATTTACCTTGAATCCCAAGGATATTATGAATATAAAAAGATAAATTTCGCTTCTCATTTTCTTATGTCTTAATAAATACGAATCTTGTTATAAAAGTAATAAAATATATAACAACCATATTACAAATAAAAACCGCTTCAACTGAATCAAACAGTGAAGCGGTTCTATATCTAAATTCTAAAAGCGCAGCCTCTAAAAATCTAACGATCCAGAAGCGGAAGCGTTTCTAACATTATTTAATCATCTCAAAACTACGTTTGATAAATTCAGTCAATTCTTCACCTTTTAGTAAATTTTGAGAAAGTCTTGCAAGATCCAGTGATTGTTTAATCAAACGTTCTTTCTTTTTATCCGTTTTAGTATCTTTTATTTGACCAATTAGCTCGTGATTGGTGTTTACGATCAGATTATACATCTCTGGCATATTGCCAAACATGTTCATTCCGCCACCGCCGGTCTGTTGCATCTCTTTCATACGACGCATAAATTCTGGTTGCGTAATCATAAACGGAGAAGCGTTACTATCCATAGCTTCTAACTGAACCGTATATTTCTCAGCAGGAATTACCTTTTCCAGATCCACTTTTAGAGCGTCTTTTTCTTCATCAGATAGTTTAGAAATAGTTTCCTCGTCTTTTTTGATCAGGTTATCAATGTGATCACCATCAACACGCACAAAAGAGATGTTTTCTTTACTAGTTTCTAATTTCTGAATCAGATGCGAAACGATTGGAGAATCCAATAATAACACTTCGTATCCCTTATCTTTTGCTGCAGATATATAAGCGTGTTGCTCATCTTTGTCAGAAGCATAAAGAATAACTAACTTATTATCCTTATCTGTTTGGTTTTCTTTAATTTTTTCCTGTAATTCTTCAAAAGTAAAATAGGTGTCATCAACGGTTGGATATAGTGCGAATTTATCAGCTTTTTCGAAGAATTTATCCTCAGAGAGCATTCCATATTCTATGACTACTTTAATATCATTCCATTTCTTTTCAAAATCCTCTCTGTCATTTTTGAATAAAGAATTAAGTTTATCAGCTACTTTACGCGTGATGTAACTAGAGATTTTCTTTACAGCACCATCAGCTTGTAAATAGGATCTCGAAACATTTAATGGAATATCCGGAGAATCAATAACACCGCGAAGCATCGTTAAAAATTCCGGAACGATACCTTCCACATTGTCTGTTACAAAAACTTGGTTTTGATACAACTGAATTCTATCTTTTTGGAAATTCATATCCTGACCAAGCTTCGGGAAATATAAAATTCCTGTTAGATTGAATGGATAATCTACATTAAGATGAATGTTAAATAAAGGCTCTTCGAACTGCATCGGATACAATTCGCGGTAGAATCCTTTATAATCTTCATCCTTTAAATCAGCAGGTTGCTTAGTCCAGGCTGGATTAGGATTATTGATAATGTTATCCACTTCCTGTGTAGGAGCAGGATCTTCTTCTTTTGCTTCTTCAGGTTTTGGCAATGTTTCTGTCTTGGTTCCGAATTTAATCGGTACAGGCATAAACTTATTGTATTTTATCAATAACTCACTAATTCTGTTCTCTTCAAGGAATTCCACATCATCTTCCCCGATATGTAAAATAATTTCTGTTCCTCTTTCCGTTTTATCATGAGGCTCTATGGTGTAAGTAGGAGAACCATCGCAAGTCCAGTGAGCTGCAGGCTCATCCTTATAAGATTTGGTTATGATCTCCACTTTGTTGGCTACCATAAACGCAGAATAGAAACCAAGACCAAAATGACCAATGATTCCAGAATCTTTCGCACTGTCCTTATATTTTTCTAAAAATTCTTCTGCACCAGAGAAAGCTACTTGGTTAATGTATTTTTCTACCTCTTCGGCTGTCATACCTATTCCTTGGTCGATGATATGAAGAAGCTTATTTTCTTTATCAACTTTTACTTCAATCTTTGGATCACCATATGCTACTTTAGCTTCGCCAATGTTAGTTAGGTGTTTAAGTTTTAGGGTTGCGTCTGTCGCATTGGATATCAATTCTCGTAAAAAGATCTCGTGATCAGAATACAAGAATTTTTTAATCAAAGGAAAAATGTTTTCTACCGATACATTAATACTTCCTGTTGCCATGTTTTTATATTTTAATTTTAATTATCACTACTAATCCTTGTATAGTCAAAAAAAATACCAATTCTATAAGGCTGACAAACTGACACTGAAATAAAAATATAAACTCTGGGATGTAAGAATAATGTGGACTTTTCGTCTATGATTTAGTGCTAAAATTAAGTTTCATTTTTTATGAAACAACTTTAACAATTTTTTTGTTTAGGTTTTTTTAAAAAAAGTTAAACAATGATTATATTTACACTGTAAAATAATAATTATGGCAGCATCTAATAAGAAACAAACGGTAGATAGTCAATATATCATTACTAAGTATATGAATTATGTTTTGGAACATGATGAATATCCAAAATCGGTGTTCAAGTTCTGCAAAGAATCAAAAATTAAAGAAGAAGAATTTTATCAATTCTTTGGTAGTTTAAATAGTGTGAATAAAGGAATTTGGAATACTTTTTTTAGTACCACAATTGATGCTATGAATTCGAATAAAGAATATGGAGCTTTGTCTAGTAAAGATAAAATGTTGACATTTTTTTACACGTTTTTTGAGTTGCTAACACTTAATAGAAGCTATGTATTAATGACGTTGAACTATCACGAAATGCCTCTTAAAAATATGGGGCAGTTAAAAGGTTTACGAAAGCATATCAAGGATTTTGCGAAGGAATTGATTGAAATTGATAATGAAGACAAAATGTTTAAAATAGCGAAGAACCCTACACCGGTTTATTCCGAAGGAGCTTGGCTTCAATTTTTATTTCTTTTAAAATTTTGGATGGATGATGAGTCTGCTGGGTTTGAAAAAACAGATGTGGCTATAGAGAAATCAGTGAATACAATTTTTGATTTGTTTGATAATACGCCGTTGAGTAGCGTACTAGATTTTGGAAAATTCCTTTGGAAGGAAAAAGCAATGTGGAATTAATGGTTTTTAGCCATAAATGTAAGTATACAGATACGATATGAAGACAATAGATAAAATACCAACTACGAAATTAGGTCGCACAACGGAATTGGTGAAGACAGGTGTGAAAGTAGGTGGAAATTATCTTAAATATTATAGTAAAAAAGCAGTGAATCCTAACATTACTAGGGATCAGCTTAACGAAAATAATGCTGCGGATATTTATGATGGATTAAAAAACCTAAAAGGAAGTGCGTTAAAAGTTGCACAAATGCTTTCTATGGAGAAAAACATACTGCCTAATGCTTATGTGGAAAAGTTCTCTTTAGCTCAATTTAGTGTTCCTCCATTGTCTGCACCTTTAGTAAGAAGAACTTTTAAAAAATATCACGGAAAATATCCAGAAGAGTTATATGATACGTTTGCAACTCAATCTGTTAATGCTGCCAGTATCGGACAGGTACATAAGGCATCTAAAGACGGGAAAAAACTTGCTGTGAAAATTCAATATCCTGGAGTTGCAGACAGCATAAGTTCTGATTTGGCGATGGTAAAGCCCATCGCCATCAGAATGTTTAATTTAAAAGGCAAAGACTCTGATAAGTATTTTCAGGAATTAGAAGGTAAGCTACTTGAAGAAACAGATTATGTTTTAGAAGTACAACAAAGTAAAGAGATCACACAAGCCTGCTCAAAAATTCCAAATCTTACTTTTCCTAAGTATTATGAAGAGTTATCCAGTAAGCGAATCATTACAATGGATTGGATGGATGGCATACATCTTAGTGAGTTTGCCAAAGAGAATACAGATCAGGAAAAAGCGGATAAAATAGGACAGGCACTGTGGGACT
The DNA here is from genome assembly GCF_042684305.1 of Aquimarina rubra. Classification (NCBI taxonomy): domain Bacteria; kingdom Pseudomonadati; phylum Bacteroidota; class Flavobacteriia; order Flavobacteriales; family Flavobacteriaceae; genus Aquimarina; species Aquimarina rubra. Next base: position 646,505 of record NZ_JBHULE010000002.1, on the reverse strand, counting down.
TTTATATGTATCAAATGCATATTTTAAAAGCAGTACATGCAGATCCACACCCGGGAAATTTCCTGGTAGATAAAAAAGATAATTTAATTGCGATAGATTTTGGTTGTGTTAAACAAGTACCTCTTGAATTTTACACTCCATATTTTGAACTAGCGGAAAAAGAAAATATAGAGGACCCCGATTTTTTTGCCCTAAAGATGTTCGAACTGGAAATACTCCGAGAAGATGATTCTGATGATGAGAAAGCCTTTTTCTCGGAGTTGTTCTATGAGATGTTGAGTCTGTTTACTAGGCCTTTTAATGAAGAAGTATTTGATTTTGCTGACGAAGGCTTCTGGGGAGCAATTACCGAATTAAGTGAAAAATATTCTAAAGACACTGAGCTAAGAAAAATGAATGGTAATAGAGGAAGCAAACACTTCTTATATATCAACAGAACGTTTTTTGGCTTGTATAATTTGCTACACGATCTAAAAGCAACGATCCGTGTTAAAAATTTTGAAAAGTACCTTTAGTCAGTCAATCCTGACTGGCTTTGGTTTGTTTATTTATTGGTTAGGTTGTTAGAAAGGCATGCTGTGGTTGGCGTGCCTTTCGCTTTTTAGCTGATTTATCTGTAAGGGTTAATTAGTATAACTTATGAGGTTAATTGCTACTAATTATGAAAATCCAAGAGTAATGAAATGTTTAAAATCATAGATTATGCCTGTATTTACTATGCGTGCATACAATAAGATTGCCGTTTCTTTTATCAAAAACGTAAGAATACATATCTTGCTTTGCAGTTTTTTTTAGCATTATAAGCAATACGCTATAATTACGCACAATACACACTCAATATTATAATATATGTATACTTCAAAAGTAACAGGATTAGGAAGTTATGTTCCTGAAAATGTTGTAACTAATGACGATCTTTCTAAAATTATGGACACCAATGACGCCTGGATTCAGGAACGTACAGGTATAAAAGAAAGACGTCATATCAAAAAAGGAGACGGAAATAGTACTTCTGTCATGGGAGTTAAAGCAGCAAAAATAGCTTTAGAAAGAGCAAAACTCACAAAAGACGATATAGATTTTATCATTTTTGCCACCTTAAGTCCTGATATGTATTTTCCGGGAGGAGGAGTCAGAGTGCAAGATATGATGGATATGAATACAATTCCTGCGTTAGATGTACGTAATCAATGTAGTGGTTTTGTATATGCGGTATCTGTAGCTGATCAGTTTATTAAAACAGGGATGTATAAGAACGTTTTAATTATCGGAAGTGAGAATCATAGTGGTGGACTTGATATGACCACTCGTGGTAGAGGAGTTTCAGTGATATTTGGTGATGGAGCTGGAGCAATGGTGTTATCAAGAAATGAAAAAGAAGACGGTAGCGGTGTGTTGTCTACACATTTGCATAGTGAAGGAGCACACGCTAAGGAATTATCGTTAGAAGGCCCAAGTACTGAGCATTGGGTTCCTGAGATTATTGCTGAAAATGATCAGGAAAATATACCTTATTACCCATATATGAACGGACAATTTGTATTTAAGAATGCCGTAGTTCGTTTTGCCGAGGTGATTAATGAAGGTTTAGAGAAAAATAATCTTGCAGCTACGGATATAGATATGTTGATACCGCATCAGGCGAACCTTAGAATTTCGCAGTTTGTGCAAAAGCAATTTAGACTCTCTGATGACCAAGTATATAATAATATTCAGCGATATGGAAATACAACCGCCGCTTCAATCCCTATTGCTCTGACAGAGGCTTGGGAACAAGGAAAAATCAAAGAAGGTGATTTGGTGGTATTAGCTGCTTTTGGAAGTGGCTTTACCTGGGGTAGTGCCATTATTAGGTGGTAGTAGGAAAATTAAAAATTTAAGTAAAAATAAAAATCGCGAAACTGATGCTTCGCGATTTTTTTATTGTTACCTGGGTTATTTTTTTTCTTTAAAGGCTAATTCAAATAAATCATAACCATATTGGTACTATAATAGACGTAACAAATTGCATAGTGTTACAAAAACAACGTTTTTTTTACATTTATTTAACTTCGAGGTATTTATTTTAAATAATACTTAAATTTAACAAATAATATAAAGATAATTTAATTAATTAACATTTTATTTGATCTACTTAAAGTATACCTCCACCGGTTTTTTCATTTTTATCTCTTCTTTTTCTGGAAACTTTTCTATTCTTTCCACTACCAAAGCGATATGATAACCCAAGAAAAATTGTCTGGGTTTCTCCTTGAAATTCTCCGCTTTGTTCAAAAGGAAAATCTCCGGAGAATCTAAAGCGCATTGTATTAAAAATATCATTAAAGTTGATACTTGCAGTTCCTTTTCCTTGTAAGAAGTTATATCTCGCTCCTGTATTTACAAAATAAAATGGTTTCGTTTTAAATTGTATCCCTTCTTGCTCTCCTCTATAAAATCCGAATATCTGAAAAGTTAAGTTTTTGGTAGCTTTAAAGTTATTATTCATTCTAAAATTATAAACCACAGCATCCACCTCACTAGAAACCTGAACTATTTCATCCATGCCATTTACTTCTACTACATCTTCTACAATACCTTTTTGCGTTTGTGCATAGAGATCAAAACTAGCATTAAAGTTCCACCATTTGGTCGGGCGATAATTACTGGAAATTTCTATTCCGTAAGCAGAATTGTTGTCAAAATTTTCAAAAGTAAGTATCTGACCTTCTTCTACGGTTGGATCCGCTAGTAAGGTTTGATTAATTTCATCATTAATTAAACGGTAAAAAGTACCAGCTGTAATAGATCCTCCTTTTAGTTTACGAGTATAATTTAACTCAATAGAATTTGTGAATTGAGGATCCAACTCAGGATTTCCTCTAGAGGTAATTCTAGGAGTGCTCCATTCTCTAATTGGATTCACCTGATTGAGTCCAGGTCTGTCTACTCTTCGACTATAACTTAATTGATAGGTGTTTTTCTCTCCAGGAGTATAGGTGAGATAAGCAGATGGGTAAATGGTAAAAATGTCATCTTCAAACACTTTTTGATTATTAAAAATGGCTTCTACCTGATAGCTTTCTAATCTGGCTCCAAGTTGATACGACCATTTTCCGTAGTTTTTTCCATAGGTAGCATATAATGCATGGATATCACGATCGTACTTGTATTTAGAATCATCAAATAAGGTAGACTGATACTCATTGTCAGTGCGTCTTATACGGCCTTCATATCCCAGTTCTAATTTGGCTTTCTCGGATATTGGATTTACATAATCTAAATTGATGGTTGTGTTTGTTCTCTCATTATTCAATACATCATCATAGTTAGGTGTTGCACCTCCAATAAAATCAAAATCATCATCGCTATCACTTTCAAAAACGTTGTAATCAACTTCTAATTCTATATTATGTCCTTCTTTTTTGAAATCGTGTTTGTAATCAAAATTATAAGTAGAACCTAAGTTATCTCGACTATTCATTAAGTTTTGAAATAGATTATCCTCTGGATTGTCAAGAAATATGATATCGGTAGTTCCGTTAGTACCTCCATCAAATAAGTTTTGATTCGTGTACATGGATATTGTATTTCGGTCATTGATATAGTAGTCAAAGCCTACCTTAAATAAATGTGATTTGTTGTTGTCCTGAAAACGAAAATCGGTTCTATAGTTTTGATCTCCTCTAAATACAAATCCTTGATTTAAGTTTTTGCTAATGTTGGCGCCATAATTTCCGTACACATTTATCTTACCACTTCTGTAATTTAGATCGATAGAACTATTGAATCGTGCATTTCTATCCCAGTTTACACCAAGATTTACGTTTCCATTAAAACCAATATTAGCGTTTTTACGCAGTACAATATTTATAATACCGCTCATTCCTTCCGGATTATATTTTGCAGAAGGGTTGGTAATTAACTCTACAGATTTGATAGAAGTCGATGGAATTTGTTTCAATAATTGGGTTGGAGAAATATTGGTAGGCTTACCATCGATTAGTATTTGTACATTAGGGTTACCACGCAATGCTATGTTGCCGTCCTGATCTACATTGACGGATGGAATGTTTTGCATAATTTCGGCTGCAGTACCTCCGGTGGTTGTGAGATCTTTTCCTATATTAATTACCTTTCTATCAATTTTTTGCTCAATTGTAGTACGCTCTGCGATAATGGTAACATCGTCTAGTGCCTGAGCTTCTTCTTCTAAAGCAATGACACCTACATCTATATCTTTACTTTTTCTGGAAATTTCAATGGGTTGAGTGTAACTAGTATATCCAATAAATTGAATTTTCAATGTATAATTTCCTTTTGGGACATCTGTAATTAGAAAAGTTCCGTCTTCTTTGGTAATGCCTCCACTGATTAATTTTTCTGCCCCATCATTAATAATAATAGTAGCATAAGGGATAGGTTCATTAAGACCTTTATCGATTACTTTTCCCTTTACGGTTCCAACTACTACATCATTATTTGGTTGGGCTGTGACTAGAACACAGCATAATGATAAAAATAATAGAATTAGTTTTTGACCTGTCTGTAGACCGGGTAGATTAATTGCTTTCATCTGACGTTTATTTGATTGATTTTATGTTAAACACTGTACTTTGTATTGCATAATACAAAGTCACACGTTCTCTTTGTTTAGTACGTTGATTAGACGTACGTTTTGGTATATGACGATTAAGTATGAAATCTGTTACACAAGAAAATCTTTTTTAACAATTAATTATTAAATCAAAAACCGCCCCTGGATAAGGGGCGGTCTTCTATAATAATCAAATAGTAACACTAACCATCAACTATGAATAAAATTTGATTATTAAGTAACTAACTAACTAACTAAATTTATGAAAAATCATATTTCTTATCTATAAGACGCGACTGATAAGGCATGTGTTACACGTCCTTTTTGTTTTTAACATTTTGGCGTTTATTTTTAACGTTTAAACCATGAAACACTAAGGTATTAACTTTATTTTGCGACTAAATTGTTCAGTAATATGTCTAAAAAGACCTTGGTATTAGGAGCTTCTTTAAAATCTAATAGATATTCTAATTTAGTTATTCATAGATTAGTAAATCATCAGCAGAATGTTGTTGCGATAGGGCTTCGGGAAGGAGAAGTGTCTGGGATTAGAATAGAGACCGCTTTAATTGATTTTGATAATGTTGATACTATTACTTTGTATCTAAATCCTATGCGTCAACAGCAGTATTATGAATACATAGTGAGTCTTCAACCAAAAAGGGTCATTTTTAATCCGGGAACCGAAAATTCTGAGCTGTATCAAATCCTCTCACGAGCTAATATAAAAGCTGAGGTAGCTTGCACCTTAGTATTACTTTCTACGAATCAGTATTAATCCAAGAAAGGTCAATAAACCATTAAGAGGGAGTAATTCATACCCAATTTTATAACCTCCTATAAATTCCGGAGGTATTTTCCATACTCCAATAATGATAACAACAGAGAGTAAAGCAACGATCCAGCTATATTGATCTTTGATTTTGTAATTGGTAAAAACCCCAAAGGCAAATAATCCTAGTAATGGGCCATAGGTAAAAGTAGCAACGGTTAATAAGTTACTGATTACATTTTCTGTTAATACATGTTTAAAGATTACGATGACAATGATTAGTAGAGCACTCATAGCGATATGAGTTTTCTTTCGGATAGCTACCTGATCTTTTTCATTTTTTTTCTCAATTCCTAAAAAATCTATACAAAAAGAGGTTGTTAATGAAGTTAAAGCACTATCTGCACTACTATAGGCTGCTGCTACCAATCCAAGAATAAATGCAACGGCTAATACAATACCTAATCCTCCATTAATAGCTATTTCTGGGAATAGTAGATCAGTTTTTACACTACCATCTACGATTGGCGTGGCGATATTGAATTGATCTGCATATATGAATAGTAAAGCACCTAATAAAAGAAAGACGAAGTTGACAACAATCAGTACTAAACTAAAGGAAATCATGTTTTTCTGTGCTTCTTTCAAATTACGACAGGTTAGGTTTTTTTGCATCATATCCTGATCCAATCCGGTCATACAGATGGCTATAAACATACCTCCGATAAATGACTTAAAGAAATGATTTTTTTCTAAAAAGCTATCGAAGAAAAATATTTTATCATAGTTTTTTAATTCATCAGAAGAAAGAAATTCTGAGAATGACCATCCTATTTGATCATTGATATAGTAGATTGCCGCTCCTACAGCAATTAACATAAATAATGTTTGTAAAGTATCCGTCCAGACAATGGTTTTGATACCTCCTCTAAAGGTATATATCCATATCAAAAGTATGGATAGAATCACCGTAATTTCGAATGGTACATTCCATTCATCAAATATATATTGTTGCAGAACAATTGCCACAAGGTATAATCTGAAAGAAGCTCCTAAAACCCTGGATATAAAGAAAAAGAAAGCTCCGGTTTTATAACTCACTATTCCAAACCTTTCTCCAAGATATTGGTAGATGGATGTAACGTTCAGTTTATAATAAATAGGCATTAAAATGTATGCGATTACAAAATACCCAACAAGGTATCCAAAGACTACCTGCATATAGCTAAATTGGGCTCCTTCAACCCATCCGGGAACAGATATAAATGTGACTCCGCTTAGTGAAGCTCCAATCATACCAAAAGCAACAACATACCACGGAGATTGTTTGTCAGCCTTAAAAAAAGCATCGTTTCCCGAACTTTTTCCTGTGCAATATGAAATTAATAGTAGTACACCAAAATAAACGGCAATTAAAAGTAGAATATGTATGGGTTGCATATAGAAATCCGAATTAATAAAACACCAAAATACGAATTAAAAATATGTAAACAACAGATTTAGAAAATAGCCTTTTAATAAGAAGATTAATTTTTTATTCGGAAACTTATTAAAGTGTTTTAGAAGAAAAGTAATTAAGTTTTTAAACTAAAATGGTAGTTTTGAGTAATACTGTGATAACAATTAATGCATTATCGTAAACTACTATATCTGATTTTTTTCATAAACGTTTGTGTGTCATATGCTCAGCATCCTGCATACATTCACTTATCGGATAAAGATGGTCTTCCTGATATAGAATTTTATAGTATTATTGAAGATAATCAGGGTTTTATCTGGTTAGCTGCAGATACAGGTTTATACCGTTACGATGGTAAAACTTTTAAAAATTATACCCATCCAAAAAAAATAGGATTATCTGTTTTTGGCCTAAAAATTGGACCAGACGGCAAAGTCTGGTGTAATAATATTGCCGGTCAGTTTTTTTATGTAGAAGATGATAAACTGGTTTTGTTTACTGACTTAAATGGTGAAAATAAAGGAATACTTCCGCAATTTACTTTCATGAAGAATAGGTTAGTCATCTTTGCATTGAGAAAAGGAATATTGCTATTCGATCTTAAAACCCAAAAAAAACTGCCAAGCTCAATCTTATCAGACGCATACAGGAATGTTTTTGTGCAAAATGACACCTTGTTTTATCAGCAAAGTAATCTTGTGAAGTATAAGGTGGATAAACAAGAAATTCATTATAAAAATATAGAAACTGACTCCTCTCAATTTTCGAGTTTTCAAACAAAACATTTTAAATTCAAGAACCAATCATATCTTTATTATTACAATTATATAACCAACAATTCTCATTTGTTTAAAGATAAAGGAGCGAGCTATCAAAGTATATCACTCCCAAAAGGAATAGAAAGTAATAAAGTAATTTATGCTCAGGTTATCGAAAATGATCTTTGGTTGTGCACAGAGGAAGGTATTCTTGTGTATGATTTAAAAGAAGAAACCTTAACACTAAAAGCAAGGTATTTTAAAAATAAGGTGATTACTAAGGTGTTGAGAGATAGCGAAGGTAATTATTGGTGTACTTCTCTAAGAAATGGAGTGTTCGTTATTCCAAACATTTATATTGAAAATTATGAATTACCTCAAAATTTGTCCAACATTACGAGCATGGAAGTTGTCAAAAGTACCCACTTGTTGTGTGGTACTCATAATGGAAATTTAATTGACATTGATATATCAACAAGTAAGGTAAATATTGTGAAATTAGAATACGATCAGAAAGTATCGTCAATCTTAGATGATAGTTATAATGATCAAGTCTATATTAGTCAACAAGGTAAATCCTTTATTTTTAATTTGAAAACTGGTTTAATACAAGAAGAAAATGTTTTTTTAAATGCTAAAGATCTATCTCTTATTTCAGAAAATAAATTTCTGTTAGCATCTTTTGAAGATGCTAAAATTATTGATTTTAATAAAAGCGATCTAAACCAAAAGATATTCTCCAAATTACATACTGGAAGATCGTATAGTTCCTATTACAGTAAGAGTAGCAATACTATGTATGTGGGATATTTAAGAGGATTGAGAATATATAAGTCTACTGGTGATTCTAATGTTATAATGCATAACAAAAAGTCAATTTTTGCTATTGATATTACAGAAACTTCTGATGGGATGATTTGGGTTTCTACTTTTAAAGATGGTGTTATAGGTATAAAGGAAGGAAAGGTATTGAAGCATTATACTTTGCAAAATGGCTTACTTTCTAATCAAACTAAAGTTATAGAAGGAGATGGAAGAACGCTTTGGATTGCAACGGATAAAGGGTTACAAGTTTTAAATATAGAAACAGGAAGACTTAGAAACCTAACTAAAACAGACGGGGTCATAGCGCAAAATATCACTGATATTAAAATTAAGGATTCGTATGTATATATCAGTTCTAACAAAGGAGTTTTTAGAATTAACAAGGATAAAGTATTCACAAAGAAAAAGTTGTCTGGATTCTATTTTGAAAATGTGTTAATTGAAGATAAAGAAGTAACTCTGAAAAATAATTATACGTTACCTCATGACCACAGAAAAATCCAGTTTAGATTCCATACCAATGGATTTTCTTCACAAAAAAACAGTTTGTATCGGTATCGGCTTGGTGGAACAAAAGATAACTGGGAAACTTTACCTTACGGAACAAATCAATTAACATTTAATAGACTTTCTCCTGGTAAGTATTTGCTAGAAGTCAAAGCAGTTGAGAAAGATGGTATTGCTGAAACCTCTAGCCAGAAAATAAATATAAGAGTGAAACACCCATTTTATCAAAGGTGGTGGTTTATCATAAGTTGTTTAGTTACAATAATATTTGTGTTATGGTTTTATTTTTGGAGAAGAATTACGAAACTAAAGACCAAGCAACAAGAATTGTTAGAAAAAGAACATTTACAATTTCAGATCGCGACTTCAAAATTAAAAAGTCTGCAATCGCAAATGAATCCTCATTTCATTTTTAATGCCATGAACTCCATACAAAACTTGGTGTTAAAAAATGATAAACAAGCTGCTTACACCTATCTTACTAAGTTTGGATCACTGCTTAGGGATAACCTTTATATGAGTGAAAAGAGCTTTGTGTATTTTGACGAAGAATTATCTCATTTAAAAAAGTATTTAGAACTGGAAAAATTAAGATTTAGGGACGATTTTGAGTATGAAATATTTGGAGAAGAGACTATAGAGGATATTAAAATTCCGTCTACAATCATCCAGCCTTTTGTAGAAAATGCATTAAAACATGGATTACTGCATAAAAAAGAAGGTATAAAAACAATTAAATTAGAATTTTATCAGGAAAAAGATATTTTACGGTGTGTGATTACTGATAATGGAATCGGAATGAATGCTTCCAGAGAAATTGTGGGGTCTCAAGAATTAAACCATGAGTCGTTTTCAACAAAATCCATTAAGCAGAAATTGACACTTCTTAAAAAATATTATAAAACTGATATTGGTTTTTATTATGAACCTATTACAGAAGGAACAAGGGTAGTTATAAAAATACCATCCTTGTTTGAAACACCGGATGATTTCTCTTAAGGTTTGGAAACTTTTTTGGCTTATTTGGAAAGATTCAATAAAGTATAGGGATAAAAAAGGTAATTTACCTTTAGGTTTAGAAATTATGAGATTAGTCAATTCCAATAATCTGATTGTTTTAAGATAGTATTTATGGAGGAAGAAATTACAAGTATTTTAGTAGACGATGAAATAAATGCAAGGGAAAACTTACGGTTTTTATTAGCTAATTTCTGTAAAAATGTAAATGTATTAGCAGAAGCAACAAATGTAGATGAAGCCTTAGAGCAAATACGCAAATATCGTCCACAAGTTGTCTTTTTGGATATAGAAATGCCACAAAAGAACGGTTTTCAATTATTTGAATCCTTTGACCAAATAGATTTTCAGGTAATTTTTATTACGGCTCACGATAGTTATGCTATAAAAGCATTTCAGGTGGCTGCGATAGATTATTTATTAAAACCAGTTGAGATTCAATTATTGCAGAATGCTGTTAAAAAAGCTCAGAACTATCTTCAGCAAGATACTATAGATAATAGAGTACAATTATTAAATGAAAATAAAAAGAAGATTAATAAGATAGCAGTACCCTACAAGAGTGACTATGCAATTATTAGTGTACAGGATATTCTCTATATACAAGCAGATAGAATGTATTCTATTATTTATACGAATCAACAGAAAAAATATACGGTTGCTAAAAAATTACACTATTATGAAGAGCTACTTCAGGAAGAAGGAACTTTTATACGTGTACATCGCTCGTGGATCGTTAATTCTGATAAAATAAAATATTATTCCAGAAAAGAACGAAGTGTTCAATTACTTGATGATACCGATATTCCCGTAAGTAAAGGATATAAGCTTGCTTTTGAAGCGATTTTCGAATCCTAAACCAATAATAATATATAAAAATATAGTCTTTAAGTATCCTAAGCATAATTGTGTTACATTCTTCGTCTTACCAAAAGTCCTTTTTTGGTTTTGTGTTTATACTCTCTTAATCTTTTAAAAGTTTTAGTCTAATACTTTATTGTATTGTTTGTTTTCTTGACACCCTTCTTATTCCTAGAATCCTGGTGTTATAAATTCATTTGATCACAACGTATGCTTTTAATTTCTTCTTGGTTAGCGCTTCACTTCAATTGAAATAAGTTAAGGTGTTAACATTTCATTGGGAAAATATTGGATTCCATTCGGAAACTATTCTGATCATGTTTTAAGGAGATGTGTGATTTTTATTTCATATAAACTTAAAAAGAAGGAATATGAAAACACGAATACTATATGTAATGCTATTCATAACTAGTGTGGCGTTTGCACAGACACAAATATTCAATGGTGTACCTAATGCAAGAGGATTATCGGTAGATGATAATTATGTGTACACCATGAGTGGATCTACTTTACACAAAATAGATCATACCCAATCAAGCCCTACTTTAGAAACAGTAGCAACTGGTTTTGATAATACTCCATCAAATAATATCGGATTTACTGGCCTTAATTTAGCACAACAAGGTACTGAAATATTAATTCCAGGAGGGGTCACTAATAAGGTTGGTTTTGCTTCAACTACAGGTAGTAGTTCAAGTAAATTAAGCATAGTAGATGCTTCATACGTAGTTTTTTATTACAATGGTGTCCCATACTTTATAACCAAAAAAGGGACATTCACATCGGGTGCTAATATCAGACGATATGATGGTGTTAGTGGAAATACTGTGAATACAACGGTTGTAGCGACATTGCCTACTGCTTTTTCTAGGATTAGTGATGCAACTATGGATGGTGATATTCTTTACTATGTTGATATAGGTGGTAGTAATAATGTAGGAGCAATTTATAAAATTGATTTGTCACAAACCAATCCTACGGCTCAATTAGTCCTGGGTAATATAGCTTCTCCTAGAGGAATTCGTTATGCACAAGATTATCTTTATTTTACTAGACCTACTGCTAGTGGAGGTATTCTTAAAATAAAAGCAGATGGAACAGGAGCTGCAACCGCTGTAGGTAATTCTATTCCGTATGCAGCAGGTATAGCTATTAGAGGTAGAGATATATATGTAGTCAACTCTCTTAGCGGATCAGCTATATATAAGTATTCAGATCCGACAATTCAAGCTTGTGATGTGCCAGTAAATATTACGGTTTCAGGAATAACGAATAATTCAGCAACAATAAGCTGGGATATGGATGCTATTTCAACATCTTTTGATTTGGTATATGTTGAAAGTGGGCAGCCAATAGGAAATGGAACCACAATTTCTAATATTACAACAAATTCTCAAATACTATCGAATTTAGTTCAAGGACAATTATATGATGTATACGTAAAAACATATTGCTCAAGTTTAGCAACGGATTCTGGGTACTCAAATGCAAAGACATTTCTTATGAGTTCAACAGTATATGTGGATAAGGATGCAACTGGCGCCACCAACGGAACCTCTTGGACAGATGCTTTTATTACATTAGAATCGGCATTAGAAGTAGTGGCTTCTGGAGCCGAAATATGGGTCGCTGAAGGTGCTTATACTCCAAGTACCACAAATATGGATCCAAGACAAGCAAGATTTACAATCCCGAATGGAGCAATTTTGTATGGTGGGTTTAACGCTACCGAAACTCAACTGAGTCAAAGAGATATTAATACAAACATTACCATATTAAGTGGGGATATTAATGGAGATGATAATGCAAACATTTTAGATACAGAACCTACAAGACAAGATAACGCCTATCATGTCATTGTAATAGAAGGAAATACAAAAGATGTAGTAGTAGATGGCTTTACCATTGCGAATGCAAATTCTACAGTATCAGACAGAGCTGCTATATTTACAAATCCACAAACAGCAGGAGATGAAATAACGGCTACTATAAGAAATTGTATTATAGAGAATAATTCAGGTTCTTATGTTGCAGGATATTGGTCAGATATGCCAAATATTCCTACAGTGTATTCTGATGTAGATTTTGAAAGTTGTGTAGTTAGAAATAATTTTTCAAGAAATAATAATACATTTTTGGTAAGTGTTGGTAATGTGAAGGCTAGAGGATCTATAGTAAACAGTCTTTTTTATGATAATATTTCGCAAAACAGAGCATCTTGCTTATACATATATTCAGATTCTTTCGAAATTATCAATTCTACTTTTGCTAATAACACAGGGTCAAATGGTAATGTAATATCGATATTTTCTGGTAGTACAGTGGGATCAATTGAAAATACAATCATTTATGGAAATGGTAGTATAACTCCTTTGGAATTAATTAACGGTACACCAGCTGGTGTAACGGTTAATAATAGTATTATTGAAGGGGGACAGTTAGGAGCTATAAATAGTGACCCGTTATATATGAATGCTTCTGCGGATGACTATACGTTGCAAAGTGGTTCGCCAGCAGTGGATACTGGCAGTAATACAGCTCTGCCTTCAGGAATAAATACAGATTTATCAGGAGGAATAAGGATAATAGGAGGGACTGTGGATCTTGGGGCTTACGAATATGGTACAAATAGTACTTTGCGCAGTTTGACTATTAATAGTGGTGTCAATGGAAATGTCACTCCTTCAAATGGTGTTTATATAGATGGTACTACAGCGACAATAACCGCAACACCTAATGCAGGGTATCAGTTTGATGGTTGGAGCGGTGATGCTAGTGGAGCTACAAACCCACTAACCATTACTATGGATGCTGATAAAACAGTAACTGCGTTATTTAGTGTAACTCAACGTAGCTTGACTATCAATGCGACCAATGGCTCTATAACAACCAATCCGAATCCTACAAATGGGACTTATGATGATGGAACCAGTGTAATCCTAACCGCTACACCAGATGCAGGCTATCAATTTGATGGATGGAGTGGCGATGCTAGTGGAACCACAAATCCATTAACCATTACTATGGATGCTGATAAAACGGTTACTGCATTATTTAGCGCTATTCAGCGCACCTTAACTATTACTGCGACCAATGGATCAGTAACTACCAATCCAAACCCCACGAATGGAACCTATGATGATGGAACAAGTGTCGTTTTAACAGCTACACCGGATGCAGGCTATCAGTTTGATGGATGGAGCGGAGACGCAAGTGGAACCACAAATCCGCTAACGATTACTATGGATGCTGATAAAACGGTTACTGGGTTATTTAGTCAAGTTTGTCTGGTAAACATACCTGATGCTAATTTGAAAGCATATTTAGTAGGAAATAATGCTATAAATACTAATGGTGATATGGAAATTCAGTGTACTGAGGCTAGTGCCTATTCAATTCCTTTAAATATACAATCACAAAATGTAGCAGATGCTACAGGTATTCAGGCTTTTACAAGTATTATTGAGCTAAGAGCTGGGTTTAATCAATTATCCACACTTGACTTAACTGGGATGAATAATTTAGAGCAATTATACGTTACAAATAATCAGTTAAATACCATTAATCTAAGTGGAGTACCCAACCTCAAAAATTTGCAAATCCACAATAATCAACTAACATTTTTAGATGTAAGCAATGTAACTCAATTAGAGGGTTTAAATTTCTCTGACAATATGCTTGCTAATATCGATTTATCAACAAATGCAAATTTGAAATTCCTAGTTTGTTATCGAAACCAATTAACCAATCTAGATGTCTCTTCTAATTTACAGTTAGAAGGATTGCTATGTGCTGAAAATCAAATAATAAGTCTGGATTTGTCTAATAACACTGTTTTTAATGGGAATTTAAGAGTTAATGATAATAATCTTTCAATCCTAAATGTAGCAAATGGGAATAATAATAATATGGGGGCCTTCGATGCGACTAATAATCCAAACCTTTCCTGTATTACTGTAGATGATATTTCTTATAGTAACGCAAACTGGAGTGGAGGAGTAGATACACAAACAAGCTTTAGTCTAAATTGTACTGCGTTAAGCGTTATAGATAACGATACACCAATTGAATTTGTATTGTATCCAAATCCTGCAAATGAAGTTTTGAATATTAAAACAGATCAGCCTGTAGAGCAAGTTGAAATTTATACACTTTTGGGTAAGAAAATAAGTAGTTTGTCAAAAATAAATATGGAAGTTGATATTTCTGATTTGAGTAAAGGTGTTTACTTTATCAATGTGAAAACTGCTAAAGGGAGTAGCACTAAAAGATTTATAAAACGTTAATTTACCCGATTCATTTATAAGAAAACCTCAAAGGATTTTTTTGAGGTTTTCTTTAATTTCTTTAAAAAGTGTATTTTAAAAATGGAAAAATTATTTAATAAATATCGTTTAGAAATAACATTAATGATTTTCTACTCAATAGTAGTATGTTTGATTTATGGATTGTTCTAAAAAGATAACCTATCGATTTCGTACATCACTTTCCACCATCCCATCTCGTAGTCGAATGACACGATGTGCGTGAGCAGCAACTTCTTCTTCATGAGTCACTAATATAACCGTATTTCCAGCTGCATGAATATCATCAAATAATTGCATGATTTCCAGAGAAGTTTTAGAGTCCAAATTTCCGGTTGGTTCATCTGCTAAAATGATAGAAGGCTTATTGACCAAGGCGCGACCTACAGCAACACGTTGTCGTTGACCTCCGGAAAGTTGATTGGGTTTATGATCCATACGATCTGCAAGCCCCACATCTGCTAATACCTCTTCAGCCCGTGCATTTCTATCTTTCTTAGAAGTTCCGGCATAAACCATAGGTAATGCAACATTATCCAAAGCAGTAGTTCTAGGCAATAAATTAAAAGTTTGGAAAACAAATCCAATTTCTTTATTCCTTATTTCAGCCAATTCATCATCCGTCATTTTACTTACGTCATTTCCGTTTAGGTTATAGGTCCCGTCAGTTGGCGTGTCTAAACAGCCCAAAAGGTTCATTAAAGTGGATTTACCTGATCCTGAAGGCCCCATGATGGCAATATAATCACCTCTTTTAATTTCCAGATCAATACCCTTAAGTACATAAACAGTCTCTTGACCTAGTTGAAAATTCCTAATGATACCTTTAATGTCAATAACGTTTTCCATGTGATGTATTAAATTACAGCTGTAAGATACAATTTTAGCTTATATGACGCATTAAGAATCGAGTTGTTACATTAAAAGTGATTTTTTATTTATATGATATTTCTCATTTTTTAGTTCCTTGATTTATATTACATTTTGTTTTTAAACAATAGTCTAAAATGTCTACAATCGAAAAATCAACGCTTGTAAGTAGCGATGCGATATCAAATACAGAAAAGCTAGTCTTGAGTAAGACTGATATTAATTTTTGTATAGAATATGTTGATGAGGATATTGTGGTTCTAAGAAATAGATCTAACGAATTAGATTACAGTAAAAAGTCTTCTACGGTGCTATATCACGCAGATATACCCAAGGCAATTCTAAAAAGGTTTTGGGTACAATTACATGGTAAAAGAAATACTGTTCTTATTAATAAAAATCCGATGGATGATGGAGGGTATTATTGGGTTATCATAGATTTTGAAGCAAAATTTAATTCGAAAAGTAAGATGTTCTCATTTTTTGCGAGAAGAATATCTCCAACAATAGCAACGGTTAAAGAAATTTCGAAGTTATATCAGAAACTTCAATCTATAGAGCAAACTATGGGACTTGAGGTGTCAGAGAAATATTTGATGAGGTTTCTAAAAGATCGAAAGCAGACTTTTGATGAATATATAAAAGAAATTATCAAACTCTAATGATAAAATGTTCTTTTTCCTGTTCTCTTCTAAAAAACACAAAACCAAGATCATAGGTGTCAATGGTTACTTTGGTCTTTGAGTTATTTTGTAATTGTTCCCAAATAAATTGATTAGACTGTGATTTATGAATTTCATTGAATAGAAGTAGAGAATCATTATGAACTAAAGAAAATATAGTTTCCAGTAGTTCAGGATTGTTTTCACATGGAGCAATATCCATATAAATGAAATCGAATGGATGTTTAACTTCTAAAGAATCGGAGATAGAAATCTGATTGTTAACTGATAAAATTTGGGTAATAAAATCAGATGAATCACTTAAAATCAATATCTTCTTGTAATCGAGATAGGGGATGAGCCTATTTAAAAGTTTGGCATTCTTTAAACTTATATCTAGTGTATTGTTCTTATGAAAATTTTTAATCGAATTATAAGAAGCTCTTTCTTTTCTATCATAAAAACACTTAGTAACCAGATTATAAACAAAAGGAGAATGGACACCATGTTGATTGGTAGATTTCCATAAGAAGTTCAGATAAGATTTAAATTTAAATAACATCAGTTCGAAGAATAGATATTAGTTATTCCATTTTCTCAGAAAGTTCCAGCCAGCGCATTTCTTTTTCTTCGATAGCATCTATAATCCCTTTAAGTTTGGCAGATTCTTCATTGATCTTATCTCCCTCCAACGCACCACTGTTAAATAAAGCTTCGATCTCTTTTTTCTGAATTTCTAATTTTTTTAGATCACGTTCTATACGATTATATTCTTTTTGTTCATTGTATGATAAAGCGGTTTTATTATCTTTTTTCCAGGAAGTTTTTGTTTTAGGCTCTGCATCGGGAGTTTTTACTTTCTCTGGTTCACGACTATTTTCATAGGCGCGGTAATCAGAATAGTTACCAGGAAAATCTTCAATCACAGCATTTCCTCTAAATACAAACAAGTGATCCACTATTTTATCCATAAAATAACGGTCGTGTGATACTACAATTAGGCAACCCGGGAAATCTAACAAGAAATTTTCTAAAACGTTCAATGTGACAATATCCAGATCGTTCGTGGGTTCATCCAGTATCAAAAAATTAGGGTTTTGAATCAAAACGGTACATAAATACAATCGTTTCCTTTCGCCACCGCTTAGTTTTTCTACAAAATCATATTGCTTTTTTCGGTCAAACAAAAAGCGTTCTAATAATTGTTGAGCAGAAATTTGTCTTCCTTTTTTCAAAGGAATGTAATCACCAAATTCTCTGATAACTTCAATGACTTTTTGTCCTTCTTTTATGGTAATTCCTCTTTGCGTATAGTACCCGAATTTTACGGTATCACCAACTACTATTTTACCTTGATCCGGTTGGATACCTCCGGTAATCATATTTAGAAATGTTGATTTTCCTGTACCATTTTTACCAATAATACCTACACGTTCTCCTTTTCTGAATACATACTCGTATTTGTCTAGTAATGTAAGATTTTCAAAACTTTTCGAAACTTTATGGATTTCCAGAATCTTGCTTCCCAGACGTTCCATATTGATTTCAAGTTGTACTTCGTGATCATTTCTTCTCTGATGAGCCCGTTCTTTAATTTCATAGAAATCATCGATTCTAGATTTAGATTTTGTGGTACGAGCTTTGGGTTGTCGTCGCATCCAATCCAATTCTTTTTTATAGAGTTGTTTAGCTTTACCCGTTTCGATTTCTTCATTAGCTATTCTAGCTTCTTTATTCTGTAAGTAATATGCATAATTACCTTTGTAGCTGTATAATTTACCGTTTTCTAACTCTACAATTTCGTTACACACGTTTTCCAGAAAATAACGGTCGTGAGTTACCATAAATAAGGTGAAATTTTCTTTGGCAAAATACTCCTCTAGCCATTCAATCATTTCCAGATCCAAATGGTTGGTAGGTTCATCTAAATAGAGTAGTTCTGGTTTGCTTAATAAAATATTGGCAAGCGCTAATCTTTTTTTCTGTCCTCCGGAAAGTTGACTTACTTTTTGATCCAGATTTTCAAGTTTTAACTTAAAAAGAATTTGCTTGTATTGTGTTTCAAAATCCCAGGCATTTAAAGCATCCATTTGCTCAAAAGCTTTCTGATAAGCCTCGCTATCATCAAGGTTTTGTAATGCTTTCTCGTAGGTATTGATTACGCGCAGCGTCTCGTTATCTGCGGCAAAAATAGTTTGTTCGATAGTTAGATTGGGATCCAAATTGGGTTCTTGAGGTAAGAAAGCAACTTTTAGATTTTTTCTATATACTACTTGTCCTTCATCAGGCTCTTCGTCACCAGCAATAATATTAAGAAGCGATGTTTTACCTGTTCCATTTTTTGCAACAAAGCCTATTTTCTGACCTTCATTTATTCCAAAAGAGATATTTTTAAATAGGATACGTTCCCCAAAGGATTTGGCTATATTTTCTACTGATACGTAATTCACGTGGTTTTTTTTAAAGTTGCAAAGGTACAAAGTTGCAAAGCAACTAAGTTATAAAGTGATCAAGTTTCTGATTTTAGCTATGTTTTCTACAATCTTATCCAAAATTTATAAGAAATTTACTTCTGTAAAGAAGTTTGGGAAAGAGTTTTGGTGAAATTAGTAATCATTGTTTTCTTTAAAACTGATTTTTTTTAATGAACGCAAGAGTATTCGTATTTAGCTTATAACGATTTTCTTCTTCTGGTCACAGAAAAGAGGAAAATGAAAATCATCAGAAAAATAGCAACTCTAGCCAGATAATCTCCAGCTTTTACATAAAATGTGATTTTGTCGTTGGTTTTGAGAGTGCCTTTTAAGGCTCCTTGTTCATTATACCCAAGAGATGAAACTATAGTGCCGGTTTGATCTATAATTGCAGAAATTCCTGTATTAGCACTTCTGGCAATACTTCTGCGAGTTTCTATCGCTCTAAATTTAGCATATGCAAGATGTTGTTTATGTCCTTGGGTAACTCCCCACCAGGCATCATTGGTAATAATCGCCAGAAAATCTGCATTATTCCTAACATACCCTGTTACAAACTCACCATAGACACTTTCATAACATATAATAGGTCCCGCACCAATATCTTCATTTGTAAAGAAAACTTCTCGATCTGGTTGTGTTGTCTTTTTTGCGACTGTACCACCCAAATCGATCATTGCATCACCAACGATTGGTTTAAAGACGCTTTGATACGGAAAGTTCTCTACACCTACAACCAACTTACTTTTATGATAAAGCTCGTCGGTTCCATCAGGTCTTACCAGAAAGGCAGAGTTATAGTCATCATAAAAGACTCCACTTTTATGTTCATTGGTTTGAGAGTGTACTTTTGAAGGGTCTCGAAAAACATCAAGTAGTGAAATACCAGATAAGAAATTCGCTTTTGGATATTCGCTGATGATACTTAAAGCTGTTTTTTTGGCAATAGAACTCTGAAAGTTTTTCAGTCTATTGTTATCCGCAAAAACTGTTTCGGGGGCTATAATGAAATCTGTTGTGTCGCTAATTTCTGTTGCAGTAAGTGAGCTTAACAATACGCTCACACGGTCATCAGAAGTATTGTATTTCTCCGTATACGGATTTATGTTTGGTTGAAGGATTACAACTTCTACATCCTTACCATCTTCTTCATAGGTTTTCAGGATAACAAGAGAAATTAAAATCGGAAAAATAATAATCAGTCCATTTCTGATGGCGGATCGATACAGAATTGATTTGTCTTTATGTTCAATAAAAAGTAATGCATTTTTAAATACGCCAATGTTTACAATCCATATCCATAAAGTCCCACCAAAGGTTCCCGTATATTCATACCATTGTATCCAGGAAGTAAAATTTGCAAAACCGTTTCCTAAATTAAGCCACGGCCATGAAAATTGCCATTGTAGATGTAAATATTCGAAACTCATCCATATGCATACCAAAAAAACAGATCCAATTGTGAACGAAGCTCTTCTAGCGATTATGTGATATATGAGAAATACGAGTGCCATCAATAAGCTATTTACAATTTCTGCAAACCACATGCCAAAAGGAGTAGAGTTGTAGATCCACCAGGTGGTAATCGTATTCCAGATGAAAAATGTAAGAAAGGATAATCCAAATACTTGGATGTTATGGTTTTTGTTATGACGAATTTTATATTCCGTTATTAGTAGCGGAACAAAACCGAAAAAAAGAAATAATGGGAAACCGTATGTAGGCCAGCCGATTGCGAGTAATAAACCGGATATAACAATAAGTAAAATATTCTTCATAAAGAGTGTTCTGTCTTAATAACGAAAATAGTTTTATTTCGTTACAAAACTTAAAATCAAAGTTAAAAAAAGGCTATGATTAGTTGATGTTTATCTAAAAATACTCCAATCTACTTTAATAGAAAATACATTAGAATAGATAGCAGCACTCTGATCTCCTATATCTGTCAAGGCATAATCTACCTGTATGCCTTTGTATTTGAAGCCAACACCAAAATTAGGTTGAAAACCTACATTGTCCGATCCGTCAAATTGCTCAATATTCTGAAAATTACCAACACCACCACGCAGGTATACGATCTTGGCATAATCCAATTCAAAACCAAAAGCAGGAGTAACGCTAATTGCTGAAGAAGAAATGATATCATTCGTTTCTGCAAAACGAACATTCATATCTAATTCAGTATTTAAACCAAATTTTTTACCTAAATCAAATTTTCTTGCTGCTCCAAACTGTAATTTTGGAATTGTGATCTCAGTAGTTTCTGGTAATTCCTGATCTCTGATTTGTGGTATTTGATCTTCATCCGGGATTCCATCACCATTAAGATCTCCGATGACAAAGTCTTCTATACTCCAGGCATTAAAGGTTGTGGTAATATCACGTACCATAATTCCGAATTGCCAGTTATTCTTTTTGTATTGCAAAGCTGCATCAAAACCAAATCCCCAGGAAGAAGCAAAATCACCAATGACTCTTCTTATTACTTTAGCATTAGCTCCATAACTCAATCCTTCTATTGGTAATTTTCTCGAATAAGAAAACGTAAACGCATAATCTGCAGCAGAGAATAAGTTGATTCTTGTATAATCTATATTGCCATCGGCGTCTACCAAACTTGTAGTATCCAGGATATCATCGACTCCAAATCGAATTAAAGAAAGTGCGATAGCGCTTTTCTCATCCAGAGGCATCGCAAAAGCTAGGTAATCATAATTAGCAATGTTTGCAAAATATGCCGCGTGCATAAAAGATACCTGATTATCCTCTAAGTTTATGAGACCGGCGGGATTCCAATATCCGGAATTTACATCTCCAGAGGTTGCTACTACAGCATTGGCCATACCCAAAGCACCGGCATCTACACCGATATTTAGAAATTCATTAGAATATTTTCTAGTCTGTGCCGAAGAAAGGGATACAGCTAGAAAAAATAAAACAATTATAATTCTTTTCAATCCAAGCAATTTTTGACAAATATCTCACTATTTTTCAACATGATAAACTTTATTTGTGATTTCATATTGTGTAGTCTATGTTAATAGACGGAAATAGTTTGTTATTTTTACACAAAATCAAATTCTATGCAGTTTAAAAAGCATATTCCTAATATCGTTACCCTTCTAAATTTATTCTGTGGATGTATCGCTACAATTTTTGCTGTGCAAGGCTCTTTAGAGTTAGCAGCACTTTTTGTAGTACTCGGGATTGGTTTTGATTTTTTTGATGGTTTTGCTGCAAGAATCCTGAAGGTACAAAGTGAATTAGGGTTGCAGTTGGATTCTCTGGCGGATATGGTGACCAGTGGATTAGTTCCAGGAATAGTAATGTGTCAATTATTAACAAAAGCTTACGGGACCTCATTGGAGAACAGTCTTACCTATCACGTATATGATAAGGATTTTCTGGTAGGATATTATGAATTTATACCTTTAGTTGGTTTATTAATAACAATGGCTTCTGCATATCGATTGGCTAAGTTTAATATCGATACACGGCAAACTACCTCTTTTATTGGATTACCCACTCCAGCAAATGCTTTACTAATTTTAAGTCTACCATTAATTCTGCAGTTTCAAACACAGGCTTGGATCTCAGACATTATATTAAATCAATGGTTTTTGATAGGTTTAACTCTGGTAAGTTGTTATATGCTTAATGCCGAAATTCCATTATTTGCGTTGAAGTTTAAAACTTGGGGATTTGTCGGAAATAAGGTTAGGTATATTTTCTTATTGCTCACAGTTGTTTTGTTAGTATTACTTCAGTTTATGGCAATACCTTGTATCATCTTGTTGTATGTTTTGATGTCAGTGATTTTTAAAGAAAAGTCGCTTAGTAAATGAGTTGAGAAATAGATATATTTTTAGCGTAGATGCTCAAGTACTCAAAAACTAATTTACTCATATACTCTTTAGAAGTCCAGTTTCTTCTTTCTTAGTTCAAAATTCTGACCCAAATATACTTTACGTACCATTTCGTCTTCTGCTAACTCCTCTGGAATCCCTGCTTTAAGAATACTTCCTTCAAACATGAGATAGGTTCTGTCGGTAATTGCTAACGTCTCTTGTACGTTATGATCCGTGATTAGGATACCAATGTTTTTGTTTTTTAGCTGTGCTACAATTCGCTGGATATCTTCTACCGCTACCGGATCTACTCCGGCAAAAGGTTCATCCAATAAAATAAAATTAGGATCGGTGGCCAATGCTCTCGCAATTTCTGTACGTCTTCTCTCTCCACCACTTAATAGATCACCACGGTTTTTTCTGATATGTCCTAAGCCAAACTCTTCTATCAAAGACTCCATTTTATGAAGTTGTTCTTTTTTAGAAAGCTTGGTTAATTGTAAAACGCTTAATATATTATCCTCAATACTTAATTTTCTAAAAACAGAAGCTTCCTGGGCTAAATAACCGATACCATTCTGAGCACGTTTGTACATGGGGAATTTTGTGATATCAATGTTGTCCAGTGTGATTTTTCCGCCGTTTGGTTTTACCAAACCAACGATCATATAAAAAGAAGTAGTTTTTCCGGCACCATTTGGCCCTAAAAGTCCAACGATTTCTCCTTGGTTCACTTCCAGAGAAATTCCTTTTACTACTTTTCTTCCTTTGTATGACTTTATTAAATTATCCGCTTTTAACTTCATAATCAGAATGACTTCTTTAAATATAGAGTGTTGCTAAAAAATGTTCGTAAATGTACATTATTCTTTTAAACCGGATTTAAGATTCTTGAGCTTCTAGTGCATCCCAAAACTCATAAGCACGTCGCAGATGAGGTATAACGATGGTACCTCCAACTAGAGTGGCGATACTTAACGATTCAACCACCTCTTCTTTGGTTAAGCCTTCTTTATAACAGGTTTCTAAATGATATTTTACACAATCATCACATCTTAGAACAGTGGATGCAACCAATCCTAATAATTCTTTGGTTTTTACATCCAAAGCCCCTTTCATATACGCATTGGTGTCTAAATTGAAAATACGTTTGATAATTTTGTTATTGTCTTCCAAAATACGAGAATTCATTTTCTCTCGATATTCGTTAAACTCGTCTACTATGGTACTCATTTCGTTTGTGGAATTAATTTTTTGTTTTGTCTTTTAATTACTAATTTGGAAATAAAAATACTTACTTCGTATAATACCAGTATCGGAATGGCAACGATTACCTGACTTGCAATATCCGGTGGTGTGATTACTGCCGATAAGATTAATACAATAACTAAGGCAAATTTTCGATATTTTTTCAAAAATTCTGGAGTAACCAATCCAACTTTTGTAAGGAAAAACATAATTACGGGTAACTCGAATATTAGTCCACAGGCAATTACTGAGGCTCTTAATAGACCAATATAACTATCAATATCAAATTCATTAAGCACTTCGTCACTTACTTGATATCCTCCTAAGAAATTAATGGATAATGGAGTTATTACATAGTATCCAAAAAGAACGCCCAAGAAAAATAGAAAAGAGCAAATGAGGATAAAACCTTTAGAATATTTTCTCTCTTTATCATACATTGCCGGAGCAATAAATTTCCAAAATTCATATAGAACATATGGAAAAGCGGCTATAAAACCTGCCGTAATTGAGGTCCAGATATGAACAGAAAACTGTCCGGCTACTTTTCTACTTTGAACACTAAAAGGTAATTCTTTAAAGCATAGGCTCTCGTCCAAACCTAGTAGTTTTGATAAATTACAAAGCCCTTTATAGGTAGGGAAATCCGCTTTTTTAGGTCCGAAAATCAATACGTCAAAAATAAACTCTTTGGCTATAAAAGCTGCAACCGCAGCTATCAATACGGCTACTGTTGCTCTGATTAAATGCCATCGTAATTCTTCCAGATGATCCAGAAAAGACATCGCTTGTGGATCTTTTGTTGTCTGTTTTTCCATTATAAAATACCTTCTCTCATTAGATCATGAATATGTAAAAGCCCGGCATACTTACCTTTTTCTTCGGCTAATAACTGTGATATTCCATATTCTTCGAGTCGATCTAAGGCATCCACAGCCATTGCGTCTACATCAATTCGTTTTGGACTGGGAGACATAATATCTTTAGCAGTTAATCCATTAAATGAAGTGTTGGTAGTTAACATTCTTCGTAAGTCTCCATCCGTAATGATTCCGATAATTTTATCATCTTCGGTCACAGCTGTAGCACCTAATCTTTTTTCTGTCATTTCTACGATCACGGCATTGATATCAGAATCAGGACTAACATTTGGCTTTTCGTTTTTTGATACAATATCGTTTACACGAAGATATAGTTTCTTTCCTAGTGCTCCTCCAGGATGGTATTTGGCAAAATCTCTGCTAGAAAAACCTTTCAGGTGCAATAAACAAACAGCAACAGCATCACCAATTACCAATTGTGCTGTGGTACTGGTAGTAGGAGCCAGGTTATTAGGACATGCCTCTTTTTCTACAAATGCATTTAAGACAAAGTCTGCTTCTTTTCCTAGAAAAGATTCTTTATTAGAAGTGATACCGATTAAAGTATTGTTAAAGTTTTTAATCAAAGGAACTAGTACTTTGATTTCAGGAGTATTTCCACTTTTAGAAATACAAATAACCACATCATCCTTCAGGATATTACCTAGATCTCCGTGAATGGCATCTGCGGCATGCATAAAAACAGCAGGAGTTCCTGTAGAATTCATAGTAGCCACTATTTTTGAAGCAATAATAGCGCTTTTACCAATCCCGGTTATAATAACCCGACCATTAGAATTATGTATAGTATGAACCGCTTCGGCAAACTCCTGGTCAATAAGTTCTTCCAGATGTGCAATAGCTTTGGCTTCTTCATTAATGGTTTGTTGGGCAAAAGAAATAATCGTATCGAGGGTGTTCAAAATTTATAAAATTTGCGTGTTATAAATAAAGATTTTATTATCTTTAATTATGCAAAGGTATGTAATACCTTATGAATTTTAAATAGTGCTGAAAAAAAGCTTAATATTTTTAGTTTGCTTATCTTTGGTAACTTTTTGAAAAAAGAACAATCCACTAGATCTTTATTGGGGAAAAAGGTTTCAGTGATAGCGATTTTAATTTAATTGGTATATAAAAGTTAAACGATTTAATGAGTTTGAACAAAACTGACTTACAAGGAGCTCTAAAAAAGTACTTTGGTTTTAGTCAATTTAGAGGATTGCAGGAGAAGGTAATAGAAAGTATTTTAAACAAGCAAAATACTTTTGTAATTATGCCTACAGGTGGTGGAAAATCCCTTTGCTACCAGCTTCCTGCCTTAATGTGTGAAGGAACTGCGATTGTAGTTTCCCCTTTGATCGCACTAATGAAAAATCAAGTGGATGCTATTCGAAGTATTTCTTCTGAAGAAGGAATAGCACATGTATTAAATTCTTCCCTTAATAAATCCGAGGTTAAGAGAGTAAAAGACGATATTGTTAGTGGTGTAACCAAACTGTTGTATGTAGCACCGGAGTCTCTTACCAAAGAAGAATATGTAGATTTTCTGAAAGAACAAAAGATTTCTTTTTTGGCTGTTGATGAAGCGCATTGTATTAGTGAGTGGGGGCACGATTTTAGACCAGAATACAGGAATCTTAAGAATATTATAAAAAGGATTGGAGAGAATATACCCATTATTGGGTTGACGGCAACGGCTACGCCAAAAGTGCAGGAAGATATTCTTAAAAACCTAGCTATGAGCAATGCTGAAACGTTCAAGGCATCGTTTAATAGGCCTAATTTGTTCTACGAGATACGACCAAAAACAAAAAACGTAGATGCCGATATCATTCGTTTTGTAAAACAGAATAGTGGTAAAAGTGGTATTGTATATTGTTTGAGCAGAAAGCGTGTAGAAGAACTGGCACAGACACTAGAAGTAAATGGTGTAAAAGCAGTTCCGTATCACGCCGGATTGGATGCTAAAACCAGAGCAAAACATCAGGATATGTTCCTTATGGAAGATGCCGATGTTGTGGTGGCTACTATTGCATTCGGAATGGGTATTGATAAGCCTGATGTGCGTTTTGTAATTCATCATGATATCCCCAAAAGTATAGAAAGTTACTACCAGGAAACTGGTCGAGCCGGTCGAGATGGAGGAGAAGGACATTGTTTAGCATACTACGCATATAAAGATATAGAGAAACTGGAAAAATTCATGAGTGGTAAGCCTGTTGCAGAGCAGGAGATAGGTCATGCGCTTTTACAAGAAGTAGTTGCTTTTGCAGAAACTTCAATTTCCAGACGTAAATTCATACTGCATTATTTTGGTGAAGAGTTTGATGACGTTACCGGAGAAGGAGCAGATATGGATGATAACGTGCGTAATCCTAAGAAAAAACACGAAGCCAAAGATGAAGTGCAACTTTTATTGAAAGTTGTTAATAGAACTGGTGAGATTTACAAATCAAAAGATTTAGTAAATACACTGATTGGTAAAAGTAATGCACTAATTATATCCCATAAAACAAACGAACAACCATTTTTTGGAAGTGGTAAATCCAGAGATGATAAATATTGGATGGCTTTAATACGACAAGTATTAGTTTCTGGATATTTACGTAAGGATATTGAAACGTATGGTGTTATTAGAATCACTCCCGAAGGGAAAGATTTTATAGATAATCCGATAAGTTTTATGATGACCGAAGATCACGTGTATGATGAGAAAAAAGATGACTCTATCATCACTGCTACCAAATCCGGTGGAAAAGCTGCAGGAACAGACGATCGACTTGTCAGAATGCTAAAAGATCTGAGAAAAAGTGTTGCAAAGAAACTAGGAGTTCCCCCTTTTGTAGTATTCCAGGATCCTTCTTTAGAAGATATGGCACTGAAATATCCGGTAAACATAGAAGAGTTGGGTAATGTGCACGGAGTAGGAGAAGGAAAGGCTAAGAAGTACGGAAAAGAATTCGTGGCTTTGATCGCTAAATATGTAGAAGAAAATGATATTATGCGTCCTGATGACTTTGTTGTTAAAAGTACAGGAGCTAATAGTGGTCTTAAGTTATATATCATTCAGAATGTAGATAGAAAACTACCTCTGGACGATATTGCAGCAGCCAAGGGAATGGATATGCCTGAGTTTATTAAGGAAATGGAAGCTATTGTGTATAGCGGTACAAAACTTAATATCACCTACTGGATCGATGAAATATTGGATGAAGATCAACAAGAAGAAATTCATGAATATTTTATAGAAGCCGAAAGTGATAAAATTGACACGGCTATTGAAGAATTTGATGGCGATTATGATGATGAAGAGTTAAGATTGTATCGTATCAAATTTATTAGTGATGTAGCAAATTAAGAATTAGAAATCACATTAGATAGAAAAAAGCTGTCTGACAGCTATAAACACACCTAGATGTTAGTCTGAGACATCCATAAATTTTATTCAGGGAATATAGTAACGTTCCAAAGCAGAGCTTTGTATATCTTTTTTCATCAGTATAAGATTTATTTTGCGTTAAAAAATCTTGAAGCCTTGGAAAGATTTTAGTAAAAAAAATCTGGTTTTAAGTGAAACTTAAAAAAACCTTGAAAAAAGCGCCTTTTCTTTTGTTTCTTTTTCTTTGGGCGAGCAAAGAAAATGAAAAAGCTAAATCAAAGAAATAAAGTAAAAAAGCATCAATGATAGCTTGTCGAAGGTATTTTAAAATAATAAGTTAAAAACTTCGATAAACTCAGTTTTACAATTGTCTCTTATTTTTAAGACAATCTCTTTTATCTATTGATAACGTTAAGTAAGCGCGCTAAATTAGAATATATTCATCGAAAGATATAAACTAGAGGTTGTTAATTCTGAATTTGGTAATGCTGTGCTTTTGGATATGTTTTTAGCCGTGTATTGTCTAAATCCAATTTTAAAACGACCCGATCCAAAACCTCCACCATAAAAATATTCGGTAGTTGTATTTTCTATTTCATTTTCTTCAAATACATTAGATTCCGTACCTAAATTAAAATCTACGGTAAGTCCTCCTTCCAGAAACAACTCAAACTTAGAACTTAAATAAATATGAAACCTTGGGCCAACGGCTACATTGATACTTTTATAATCCAATTCGAATTCGCTATTAGCAATCGCAAGGTCTCTTCCATCCATCGTAAAAGCTTTGTAGGTAGATTCTAAAAAGAAACTTAGATCCACTTTGGAAAACGGGATGAAGGTTTCAACAAATATTCCGTATCTAGGTACAAACGCATCATCATAGCTTACGTTTCCGGCACTTCCAGCCTGGGAATCATGGGTGAAACCAGTGAGATCCACTGCAGCAACAATACCGATTCTGGTTTGGTTAATCTTTTTACGAATGATGTATTCTATGTTATTTCCTTTGCACTCATTATACTTTTTAAAATATCGTTTTAGATCTCCTTGTGTGTACGTAAGTTTAGATGGATCTTGTTTACCACATTTTATTTTTTCCGCCAGTTGTTGCTGATAGGTATTATTTTCTTGTGGAATTACCTTTTTTCCGGGTTTTTTGCTTTCATCGGGTGTATAAAAAACTTTGTAAACTAAAAGTTCCGGATATATCGTTTCTGGATTTGTATAGAAGAATCGATGGACATCATCTTTAGAATATTGGAACAAGGTAGTTTTACTTTTAAGAATGGTTCTTAAGAATATTTTTTTATAGGTGAGATCCGGATCTTTGGATTTAGTGGATTTACCAACAGTATCACCGTTGAGGTCAAATTGAAGGATATATCTTTTGTACTGGTAGTCTTCGCCTACGGCAAATTCCTTAATATCCTCAATTACTTCGGTTTTGGGACTGGAAGAAATCGTTTTTTTCCATTGAAATTCGGTAGGATTGGTTCTCCAGGAAAGTTTTTTGATAAGGCATTCTGTTTTTTTACCATTGTTATCAATAAAATATCCTGCTTCATAAATGCTTTGTGCGCTAATAGCAGACATACAAAATATACCCACTACAAAACAAAATAATGATTTCATGAATAGATGATCTGAGTTTGTGAAGCAACAAATATAGTTTTTTTGTTAATAATCAGAGGGTTTGGGATGGAAATAGCGTAAAGAAGTTACGAAAAATTGAATTTAAGGATCATAGATGATGGTTATTTTTCAAACCAGAGGAAGTAAATTTCGAAACTTAGTTTGAAAAAAAAAGTTCCAGTCATGCTGAAACTTTTTATAGTAATAATTAAAAAATTAATGGTTTTCATCCGGTACATCCGGACATTTCGGTAGATTCCAAATATTGCAATGTTCCGGTCCGCTAAAGCAACCATTTTCTGGAAGGTAAGGCAGACAAGAATTAAAAAAGCCACCGTGGATTTGCTTTTGTTCGTTCTTAGTAATACTCTTAGTTCCTATTTGATTTAAAATTTCATTTAACATAATGTATTGGTTTTAAGATAATATTATTGAAAGCGCCCATCCAGTCGCATTCAACTTTATATACAACCCATATGACTTCCGTGACAGTCAGGATGGCAATTAGATGGTCGACAGTCAGTATTCCAGTCAGAAGTATCTTCTCCGGTATCAGTGTATCCAAAGCCCCCTCCAGTTGTGTTTTTCCTTTGATTAATACTTAATTTTTGTACTCCTTGTAATTCTAAAATGTTTTTAAGCATACTTTTAAGTTTTATATTTTTATTTTTTTGTATAACAAAACTATTTTGTTTTATTTCAAATGTTTTGAAGTAAAGTTTTTTTATTAATAATTGAAAATGTTTTTATTCTTCACTAAAAACAGGCGCACACAGGATTACCTTGGAAATAGATCCCTTCAAAAATACCTCCTTCAGATTGAGTTGTTCCACATTGCCAGCTAGCTGTCCCACAGCATATAGCATCGCCATTATTATTACAGGCTTCTCCAACACCTAATCCACCCCCTTTGATAGTTTTTCTTTGTTTTGAATTTAACTCTTTTACTCCGTTTAATTCTAAGATGTTTTTTAACATAATTATTAATTTTAATTTTAAAGCTTTCCCGAACTATTATAGACATTCAGGATATATGTCTACCAATGTAGTATCAAATGGATATTACAGAATAAACTTAATAAACAAAAAGCGGGTGTTTTGTTATAAATGGATAAGCGGAGGTAATGGATAGATGAGCGTAGAGGTATTTATTATTTTAGGTGAGTTCATGAATGAGATCAGAAAGCTTAGATCGGTTTCTGACCGAAACCGTAACCTTTTCTTTATTAGAAAGTACAATGGATTCTTTTTTATAGATGGAGTGTATATGTTTGATGTTTATCAATGTAGATCTATTTGCTCTAAAGAACCCTTTTTTACCTAATAAATCTTCATAGTATTTAAGGTAATTAGACGCCATGTATTTTTCTTTAGAATCCATAACAAAGAAAGTGTAATTGCCATCTGCTTCGCATCGAATGATGTTTTCAATCTCTAATGAAATATGTTCATGTCCAGTATTAATGAGCAATCTTGAATTAGTTATAAATTCTTTAAGTAAATGATATTTCTTTTTGGTGAATAAGCGATTTTTAAGTTGTATGTAACGATTAACCGCTTTGATCAGGTGTTCTTCATCAAAGGGTTTGGTTATAAAATTGAAGGCGTAGTAAGCAATAGCTTGTTTCAAATAATCTGCGTGTGCAGTAACAAATACAATTTCAAAATCATAATTATCTATGGTGTCAAGGATTTCAAAACCCGTACCGTCTTTTAGCTCTATATCCATAAAAACAATTTCCGGATTGTGATCATTGAGTACCGAAATTGCTTCTTTTACAGTATCTGAAGTAGCTACTATTTTTATATTTGAAAAATGTCTATTCAGAATAGTAGATAAGTGTGTTTTAGCTTCTTCATTATCTTCTATTATAATAACCGGAATGTCTGAATTCATTTAGAATATAGTTTTACTATTAGTAACAATATTGTATACAATGTTACTTTCAAAATGCTTTTTTATATAGCAGCTGTTAAAAATCACTTTCCTTTTAAACGGTATCTTAGCTCAGATACTATTACTTATAAAATCATTATCAAATAATTGTGTTTGATAATGAATAAGCTTGATTTTTTTTGATAAAAATATTCTTACTAAAATACTTATTTTTGGCTGGATAACTGAACAAAACATACATGAAAAAAATACTTATTCTGTTATTATTAATTTCTACTCATAAATCGATAGCACAGCATAGGGTATACACCCAAAAGGAAGTAGATAGTTTTAAGTTGAGAGGAGCAAAACCTCCACAGCTAGAGCAATTTAAAAGCATGTTGGAGTCTGATGAAGCCTTGGTTGGATGGATGAATTATTATCGTCAAATGAGCTATCATTATTTGCGAGAACGAAAACCCGACTCACTATTACTGTATGCAACAGAAGGATTACAATTCTTTGAAAACAAAAATCTTTCTCCAGAAAAACGAACTGAAGAGGGAAAATATTTAAAAGAAATATATCTCTATATGGGAATGGTTCTAACTGATTATAAAAAAGATTATAGAAAGTCTACAGAGTATCTTCTAAAGTCAGTTAATGAAATTGATAAGTATCCAAACTACAACAGTAAAGTAAATCCTTGGATCATCGCAAGTTTGGCGGGAAATTATCTTAGGATGGGAGATAAGAAAAAGGCTTTTGAATACCGATTGTCGCTGGCCAAAGATTCTTCTTATATGGCTATACCGAGTGAAGCTGCGCCGACTTATAACCATCTAGGAATTTTATATGATGAGTTTGGTAAGAAAGATTCAGCTCTATACTACTATCGAAAATCCATAAAGAACCGATTAAAATATGATCATTTCACAGGAGTAAGTGCTGCTTATAATAATATGGGTGACTTGTTCCGTGAAGAAGGAATAGTAGATTCTGCTGTGTATTACTATGAAAAATCAAAAGAAAATTTAGATCAGCATCCCCCATCTAATTATTCAATATCTACGTATTTTACACTTTCTAATTATAATTATGTTTTGTTAAAGAGAGGAAAAATTGATGAAGCAATTGACGGATTAGAGACGGTGCTGGATAGTATATCCCGGATAGAAAAAATAGATGAAAACATCAAGTCCTTAAATTCGGCAGCTATGGATTACCTCATGGAGGCTTACGCAAAGAAAGGGCGAACTGAGAAAATATTTGAGGTTGCGAAGGCAAAAAGTGTAATGTTAGAAAAATTTATTCAACAGACATTAGATGAAAAACTTAGAGAACTTAATATAGCTTATGAAGTAAAAGAAAAGGATCAGTCTATAGAAAAGTTAGAGGCTATCACAGCTGAACAGGAAACTATTATTAACCAAAGAAATATTATTACCGTTGCGCTATTTGGATTATTAGCATTAATTATAGGAATATCAATCCTTGTTTTCAGACAGAAAAAACTTAAAAGTAAGTATGAAACTGCTAATTTAAAGCAACGACTACTAAGATCCCAACTCAATCCACATTTTGTATTTAATGCTTTGAGTACAGTAAGCAGTTTAGCGAGTAGAAATTCTGAGAATACGTCAAAATATATTGCAAAATTGAGTAGTCTGATCCGTTTGATTCTCAAAAACTCTAGAGAAGAGTTTATCTCTTTAGAAGATGAATTACAATCGGTAGAAGATTACTTGGAATTACAATCTAATTTCTCGCAAAAGTTTAGTTATATCCTTGACATTGATAAAGATATTGATAAGGAAGAAATCCTTATACCTCCTATGTTTATTCAGCCTTTTATAGAAAACTCGATTGAACATGGATTAAGAGATGTTGATGATGGAGTTATAAACGTTGAAATAAGATTAGATAAAAAAAACAAATTGATTATATGTACAATATCAGATAATGGGATTGGGTTGTCAGAAACTTCAAAATTTAATAATGCAATAAAACACGAATCTTTTTCTGGTGAAATATTGAAAGAACGACTTCAGATTTACGCCAAATCATTAAATAAAGAAGCAAAATACACCATTGAAGAAGTAGTAGAAGGAAGAGGTATAGAAGTAGTTATTTGGTTACCTTATATCACAGAGTCTTGATTTTTTGGCTTTGATGAAGATTTATTTTAACCAAATTTACAAATCACAAGAAGATTTATTTAGTATTAAAACCGTTTTGTAAACTTTTTTTTAGAAGGGCAGAATTAACTGATCATTAAACATTCATCCCAGTTGGTTTCAAAATCTGCTAAATAGTCTATGATGGTGAGTCCAATTCCTGCAATTCCTTCTAGTATAGAAACTTCTTTTTTCCATTCACCTTCTCCTTTCCACTGTTTGTAACCGGCGTACCCATCTATATGAGAGGCTTTGTTTAGACCATCTTGCATCCAGAAATCACATGCGTTTTTGAAAATATCATTGTGTGTTTCTTTATACATACGCAAGAAGATTTGTGCATTGCCAAATGATCCGTGACATAGCCCAGCGTCTTTAATCAAGGTTTGTTCATTATCCGTTCTTAGAGCAGCTTGTTCCAGGATATTAATGGAGGTTTTTTGCAAAGATACATCTTGTAATACTTTGGAAGCATGCCAGAGCCTAATGCCTACTCCAAGATCTCCATAACACCAAGCCAATCTACTTTTATATTCATAAAACCCATTTTGATATATGATGTTGGGAAAAAGAGATGAGTCGTTTTTATTTGGATTTTGATATTGTAGGATATAAGATATTGTTCCTTCTAATTTTTTTTTTGAGACCTTCTCGAAATCCTTATGTTTGGAAAGTTTAGTTAATATACCTACTATACTAGACATTCCATGAGAAAGGCTCAGATTATATGCTTTTTCTTTCTTATCTAAACCAATTTCCGAAATCCATTTGTAGGTCTTACCATTACGCTCTGATCTTTTTTCCAGAAGTTCTATAACCGTAAGGAGGTATGTTTTATAGTTTTCCTTTAATAGATCCGAATTAGTGTTTTCGTATCTACTTAAAAAGTAAAAGGCATAGCCTAATCCCCCGTGTAAAAAATCATAATGTCCTTTTACTAGGTCATTTTTCATTTTCTCAAACAGATATTCATCCAATGCACCAAACATGGTATCCATATCAATATCTATAAATTCATTTTGTTCCAAATGATTGATGACCCATCCCATACCTGCGATTCCTGAGCAAAATGTTCCAAGGTTGTATCCTTCATTGATTTTTTGGATACTTTGTTCTATAAGTATACTACCTATATCATTGTTATCCTTATCGATAAATTTGGAGTAGTAAAATTTAAAAAGAGAAATTCCTGATAGACCGGATAAGACACCAATGTTACTTTCCTCATATCCTTGTTGATCTATGATTTTATTGATCTCTTTTAGTTTTTGAAAAAGTATATCCGTATCCATGTAGTGTTTACAAGTATTGAAAAGAAGAAAGAATAGAGGTTTGTCCCTATTCTTTCTGTTGGCTTTGTACTATAGACAATGAATACGCTTAGAATCACAATCTACTTCTGAAAGGGCACAGTCTTCTGTAAGCACATAGCAACCATCAGATTGACAAGAATTATGGTTAGATTCTTCTGGACAAGGATACACTTTTGTCACATTACCACCACCTCTAATTGAGCCTCCATTAAGCTTAGAGATTACGTTTTTGTTTAGGGATAACCCATCGAACTTTTTTTTCTTCATGATTTTTAATTTTAAAATGAAACCCTTCTGATCATTTAGAGACACTCAGAATCTATGTCTGAAAAAAATGATTTGTAAAGTCTGAATCTTTTTGGTAGGCTTATATTGTATTAGATTGTAAGCATATCTAGATCAAGCGAATCATAGATGAAAATCTTGTCAAAAACGGTGTCAATCCAATCGGTGCTATTTTCTTATCACTTCATTCACTTTAAGAACAATTTGATAAGATGAATTTAATAAGGAATTCAAAATGGTTATAACAAAAAAATCTAATAGTATGCTTAATAATGATAAGCGTAGCTAAAATAATTTTAAGTGAAGTTTTTAATAAGCTTGGCAAGGTTTGATCTGGTTCTTACAGAAACTCGAATTTTTTCTTTAGTATTTAGAATGATGGCTTCCTTTTTATAGATAGAATGGATATGATTTATATTTACCAGGGTAGATCGATTGGCTCTAAAAAAACCTTTCTTTTCTAACAAGTCTTCATAATATTTTAATGGTTCTGAAACCATATATGAAGATTTTTGTATCATATGAAAATGACAATAGTTACCATCTGCTACACATTTTACAACATCTTTCAAATGGATCACCACATGTTCGCTTCCGGTATTGAGAAATAATTTAGAGTCAGTCATAAATTCTCTTAGAAGTATATACTTTTGTTTAGAGAATAAACGTTCTTTTAGCTGCACGTATCGATTTATAACGGTGCTTAATTTTTTGGGTTCAAACGGTTTGGTGATATAATTAAACGCATGATACTCTAAAGATTTTTTCAGGTATTCGCTATGCGCAGAAATGAATATAATTTCAAAATTATGATTTGTAAGGTTGTCAAGAATATCAAAGCCACTGCCGTCAGTGAGTTCAATGTCCATAAATACCAGTTCAGGTTCAATAACCTGAATATTTTTTATACCATCTTTTACATTGTCATACAGGCCCTCTATAGCAATATTCGGGAAGTTTTTTTGAAGTATGGATACCAGAAATTCCTGCGCATCTTTTTCATCTTCAATAATTATTGCCGAAATCGAATTAATCATATTTTTGTTGACCAATGTTCTAAAACTAATAACGCAAAGCTAACTCTTTTTATATAAAATATGATGTCCATAAAAAACTACATACTTAGTGTACTACTATTTTTCTGCATTAAAAGTTTCTCCCAAGAAAAAGCTATGATGCAATCTCGTATTGATAGTTTCGAGATCGTTCCTAATACGTTGGAAAAGCAGGAAGAATATAGAAGACTTTTGGAAACGGACGCGAGTCTTTTTGGATGGATATACTATTATAGAAAGAAAAGTCATTTCTACCTATCCCAGAGAGCATACGATTCTGTCTTACATTATACTCAAAAAGGAATTGAGCGCTACCATCTAACAGAAGCCATTCCGCCCTTACAAGAAAGTCAAATGAAGAATGTTTATTTATATAGGGGAATGGTATTCACTGAGACTAGAAAATTTAAGCAATCCACAGATGCTTTACTTAAAGCTATTGCAATCTCTAAAAAATATCCAGACAGACATAAGACTTCAAATCCTTATATATATTCTTATTTGGCGAGTAATTATTTAAAAATGGGAGATAAAAAGAAAGCGCTCCAGTATCGATTGCTAATAGCAAAGGATTCTGTATTTATGGCGAAACCAAGTGAGGCAGCACCTACTTATAATCATTTGGGTGAATTGTACAAAGGATTTGGCAATAGTGATTCTGCATTATATTATTACCGTAAGTCAATCGAAAACCGTTTGAAATATGGTCATTATACTGGTATCAGGGCAGCATATAATAACATTGGTGATGTGTATAGAAATCAAGGGAATGTGGATTCAACATTGTATTACTATACAAAATCAAAAGAGATGTTGGACGAGCATCCGGAAAATAATATGCTCGAATCTAAATATTTTACTCTATCCAATTATAGTTACGTACTATTAAAAAGAGGAAAAATAAAGGAGTCTATTAAAAGATTAGAAACTATATTAGATAGTATTACCCTCATAGAAAAAATAGACGATGATGTGAAATCTTTAAATATCCAGACCTTGGATTACTTGATAGAGGCCTATTCAGAAAACAAAGAGTTTAAAAAAGCACTTAAAATTGCTGAACAAAAGAGTAAACTGTTAGAGAAATATCACCAACAGGTATTGGACGAGAAGCTTAGAGAGCTTGATATAGCCTACGAAACAAAAGAAAAAGAAGAATCGATAAAGCAATTAGAAGCGGAAACCGAAGAACAACAAACCATTATTAAACAAAGAAATATTATTACTTTGGGTCTATTTGGTTTATTGGTATTGACAGTGGGAGTGGGGGTGCTTATTTTTAGACAGAGAAAACTGCAAAACAAATACAAAACCGCTAATCTCGAACAACGATTATTGAGATCACAGCTAAATCCTCATTTTGTATTTAATGCATTGAATACGGTAAGTAACTTGGTAAGTAAGAATTCTGAAAATACATTGACATATATTGCCAAATTGAGTAGTTTGATTCGATTGATTCTTAAAAACTCAAGAGAAGAGTTTATTTCTTTAGAAGACGAGTTACGCTCTATAGAAGACTATTTAGAATTACAATCCAATTTTTCACAAAAGTTTAGGTATACGATAACCGTGGCGGATACTATCGATGTAGAAGACGTGTGTGTTCCACCAATGTTTATTCAGCCCTTTGTCGAAAATTCTATAGAACATGGTTTGAAGGGTGTAAAGGATGGTTTGATTGAAGTAAATATTCAAATGAATGATGATCGTAAATTAGTGGAGTGTACAATTACAGATAATGGCATCGGAATTTTGAAAGCTTCAGAATTTAAGAATGTAAATAAACCTGAATCTTTTTCGGGTAAAATTATCAAAGAACGTTTACAGATTTATTCCAAGTCGCTACGTAAAAAAGCTTCTTTTTCCATTAAAGAAGTAACTGATGGAACAGGGACAGAAGTGAACATGTTATTGCCTTATTTGTTAGAGGATTGATTTTTTCTTTTGGGTTTTAAAGAGATAGACGATTAATATAAGAAAAACTAACCCCAACCCAATCCATAAATATAATAAATTATTAGTTTGTGGTAACAACGTCCCACTATCCCCAATCAATACTAGAGAAGCCCAATAATGAGGAGACGCTTCAGCATCTGTATTGTTATTTAGATAATTTAATTTTGCAGTTCGCAGCGCAGCGGATTTGGTTTGCCCTTCACTTAGGTTTTTATAGAAATCTGAGGTGATGTTAGCCGTAGCCTTGTCGTTGGTACTCCATAGCGATGGAATCACCGTATTAGCTCCTGATTTAAAGAATCCACGAGCAAGACTTAAAATACCCTCACCACGGCTAATTTTTCCTAAAGAGGTATTACAAGCACTCAGTACTACCAATTCTGCTTGGCTTTGTAGAGAATTAAGTTCTAAGTCTGTTAATTTAGAATTACGAAAAGCGATCCAGGGCGTAATAGAATCCGAAGCATCTGCGTGGGTTGCTAAATGTAAAATTTTATAGTCCTTGATTCGTTTTACAAAATTTTCTTTGGTAGCTTCTTGGTCTATCAATAAAGACCCATCATATAAATCATTTGCGTATGCAATCTCTTTGGTGCTATTTTTTAAGGGTGTTAACTCATTATCAAAGTTGACAGGAGCGATACCCAAAAAATCCTGATTAGCGGCTCGTTTAATGCTTTTGTTTTTTTCTTGAAACGTAAGCGAAAACGCATAATTGATTTCACTTTCTTCTATAAGATAGGTGCTTTTGTCAATATCGGTAATTAAGGCTTCAAAAGGAATCATTCCCAACATATGATCAGGAATAATAGTGACTTTTTTGCCCTGTAATGATGCTCCGATTTCTTTGGGGAATAAAGTCTTGTATATATTATTTGATGTTTGTTTATAAGTCGTGATGTCTTCTGATGTTTTAAACGGTTGGTTTAGTAATCTTCTTAGAGTCTTGATATCTTCTATCAATTCCTTAATTTTTTTCAATTTAAATATTTTAGTTCCCTTATCAGAGATCACCATCCCATATCCATAAGGAGTTGTATATCCAATTCTTTCTGCCATGGTATATTGAATAATCACTTCATCCTTTTTAGGTTTAATTTGGGATAGTGATAAAACTTTGGGTATCTCTTTTGATAAAAAATACTCTGGATGAAATTCTGAAATCGAATCGTGAAAACGTTTCAGTTCTTCTTTTTTGTCAAATACTAATATCGATAGAGAATCCTGTTTCTGATCAGAAAGACCTTGTTTTTTTGTTTCTAATGAGGATATACTGTTTTTAAACGCTAGTTCTTTTTCTAAAACTTTTTCCGGTAATTCTTTTTTAGTCCTGTTAAGATCCTGCATTAATAATAAAGCTTTGTTTTTTTCCATCAAGTAAAAAGCTTTATCCAATAGATTTCCTTGATAGCAAGCCTCTAAGCCAATAATATAAATTTCTGAGGCCAGATCTCTCCATTTTAGTTTTGTTTTGTAAGAAGCTTCCGAAGTGAGCATGATCTCAATCAATTTATCAGCGATTTCTAAGGTTTTCAGCGCCAGTAAGAATGATTTTTGATCATTCGCGGCAATTCCTTTGTCTAGATAGGTGTTAATTTTGATCTTAAGAATTTCTAAAATAAATAATTTCTGATCTACTTTTGCTAATTGTTCCTCATTAGTTTGCCAATCTATTGTAGGGTTTACTATATTAAAAAAACCAGCAATAGATCGTTCATAATATTTGATTGCTTGATCATACTGTTTTTCTTTATAAGCATTTTTACCATACCCAAAATAGATGGATTTTAATAAAGTTGGTTTGTGATTCACCAAAGATAAAGCTTTATCAAAATATGATTTCGCGATATCAGTATCCAAATAAATATATGTTAATCCAAGATTATAATATGTCGAACATTCATATTTTTTATTTTTTATTTTTTTAGCCAAAAGAAGCGCCTTATTGTAATAGAAAATTGCTTTTTTGAGATTTTCTTTCGATATATTTTTCGTATACTCAATATGGCCGTTGTCGTGATGTTGTACAGCTAAATTCGACGTAATTATATATTCATCCTCCACACTAGGTTTATCCATGTTTTTTACTATAGAATCCGCTAATAGTAAATGTCGGATTACTTTTTTTCCAGTTTCAACCTGCCCTATATTTCTATAAGAAAAAGCAACGTTGATATGATTATTTATGATCTTTTGTTGATCTTTTGCAGGGTCTAAATACTGAAAAACTTTTAAACGATTTTCGACTGAGTTATAAGGATCTTGAAATTTGTGGTAGCAGTTGGCTAAATAATTATAAGCTCTTACATTTAAAGATTTTTTTTTAAAAGGGACCGCTTTCTTAAAAGCCTCGATAGCATCCTTGTAATTTTCATATTTGTAATAAAAATACCCAAGATTGATGTAACTGTTTTTCAATGATTCTTTATCAAAAGGAATGACTTTTTTTTTTGCATCTATGGCTAGTTGTGTATAATAAATGGTATTTTCTTTACTCTTTTTTTTATAATGCCATTTAGCCAGTTCGTGGGCATCTGCGCCTAATTGAGTATAGTTATTTTGTCGTTTATAGCTTTCAAAAAGTTGAGTATATCGTAATTGTTTTATGCTATCATTCTCTTTACTAGAAAGTATAGAATCAAGTGCTGGAGACATTTTTTGCCCATACAGGCAAAGGGTATTTAGTAAACATAAAAAAAATAAGAAAGAGAAAAAATTTCTCCTTCTTATTGTAATATAATTACGGATTGAATACATGGTATTATAATTGGCCGTGTAATGGAACCTCATCACAAGTCTCATAATGACCGCTTTTTGCCCTCAGTGAATATCTAATGGTGGGAACTCCATCTTCGTTTTCTTCCATTCTGGCTTCAGCATCGGTTGCGTTATCTGTAATGTCAGTTTTCATAACTGTCTCCAATTCATTACAAGGTACTCTCCATTCATCTACTTCATAACAATCATCTTCAAAAAGTACTAAGATGGAGCTAAACATATTTTCTCTTGCCCAAGTATGAAAATCATCTCTATCTTGCTGGGTCCAATCAGCCGGATAACGCACAAAAAAGTTACAATGTGGCGTAAAGTTAAATTTAGATGCATTTTCTTCTTGGGTTTGCTGTACTTCTCTTTCAAGTACATTTTCTTCTGTTGAGCAGCTTTGTATTCCAATTGCAAAGACTGCCGCTACTAATAGTAACGTGATTTTTTTCATTTTTAAAATGTTTTTTGTTTTCATTATTTATTAGTATGTTTCCCTAACCTAATAAATGTTACCACGCGAAAATAAAAAAAATTAAATAGTTAAAGATATCTTAATGCAGATAACTGAAAATGATCGATTAAAACAACTGGTAAATGGGGAGAAACAAGTGATCCAGGATTTGTATAAAAAAGAGTTCCCCAAAGTACAGAGTTTTGTCCTTAGTAATAATGGAAGTATTACGGATGCAGAAGATGTTTTTCAGAAAGCTTTGATGCAATTAATCGCTAGATATAAGGTTAAAACCTTTGTGATTGAAGGGGCTCTAGAAGGGTATTTCTTTGTAGTTTGCAGAAATTTATGGCGTAGAGAACTAAATAAACAAAAACGCATAGTAACAAATGATGATGCTTTGGAACATGTAAAAGAAGCAGAAGACATGACCATGGCAACCTTAGAACAAGAAAAATGGGAGTTGTTTCAGGAGAAATTAACACAACTGTCCGATAATTGTAAGCAATTATTACAATTGTTTTTTCAGAAAGTGCCATATAAAGAAATCGTAGAAAAACTAGGATATAATACTGACAATGTAGTGAGACAACGTATTTTTAATTGTAAATCACAATTGACCAAATTGATTAAAAGTGATTCGAGATATAATCAAATCAAAGAATTATGAAGGATTATCCAATAGAAATTGATGATTATCTGAGTGGAGCTATGTCCGCATCAGAAAAACAAGCCTTCGAGGAAAGACTTCGTACAGATAGTGCATTAGCAGAAGAATTGAAGCTTCAGAAAGAAATGCTGACTATGTATGAAGATCAGCAATGGTTGGAAGGTGATAGAGATGCATTAAAAACAAAAGAAGCGAAGCAATTACAATCTTTTTTTGAAAGCGATGAGGCTACTAGCTTGAAATCTACAATTAATCAAGTAATTACAGAAAACAGATCTGGTTCTAAGCATAAAACCTTTTGGTTTATTGGCATTGCAGCATCTATTGCGGTATTGTTAACCGTTTCCTTGTTTGTGTTTAAAGAGAATAATTATGATGAGTTATATGCATCTTATGTGCATATGGATGAAATACCTTCACTGGTTACCAGAGGAGAAGATACAAACAAGCTACTAGAAAATGCACAACTGTTATTTGAAGATAAAAAGTATCAGGAAGCCACAGAGTCTTTTGCAGCATATCACAAAGCAGAAGAAGCTATTGATCCATTGAGTTATATCTATAACGGTATGGCGTATACCGAACTTAATAAATTTGATGAAGCCTTATCTCAGTTTGAGCTGTTGGCTAATTCTGAAACGTTGCAAGCCAAAAAAGCAAATTGGTACAAGGCTTTGGTGTATCTAAAACAAAAAAAGAAACGTAAACTTACAGATGTTTTAAAATCAATCATAGCTGATAAAAACAATTATAAATATCAGGAAGCTCAGGAATTATTGGAGAAAATTGATTAAATCTGCTAGAGGATTATGTTTTTTTAAAATTGGTTTTTACATAAAGATATAAATTCATAAAACTACCTTATCTATAGACAGACCTTCCTTGATAGTATAGTAAGGTGGAGTTAAAAGTCTCATTCGAAGGGCAATTTAGAGGGATGTTTCTTCAATTAAATCCTTATATAGAAATCACTTTAATTAGTAAACAATCCCCTGTTTTATGTGTCAAACTTTAAGCAATTACCTATCTTTGCAGCTTTAAATTTAATAAGCTTAAAACAAGCAGTTATGCAAGACGGATTATACGCAAAATTTAATACATCAAAAGGAAGTATTCTGGTAAATCTGGAGTATCAGAAAACTCCGGGAACGGTTGGGAACTTTGTAGGTTTGGCAGAAGGAAATATGGAAAACCAG
This sequence comes from Aquimarina rubra, assembly GCF_042684305.1. Classification (NCBI taxonomy): domain Bacteria; kingdom Pseudomonadati; phylum Bacteroidota; class Flavobacteriia; order Flavobacteriales; family Flavobacteriaceae; genus Aquimarina; species Aquimarina rubra. The sequence goes on along the minus strand of NZ_JBHULE010000002.1, from coordinate 602,699 downwards.
GCAATTCCTCAGGGGAAACCTTATTATGACGGATTGAAGTTTCATAGAGTAATTCCTGATTTTATGATTCAGGGTGGAGATCCACAAGGTTCGGGTGCTGGTGGTCCTGGATATCAATTTGATGATGAAATTCATCCAGATTTAAAACACGACGGACCGGGAGTATTATCTATGGCAAATGCAGGACCTGGAACTAACGGAAGTCAGTTTTTTATCACCCATGTAGAAACTTCTTGGTTAGATGGAAAACATACTGTTTTTGGGAAAGTAGTAGAAGGACAAGATGTGGTAAATGCAGTTGCACAAGGAGATACAATTGATTCATTAGAAATTATCAGAGTAGGAGCAGAGGCAGAAAATTTTAATGCGATAGAGACTTTTAGACAATTTAATGGAGCCAAAGCAGAAAGAGAAGCTGCAGCAAAGAAGGAAGCAGAGCAATTGTTAGAAGAATTAGCAGCTGGTTTCGATAAGACCGATAGTGGTTTGCGTTATAAAATTATCCAAAATGGAGATGGAGTGAAAGCAGAAAAAGGTAAAACGGTTTCTGTTCATTATAAAGGAAGCTTAACAGACGGTACTGTATTTGATTCTTCATACAAGCGAAATCAACCTATAGATTTTTCTTTAGGAATGGGGCAAGTGATTTCTGGATGGGATGAAGGTATTGCTTTGTTGCAAGTAGGAGATAAAGCACGTTTCGTGATTCCACCATCTCTAGGGTATGGAGCGCATGGTGCTGGAGGTGTTATTCCTCCAAATGCTACATTGATTTTTGATGTAGAATTAGTTGCAGTAAAATAAACGATTTTCAATAGGTGATGAAAAACCTCTGAAGTTTACTTCAGAGGTTTTTTTATATTCGGTTTTGGTACGCTTATTGCTATTAACTTTTTATTAACATTTTTAATGTGTCTTTTAATAAGTTAGTTTATTTTTATATTTTGCAAGTTTTAACGAAAAGGAGGTGCATGTTCATCTATATTTTAGATATTTACAATCCCTTTTTGGGGTTGAAAAACAATAAAGAACCCCATTCTTGTTAGTTATGAAGTGGATATTACTAATTTATTTAACATTTTGTTGTGTGAATTTTTCTTTTTCTCAGAAAGATGAGGCAACAATGTCGGCTATAAAAGATCAGATAGAAATCATTGATAGTTATATCGAATCCGACGTGTTTTCATTGGATCCTGAGGAATTTCTTGATCAAATTGCAGATCATGGAGCCGAATTAAATGGATATTATGAGCACGAACGATTAAAGAAAATTATCAGAAAAATCGGCATGCCCAATGCCATGATTATTACAGTATTTTATTTCTGGAATGACCAATTAATCCATGTGAACTACAAGCAAAGACAATACATGGAAACAAAAAATGATGAGGGGCTTAGAGTGATGGATTATTCTAATGCTTTTACCCGTTATGAATCAAAGCACTATTTTGATAAAGATGTTGAAATTGATAAAGTAGTTACAGGTAATGCGGTAGACAATATTGAACCTCAGAAGTCTTTTGTGAAATATGGTATGAGAATGAAATCTTTACTAGATAATAAATTCAAAAACAGAAGTACTTATGAAGCTTTGCAAGGCAAATGGGTCAATGTCCAATTTCCTGATGAGCATATGATTTTTGAAGAAAGTATAAGATTTAATTTTCGGGATGGTAAGTTTTTGAAACGGTTAAAAGTCAAAATAAAAGAAAATGTGATGTACTGTTCTTCTCCAAAAGATCAATATATCTATAAATACAAAATAGAGTCATTAAATGCATATGAGTTAGTAGTGAAGGATTTGCAGGATGCATCATCAAATTTGGTTTTGTATAAAAAAGTAGAGTAAAACATATTCAATGAATCTTCAATATCCTATAGGAAAATTTGAATGTCCCGATACCATAACCAGAAAACATATATCTGAATGGATCAAAGATATAGAAGAACTACCAGTAAAAATAGCCGAACTTGTTTGTGATTTTAATGACGATCAACTAGAAACTCCTTATCGACCCGGTGGATGGACAGCACGTCAGGTGATTCATCATATTCACGATAGCCATCACAATGGATATATCCGTTTTAAGTGGGCACTTACAGAGGACACGCCAGTTATTAAAGCGTATTACGAAGATCGATGGGCTGAATTATTCGATACAAAATCAGCACCCATTAATCTATCATTAGATTTGATCAAAGCACTACATGCTAAATGGGTGTATTTCTTAAAAGGATTATCTGATACCGATTTGGAAAAAATATTTATCCACCCAGAAGGCGATGTAGAAATTTCTTTAGCAGAAGATATCGGTATATATGCTTGGCATGGAAACCATCATTTAGCTCATCTAAAGATTATTGCCGGCGATACGTTTTAGTTTCCTATAATTAGTTTTTCCATTTAATATTACAGCCTATACTCGGTTTTTGCGGTTCTACAACCTTGGCGTTTTTAAGCACGGCATCTAATGCCTGTCGAAGGTCACGCCCGTTTACCGGAATTCCGTTTCCAGGTCTGGAATCATCCAGTTGTCCACGATAAATAAGCTTTAATTCTGCATCAAAAAGATAAAAATCAGGAGTACAAGCAGCGTCATAAGCTTTGGCAACTTCTTGAGTCTCGTCATACAGATATGGAAATGTATACTTGTTTTTCTGCGCTGTTTTCCACATATGCTCAGGTGCATCCTGAGGATAATTTTCAATATCATTGCTACTTATCGCTACAAAACCAAATCCTTGTGCCCGATAATCGTTTGCTACTCTCACAATCTCTTCATTTACATGAATAACAAAAGGACAATGATTACAAATGAACATAACTACGGTACCTCTTTCACCTTTAATATCATTTAGTGAAATTTTATCATTAGTAACAGTGTCAACCAAAGAAAAATCCGGAGCGACCGTACCTAAAGGTAACATATTGGAAGGAGTGCGAGCCATACTATTTAATTTTTGAAAGTTCTCGAAATTACAATTTTATACTATATAAGTCTAAAAAATGCTATCTTAGTTACATTAAAATTCCATAGTTATGAAAACTTTAGAAACCTGGTTCAAGGAATATGCCGTAAGCCACCAAAACAAAACCAATATCGCAATTCATTTTGTATGTGTTCCTGCTATATTTTTTTCGGTTGTTGGTTTAATAATGAGTATACCTAGTGGATTTTTGGCATCCATGATTCCTGGCGAAAACCCTTTTATAGAAAATTGGGCATTCGTAGTAGCTTTACTTATTCTGCTGTTTTATGTTAGATTGTCTGTGAAAATGGCGCTACAGATATTAATTTTTGTTACTTTCTGTATTATTGCGAATTATTATATTGGTCAATATGCGCCATTGTGGATGGTGTCTCTTATTATTTTTGTTGTTGCCTGGATAGGACAATTTTATGGACATCACCTGGAGGGAAAGAAACCTTCTGCTGCTCAGGACTTACAATTTTTACTCATAGGACCAGCATGGGTGCTTCAAAAAATGTTTGGTAAAAAATAATATGCGATTACAGGATTGGAAGAATTCGGGAGCATATTATGTATATAAAACTCATCAAATATTCTATAAAGAAGAAGGAATCGGCGTTCCACTAATTTTGGTTCATGGATTTCCGACTTCTTCTTGGGACTGGAATAAAATATGGAATCCTCTTGCTAAAAAATACAAGATGCTTGCTATCGATATGTTAGGGTATGGTTTTTCTTCTAAGCCTACAGATTTTAACTATACGATTGCTTCGCAGGTTGATTTATGGGAAACTATTTTAAAAGAAAAAGGTATTACTTCTTTCCATATTTTGGCACATGATTATGGAGACACCGTGGTTCAGGAGATGTTGGCCAGATTAAAGGAAAATACTGAATATGAATTTAAAATTGAGTCCGTTTGTTTTCTGAATGGAGGGATGTTTCCGGAAACTAATTTTCCAACACGTACTCAAAAAATGTTGCTAACACCTTTTGGTTCGATTCTGAAACATTTTATGGGGCGAAACACATTGGCTAAAAACTTCAAAAAAATATTTGGAAAACATACACAAGCCAGTGAGCAGGAAATTGATATGTTCTGGGAAGCGATAGACTATAATTCTGGTAAAAATGTAATTCCGAAACTCATAAAGTATTTAAACGAAAGAGATACGTATAAGATTCGATGGCGTGAGGCAATACAATATACAGATGTGCCAAAGAGACTTATTGATGGAGCGGTTGATCCAATCTCAGGTAGGCATATGGCAGAATTTTATCAGAAAATTATACCTAATGCCGATGTCGTGATATTAGATAAAATAGGTCATTACCCACAAACGGAAGCTCCCGAAGATGTATTACGTCACTATATAGAATTCAGAGAACGATTATAATGTTTTAAAAACCAAGCCCCTTAAATTAATATACTACTAGTAATAAAATTATTCATTAGTTTTCACTGTTCACTATTCACTATTCATTAACCTACATTTCGTCACTAAAGAAAATAGCATTCATCAATAACTTATTGGTGCCATACCAAAACGCTCTAAAATTCGTGTTGTCTGTAAATAAAATGGTATTTCCTCGTCCAAGACTATGATGTCTGAAGGGGACTGTTCCCGATAAAGAATCTAAGTTCTTTTTGCTAATATATCCACTTAATAAAGGTGATTTTGTGTATTGGATAGGATTGTTATAGCTCTGCTTGTCTGACTTTATAAAAAGGGTCGTATTTCTGAATAAAGGTATCTTATTATTTTTATATCCAAAATTAATCGGATGAGATCTATCTACTTCGGCTTCAAAAATAGCTCCACCTATCACCTGAGCTCCAAAGAAATCTCTTTTTTGTTCAAACGTAATTTGCTTAGCATCATTTTCAGGTTTAACAAACTCTATCTTCATTAGTTCGTTATTCTTAAAGAATTGGGCAGCATTCCTATATCCAATTAGTGTACCTCCACTACGAATCCAATTTTTTAACTTATCAATTACATTTTTGCCAATTGTTTGATTCCAACTATTTGGCAAAATAATATGAGTATATCTAGATAGATCTCTTCTTTCTAGATAATCTGTATTTAGTTTTGTAATCGGGATATTATAGCGTTGATCCATAAGATGCCATATCTCTCCAGCATCGTAAGGTGTAATTCCGGCTCCCGTTAGTAAGGCAATTTTAGGTAATGTCAAGGCTCTAAATTGACTGCTTCCTAGGTCAATTCCTTTAGTGAGTCCTGTAGATACTCCAGTAATATCTACTTGGTTTTCTGAACCGAGCTTTTGTAAAAATGAATATATTTCTTCTGAGCTTAATTTCTGATTCTGGATCGGAATCATAATCGTTCCATAATCATAACTTCTATTTTCAATAGAGAAGGGTTTCATGCCTACTTTTGCTCGTAATCCTTTAGCTAAGATTTTATATAACACGGCAGGAGTGTAATATTCATGCCATTCCATGAGGTACGCATAGCTACTTTTGTTAATGTTTTTGGGTTTTCTGAAATTTAGCTCAGTAATTTCTTTTCCTAAATTGGCTGTAGTCGAATTTTCAGAATAATCCAGGTTAAAAGCTAACGGAAACGTCCAGGCAGATACATCGTAAAATAAGCTATCCTGAAATGAGGTTCTTTTTTCAAACATGGCTTTGATCAAACGGCTTTGTTTTTGATTTTTCGGGACTAGATAACTATATCCTTTTTTAAACTTCCTTCCGTCAGAAGTGATATCATTTTTTAGATCGTAAAATTTAATTTGATGACGTTTTAAAATTTCTGCTAAGTGATATGCAGAAGCAGCATCTTTTTCATTGCCAAAAACATACGATCCGTTCTGAGCTTCTTTTCTGGCATTGGTATAAAAACTTTTTTGGTATTGCAGCAGTTCTACTCTCATAGACTTTGCAGCTTCTAGCGTAGAAAGTGCTGCGGTAAATTGATTTCTTATGGTAAAAGGAAATGTCAATATTCCATTATCAGTTTCCTGAGCATGTCCACGAGAACTTCCTTGTTCGAAAAGAATACCTATTCCTCCGTTAATATCAGGAAAAGTAGAGCCTTTTCCATAATAGAAATCATCAAAATTTTCTTCAGTAAAATATAGAGACCCTATTTTATTAAAAGCTTCAGCGTGATAATTAGCTACTTTTTTGGTTAGCTCTTGGTTTAGCTTTGGTGTCAATGGGTGTGTTCTAGATTGAATCCCCGGCTGAAAGAAAAAAGTACTATTGGTGCCCATTTCGTGATGATCTGTGAGAATGTTGGGATACCATTGATGAAAAGTTTTAATTCTGGCTCTTGACTCTGGTAACTGAACGGGTAACCAGTCGCGGTTCATATCAAACCAATAATGATTTGTTCTTCCTCCTGGCCAAACTTCACTGTATTCTCGATCTTGAGGATCTGTATTAATATTTTTACTTTTATTGGTGTTTGCCCAATATGCAAAGCGTTGTAACCCATCAGGATTGAATGAAGGATCAAATAAAATTATAACATTATCCAATAACTCATCAATTTCAGTGCCTTGTCCTGCGGCTAAATAATATGCTGCGAGTAAACTGGCATTGGATCCACTAGGTTCATTACCATGGATAGAAAATCCCTGGTATACGATTGCGGGCATAGATGCAATATTCAAGGTGTTTGCATTTTCTTGTGTCAATTGAACATGTTGGCTTTTTATTTTTTCAAGGTTTTGATGATTTTTTTCTGAAGTAATGGTTAGTAAAATAATCGGGCGATCCTCAAAAGTTTTTCCTCGATCTTCTAAAGTAATACGAGGTGAGGCTTTGGCCAATGCTTTCATATACTCCACTAATTTATCATGGGTTACATGCCATTTTCCCGGTACAAATCCTAAAACACTTTGAGGTGTTGGAATTTCAGGATTATAAGATACTCCTTTTGGTAAATAATAATCTAATGATAGGTTTTCTTGTGAGTAAGAAGAGAAGAAGAATAGTGATAAGATAATAGTAAAGAAATACTTCATGTTAGATGGTTTGGACAACTGTCGAGTTTATGAGTTCCCGAAAATAAAAAAAACCGCTTCAGAGATGGAAGCGGTTTGCATAAGTTTAACATAAGTATTTATGTCTTATATATCGTCGAAGCTTACATCGGTAAAGCTTTCTGTAGAAGCTGTAACTTCTTCATTAGCTGTTGTAGACTCTTCAATATTTTGTTCATAAGCTTTCTGATAATCTTTTTGATGTCTTTCACTAATTACTTCTTCACCTTTTTCATTGACAATGAAATCAGTCATTTCACCTAATATTTCACTAAATCCGGCAAAGTCTTCTTTGTATAGATAGATTTTGTGCTTTTTGTAGTGAAAAGATCCATCATCGTTAGTGAATTTTTTACTCTCTGTAATGGTAAGATAGTAATCTCCTGCTTTTGTTGATCTTACATCAAAGAAATATGTTCTTCTTCCTGCTCTTAAAACTTTTGAGAAAATTTCCTCTTTCTCCAACATTTCATTATCGCTCATAATCCGTATTTCTTAATTAATTAGTCTGTTACGTTGGAATCAAAAATCTAAAAAATTTGTTAATCGTACAACAAAATATCAAATTTCTTTTTCGCTTAGTTGTTTTAAATAAAGCTCTTTATAGTATCCATCTATGTCTAATAGTTGATTATGAGTGCCTTTTTGGATGATTTTTCCTTCGTCTAAGACAATTATTTTATCCGCATTTCTTGCAGTTGAAACTCGATGACTTACAATAAAAGTGGTCTTGTTTTGAGATATTCTATTAAGATTATTGAGTATTTCTTCTTCGGTTTCTGTGTCCACAGCAGATAAACAATCATCAAAAAGTAGGATGGAAGGGTCTTTGATAATAGCTCTGGCAATAGAAACGCGTTGCTTTTGTCCACCGGATAATGTAATTCCTCTTTCTCCTAAAACTGTATCATAACCTTTGCTGAAGCCTTGTATATTTTCGTGAACAACGGCATTTTTTGCTGCTTTCAGAACCTCGTCATCTGTAGCATTAACTTTTCCAAACTTTATATTATTTCTTATAGAATCACTAAACAAGAAAGCATCTTGTGGAACATATCCTATGGATTCTCTCAGATTGATTAAATTGAGTTCTCCGATTGGTTTTCCATCAATCCTGATTTCTCCATCAGAAACATCATACAATCTTCCAATTAGATCAAGAATGGTTGATTTTCCGGATCCCGTTTTTCCGATGATGGCAATAGTTTGCCCGGAATTAATCTCGAAACTTATGTTTTTTAATGCTGTAATATTAGTATCATCGTAGGTAAAGGATACATTATCAAAAGTGATATTGCCAATTATGGGAGTCTTTTCGGTAATTGAATTGGTAATTTCGGGTTCTTGGCTTAAAAACTCATTTATTCTAACCTGAGAAGCTTCTGCCTGTTGTATAATGGAAGTTACCCAACCCACGGTCGCTACAGGCCAGGTTAGCATATTTACAAATATGATAAACTCTACGATAACACCAAGATCTTGAATGGTTCCATCTATATATTGTTTACCGCCAATATAAATGACCAAAACATTACTAATACCTATAAGTAAAACCATTAGAGGGAAAAATAGAGCCTGGACCTTTACAAGATCAATATTCTTTTCCTTACTTGTGTTTGATAGTTTGGTGAAGTTTTCAAGTGTTTGCGGTTCTATTCCGTATGCTTTGATTACAGAAATACCACTAAATGATTCTTGAGTGAATGTCGTTAGCTTAGATAAGAATTGCTGTACGATGGTACTTCTTTTGTGGATAGCCACACTCAGTTTATAGATAGAAATAGAAAGAATGGGCAGAGGAGCCACAGTATATAAGGTTAATTCTGGTGCGATACTTATCATATATCCAATGACCACAACAAACAAAGTAATCGTATTAACGCTATACATTATGGCCGGACCTACATACATTCTTACTTTAGAAACATCTTCACTAATACGGTTCATTAAATCACCGGTCCTGTTTTTCTTATAAAAATTAAGTGACAAAACCTGATAATGTCTAAACACTTCGTTTTTGAGATCAAATTCAATAAACCTGGATACTACTATAAACGTTTGTCGCATTAAAAAGGTGAAGAAAGCCGCAATGAGAACGGATCCTAGGATGAAAAGTATATTGGTGATTAACCCTGTTTTTACTTCATTAATATCTGTAATGCTTTGATTAATGTATTGTTCTACAACATCTACAGAATCTCCGACAAATTTTGGAACTGCCACGGCAAATATTCTTGCTATGATTGTGATAATCAAACCAATAATGAGGCGGTATTTGTATTTGAGAAAGTACTTGTTTAAATGGCGTAATGCGCGCATAAAGTATTGATTTTTAGAAATTCAATTATTAAGGAATTCATAAAATTTAACAACAAAAAATTTTAAATTCGTAAAAATACATTATTTTAGCGCTTCAATTTTGACTATTACATAATTATAACATTTTAAAATTCTGAAAAATGATATCTGAAGTGCTTACTGCAAACCAATTAAAAAAACAGGCGCCTGTATTTGGACAATTGTCTTTTAACGATCACGAACAAGTTGTTTTTTGTCAAGACAAAGATACAGGATTAAAGGCAATAATTGGAGTGCATAACACAATTTTAGGACCTGCTTTAGGAGGTACTAGAATGTATGATTATCAAACAGAATGGGATGCTTTAAACGATGTTCTAAGGTTGTCAAGAGGTATGACCTATAAAGCAGCCATCACCGGATTAAATCTTGGAGGTGGAAAAGCAGTGATTATTGGAGACCCAAAAACGTTAAAAACTCCGGCGTTGATGAAACGTTTTGGTGAGTTTGTTCACACATTGGGAGGTAAGTACTATACTGCAGAAGATGTAGGTATGGAAACTTCTGATATGGATACTGTAAGAGAAGTGACCCCATATGTGACTGGTATTTCTGAATCTAAAGGAGGAGCAGGAAACCCATCCCCTGTAACAGCTTATGGTGTATATATGGGAATGAAGGCTTCTGCTAAGTTCGCTTATGGAACGGATAACCTAGAAGGTAAAAAGATTCTGGTACAAGGTATTGGTCATGTAGGAGAAGAACTTGTACGTCTTACTGCAGAAGAAGGAGCAAACGTAATTATTACAGATATTAATCAGGAAAGACTTCACGAAGTAAGTGGTAAATATGGTGTAGAGATATATAAAGGAGAAGATTTATATGCCGAAACTGCAGATATTTATGCACCTTGTGCTTTAGGAGCTACAGTTAATAATGAGACGATCAATAAACTAAAAGTTAAAGTAATTGCAGGTGCCGCGAATAATCAATTGGCTTCAGAAAATATTCATGGCCCATTATTACAGGAAAAAGGAATTGTATATGCTCCAGATTTTTTAATCAATGCAGGAGGTATCATTAATGTTTATGCAGAAATAGAAGGATACGGAAGAGATCAAATAATAAATAAAACAGAAAATATCTACAATACAACCTTAGATATTTTAAATAAAGCAAAGGCTACGGGAATGACTACAAATGCCGCTGCCGTGAGTATTGCAGATGAAAGAATTGCTGCCAAAAAAAATCAGTAAATAGATTTATCTAAAATTTACCTCATAAAAAGTAAATTTTAGAATTGGTAGATTAAAAATAATAGTATTTTTGCAGGCGAAAGTGAACATCACTTTCGCCTTTTTAATATAATAGTTCTTTGTAATTTCTTATGTTGACCAGAAGACATATTCGAGTTAAAGTAATGCAGTCTCTCTATGCGCTAGAGCAGACACAAAGTGATAATCTAGATAGAGAAGAAAAGTTTTTGCTTTTCAGTATAGATCAGATGTATGATTTATTTCTAATAAATCTTCAGCTTTTGGTAGAAATAAGAAAGCACGCTGCCGATTTTCTGGAAAAAAGCCAGAAAAAATATTTAGCTACTTCAGAAGAAAAGAATCCCAATCAAAAGTTTATTAATAACGAAGTTCTTTTATTATTAGAAAATAATACTGAGCTTAAAGAAGCTATGGAGCTCAAGAAAATGAACTGTTGGGATCTTGACGATGAGTATGTGAAAATTCTTTGGAAAGAAATTAAGGAGAGCGAGTTGTATTCAGATTATATGAATACAAAGATGAGTTCCTTTAAAGAAGATAAGGATTTTATTATCGATATTTTTAAAGAGATCATAGCTCCAAATGATAAGCTATATGAATATATAGAAGATAAGAAGCTAACCTGGGTAGATGATTTGCCACTTATTAATACCGGAATTATCAAGATGCTGCGAAAAGTGAAGCAGACTCACGATGAGCATATGTCTTTACCTAGATTGTATAAAGATGTGGATGATAAGAAGTTTGCAAAAGATATTTTTAGAAAGACTGCGCTTAACGGAGTAGAATTTGCTAAAGAAATCGAAGGAAAAACTCCTAATTGGGATAAAGATCGTATCGCAGAATTAGATAAAGCTGTGATTAAAATGGCGATTTGTGAGTTCCAAAAGTTTCCTTCGATACCTGTAAAAGTAACAATTAACGAATATTTAGAGATTGCCAAGGAATATAGTACCCCAAAGAGTAGTATCTTTATCAACGGAATTTTAGATAAACTATCAAAAGAATATAAAGAAAGCGGTAAACTAAATAAAGTTGGCCGAGGACTTATGTAGTTCAAAAAAAATAGTATTTTTAACCCTCAATTAATTAAAAACCCAAGTAATGAAAAAAGGAATCTTGATTTTAGCTGGTGTTTTTGCTTTGACATTTATGTCTTGTAAAGATAATGCAGCAGAAAAAGTTAAAGAAGAAAATGTAGCAGATGCTGCGGATCGTGATGCAAAGAATACAGATTTTCCTGTAATGACATTCTCTGAAACAGAGCACGATTTCGGAACAATCAATGAAGGTGATGTAGTAGAGCATACATTTACATTTACAAATACAGGTAAAGCACCTCTTGTAATTGTAAACGCAAAAGGAAGTTGTGGTTGTACTGTTCCTGAGTGGACAAAAGAACCTGTTGCTCCTGGAGCTACCGGATCTATGCTAGTGAAGTTTAATTCTAACGGTAAGCCAAACGCTCAAAACAAACAAGTTACTATTACTGCGAATACTGAAGCAGGAAAAGAAATCCTTAAGATTAAGGCAATGGTAACTCCAAAAGCTAAACCAGTAAGCGGAACTCCAGTAAGCGAGTAATTTTTATGGAAGGATTTGGAGGACAATTACCTTTTATACTTTTAATATTTGTAGTGATGTATTTCTTTATGATACGTCCACAAATGCAAAAAGCAAAAAAGGAGAAGAAATTCGCTGCAGAACTTAAAAAAGGAGATCGAGTTGTAACAAAAAGCGGTCTTCATGGAAAAGTTTTTGACTTTAGCGATAAAAACAATGCCGTTATTATAGAAACAGGATCAGGTAAGTTGACATTTGACAAATCTGCTATTTCGTTAGAAATGAGTCAGAAATTAAATGCTCCACCACCTGCAGAAAAGAAGAAGTAATAAGGCTCATAAAACAAAAAAGCGTCGTATTTTTATACGACGCTTTTTTTATGCCTTTGTTTTTCTTTGTGAATTATCTCTTCGCTGTTAACTCGGCAATTTTAATAATGACTTCTACAGCCTTAATCATACTTTCTACAGGTACGTACTCGTATCTTCCGTGAAAATTATGACCGCCGGCAAAAATATTTGGACACGGTAATCCTTTATAACTTAACTGTGATCCATCTGTTCCACCCCGAATTGGTTTTATTAGCGGAGTAATACCTAATTCTCTCATGGCATCTTCTGCAATATCTACAATATGCATCACAGGCTCCACTTTTTCGCGCATATTATAATACTGATCTTTTATATCTAAGTGTATAGTATCTTTTCCGTACTGTTTATTTAATTCCTCGGTTAGTTTTGTCATGACCTCTTTGCGAGCTTCAAAATGCTCTTTATCGTGATCTCTTATGATATAATGTAGCTTAGTTTCTTCTACATCTCCATTCATTGTATGTAAATGAAAAAAACCTTCTCGGTCACTAGTGTGTTCCGGAGTTTCTAACCTCGGTAAGGAATTGATAAAATCCTGAGCGATATACATACTGTTGATCATTTTTCCTTTGGCATATCCGGGATGTACGATTTTACCTTTTACGGTAACCACAGCACCGGCCGCATTAAAATTTTCATACTCTAATTCTCCAATCTGGCTACCATCCATAGTATAGGCCCATGCTGCTCCAAATTTTTCAACATCAAATTTATGTGCTCCACGACCAATTTCTTCATCCGGTGTAAATCCAACACGAATTTTTCCGTGCTTGATTTCTGGATGTTGGATCAGGTATTCCATGGCCGAAACGATTTCTGCAATACCAGCTTTGTCGTCCGCTCCCAGAAGTGTTGTTCCGTCTGTAGTAATTAATGTTTGACCTTTGTATTGTTTTAAATCTTCAAAATAACTCGGAGATAGAATTATATTTTCTTCTTCATTGAGAATAATATCTTTTCCATCGTAGGATTCTACAATTTGCGGATTAACATTGGCTCCGGTAAAATCTGGGGTCGTATCAAAATGTGAAATAAAACCTATAGTAGGTACATCATGAGCTACATTAGAAGGTAGCGTTGCCATGATATATGCGTTTTCATCAATAGTTACCTCTTCTAGGCCAATTGATTTTAACTCTTTTACTAATTTATTGGCGAGATCCCATTGTTTTTCTGAGCTAGGAGTAGTGTCACTATTAGGATCACTTTCGGTATCTATCGTTACGTAACTTATGAATCTATCAATGATGTGTTTTTTTGGAATCATAGCGATGTGTTTTTTAATCTGAAGATTTCAAAAATACACATTCATACACTTTTATTAGAACCTGTTAAGACTTATTTTTGCCAAGCAAAAGAATCTCTCATGTACAAATCTCTGATCCGACCAATTTTATTCAAGTTCGATCCTGAAAAAGTTCATCACTTTACATTTAGTTTGATAAAATTCATTTCTAAATTTTCCTTTATTTCATCATTGATACGTTCCAGATACTTGGTAAAAGGTATTGGCTTGCAGCGAGAAGTTTTTGGTTTAAAATTTAAAAATCCTGTAGGTTTAGCGGCCGGTTTTGATAAAAACGCTGTGCTGTATAATGAGTTGGCCAATTTTGGCTTTGGTTTTATTGAGATAGGTACGGTGACCCCAAAAGCTCAGGAAGGCAATCCTAAACAAAGATTATTCCGATTAAAAGAAGATTCAGGAATTATCAATAGAATGGGGTTTAATAATGAAGGTCTGGAAGCGGCGATAGCCCAATTAAAAAAGAATCAAGGTAAACTGATTATTGGAGGGAATATTGGAAAGAATACTGATACCGCACCTGAAGATTATACAAAAGATTATCTTACTTGTTTTAATGCATTACATCCGTATGTTGATTATTTTGTTTTAAATGTTAGTTGTCCTAATGTAGGAAGCCACGCAAAGCTTAATGATAAGGAATATCTGGAAGAGTTGATCGGAGCTGTGCAAGAAGCAAATAAGACATTCTCAACACAAAAACCTATTGTATTAAAAATAGCCCCGGATCTAAATACCGTTCAATTAGATGAAATCGTAGAATTGGTTCAAGAAACAAAATTAGATGGTGTGATTGCCAGCAATACTTCGATTAGCAGAGATGGATTGAAAACTTCTAAAGAAAGATTAGAGGCTATTGGAAATGGGGGATTAAGTGGTTTGCCTATAAAAGACAAGAGTACAAAAGTGATTAAGTATTTATCCGAAAAAAGTAACAAGGCATTTCCGATCATAGGAGTAGGAGGTATTCACATAGCTTCTGATGCTATAGAGAAATTAGAAGCAGGAGCAAGTCTTGTACAAATTTATACAGGGTTTATTTATGAAGGACCCAAATTGATAAAAGATATTAATAAACTAATTCTTAAGAAAGGATTGTAACTTATTTAAAGTTTTGTGAATTTTGAAATTTTATCCGCTTTTATCTTTGCTACAGCTGCCTTAGCAATTTCTCCGGGGCCTGACAATATTTATGTATTAATGCAAAGTATCGTAAACGGGAAAAAATATGGACTTGCTACGGTAGCTGGTTTGATGTCTGGATGTTTAGTACATACCACATTGGTTGCTTTTGGAGTGTCGGCAATTATTAAACAAAGTGAATTGCTGTTTTTTATCATTAAACTATTGGGGGCTTTGTATTTGTTCTTTTTAGCCTATAAAGTATGGAGAAGTGAAACATCCATACAACTATCTAATGCTGTAGAGAAAAAGAGCTTGGGGCAGTTGTTTAGACAAGGTTTTATTATGAATGTATTAAATCCTAAAGTCTCAATATTCTTTTTAGCTTTCTTCCCTGGATTTTTATTTAGTGATGAGTTAAGCAGTGTAACTCAATTTTATGTTTTAGGATTTTTATTTATCCTGATATCTTTTTTTGTTTTTGGAGGAATAGCAATTATGGCGGGTTATATTTCTGATTATATTAAAAGTAATTCTAAAGTTGGAGTTTTTTTAAAATGGTTACAAATCATAGTCTTTATTGGAATTGGAATTTTTATCCTTTTTTCTGAAAAATAATTATATTTTTATGCTCTTAATTGAATTTCTTTTAGACAGAAGCTGGTAAATGGCCGAAAAAGTAAAAATCATTGAATGTCCCAGAGATGCCATGCAAGGCATTAAGGATTTTATTCCTACTGAAAAGAAAGTCCAGTATATTCAATCGCTGCTGCGTTGTGGTTTTGATACTATAGATTTTGGAAGCTTTGTCTCTCCTAAAGCGATTCCACAAATGGTAGACACAGCAGAGGTTTTGTCTAAATTGGATTTATCGACCACAGAAAGTAAACTACTGGCGATTATAGCTAATGTTCGAGGAGCTACTGATGCAGTACAGCATAATGAGATTGATTATTTGGGATACCCTTTTTCAATTTCTGAGAATTTCCAGATGCGAAATACCCATAAGACAATTGCAGAATCTGTAGAAACATTACAAGAAATTCTCAATATTGCTGACAGATCTAATAAAGAAGTGGTAGCATATCTATCCATGGGTTTTGGTAATCCTTATGGAGATCCTTGGAGTGTGGAGATTGTAGGTGATTGGACAGAGAAATTAAGTAATTTGGGGGTGAAAATTTTATCACTATCCGATACTGTAGGTTCATCCAATCCTGAAATTATTGATTATCTGTACGCTAATTTAATTCCAAAATATCCAGAGATTGAATTCGGAGCACATTTGCATACAACGCCAACAACCTGGTATGAAAAAGTAGATGCTGCTTACAAAGCTGGTTGCAGAAGATTTGATGGTGCCATACAAGGGTTTGGAGGATGTCCTATGGCAAAAGACGAATTGACTGGTAATATGCCGACCGAACGGATGCTGTCATATTTTACAACAGCAAAAGCTGATACAAATATAAAGACTATGAGTTTTGAGGCTTCACATAATGAAGCCACTAAAATATTCTCTTTGTACCATTAAGCATAGACGTCTTAAAAAAAAATACTTTTTTTATCAATAGTAACTACCTGGGAACTAGAGTTTTGTTTCTAGGTTTATTTGTTTTTTATTTTTTAGGGGTAAGAATTCTTCAATATTAGAACATAGTAGGTGTTATCAAAACTAATATGTATATGCTTATTCTTCATCTACCAATACAATCAAATCTATTCTTAGGTAGAAATTATTTTTCTACGACAGTAATGACAAACATATTCGATTGTTTTAAGATAGATCATACGATCAAGTTCAATCAAAAAATACGTTATATAAACTCAGAAAATAATTTTTTCGGTGTTCATCATAATCATTGTAAAATATTCTTGCAAGGATAGACATAAGCTGTGAGTGTCTTTAACTGTTCATAGTATAATTAATTTTTTAAATTATTACAATCATGTTACAAAACATTTTAAAATTAGAAGGGATTCAAGAAATAAACAAAAACGAGCAACAAAGTATAGCTGGAGGATTTGGACCTGTAGGATTAGGAGAAGGCAGATGCCCAAGTGGCCCAGGTTGCGTAATAGGTTATTATAATGGTGAAGCGATATGTGGTCCTTGTCATCTATAACTGTATAAACATACTTGTAAAGTGAGCCTTAGCTCGCTTTACAAGCTTATTTGATTTCTAAAAAAAAACACCCCATAGGAATGTTTTGATTTATAAAATATTGAGATGAGTACTTTAGCTATCTTAACAATCGTATGTTTAGGTATCTTACCAATTGATTATTGATTTCTTTTTTATATAAAGAATCAATACTATAAGAATACCGCTAATACACATTGTTGATAACACAGTAATCCAGTTACTTTTTTGTAAAGAACTTGTATCACCTATAAGTACCAAAGAAGCCCAATAATAAGGAGAAGCTTCTGATCCAACATGGTTTTTTAGGTAGTTGATTTTAGCCATATGAAGTGCTTTTGATTTAGAAGCACCTTGATTTAGATTACTATAAAAATCTTTAAAAATAAATTGCGATGATTTGTCATCAACATTCCATAAAGAAGAGATTGTGGTTTGGGCTCCTCCATAAAAAAAACCTCTGGCTAAACTCATAACTCCCTCCCCAGTTTCTATTTTCCCATTAGTAGTGTTGCAAGCGCTTAAAACTACTAAAGATGCACTGTTTGGTGATATACTTAATTCATTTAAAAACATTTTTTGATCACTAAAAGCAATCCAAGGAGCGATAGAGTCATTAGCATCAGCGTGGGTGGCTAAGTGAATGATGCTTGTTTTTTCTAAAATATCTAAAAAAGACTGTTTCGTTGCTTTTTCTTCTAAGAATATTTGACCATTAAAATACTGATGTAATGAGGTTACTTCAGCTTTGCTTTCTTCTAGTTCTGGCAATACTAGATCATTAAAATATACAGGAGCAAAAGCTGCATAATTCTGATCCGATAGTTCTAAATTATTTTTATTCTGATCATGAAATGTATAGCTATACTTATAACTTATTTGATGATAATTAATGAGATAATCATTTGATTTTTTTTCTGAAACAACTAAACTTTCAAAAGGAATTGTACTCAAATAATTGTCTGGAATAATAGTGAGTTCTTTATCACGAATAATCTCTCGAATCTCTACCGGAAATAGTGTCTTGTAAATTTTGAATGATTCTGTGGTGTACTCCAATATATCTTGGTCATTTCGGAATGGTTTTAATTGTTTTTGACAAAGTTGTTGTATGGAACGTTTAAAGTTTTTAGGAGTATTAATTTCTAATAAATATTCTTTTTCTTTACTGATACAGATAAGATAGGTTTTATCAGTATTCGGATAAATACCATAACCTTCGTCTATATTTATATGATATTCGAGTATTACTTCATTAGTGTCTAGAGAAGCCTGAATTTCGGGAATTGACTTTGGGGTATATGTTTTTTTTAAACTTAAATTGTCCGGCGAGATCGTTTGGATGCTATCCAAAAGTTTTTTTAGTGTTTGTTTATATTTTAACAGAGATATCTTTTTGTCTTCAGATAATGATTTAGATTTTTCTAATATCAAAATCTTTTTTTGGAGTGTCGATTTACGATCTACAACATTTTGATTTAATTTAATATTTTGTAATTGCTGTCTTTTATTGTTCTCTTCATAAAGCAAGAGTGCCTTATTTTTTTCCATAAAAAGGTGTGCAATATCTATTCTTTTAGATAAAAAGGTTGCTTTTAAAGCCCTTCCATAAAGTTCAGTAGCCTTACGACGCCATATTAGTTTTGTGTTGGTCTCATCGGTATTTTGGTTATAAAGATCTATTATTTTATCCGCTATCCTAAAAAAGCGAATAGATTTTTCTAAAGAATATATATCTTGATCGCGCTCATATTTTAATAAATGAACTTCTGCGAGATTATTTATTATAACCCACAAATTGTTATCCTTATCAAAATACTGATTTAATACTTTTTCAATAACTTTCGTATTGTGTGTTTTAAAATCAAATTCGGTAATTAGCTCTAAAGCAATATGAAAATTGGAAATACTTTTCTCATAGTTTTTTAGCTTACTGTTGCAGAGTCCAATACTTGCATAAGAAATGGACCGAATATATTTTGATTGTGTATTGAATAGTAATGCTTTTTCATTATAAGAGATCCCTTTTTTAGGAGCTGAATGGTCATACAATGTGCCTAATAAGTTGTAGGTCCCGGATATTTCTAAAGAATCTTGTAATTGTTTCGCTATTTGTAATGTTTCCAACCCATATTTTTCTCCCAATTCAGTATTTCTGGTTTCGTAATCGACGTAATAAGATAGAAGGGATTTTTTAATTTTAAGAATTATGTTAAGAGGTATAGGTGTTACTTTGCTAATCGAATCCGCTTCAAGTAAGTTTTTGATTATTTTTTTTTGAGCAGTTTTTGTGTTAATTCTTGAGTATGTATTAGACGAGTTAATATGGTTGTTGACTAAACGATCCAGTTGTTTTTCTTTTCTAAACTTTTTTTCTGCGATCTCATAATACTGTTGAGATTTATGATAATCCCCGTTTTCAAAATATGAGTATCCAAGCAAAGTACAAGCTCTCGCTGTTCTTACAGGGTCAGCATCTATTTTAACAACCTCCTTATACGCTTTAATACTTTCTGCTTTATTTTTTAACTGAGCATAAAATTGCCCAAGTTTATAATATTTTCGTTGTAAGTACTTAGCATCTCCTTGATGATATTCTATAGAAAGTAAAAGAGCTTCTATTGAACTAGAAACTCTTTCGTTTTTATAATGCCAATTGGCATATTTATTACCAACAATGTCTACAGCTAGAAATTTTTGCTGATTGATGTTTTGGGCTAATAAACTATCTATTTTTAATGATTTGATACTATCATTAATTGGCAATGACTGTATATGTGTATAGATTTTTTCCTGAGCAACAATAATACTAGAAATAAGAAAAAATAAAGGATAAAATCTCTTCAAAAACTGGCCTGGTTTAATCATCTAAATCAATTTCTTCTTGCACTATAATTGCTTCTTTTACAACATCATTAGCACGATCACACTCATCTGTGTCCGAATTATTGGATAAAGCAGGAAGTTGAATAATACTTAAGTTAAATATCCAGGTTTCGTTTCTACCATTTGGGTCAATAGCGGTTAAGGGGTGTTTTCCATAATTTTGTTCAAAGAAAGTTCGTATGTCATTCTTTTGGGTATTGGTTAGGGGAACTCTCCAAAATATATTAATGGTTCGATTTGTTTCTTCACAAGTAGATAAATCAAGATTACTTTGATTCATTTCTTTATTTGATTCTTTAACGGTAATTAGATTCTCTTCTACTGTTAATAATTCTTTTGATTCATCGACTGAACATCCAATTACAAATAGACTAAACGCTGCAAGAATTAATTTTTTTGTTTTCATAATTTTAAAAAATTGATATTAAAATGTTATTTTGCCTCTATGTTCTATAAGAACAAAAATCTTACCCTTAGACATTAATGTTCGAAAAAAAAAAATCAAATTATCTTGAAGGATTGCGTAATGGTGATAGAGAAACCATTCAAGTTATTTATACGATCGTTTTTCCAAAAGTAAGGGATTTTGTTTTTAAAAATAAGGGAAAACATCATGATGCAGAAGAAATCTTTCACAATGCATTGTTTCAATTAACGGTTCGGTTAAAAATTAGTGAAATAGAAATAGAATCTTCTTTTGAGGCATATTTATTCACGATGTGTAGAAATTTATGGAGAAAAGAATTAAATTTTAGAAAAAAGTGGGTAAGAAAAGACGAGCTAACTACACTTAAGAGCGAAGAATATAATCATAGTGATGCTATTATAGATCAAGAACGTTGGGAACTTTTTGAAGAAAAGTTACGGTTGTTGTCCCCTAACTGTAAAAAACTATTAAAGGCATATTTTAAAAAAGTTCCTTATGACACCATTGTAAAACAGTTTAAGTATAATTCGGAGAATGTGGCATTTCAGCGTATTTTTAAATGTAAGAAACAACTAGCAGATTTGATTAAAAAGGATGGTAATTATGAAAAACTGAAAGGATGATGGAAGGAGAAACGTATAAACAAATAGAACGATTTCTTAGTGGAGCTATGTCTGATACTGAAATGGAACAATTTCAAAAAGAAATACTCAGTAATTCAGCCTTGAAAGAAGAGGTTGCACTATACCAATCTATTAACTTTCATATTAGCGAAAAAGTTGCAGATGATCACATCTCTTATGATTCGGAGTATAAAAGAAAATTAGAAGAATATATTAGAAGTGAACAAGGAAAAAAAATACAAGCTACTCTTTTAGAGGAAAAACAAAGATATCATAACAAATTATCACAAGATAAATCAAACAAAAGTATGTTGTATTATATCTTATCGACTGCGGCTGCCGTAGTTTTTGTTATCGTTTTTTTCTTTATGAAGAATTCAGATAAAGATTTATATACAGACTATTATAAAATAGAAGAGCTTCCTTCTTTCACCAGTAGATCCGGGAATTCTTCATTATTAGCAAGTGCTAAATCAAATTTTAAAAGTAAACAGTTTGATAAGTCTTTATCTAATTTTAAAGAATATGTAAAAAACGATGTAGAAGGAGTAGATCCTCTTATTTATATTTATACAGGACTAATTTATTCAGAAAAGAATCAATTAGAAAAAGCGATAGAACAATTTACATTTCTGGAAAATTCGGATGATATAGATAATTCTAGAGCTCTGTGGTATAAAGTGTTAGTGTATCTGAAATTTGATAAGAAAGTAGAAGCTAAGAAAGTACTTGCTTTTATCCTTAAGGATCCAAATAATTATAAATATAAAGAAGCAAAGGAGATTTTAGAAAAACTAAAACTTTAGTGCTATATGATTTGTTATAATGACATAAGGAAATCTAAAGGTCTAAAGAACTAACATGTAATATGCCAACAGAACGTATACTTTCTTATTTTACCAATGAAAAAGCAGCTACTAATATCGAAATGATTAATTTTGAGTTTACTTATTGTGAAACTACCAAAATATTCACGAAATATCATTAAACAGTTAGATTAATAGAAATGAAAAACGTATTAAAAAAAGTAGGCTTATTATTGTTATTAGTATTAGTAATTATGCAATTTATCAGACCGGATAAAAATGAATCGGGTTACGAATCTGTTGCTTATTTTGAAAATGAAACGAAACCAACTCCTGAAGTAAAAGAAATATTGAAAAATAACTGTTATGACTGCCATAGTAACCAAACAATATATCCTTGGTATGCAGAAATTGCACCTGTCTCTTATTGGTTAGCGGATCATGTAGATGAAGGTAAAGAACATTTTAATGTGTCTGATTGGGAACAGTATTCTGTTAAAAAGAAAGACCATAAGTTAGAAGAGCTCATAGAAGAAGTAGAGGAAGGAGAAATGCCTCTTTCATCCTATACCTGGATACACGGAAACCTGGAGAAAGAAGAGATGGAAGTTCTGATCAACTGGACAAAAGAACTTAGACAAAACTATTCTCCCGAGTAAAAATCGGAATATATGGACTTGTCGTTTTTCAATTTACTGTAAATGTGCTTTTTAAAAGAGTGCCTCTTAGAGAGTGTTAATTACAGCTCTAGTTTGCTCAATTGTTAAATTTTAAGTTTATTTAGATTTATTATAAATAAAGTTTGTAAAATATGTTTTGATACATATATTTGCAGTGTAATAATTAATTATTTATAATAAGTCTAAATAAAAATCAATGAAAATAAAAAGTCTAATCCAAGTTGTTTGCGTATCAGGAACCATTATTTTCGGTTCTTGTTCTTCTGATGATGATACTGCACCAGTTGTTCAAATCGAAACTCCAGCTACCTATGAATTCGAACGTGGAGGAGAAAGTACAGTAAGTTTTAGTGGTCAGACTACAAGAATAGCAATGGCAGAAGCTATTGTTAGCAAACTTCTAGATAATTCAAGTACAGAAGCGGTTATTGATGCTATGTTTGATCATCAAGAAAACGCCGATGATTTTGAGGATGCTGATCTAAATGCTTCTGATAAAAATGTACGAAGCAAAACCGCAGCCAGCGTAGATTATTTTTCTGCGAACGCTACAGATGCTGCAGCAATCAAAGCAGATTTTGATGGGTGGATAAAGAGTCAGGTAGATGAGGTATTTCCTAATTGGTCAATAACAGCTACCGCAGGTACTCCAGGTGTTTTACAAGAAGGAGGAGCTGATGGAGCTAACAGATATGTAAACGCTAAGGGGCTAGAATATAACCAAGCATTTGCAAAAAGTCTAATAGGTGCTCTAATGACCGATCAGGCACTAAACAATTACTTGGGAACTGCTGTTCTAGATGAAGCAGATAATATAGCAAATAATGATAACGAAGTTGTAGCTGAAGGAAAACCTTATACAACCATGGAACATAAATGGGATGAGGCTTATGGGTATTTGTACGGAGCTTCGGTAAATCCGGCTAACCCTAACGCTACTATCGGTCTTGATGATAATTTCCTTAATAAATATATAGGTAGAGTAGAAGGTGATGCAGATTTTGAAGGAATTGCCGAAGAAATTTATAATGCATTCAAGTTAGGTAGAGCAGCGATTGTGGCTAAGAATTATACCGTTCGCGATCAGCAAGCTACCATTATTAAAGAAAAGATTTCTGAAATTATCGCTATAAGAGCTGTTTATTATTTACAACAGGGTAAAACCAAATTGGAAGCAGCTACCATTGATTATGCAAGTGCATTCCATGACCTTTCTGAAGGGTTTGGGTTTATCTATAGCTTACAATTTACCAGAAGATCAGATAGTAATACTCCATATTTTACGAGAACAGAGGTTCAGAGTTTAATTGATGATTTAATGAGCGGTACTAACGGTTTATGGGATGTTACACCAGAAACATTAGAAACAATGTCCGAAACGATCGCATCTAAATTTGATTTTACAGTAGCACAAGCTGGAAGCTAAAAAATTAAACAAAGTATAAAATCATAAAAAAAGGGGAAGGAAGTTATATCAATCCCACCTCTTTTTTTACATTTGCAAAAATTTATTAAGAATAAATAAAAATAAGATGAAGAGGTTTTGGTTTTTAATGATTGTTTTGGTTCTTGTTTTAGCTGCTTGCTCGTCGAGTGATGATGGTGCAGGAACAACAGATAATTTTGATAGAAAGGCAATGTTAGAAAATATAGCAGATAATATTATCATTCCTGCATATCAAAGTTTTTCTGCTGATATGGCCGCACTGAAAACAGCGACATCTAATTTTGTAAATACTACAGACGAGGCTAACTTAGTTTCTTTAAGACAAGCTTGGTCGACAGCATACGTTTCTTGGCAGTCTGTTAGTATGTTTGAAATAGGAAAAGCTCAAGATTTATTATATAGAGATTTTTTAAACGTATATCCTGTTGATGTTACCAATATAGAGGCGAATATTTCTTCTGGAAATTATGATCTTGCTTCTGTATCTCTCCAAGACGAACAAGGGTTTGGTGCACTGGATTATTTACTCAATGGTTTATCTGATTCTGATGCAACTATCGTTAGTTTTTATACGGATGCTACCGGTGGAGATAACTATGAAAATTACCTTACCAATGTAGTAGATAGAATGAATGATCTGACTTCCGAGGTAGTGAGTGATTGGACAGGAGGTTATAGAGATACTTTTGTAAATAACAGTGGTTCCTCTGCAACAAGTTCATTAGACAAGTTGGTAAACGATTTTATATTTCACTATGAAAAGCATTTGCGTGCCGGTAAGATTGGTATTCCAGCTGGTGTTTTTTCAGGTTCTCCTTTAGATGATAGAGTAGAGGCTCGTTACAAAGGTGATTTATCCAAAACGCTTTTTAATGCAAACCTTGATGCTTTGCAGGATTTCTTTAATGGAAAGCATTTTGGAAGCAATACTAACGGCCAAAGTCTAAAGACATATTTAGATTTTCTTAATACAATTAAGGATGAAGAAGATTTAAGTGTTCTTATTAATAATCAATTCAATATTGCAAGAACAACAGCAAGTAACTTAAACGATGATTTTTCTGTGCAGGTTCGAACCAATAACAATCTAATGCTTAATACCTATGATGAACTTCAAAAGAATGTAGTTTTTCTAAAGGTAGATATGCTTCAGGCGATATCAGTAAATGTTGATTTTGTTGACGCTGATGGAGATTAAATTTAGTTTTAGCATTACATGAATTATCATCTAAACGAATATTTTAAAAAGAATACGGAGGCTGCACCACTTGCAGTCTTTCGTATTTTTTTTGGTTTGATGATGTTGATTAGTATTATTCGTTTTTGGGGCTATGGATGGATAGAAAAATTATATATTAAACCCACTTTTTTCTTTTCTTATTATGGTTTTGATTTTGTAAAACCTATTGGTGTTTACACCTATTTGATTTTTGCTTTATGTGGTATCTCTTCAGTATTTATTGCTATCGGGTATAAATACAGAATAGCTATTATAATTTTTTTTCTAAGCTTTACGTATATAGAATTAATGGATAAGACCACATATCTTAATCATTACTACTTTATAAGTATCTTGAGTTTTTTGCTTATTTTTTTACCGGCTAATGCTTATTATTCGTTGGATGCTAAGATAAAGAGCACTTCTTTTCAGAAAGTACCAAGCTGGACCATCGACGCTATAAAATTGTTATTGGGTATTGTTTATTTCTATGCAGGTTTAGCAAAATTAAATTCTGACTGGTTATTAAAAGCAATGCCTCTTAAAATTTGGCTGCCTTCAAAATATGATATACCACTAATTGGGGATTTAATGCAACAAGAGTGGATGCATTATGCATTTAGCTACACAGGTGCTATTTATGACTTAACGATTCCGTTCTTATTGTTGTTTAGAAAAACTAGAGTTTTTGCTTTTGTAATGGTGGTCGTATTCCATGTCTTAACAAGAGTGCTTTTTCCGATAGGAATGTTCCCTTATATTATGATCGTTGGAGCATTAATCTTTTTTGATCATAATATTCATCATAAGATATTGCAATTCATATCTAAAGTATTCAGAATAAATAAAGGATATTTTGATTCTAATAATGTTTTGAATTTGAGTTCGACAATGACGAAAATTACAACATCAGTGTTGGGGTTGTTTTTTGTGATTCAATTACTTTTGCCATTTCGATATCTGCTTTATCCAGGGGAGTTGTTTTGGACAGAAGAAGGATATCGTTTTTCCTGGAGAGTGATGTTAATGGAAAAAGCAGGGTATGCCAATTTTAAGATTGTAGATGAAGCAACAGGAAAGAGATTTTATGTGGATAATGATGATTTTCTAACCGCTTTTCAGCAAAAACAGATGGCTACACAGCCGGATTTCATACTAGAGTATGCACATTATCTTAAAACACATTTCGAAAATCAAGGACATAAAAATATACAGGTTTTTGTAGAAAGTTATGTAGCGCTTAATGGCAGATTAAGCAGTCAATATATTGATCCTAATATGGATCTGGGAAAACAAAAAGAGTCATTTAAACATAAAACGTGGATTATTCCATTTAAGGATGAGATTAAGGGATTGTAACGTAGTTATCTTTTTTTTATTAATAACTACCATTGTTTCAGCACAGTATACGATTAGTGGAGTTGTAAAAAATCAAAATAACCAGCCTGTAGAAGGAGCAGAAGTATATAACAGGACAACAGGAGACCAGACAATTACAAAAAGTGATGGAGTTTTTGAATTTTCTGATGTAGAGTCAGGTCAATATGTTCTTGCGGTATTTAGTTTCGATTACGAGATTTTGGAACAACAGCTTACTGTAGATGGGGATACTGATGTGAACCTTGTATTGAGTCCTTTGGGAGAGGAACTTTCAGAAGTGGTTGTAACACAACGAAGAGAAAAAGTTTTTGGACTTAAACAATTAAAACCTGTAGAAGGAACAGCAATTTATGCGGGTAAGAAAAGCGAAGTGGTATTGTTGAGTAATGTCCAGGGTAATTTGGCTTCTAACAATGCTCGGCAGATTTATGCACAAGTGGCTGGATTAAATATTTATGAGAATAGTACAGGAGGATTGCAGCTTAATATTGGTGGTAGAGGATTAGATCCGAATAGGACGGCAAATTTTAATACGCGACAAAACGGATATGATATCAGTGCGGATGTGCTAGGGTATCCTGAGAGTTACTATACGCCACCTGCAGAAGCATTGGGAGAAATTCAAGTAGTTCGAGGAGCTGCTTCTTTACAATACGGGACACAGTTTGGTGGGTTGATTAATTTCAAAATGAAACAACCGAATCCCAATAAGAAAATAGAACTGGTTTCTCGTCAGACTTTAGGTTCATATAATCTATTTAATAGTTTTAACAGCTTAGGAGGTACCGTTGGTAAGTTTAGTTATTATACCTATTTTAATTATAAAGAAGGAGATGGTTTTAGGCCAAACTCTCAGTTTGATTCCAGAAATTTTTATAGTCATCTAGGGTATCAAATTACGGAAAACACAAAACTAACAGGCGAGTTTACGTATTTGAATTATTTGGCGCAACAACCAGGTGGTCTTTCGGACGCTAGATTTGAAGAAGATCCTAGTCAGAGTAATAGAACACGTAATTGGTTTAAGGTAGATTGGAAACTATTTTCTTTGCGGTTAGATCATAAGTTTTCAGAAAAAACAGAGGTAAGCCTAAATGTATTCGGTTTAGATGCATCAAGAACAGCGCTTGGTTTTAGGACTAATAGAGTGGATCAGCCTGATCAATTAGATAGCCCGAGAGATTTAATAGAAGGAAAGTTTAGAAATTTTGGAGCAGAAGCAAGGTTTTTATCAAAGTATAATTTATTTAATGAAGAGTCAATTTTTCTGATCGGAACAAAATACTATAATGCTAGTAATGGAGAACGTCAAGGACCAGGATCAAACGGAATTGGACCAGATTTTGAATTTGCTAATGAGGAGTTCCCTACATACCCAAATCAGTCTGATTTTGACTATCCAAACGAAAATATTGCTGTTTTTGGAGAGAATATATTGAAGCTGTCTGATAAGTTCTCGATCACTCCCGGTTTTAGGTTTGAATATATTAAAACAGAAGTGGCGGGAGAGTCCAGGACAATTGTAACTGACTTGGCTGGTAATGTTATTAGAGACGAGATAGT
Source organism: Aquimarina rubra (assembly GCF_042684305.1). Classification (NCBI taxonomy): domain Bacteria; kingdom Pseudomonadati; phylum Bacteroidota; class Flavobacteriia; order Flavobacteriales; family Flavobacteriaceae; genus Aquimarina; species Aquimarina rubra. The sequence continues at coordinate 574,597 of NZ_JBHULE010000002.1, read as the reverse complement.
ACCGGATAATAGAACATTCGAAAGATCATTTGTGCTACTTGGCTTAGGAAGTAGTTATAAACCCTTGACTGAGTTAGAAATCTATGGAAATATATCAGAAAACTATCGATCTGTTACTTTTTCTGATATCAATATTGTTAATCCATCGTTTAGAGTGGATCCCAATATTACTGATGAATCAGGTTTTACGGCAGATATTGGATTAAGAGGCAGAGTTAATAATTTGATATCTTATGATGTGGGATTCTTTGGGTTATTTTATAATGACCGTATTGGTGTCATTCAGCAAGCGCAGGATGATGGTAGTGTCAAAAATTTTAGAACCAATGTCGGGGATGCAACAATGTATGGATTGGAGTCTTTAATCGACGTGAATTTAAATAAACTCTTACTAAAAAATAATCCAAACTTAAGCTTTAATTGGTTTGTAAATACATCTTTGGTAAGCTCAAAATACAACGGTACAGAAAGAGAAGTAGAATTTGTTCCTAATGTGAATGTAAAAACAGGAGTCAAATTCGGATGGAAAAATTTATTAGGGTCACTACAATATTCTTATTTATCAGAGCAGTTTTCTGATGCAGAGAATTCAGTAGTTCCAAGCGCTAGCGGTATTATTGGTGTAATCCCATCGTATTCGGTTCTGGATCTATCATTATCCTATACCTATAAAATGTTTAAACTAGAAACAGGAATAAACAATCTACTGGATGAAAGTTATTTTACGCAACGTGCCAGTGGATATCCAGGACCTGGAATTATACCTTCTGATCCTTTGACCTGGTATGCGACTTTACAATTTAAGTGGTAGTTTATGTAAGATTTAACGTTTGTTTACTTGTATAATTAACTTTTGTTCAATCTACAGTTTTGGTTTTAATCTATAATTTTGTAAAAAACACGCTATGAAAGAGTTTGAGGGATACGATACAATGATGGCAGAATATTACAATACTTCGCAAGCCTTAGTATTGCCACTTTCTTCTTGGGAATTTTACGGAGAGCACAATTGGTCTTTAAATAATTTTAAAAATGATCTGGATTCTTTAAATAAGATATCTAAAAAATGGGATTTTGAAAATATTTATCATAACGAATTAGTGAATAAAAAAGCAGTTATCGTTGTAACTAATCCTGATCTTAAAATAGTCTATGCCACCCATAACATAGAAAAAATGAGTGGATATACTTCTAATGAAGTTATAGGAAACACTCCTAAAATGTTCCAAGGTGAAAAGACAGATCCCAAAGTATCAAAGGTTATTAGAGAGGCAATAGACAAAAACGAGCCGTTTGAAGTATCTATTGTAAATTATAAAAAAGACAGATCTACGTACTTGTGTCATATCAAAGGTTTCCCTGTTCGAGATAAACGAGGAAGGCTTGTTAATTATATAGCTTTTGAGCAGGCTGCATAGTTTTTTGTAATTAAAAATAATTTTATATTTCTTCGTACTTTATAGTTTTAATATCTCTTCTAACTATAATCGTCTCATAATCATTTTTGACCAAATGAACTACCATTTGTTAGTTTGTTAATCTGTTGTTAAACATATTTTGGTATTGTAACAAATAACGTGTTCTGTTCGTCTTGTATATATAAATCAATAAAAACGAATAGAATGAAAAAATTAAATGTTATGCTGTTAGCAGTAGCTTTTGCAATCAGCAGTATTGCAACTGCAAGTACAAAATCAACAGAGCCACAAACTAATTTCACAAAAGAGATTAAAGAGTTATTAAAAAAACCATCATTTAAAGTTGAAGACGAAATTGAAGCTAGCGTTACGTTTACCTTAAATAGCGAAGGTGAGATCGTAGTTCTTTCAGTTGATTCTGATAGCGATATGGTTAAAGGTTTTATTAAAAGAAGATTGAACTACCAAAAAATTGAAACAAAACTCGATACTGGAATTAAGTTTTACACCATGCCAGTGCGTGTAGTTGCTTCCTAGAGTATAGTTTTGTTACAAGAATAATCCCGGCTTCATCACCCGGGATTTTTTATTAGGCTTAATTTTATTCTAAAATCTGTTAGGTAAGTTAGGTTCCGGTAATGTAATGTATACTTACGGTAGCCAAATCAGAATCAGGAAATTTGGAGAAGTACGCAGGATCACTTTTTAGTCCTATTTCTTCTATAATTTTGAGGAAGGATTCAATTTCCAAAATATACTGATCAGAAAATCCGTGAGTAGCATCGTAGGCAGTTGCGGCTGTACTTCCGATATGCTTAGCAGCAATATCCGGTGAAATCGTATGTAACTCTATAACGATTAATCCAAATTTGGCAATATGTGGAGCCCATTTTTCAAAATGATCTTTTAGGTTGCGTTCTACATCATTATTGTCCAATAGTTTTCCTCTAAAAGCAAATGCTCCGGTAGAGACGCTTGGGGCATTTAGTTTTGACATTGGTTCATGCCAGATTCTATTATGATCAAGAAAAGTACGTACCGATAATAAGTCTTTTAATTCTATATTGTAGTTTTCTTTTAAATCTTTTTCCAAAAGATTGGGATCACTAATATCACCCCATATAACTTTGGCCCATATATCGGCCTGAATTAGATTAGCTCTGGTAACTTTAAGAGCAGCTTTGTTGTAATCCGCCCCAACCAAAAACAAAGGATGATCATCCAGATGCTTTCCTCTTAATGTTTTAGATTCTATAATTTCGAAAAGATGAATCAAAAAAGCGCCATTTCCACAACCCATGTCCAATATTCCTTTAGGTTGTTCGTCTAATGGTTTATTAAATAAACTAATAATAATCTCGTCAATCTTTTTAAAGTAAGTGGAATGAGCTCCTCCGCTTCCCCAAACATTCATTTCACGATCTACATGAGTCTCATCCGTGTTTTTCTCTGTATTCCATAAAACGTTTGGATCTCCAAATAGCAATTCATTCATTTGTCTGAACATAGGGATGTAAGATACTGTTACTCCGTATGCAGTTGCTCTTTTAGCAAAAAATAACCCCTTATCAGTAAATGAATAATTGTCTTTGTTTTTGCGAAACCATCCTAAATAACTTAAAAAAGTAAGAATTGTATCAAAACTATCCGGAAAACGATGATATTCATCTGCTCTAAAAGAAGCTTCCATAAAATATTTATGAAACATGCCACCCATTCCCAGATGCACAATAGTAGGTCCTACAAGAATACCTTCAATATGTTTAAGAATTTGATGCTGTATCCCATTGGTCAACAAATCTTCAGTAGTCGTTAAATCTAATCTATTCTGGTAAGCATTTAAAAGTTTTTCTAATTTTTGAAAGGGTTCTAATTCGAATTTTCGGGGATGAAATTTACCTGAGTATTCCAAAAGATCTACAACGCCTTCGTATAAGTAAAAATGATCAAATGCTATTTTTGTACGTTCGTTTACCGAAATAAAAATCGAATTTTGTTCAATTTTATAATCTAACCATCCTTGTGAAGATAACATCCGTAATCCGACATTAAGATACCCGTCATTTCCTTTAAACTCTTTTGTGATCTCTTCTATAGTAACAGTTTTGTGAAGCAAGAGGTGATCGGTAATTTTATTTTTGAATAAAGAATATGCCACTGGAGCAATAGCAATTCCATCTAAATGCCTGAATAGATCTTCTCGGAATATCTGTTTTTCCTGTTTTGTTAACATGGATACTTGATTGATGAGTTGTTAAGAGTTTTAATAGATTCTTCTCATCCAAATTAAGCAATTATTTTTTGAAGTAGATACTTAGGTTTTTTTATTTTCCGACGGGTTAGCTTTTTTCTCGGGCATGGGACCTCTGAGGTGAATAATAAGTCCATTCAGGAAATTACGTAAAATCTGATCACCGCATTCCATATATTTTGGGTGATTTTCATTTCTGAAAATAGCGCCAAGCTCACTTTTAGTGACTTTAAAATCTACCAAAGAGCAGATTTTTACAATATCGTCATCCCGCAATTTGTGAGCTACTCGTAATTTTTTAAAAATATCATTGTTAGTTAATCCCATACGGCAAAGGTACTTTTTTAAATGACTTCAGGAAAAAAATATCGTTTGTGTTCCGTAACAAATATGTTTATATGATATTTGTATGCTTAAAATTTAATAATTGTCGATGTATAGTAAGGAAGAGAAATTAAGTTTGTTATCAGAAATGATCGAATTTGCGAAGGCTGATAAGAAAATAAAAGATGAGGAATATAATTTTATTTTGGCAGTGGCTGCTCAACTTGGAGTAACAGAAGAAGAAATTGGTCATATCGTGCGTAACGAAGCAAAGAAGAGACATTTACAACCAGAGTCGCAGAGAATATTACAATTTCATAGATTGGTTCTTCTAATGAATGTGGATCAGGAAACTAATCCATCTGAGTTGCATAAAATCAGAGAAATGGGATTGCATATGGGGTTACGACCCGAAGCAATTGATACAGTGCTAAAAGAAATGCATAACTACCCTAACAAAGTAATTCCACCACAAGAACTGATTACGATTTTTACCAGATTCTACAACTAATCTTTACAGATTATTTATAATACTAAAGGCTCTTAAGTTTTACTTAAGGGCTTTTTTTTGAACTTTTGTCATTAAAACTAATATTATTAAGACAAAATGACATTACTCTAGACTGAAAAGATGACATAATGTCTTAAAAACTGTAATGGAATCTTAATTGCTATATACTCTTTGAAATTTGAATATAGAATAACTTAAAAATATAATACAATGAGTTTAATAAAAAGAACAGACAGATTACCATTAATTTTTGAAGACATTTTTAATACTGATTGGTTTGGTGGGATTGTAAATGAGAATAAAACTAGTTTCAATACCCCGGCTGTAAATGTAAAAGAAAACGACAATGACTTCGTTATCGAGCTTGCGGCACCTGGATTGGTTAAAGAAGATTTTAATATAGAATTAGATAATGATGTATTAATGATTTCTTCTGAAGTTAAAAACGAAACTACCGAAGAAAAAGATAATTACACCAGAAAAGAATTTAGTTACAGTACGTTTAAGCGTTCATTTACCTTACCGGATACTGTAAATAGTGTTGATATCCTAGCTTCTTATGATAACGGAATTTTATCCGTTACACTTCCAAAAAAAGAAGAAGCAAAAGTACAACCAAAACGATTAATAGAGATTTCATAAGTTGATTTGAAGTTTTGAGTTAGTTAGTTAATGTTACGAGAAGCACCCTTTCTATGAGGGTGCTTTTTTTGTTTGGAAGAATCATATTTGATGTTTAATTGCAGGGTTTTAATTTTTTTTTGTATTATTGTGATATCAAAATGATATTATTATGAAAAAAGAAAAAAGTTTAAAGGCGAGTAGTGGTTATGTAATGTTACTTATATTGCTATTGGTAATAGGAGGCACAATTTTTGGCTTATTAGTTAGCAAAAACCCTTTGTTTTTAATTTCTATACTTGTTATAATCTTAATTATCAAAGGTTTCTTAATAGTAAATCCAAATAGCTCGAAGGTAATGGTCCTTTTTGGAGCTTATAAAGGAACGATAAAGGAAAATGGATTTTTTTGGGCTAATCCTTTTTATACAAAACAAAGAATTTCATTAAGAGCCAGGAATTTTTATAGTGAGCGAGTAAAAGTGAATGATAAAATTGGTAATCCGATTTTGATCAATGTAATTTTAGTTTGGAAGGTAAGTGATACATATAAAGCAGCATTCGATGTGGATCATTATGAAGATTTTGTAAGAGTACAAACGGATGCAGCTGTTAGAAAATTGGCTGGTTCTTACCCTTATGATAACTTTGCTGAAGGCGAAATAGAAGTGACATTACTATCTGGTATGGATGAAGTAAATGAAGCATTAGAAAATGAAATTACCGAACGATTGATGATAGCCGGAATAGAGGTGATGGAGGCGAGAATAGGATATTTGGCTTACGCTCCGGAAATAGCCAGTTCGATGTTAAAGAGACAACAAGCTGTGGCGATAGTAGCTGCTCGTAAGAAGATAGTTGAAGGAGCTGTTGGGATGGTAGAGGATGCTTTAATTCAATTATCAGAAGATAAGATTATTGATTTTGATGAGGATAAGAAAGCATCTATGGTAAGTAACTTGATGGTGGTTTTATGTGGTGACAAAGAGGCTACCCCTGTGATTAATACAGGAACATTACATTCATAATTTATGAGTAAGAAAAAATCATTTGTTCTTAGAATATCCCCCGAAACTTTTAAGTTAATCGAAAAATGGGCAGATGATGAGTTTCGTAGTGTTAACGGACAGTTAGAATGGATGATTCATAAAAGCCTTAAAGATGCCAAACGCCTAAAATCTAAAAATAGAGATGATGATGCGGATAAAAATAATTTATAATTTGTTTCCGTAATAACAGTCTTCAGAAAGCGCTTTAGAATAACTAGTTTTAGTTTCTAAATCCATAATAAGATATGTCTCTTTTTTTAGTTTTATTTCTATTCTACTTTGTTTCCAATGCACTTTTATATCTTTCGGTTTAATATTTTTGATATAACTGTATTTATTTGCATAATTCGTAGTTAAAGGAGGGGCATTCCCATTTTTGGTTGCTTCTTTTGGACTAATTGTGATGGATTCAGGATCGACAACAGAACAAAGAAATCCATCAAAATCAATTCCTTGTTTGTCAGAATTCAATACATATACCCATATAGAATATTCGTCTTCTTCAATCATTAGGGTTCTTCCGGATATAGGGTCTGTAGAGGTGATGAAAATACCATCTATGGTACTTTCTGATCTTGTTTTTGGTGTACCTATGGCAAATACACTAGTAAATATCGATAATAAAATTAGTTTCATTTAGGACGTACTTTATAGTATTTAAAAATCAGTTTAAGCCCTAATAATGTGATAAGAATCTAGATCAGATGAAGGATACTATCTTAAATTATGATCTAGACGAAAAGTGTGAGGATACGAAAGTAAGAAATTAATATAAAAGCTACCCCAATTGTCGCTTTAAAATTTTGTGAGATTTTCCCTTCATTTTTTTGTTAAAAATACTTTTTGTTAATGGTAAGTATTTGGTAAAGAGCTTTTTTTAAGTTAAAATTTTTATTCAACACAATGAAAGGAGTGTTTTTAGCGTTAAGTGGTATTTGCAACTTGGCTTTCTGGGGGAGTATGGACAAGGAGATATTAATGATGCTAAGAAGGAGTATATGGATAGCCAATTATACGATATTGCATATTTGATTCAGTTTAGAGACAGGGTGAATACTAAAGTTTCTAAAGTGCCAATCGCTTGGCATCTTGATCATAGTCTAAAAGTTATTAATAGAATTCACGATGTACTTAAGAGTTCTGATCCAACCGTTTATGAAAAACGTTTTAACCTGGCTCGTCGCTTTTCCTTTGCGTTTGGATACATACCGAGAGGAAAAGGCAAGTCTCCCGGATCTGTATTGCCGCCAGACGATATACAAACCGAAGATATACTATCTCAATTAGAAATTGCCAGAGAAAATATTGCAGATTTTAAGAGTTTCGATGCTGATGTGAATTTTATCCATCCTGTTTTTGGTCAGTTAAATAAAAAGCAGGCCAAGCAGTTTCTAAAAATACATACGAAACATCACTTAAAAATAATACAGGATATTTTACGTAAGGAATGAAAGTGTAATTATTAAAAATATTGAAATAATAACATAAATCTAAGTATTTATTAAGCCTTTCTGCCTTTCATTAGAATTCTTGAAGTTTTATATATATTTTTTTAGTGTAAAATGTCACACTTTGTATCTTTCAATTGTCTAACCAATAGAAGATATGAATGAAAACCTAAAAGAGTTAGTAGAAAAAGCGAATTCAGGAGATAAAAAAGCGCTGGAACGAGTAATCATTGAGATTAAGGATTTAGTATATAACCTTTCTCTTAAGATGTTACTTTATCCTGAAGATGCAAAAGATGCGACACAAGAAATCCTAATAAGAATAATAACGCATCTAAGCACTTATAAGCATAAGAGCCAGTTTACAACTTGGGTCTACAGAGTCGCTACCAATTATTTACTAACTGAAAAAGGTAAAAAAGCTAAAGAATTTGCTATGCCTTTTGAAAATTACGAAGATTTAATCGATTTAGGTCAATCAGATGTGGTTAGATATTCTAAAAACGAAGGAGTGTTGTCTTTGTTAGAAGAGGAAGTAAAAGTTAGTTGTACCCAAGGATTGTTGCTTTGTCTTAATGAAGAGGATAGAATCGTCTACATTTTGTCCGAAATACTTGATTTCAATAGTATAGAGGGTTCTGAGATTATGGAAATTACTGCAGAAAATTTTAGAAAGAAATTGTCTAGATCCAGAACAAAAATTAGAAATTTTTTGAATAAAAAATGCGGTTTGGTAAATAGCAAAAACCCTTGTCGATGTAATCGAAAAATAGACTTTCTAATTGATCAACAAATAATAAATCCAAAAAATCTAAGATTTGCTCATTTTTCTTCCAATCGAAGTATAGATTTAGTTCAGCAAATTAGTGATTTAGAAAAATCTATAGCTATATACCGGTCAACTCCAGATTTTCCTGCTCCTGATATGGTGATGAAAACCATTAGACAAATCCTTAATATAAATTAGAAATGAAGATAAATGATTTCAGAATAAAGCAATTTGTTATTATAACACTACTAACAAGTATTTGGATTAATGTTTCCGAAGTATTTAGATATTTTGTTTTGGTTATGCCTCGTGTGCAATCATTTTTTGACCATAAAAGCGGTATTGCAGAAATGAATATAACTATCTTTTCTATTTGGGGATTCTGGGATATGTTGTTATCGGCGCTTTTGGTATTTTTATTTTGGCTTTATGCCAGAGAATTTGGTAACCGTTTTCAATCTGTTTTCGTTTCCGGTACGATCGTTTGGTTATGTGTATTTGTAATCTTTTGGGTGGCAACTGCCAATATGGGTTTGTCTAATTGGAGTATTCTTTTAATTACGCTTCCATTAAGTTGGTTAGAAATGGTGGTAGCTGCTTGGATTGCTTCTAAATTATATCAGACGAGACGTTGGATGCCACAATAGATTAAAATGGATTATAATACCTTATCTTATTCGATAATAAGTCCGTTTAAACGTTATTTTTCGAAAATCTAAGATACTGTTTTTTTACGTTTTTCTATTTCGATAGCTCTTTTGTAAAACTCTCGAAACTCTTCTTTGCTATATTTTGCACGCATTGCTGATAACACATCAAACAAGGATAAACTGCACCAATCCCATAACATAGTATCAAAGTTATATTTGTACATCTGTTTTCCAACTTCTTTTCTGATAGTATTAATTTCAATTTTGCTGAAACCATTTTCCAGAAGCCTGGCTGTAACCCGTTTGTTATTTTCTTCTGTAAATTCTGTATCAAGATAGGGTTCCAGAATCCAATCCCAGTTCCAACTATGAGGTATTAGCGGAATGTTGTTTTTTTCTGCGAATGTTTTCAATGCATCTTTTTTCTCTACTGAAACAAAAACAATATCATCCTTTATTTTAATTTTTAAAGCCCCAAAATCAACACAGATAGCATCAATTTCTATAGCTTTAATTAGCTTTTCCGGATGTGCAAAGGATGGCTCAAAAGGATAATTGGATATCAATATGGTGTTTTCATGAATTTCAGAGTCCCCAATTCCACAAAGTAAATTATTGGTATTAACTTTTGTACTGAAGGATTTGAATAGGTTTTTGAAAAAAATCACGATGTACAAGAATTTAGTTTTCTGAAGATTTAAAACAAACCTGTAATTTCTCCATCATCAGTGACATCTATTCCTTCGGATGCCGGATGTGCAGGTAATCCCGGCATTCTCATAATATCACCGGTAATCGGAATTAAGAAACCTGCTCCGGCAGCAATTTCAATCTCTCTTACCGTAAGAATAAAGTCTTTGGGTCTGCCTAACAATTTTGGATTATCAGATAATGATTTTTGTGTTTTTGCAATACAAACGGGTAAGTGATCTAAGCCTAAATTAGTAATTCTCTTTAAATGAGCTTTTGCTTTGGGCGTATAGTCAACATGTTTAGCACCATAAATTTCTGTTGCAATAGTTTCTATTTTATTCATCACGGGAGATTCCCATTGATATAACGGTTTGAAATCTGAGGTGTCTGATGCTACAACATCAATAACTTGTTTAGCTAGTTCTAGACCTCCTTCTCCACCTTTTGCCCAAACTTCCGCCAGAGCAACTCTCACACCTTTTGATGCTGCAAAATTTTTGATAATATCAATTTCTGCGTCACTATCCGATGTAAATTTATTGATGGATATAACCGGTTTTACATGAAACTTAGCAATGTTTTCCAGGTGTTTTTCTAGATTAGGTAATCCCTTTATTAAGGCTTCTGTGTCCGGAATGGTTAATGATTTTAAATCGGCACCACCGTGATATTTTAAGGCACGTATGGTAGCTGTAAGTACTACGACTTTTGGTTTTAATCCGGCACTCTGGCATTTGATATCAAAGAACTTCTCAGCACCCAGATCAAACCCAAAACCTGCCTCCGTAACTGTATATTCAGAATGTGACATACCCATTAGCGTAGCCAAGACGGTATTAGTCCCTTGTGCGATATTTGCAAAAGGTCCACCGTGAATGATAGCCGGATTACCCTCTATAGTTTGTACTAAGTTTGGTTTTATAGCGTCTTTAAGCAATGCAGTCATTGCTCCTTCAGCTTTTAGATTTTTGGCATAAATAGGTTTTTTATCATACGTATAGCCTATAAAGATATTCCCTAAACGTTTTTTGAGATCACTTAAATTCTCTGCTAAACAAAGAATTGCCATAATTTCTGAAGCAGCTGTGATGTCAAATCCGGTTTCTCTGGGCACACCAGACGTGGTTCCACCCAATCCTACAATGACACGGCGTAATGCACGATCATTTAGATCAACGACACGTTTCCAACTGATAGTTCTTGGGTCCAATAATAACGTATTGGTTTTGCTTTGGATATTATTATCAATAATGGCTGCCAGTAGATTATGTGCTTTTTCTATGGCGGCAAAATCACCTGTAAAGTGAAGATTGATATCTTCCATTGGTAATACTTGCGAATAACCGCCTCCTGTTGCACCACCTTTAATTCCAAAAACAGGACCCAAAGAAGGTTCCCTTAAAACTACCGTTGTTTTTTTACCTAACCTATTTAAACCTTCTGATAATCCGATTGACATGGTAGTTTTTCCTTCTCCTGCAGGTGTAGGAGAAATAGCAGAAACCAAAATCAGATTGCTTTTTTGAGAATTTTGTTTATTGATAGCGTGTAAAGGTAATTTGGCTTTGTATTTACCATACATTTCTATTTGATCCGGATCAATACCAAACTTTTCTGCGATGGAGGAAATAGGAGTGAGGGTAACTTTTTTGGCAATTTGCAAATCATTCATAAAGAGTTGATTTTGATGGTTGGAATGTCGAGAATAGTAGCGGTTTGAACCCAAGAATATAATATGATTTCTATCAAAACTATGTAGTTTTAGCTACCACTAAAAATAGTGATTATTTATATGCTATAGCTGCAATTTTTGATTTTGATTACCTCATTCATTCTGCTTTTATTGAAATATTCGAAAATATTGACTGAAACTGATATTGTAAAGAGGAGTAGTTATATCAGTAGGAAAATACAATTTGTATGTCATTATCTTCTTATTGAAAACACTTAGACTTAATTTTCCATTTTTTTTAAATCAATTTTAAGGTTTTAATTGAATTTATAATGAATCAATAATTTTGATACACTTTTATCTATTCGTTATGGATTATTTTATATATTTAGATAGTCTGTGAAGACACTTTGTGACCTTAAAACCTAGAAACAAATGGCTGATATTTATTTATGTGGACATGGTGAGTGGCCCACAACCGGAGAAGGGTATATATATTGTCAAGTACCCGCGAATACTACGTTTAGTGTGTATACACCTGTTGGTCGATTTTTGGATTTTAGTTATACACAACAATTATTAAGTCAAGGTCCTGCCTCCTTACCGGCTGATCAGGTGTTTTCTTCTTATTCGAACACACCGAATCTTAGGTTGCTTCCAGCGCCAGGGTATAGTGCTCTTTTTCATGCTTATGATGCAAATGTTGTTATGGTAGATGTTAATACTTCTTTAGAAGAACTTTTTAGAAGATACCAAGGGAATGATATACATTGGTGTGCTTGTAGAGGTCGTTTTAGAGGGTTGGATACTACCGAAGGTGGATTTAATGATGATTACATTATTCAAAATAACTAAAAGAATAGTCAGAAACATCCCTAAAGGTTTTCCTGTGACCTTATTGGAGCGTTAGCCAAGAATCTTAATCCGATTATTTTCTATGGATTGAACTAAGTTTAATTTTGGAAGTTCTTTCGGAAAGAAGATCATTGCTTCTATAACTTTTTGATTCCTTTCTGACTATTATTGTTTTTTGTTTTTAATTGATCAACTAGAGTTTTGCTTTTTTATTTTAGAACCTTAGTTTTATTAAGTTTCTTGATCAAAATTTTTAAGGAGCCAGTTACTTCTGTTCTTCTTGTTAAGAAGAAAAAATCCGAGTATTAAAAAAGTAATGCTTATTAGTGTCCCAAAAATTCCCAGGTTTTCTTGTAAATGATTTTCCATGAGTTCTTTTCCAAAATGATCTACTAGTCCTATAAACAATCTAATAACTGACCAGGTAATCATCAAAATTGCCCAAATCTTTAGAGCTATATTCAAAGGCTTTTTTCTTCTTCTCAGAAAATAAAAAATAAAGACTATGGTTACGGATAGTATTATGGGTATATAACTACCAAGAATCGCATATTGAATACCCTTAAATAAAAATAATAGTAAAGACACTACGAGAGTGATAGAATAAATAAGGATACGTTTCTGTTGTTTTGTGTTGTTCATATTAATTCTCAGTTACTAATTGCTGTATAACTTCAAAAATCAACTCAGTTGTGGACGCTATATATTCAATATCTATAGTTTCAAACGTATCATTTTCAGTATCTTTAAATGGAGTAGTATCACCATTTGCAAATTCTTCGGTGATACCAACAGCATTGAACCCTGCCTCTCTAAATGATTGATGGTCTGTAGAATTAACTTTGGTAATATAAATGGGAATATTTAGTTTATCGGCCTGTGTTTTATATAAAGTTTCGATCTCGGGTGTTGGTAGTTCTAATTCTATCGCTTTGTCTGCATCTTTATCCCATCCAATTTGATCAAAAGTATGAACAGAGTGCACATTGAAATTGTTTTTTATTAAATATTTGGCAAATGCTCTACTACCCACAAGGTCTTCTTCTTCCTGGTCGAAAAACACAATAATCACATTTTTATTTAGGGATTGTAGATCAGATAGTTTTTTAAGAACTCCATAAAGTACAGCAATCGCCGATGCATTATCATTGGCTCCGGGACAATTACGAGCAGTATCATAATGTGCTCCTAAAACTACATATTCATTAGAGCTTGTTTTAGAGGGTACTTTAGTAAATATATTTGTTCCTTTAAATGGACCAATCAATAGGTCAATGAATGCATTTGTATTCGGTTCCTGATAGTTGTGTGTAACAGGAGTTAAATTTAATTGTTTTATGATTTGAGAAAGATATGCTCTGGCTATTCGTTTTTCCTCAACAGTTGTTCTGCTATTTATGATATCCTGTGAGTTGTTTGTTTTTTCATTTCCGCTAAGCACAGATATTATTTTGGCTTGAGCTTCCTCGGTTTTTGCAGGTAATGGTTTTATCACAATATCTTTTTCAGTGATGGAGTTACAGCCCAAAATACATATTAGTAATAGTAGTAAACAGATGGATTTCTTGATTGGGATCATTACGGTATTTAATTTATACCAGTTGAAATATAGTAACATGTAATTCATCACTCCTAAAGATAATCAATGTCGGTGAATTTTTGAAGGTATTATAGAATTACAACAAATTATTTCTTTTTAAGAAATTGTTTGGTAAGATTACTTTTTAATTACGAAATAAATCTTTAGGTTGGATCACGTCAACTCTAATTACCTTTCCTTCTTCAAAGGTAAAAATCTCTACGATGTCTTGACCTGTTTTATCTGCTTTATCCAGCCAGACTTTGTCATGTAAAATTACTTTGTTATCTATTTCTACCAAATGCTGTATTTCTGAACGTACATTTGGATGATTCTCAAAATGTTGCGACCTGTTGTTCATTAGATTCTTTTTTCCGTCTACTTTCATATCGGATTCGACAAACACTCGTACATTATCCGCAAAACCTATTACATATTTCTCGGGGTCTTTTTCGTTTACGGCATCTATCATTTCTTTGATGATTTTACTTTGGTTTCCAGCTATTTCATACTTTTTTTCCACAGCGTTGCATCCAATTGCTAAGATGGATGCTAATACTATCATCAGGATTTTTTTTCTCATTTTGTATTTATTTAAGTATTGTGTGTTTAAACATCTGGTAATGAGTTTATAGAGTTTGGTTTGTAATTTGAAAGATACATTTTTGAAAATAAAAAGCGGTTTAGTTTAACACTTAAACCGCTTGATAATCTGGTTCCTCTTAGTTCTTTTTTTCTGATCTAAAAAGAGGATAAAAAGGTTCTACTAGTTTAGTTGGATGATGATCTCCAACGTGACTAACCATAAACGATCCGCCCCAAACAACATCCGGAAATTCTATAATTTGTTTTGTAATTTCTTTAATGGATGTTACAGAGTTTTTTTCGATTGCTTCAGGGATTGGCATCCATTTGGCTTCAGCAAGACCTTCTGGGATTTTGATTTCTCCACTAACATAGCGTGCAACAAAATAATCCCTTAACGTTGCATAGGGGTGGTAGTCATATTTATAAGAAAATTTACCTCTAAGTTCTAGATCAGCAATTTTAACACCATAGGCATTCGATAAACTATCAAGCGCTTCTTTTAGATATTGCCGTTTATTGTAAATCAAAGAAGGAGTCGCCCAGACATTTTCCTCACGGGACATCAGTATTTCGTTATTGTCATTTATGATGATAAGACGTTGTACGGTAAAGTTATGAGTAGGAGGTTGATGTGAGTTTTGATTACAGCCTAAGAAACTTAGAGCGACTAAAGAAAGGATCATTAATTTTCTCATTTTGAATTAAGGGTTTGATTAAAATTCAAATTTGAAAGATTTATCGTTTCAATACCACCGAATTCATGAATTAGGCATACTAAATAGATAAAGATCAATGTTATTCGTTTGCTTTTCGGTATTCAAAAGCTGTCATTCCTGAATGTTTCTTGAATGCAGAATTAAAGGTGGAAATACTATTAAAACCGGAGTCATATGCAATTGCAGTAATGGTTATTTTCGAATAATCAGGAGCGGTTAGCAAGTGCTGAGCTTCTTTAACCCTATATTCTGAAATATATTGAGAATAGTTTTTTGATTCAATTTGATTAATAACCTGGGAGAGTTCTTTTGATGAAATACTCAGTTCAGCACTTAATTCAAACAAACTTAAGGTAGGGTTTAAGTACAGTTTTTTTTCTTCCATTAAGGTTTGTAATTTTCTCATGATCTTTGATGCTTCATTTCGTTCTATAGTAGAGTTCTGATATTTTTCTGTAAACGCTTTGAAAACATATGGCTTTTTCAATGCATAAAAGGATAGCGAAATAATAATTGTTGAAAATAGAAATGATATGCCGATGTACAATGAAGTGATGAATTCTGATATCAAAAAATAAATAACAATGAATAGCAGGTTTAGGATCAAAAAATAATTGAGCCATTTCTTTATGTCATTATTTTTCCTTCCAAACAAAGAAATTTCCTGATTCTTTAACCAGAATATGGAAAACACGGTATAACAAAACATATGGAATATCAGGAAGTTGTAATAAACACCAAATATCGGTGAGCCATTATTAGGAATTATCCAGCAAATACTGACTATGACAAAAAATAACAAAAAATGAAGCCATTCTTTTTGTCTGAATGGGAGCTTGGGATTTGAAAGGTGTTTGGTATACAACCATATCGAAGGACCAACACATAGTAAGGTTGTGAGAAAAAAAGTTCGAAGCGTAGCGTTGATCTCAAAATAGTTATGAAATAATGATTTGCCTATTCGCAGACTAAATGCGAGTAAATAAATTGCTAAAAATACGTTTGCCCTTAGCTGTTTTTGATAAGATGTAAGTAAGAGTGTTGAGAAAAAAAGCCCCAAGATAACACCAATGCTTCCTAAAATTAATTCAATATGTCTTAGTAATTCGACATTCATCAGGTAATATTGATTTTATAAGTTATTCGAATTACTCTATTACATTTTGTTTTCCTGTTCCATAAAATATAAGTCAAAACCATCTGCCCAAAAATCTTTTTCAATTTTCACGAGTTTGAACCCCATCTTTTCATAGAATTTAAAGGTAAATTGAGAAGTTCTTACAACGATCAAATCAATTTCATCGTTTTTGTTTATATGTTTAATTCTATGTTCGGTTAATTTTCTTCCGATTCCCTTTCCCTGGGTGTTTGGTGCAATTATATCCCAGGAAATTGTAGCGGTATGACCTTCTGTAGAATAGTTAATTCCACCTGCGCCTATAATTTGGTCGTTTTCTTCTACTACATAATAATCTTCTATTTCGGTCTCTAAATATTTCTGTAAATCCTCTTTCTCAGACCTATCAAAAAACTTTGGAATATTTAAATCAAGCAATTCAATCACTGCTTCTTTATCGTCTGGTATGTAAGGTCTAATTTTCAATTTGGATGAAATAGCCATGCTAATCACAGCCTGTTTCTTTTTTTTTGTTTAATATATCACTGCTCTTATGTGTCAACTATCGATGAAGCTTGAAAAGCTATTGTTTTTTAGAGGCTGGTTGTGTAAATAGTTTTATTTTGCTTTAGAATAAAATTCATTTTCGTTAACCATAATTGTTGTCAATTCAACAATATGTCCATCAGGATCATTTGTGTATATGGAATGAAAATAATGATGATCTTCTATCTCAAAGCTTAAATTCAGTTCTTTATACCGTTTTTTGGCTTTTTCAAAATTTTCATTCGTGACGTTAAAAGCAAAATGGTCAATTTTTATATTTCTTGAACTTGAATCTAATTGGGGATCATTTAGGTTAGCAGGAAACAAAGCGATTCCAGATTTTCCTGAAAGCATAAAAATAGGAAATTCTCCCCATTTTGGTAATTGGTATTTCTTTAGATCCAATACTTTTTGATACCACGCCATGGATATATCCATATCTTTTACCCTAATGGCTACATGGTCTAAAAATTCAATTGATATTTCATTATCCATTTTAGTCATTTTCTAAATTAAGAAAAATAATGGTATGAAGATGATTTGGTTGCCTTAAGTTCCATAAAACTAACTGTCGCAATTATAGTAGAGATTATATTGTATCTGTTTGATTTAAAATACTGTTAACTGATCCTATTTAGATACGCATCAACCTCCCGAATTCTCATTTCTTTTTCCTGATCGGTCAACCAGCTTGCTGTAAAACTATTTTTTACTAAGGTTGCGATTTGTTCTTTAGAAAGATCTAAAGCCTTGGCAATTCCCAGATAATTTTCGTTCATATATCCTCCAAAATAAGCCGGGTCATCAGAATTAACAGTTACCAATAGATTTTTTTTCATCATCTCAGCTATAGGATGTTCTTTCAGGTCTTGTACTACTTTTAATTCTAAATTGGATAATGGGCAAAGAGTCAATGGCATTTGCAGGTCAACAAGACGATCTACTAATTTTGCATCGTCCAGACAACGGTTACCGTGATCAATCCTTACGATTTTAAGTAAATCCAAGGCTTCCCAGATATACTCCGCGGGACCTTCTTCACCGGCATGTGCAACAGTAAGAAATCCTTCTTCGATCGATTTAGCAAAAACCCTTTCGAACTTTGATGGAGGATTACCCACTTCTGATGAATCTAATCCTACTGCACTGATCCAATCCTTATAGGGTAATGCTTGTTCTAAGGTTTTAAAAGCAGATGCTTCATCTAAATGTCTTAAGAAAGACATGATCAATTTATAAGTAATACCTAGCTTAGATTTACCGTCTTCTAGTGCAGAGCGAATTCCTTTAATCACTGTGTCAAAAGGAATACCTCGATCTGTGTGGGTTTGAGGATCAAAAAATATCTCCACGTGTACTACGTTTTGTTCGTGTACTTTTGTGAGATATGCCCAGGTAAGATCATAAAAATCTTGCTCAGTGATCAATACATTGGCTCCAGCATAATAAATATCCAAAAACTCCTGAAGGTTATTGAATTTATAAGCATTCTTTAATTCGGCGACTGAGTTATATGGAATCTTTTTCTGGTTTCTTTTGGCAATCTCAAACATTAATTCAGGCTCAAAAGTTCCTTCTATATGTAAATGAAGTTCTGTTTTAGGAATGCCTTCTATGAATTTTTCTATGGATTTCATATATTTTAATTTTAAGTTAGTCTCACTTGCAAAGTACTTCGACACATTTCTATAGGCTCCTTGTGAACAGTTCTATTTAACTATTTAAGTATGTACGTGTATATAAAACTATACTTTTTGGTCTTGTACCTTTGCTTGTAACATTTTTATTTCATCTCGCAATCTGGCAGCAGTCATAAAATCGAGCTCTTTTGCTGCTTTTTCCATTTCTTTACGGACATTACGAATTCGAGTTTCTAGCTGATCTTTTGTGAAATAGGCTGTTTCTTCTTCGGCTGCTTTTAACGTTGGAGCGGTTTCAAATTGATAAGGTTCCACTTTTTTACCAGCCAATGCATTATCCAAGGATTTTTTGATAGCCGTAGGTGTAATTCCGTGTTTGGTATTATATGCAATTTGTTTTTCGCGGCGATAATTGGTTTGATCAATGGTCTCCTGCATGCTTCGAGTGATCTTATCTGCATACAAAATTGCTAATCCGTTTACGTTTCTAGCGGCTCTACCAATGGTTTGTGTAAGAGATCTGTTATTTCGTAAAAAACCTTCTTTGTCAGCGTCCAAAATAGCAACTAATGATACTTCTGGTAAATCCAATCCTTCACGAAGTAGGTTTACACCGATTAATACATCGAAAAGACCTTTTCGTAGATCCTGCATAATTTCTACACGTTCCAGTGTGTCTACATCACTATGTATATATCGACATCTAACATCAATTCTGGTTAGGTATTTAGTAAGTTCTTCTGCCATTCTTTTGGTTAGTGTCGTTACGAGTATACGCTCATCTTTTTCGATACGCTTCTGCATTTCTTCAATCAAATCATCTATCTGATTTAGACTTGGTCGTACTTCGATGATTGGATCCAGTAATCCCGTTGGACGAATGATTTGTTCTACATAGGTTCCTTCGCTTTTCTGCAACTCGTAATCTGCAGGTGTGGCACTGATGTAGATCACTTGATTTTGAAGCGCTTCAAACTCTTCAAACTTTAAGGGTCTGTTATCCATAGCGGCCGGAAGTCTGAAACCATATTCTACCAGATTTTCTTTTCTGGAGCGGTCACCACCATACATCGCATGTGTTTGTGGGATTGTTACATGGCTTTCATCTATAATCATTAAATAATCATCAGGAAAGTAATCCAGTAAGCAGAAAGGTCTGGTTCCCGGTTCTCTACCATCCAGATATCGCGAATAATTTTCGATTCCGGAGCAGTATCCCAGTTCTTTGATCATTTCCAAGTCAAAGTTGGTACGTTCTTCTAGTCGCTTAGCTTCCAGAAATTTTCCTATTTCTTTGAAATATTCAACTTGCTTTCCTAAATCCAAGGCAATTTGATCAATCGCTCCGTGTAACACATCTGGCGAGGTTACAAACATATTGGCAGGATAAATATTCAGGCGGTCATATTTTTCTATAATTTCATTGGTTTGCACATCAAAGGCTTCTATTTCTTCTATTTCATCGCCAAAAAAATGTACTCTAAATGCATCATCAGCATAGCTTGGGTAAATATCTACCGTATCTCCTTTAATCCTAAAATTACCGTGATTAAATTCTGCTTCAGTTCTGGAATATAGACTTTGAACTAATTTATGCAGTAATGCTGTTCTGGAAACAAACTGACCTTGTTGGATAGAGATTACATTCTTTTGAAATTCAACAGGGTTTCCTATACCATAAAGACAGGAAACTGATGCTACTACTAGTACATCTCTACGCCCTGAAAGTAGGGATGAAGTAGCACTTAATCTTAATTTCTCAATCTCATCATTAATCGACAAGTCCTTTTCTATATAGGTTCCAGTTGTCGGGATATAGGCTTCTGGTTGATAATAATCGTAGTAGGAAACAAAATATTCTATCGCGTTTTCTGGGAAAAACTGTTTAAACTCAGAATATAATTGAGCTGCCAAGGTTTTGTTATGTGCTAATACTAGCGTTGGTCGTTGAACCTGTGAAATAACATTAGCGGCGGTAAACGTTTTACCAGATCCTGTTACTCCTAAAAGCGTTTGATATTTTTCTCCCGCTTCCATAGCATTTACAAGTTGCTTTATTGCTTGAGGTTGGTCTCCCGTGGGTTTGAAATCTGACTTGAGTTCGAACTTCATTGTATGCTCTTTCTTTTCTGAATAAAGATACAGAATACTGCAACGTTTTTTAATAAGCGATACAACTTTTAGGGAAAGTTTATCGTATTAAGGAAAAGCTTCCTGTACGGATTCTGCCATCACCCAGTTTTACCCGAAACCAATATTGGCTGGATGGCATTAGAGTTCCTCCATATGTTCCATCCCAACCATTACCTGAAGGTACTAATTGTTTGAGTAATTTACCGCTGCGATCAAAAATATAGATGATGGAGTTACCTAAGACTTGAGATGATATTCCTTCTACATTCCAGGTTTCGTGAAAACCATCTCCATTAGGAGTGAAATATTTGGGAAAACCTACCACAGAAATGTCTTGTGTAGTTTCAGGGCCACATCCATTTTTATCTCTAACATAAACCGTATGAAATCCAGGAGGGACATTTGTAAATGTTGGACTATCCTGATAGGTTCTGATATTACTTCCGTTATACGCTATTGCAAATTCATAATCACCAGATCCTGTATAATTGATGATAACCGTATTGTTATCAGATGCATCATTGATTTCAATAGGTTGGATGATGGTAGCTGGTGATGAGGTTGTAACGGTTACGGTTCTGTCTTTAAAACATCCTGTTAATTGATTGGTAACAGTTACGGTATAATCCATAGCTGCAGTCACCGTAATACTTTCGGTTGTTTCTCCTGTTGACCATAGATAATCAAAATCATTCGGATTACCAGATTCTAATCCTGAGTCAATAATAACACTGGCTCCTTCACATATAAATGCTTCATCCTGATCTTCAATATCGGGTAATGGATTGACAAAAAGCGCAACTTGATTGATACCAAAGCATTGATTTAGATTATCTTCTACTCTGGCATAGACTATATCTTGTCCTTGGGTTCCTGGAGTACTATTGGTATAGGTTGTTATCGGATTGGTTTCACTTAATGCATCATCAATAGATTCATAATAGACAACTGATAAGTTAGGGGTGGTAATTCCATTTAGAATATCTGCATCTGCATCACTCATTATAAATTCGGCAAAACCATCTTCTGTGCCATCATTATCACAAGTTGGCAAAGATGCGTTATTTGCTGAGGTAATACTTGCCTGAAGATCTAGAGTAGTGACCCTAAAACAACTATTAATATCATCTGTAACCCGAACAAATAATTGCTGATTAGCAATTGTGTTTTGATAGCTGTCAGTATTTATAATTGAAGGTGTTCCCGCGTTAGCAGATACTATATCTTCAAAAAACATAACAGTTCTGTCTGAAGCGCCACCTGTAATCTGATTCGTTGCTTCGTTCAGGTTAAACAATGTGATTCCATCAGTAAGGTCATTATATTCATCACACTGTATTAAGGATGAGGGATTGGCATCTGGCAGCAAATTGATAGTTACGGGAATTTCTAAAGTGTCAAAACAATCGGTGTTCAAATTATTTTCAAGTCTTGCGTATACAGCAGTCATCGTATTGGATAATATGGCATTTGTGGGATCAGCAATTGCATTAACACCGTTTTGCACATCAAGAAGTGTGGTATGATAAGTAATGGTATAATCAGCAGCACTTTGACCATTATATATATCTGTATTGGCAGTGGTTAAATCATATACAATCATGCCATTGGTATCATCACCATCATCTGCATTATCACAAGTAACTATGGGATTAGTTGCAAAAGCTGTAGGGCCATCAAAAATTTCTATTTGGAAACTAGTGGTGTCATAGCAATTGATGTTTCCCATATTTTCAATTCTAGCAGCAATAACTTGTGGATTGTTTTCAGTAGTGAAGCTTAGAGGTAATTCATTTATATCTGCATCCGCATCAGCGATCGATCTAAAATAACGTATTTGAAACTGATTAGGATCTTGGGTTCCCAAAATTGTTGCATCATATGCAGAGAGATCTAAGTCTGTAATTCCATCATTGTTATCATCACAAATAATTTGATCAGCAGGTGTGTTTTGAACAGTAGGGACTTCAAAAAAGGTTACATTGGCTACACCAATCAGAGGGCAACTGCCATCATTGAGATCTATTTCTAAACGATAATTTCCAGTAGTGGTAATATCTAGAAAAAAAGTATTGTTTGTGATCTGTACATCATCAATAAACCAAGTATAAGTTGCTGTGGAAATATCTTGATATTCTAATCTATAGGTGTCTCCTTCACAAAGCACTAAATTCACATTGTTGGGGTCTCCACTGTTAATGATATCAATTGTCTGAGCAAAAATTGATTGAATAAATGGAGGTAATCCAATCCTGGAACCTCTTCTTCCGTCGATATTTACTGATAACCCTCTATCACTATAGTTGATATTCGCAGCCAACTCTTCCGGGTTTTCTATCACTCCAAGAAAGTTTCCTGTTCCAGAGTTAAAATCATACAAAGCTCTATATATTCTTCCATCTGGTCCTAATTGCAATGCTCCGGCACTAAAATTAGAAGTGTCTTGTCCATTTTCATTTAGAATTCTTGTTCCGCTTGCAGCGATCTGATTATTCGGTAAGGTAAGATCAAATTGCATCAAAAATGCATCACCGCGACCACCAGGACCAATACCAACTGTGGTGTATAAGCGTTCACCGCTTTGCGAAAATTCAATACCATAAGGTGCATCACCATCGTATAATTCTATTTCATTACTTACAACTCCTGTACTATTATCGAAATCATAAAACAATACTTTTCCCGGTCCATCGCCACCAGTTACATTGGTTAATCCAAAATGTACTACCGCTAATTTATCTCCTTCGGGTGAAGCTTTTAGGTATCCTAAGGCGTTCCGTCTATAACCTGAAATGGGTACTGTTACTCCAACCTGTGATGTTACGGGCGTGGTATTTACACCTGTTTGATCGATACTAAATGCATAATAGGTATCAATAAAATGAGTAATTACCCAAAAAGAATCACAATCATCACTTTTTACAGCAGTAATTTTTTCAGAACATTTATAAGAACTTTCAGCATTATCTGAGGTGTCGTATGTAATCAGAGGAATATTTTTTTCACTAACGACTACATCTCCCAATCCACCATTTAAAGTCATATCTACAACAGAATAGGTAAATCCATTATTAAAACCATCATCTTCATCTACTGGGAACCCTGTGTTTTGATTAGGGTACGTAGCTGCATTTTCATGATGAGGTTCATCTACAGCGAAAATGAAATACCTATTAGAAACATTGGGTTGAGGTACGATCAATGCACTTGAGGTACTAGAAGGATCACCTAAAAGACCAGTACCTCCATTGTAATTCGCATTTGACATAGCCTGACCATTTCGATCCCATACGGTTCTTCCATCTGTGTAAAACAGTAATTGACCGGTAGCATCTGAAATAGTAGTACAACCCTCCAAAGTGTCTATATTTCCGTCTGTAAGAGGAGTAGGAGGTGTTGTGCTAAAATTTATTCCTGCATTTTGCCCAAAATACCAGTTATTAGCTTCTCCTTGTGCAAATAATGAAGAGCCTAATAATAATATAAGGACGAGTGATATGTATTTCATGAGTTGAGTTCAAAAACTCAAAGATATTATAAATCTCTCTTTTTAAGAAGATAATATGAAAGTCTCACAAATATAGCAGTCCAAACTAGTACAATCAAGATCTCATACCAGTGCACAGCATAGTCTCTTTGGAAGTTTTCCCCCAGTTGATTCGCTGCAGACTGGATTACATTTAATCTGGTAATAGGTTCATTAATTAGATTAGCCATACTGTCTAGAGGTAAAAATGGTATAATCTTATCAATAATATCTGAATCAAATTTCCATTTAATTAAGCCCGAAAACAATCTAAAAGCACCTTCGATAAGTTGCCAAAAGATCAGAAAACCAAGAGCGAAGGCTGAACGTTTTATAAGTATACCCAAAAACATACAAAAAGAAAAGAATCCAACAAGCTTTACAAAATATGCGAGAATGAACTCTAAATCAGAAAGAATTATAGAAATCTCATTATAATCAGAAAAAATAAGTCCGAGTATTAGAGAAACTAAAAATAAGAATATGGTAGATACCAATGAAAAAACGACTACAGTAAGAAATTTGGAAGCTATAAATTCTTTTTTACTCAAACCGTCTATTAGGTTCTGCTTCAATGTCCTATTGGAGTATTCGTTGGCCATCATAGAAACAATAACAATAGCTAAGAATAATTTTAACCAGGCGGCAATCCATGAATTTACATGCCATATGTATGGGAAATTGAAAATTCCCTGATCTGCCAATCTAAAATTGACTCCTCCAAAACTAAATTCATAAGAGGCAATAAGTGATATAAGAAGTATAAGTACAAAATAGGTTATCGTAAGTACTTTGGCAGATTTATTATATCGTAATTTTTGAAATTCTATATTAAGTAATCGTAACATTGCTTTAGTTTAAATTGTTGGTTAATTGTAAGAACTGTTCTTCCAGGCTTTCTTTTCGTTTTACAAGATGGGTTAGTGTAATACCAGCTTCATACAACTGCTTATTTAAACTTTCTGCATCCAATTCGCTATTTAAAAAAGCGATAAGTTTACCTTCTTCTTCTTTAATATTTCCAAAAATACTATGATCAGATAACCATTTCTTAAGTACACTGTTTTGATTACTATTTAGTTCAAAGAAACCATGACTGGCATTCATTTCATCAACGGGACCTGAATATAGTTTCACTCCTTTGCGTATGATCACGACGTGGCTGCACACTTTTTCTACTTCGTCTAACAAATGCGAAGCCAGAAGGATTGTAGTACCTTTTGAAGCAATTACTTTGATAATTTCTCTGATCTGATGAATTCCTTGAGGATCCAATCCATTGGTTGGTTCGTCTAGAATTAAAATTTCGGGATCATTTAATAAAGCAGATGCAATAGCTAATCGCTGCTTCATACCAAGAGAAAAAGTTCTGAATTTACTATCCTTTCGCTCTAAAAGACCTACCAGTTCTAATTTCTCATCGATTTTGTCTGTAGAAACACCCTTAATTTGGCATACCAACTTTAGGTTTTGAGACGCAGTCATATAAGGATAAAAATTAGGACGTTCTATAATAGCACCTACTTTTTTAAGCGCTTCGTGCGTAGAGGTACTGCCGTCAAACCAGGTAAAATCTCCTTCAGTTCGATTTACTACATTAAGGACAATACCTAGTGTTGTTGATTTACCACTTCCGTTAGGTCCTAAAATGCCATATACATTCCCTTTTTTAATAGTAAAGGAAAGATCTTTGACAGCGGTTATGGGTCCGAATCTTTTTGTAAGATTCTTCAGAGTTAGAATGGTTTCCAATTGTAATTTCTTTTGGCGGTTATATAAAACAAGACGACTAATGTGAGTTTTTGTTACAGATAAAGCTTAAGTTTCTGGTTTTGGTATTTATAAAAGATATTTTATGATTTGAAATCAGGTTTTGTAACTTGCCAACTGAAAGACGATGAATATGGAAGAAAAATTAATGTCCAAGAAGAAACCAACGTATCCAATTAATGATAGCCTGGATAGTTATTTAAAGGAATGTAATCGTAAAATTAAAATTCCGGTATTTTATGATGATTTGTTGAGGTTTTCAGGATCGATTGTGGTGTATGATAGTAATGATGAAGATACTTTGTGGGTTCGGGTATATTATGAAGAACACGAACGGCCGGAGATCGAATCTAGTTTAAAAAAAGTATATACTATATTGCATTCTGATGGTAACGAAGATGCTATAGAATTTCTAAATATAGATGCCATTGATTACTGTACCTTCGGAAATTCTAAACCGTTTAGAGTTCGAGTAAGAAATATCCTGAATGATAATTATACTTACATCTACGTAAAGAAAGCGGATGCATCCAGAATCTATGGGCTAGAGTTAGAGCATATGTTTTCTCCAAACAGGATTAACTTTTTGGTATATAAAAATACCTTGATTGAAGAACATATTGCCGGGATTCCGGGAGACGTATTTATCAAGGATTTTTTACCGGATTTAAGCGATCAGGCTAAATCTCAGATAGCAAAAGAATTTGTAAAATTCAATGAACGTTGTCAGATGCGTTTGTTGGGCGATATGCGATCTTATAATTATGTTATTATTCCCATTCATGATTTTGACCACGTAGAGTATAAAATCAGAGCTATAGATTTTGATCAGCAATGTTTTGAGGGGAAGTTAAAAGTATATCAACCACAATTTTTTAAAGAGAATTTTGATATGGTTGATATTGTGATGAAGAAACTACAGCCTAGCTCAATCGAACAATATAAAAAAGAAGAACGTTCTGTATTAGCAAAACGAATTTTAAACTCCAGATCTCGTTATGAAACATTGGTGAAATGTATGTGCAAGGATACTATTTCTACAGAAGAAAACCTTAAAGAATTAAGGGAACACTTGTATAATTTTACCTTAGATTTAAAATTTAGAAGAAGTAAATCTATGGGTGAAGTTTTAAAAACTGCTTTGGATTTTGTGAGAAGAAACTACGAAAATGTGAATATGAAACGATTGTTGGAGGGGTAATTTTAGTAAATAAATATCAATAATCAAAGTAATCTTAATTTCCTAGGGCTGTAACTTTAGTTGCATATTTGATACCTATAAATAAAGTTTTAATTCATGAAAATTAATCCTTGGGCTTTTGGTGGTTTATTTTTATTGATATCCGGTATTTGGATGTGGAATAATTTTGAACTTCCAAAATTTTACCCTTTTGAAAGAGTCGGAAAGGTTGAAGCTTTAGTGTTTCAGACAAAATTGGTTGTACCCAGACTACCAGGTTTGGGAGTGGATAAATTAGATGAAATAGTATACTTTTTATATGAAATTGATGATGTAATTTACGTTTCAAAATATAGAGCTTATAAGACTGGGCAATTTCAACGTACAGGAGATTCACTATTGGTCGAATACAGTTTGAATAACCCTCAAAGAACAGATCCCATTATTTATTATCATAATGTATCCAGTAAAAATCGTTCGGTCGATTTTTCGAAAAGTTTTTTACATACTAAATCAAACGGATACAAAGCGCTAGACTTAAGAGAAAATATATTTACTTATCAGGATTATAGTGAATACGGTGAACGTCTCATCAAAACTACAGGAACATATGTCATGGAAGATAATATGATTAAACTATCTCCATTAATTTATTATCTAAACAGGATGGTTGGAGATTCTTTAATAGAAGAACCAAAACCAATTAATAAAGATGAGCAGAAAATCTTCTTAAACGATTTTATTGTAAACCCTAATGGATCAATCACAGAAGTAAACACAAATCTGATTTTTGATATAACAGGTAAAAAAGTAAAGTAAGGATCTAAGTTGAAAAACTAATCCTTCTGTTCCTTGTTAAAATATACCAGATAGTAGTACATCTGTTTTTCTTCGTCCCAACCTTTTTCTACAAATTTCTCTGCAGATTCAGGATTGATAAAATCCATCTTGATCTGGATATTAGTATCCAGGTTAATGGTGTTTTTCATTTTTTTTCTTGCGGCAGATACAGCAGTATTGGCAATAGGAAACTCAGTAAGATCTTCAATATGATATTTTGGAGCTTTCTCTGTTTTGTAATGTTTAAATTCAGGTATAAGATCAGGATTATCAATAACTTCGTTTATAAAAGCAGATTCTTCAAACGTATCATTTTTTGCAAAGTGATTTACAGCTCTATTCATAAACATCACTTCTTCCTTTTTGTCTTCTGCCGGTAATACTACATCTTTAGCAAAGTCCTGGCAGAACTTCATATACTTTTTCGTATAAAAGTTTTCATCTTCAAAAGCTTCTACACCCAGGAAATGTTCTAGCCAATATTTAGTGTCATAACGGTTAGAGTCTACAGAAAGAATTTTGTAGCCTTCTTCTTTTTTATGATTAAAGATCAAACATCCTTTATCGAGTTTATTAAGGTTTACTCCTTGCTGGTGCAATAATTCGATGTCACTTCCCTTTTCTTCAAACTGGAGGTAATCATATTTTAATTCAGATTTAAAAATCCCAATAGCAGCTGTTTTTTCGTTATCAATGGTTAGGTTTTCTAAGTAGGTAACATATACTTCACCGCTTTTAATATGAGGATGTTGTGACTGCTCATATAGTAGAGAAGCAATTCTTTTTGATTTTTCGTGAGCAGAAGAAGGATTGTTGAAAATTTCAGTAACAATCTTATATAGTGGATTGAATTCGACATCCACTTCATTAACAAACTGAAAATAGTTTTCTTCTTTTTCTCTAAAAGGCTTGAAGAAGTATTCTTTTAATAAAGCCGTTAACTCATCGTTAAGTGTATAAGGAGAATCAGAAAGAAAGATATTTTCGTTTCTACTTTTATTTCCTATTCTGTGAATCGAAAGTGATTCTATTTGGGTACTATATAAGTTGATCATAACATGCATGTCATCCCAGCGTAGGCTGGGATCTATTTAAATTCAGTTATAAGTATGTTCTTTGATTCTTTGCAACTTAGATTCTTTAAAATCAATTCCAATTTTCATCAAACCCTAATTCATCGTAATCATCAAGATCCAGAAAACCGTCATCTTCGTCATTTTCATCTAGATCGTCTGCTTTAAATTCTTTATCAGGAGCATTATCCGGTATTTGACCGTGTACGAACATCACATTAGGATATTCTCTTCCGTTTTCATATTCTGCAATTTCTGCAAGCTCTACCAGAAAAGTCCACATGCTAAGAAAGTCATATATGTAAATCAATCTTGGAGAGGCTTCATGGACTACATCAATCAAAGATGTTTCATTCATCAATCTTACCGGTTGATTACCATCACTCATGTCAAAAAGAGAAATTTCTTCTCCCTGATTCCATTGCTCATCACTTGTGTAAAAAGAAGCCATTTCCATACCATCAAATCCAAAAGATTGGTTAATCACGTTGTGGAATTGCTCTAAAGTAGCATCTTGTTCTATTTCGATATCTCTAAATACATCTTCTTCGGTATCCAGGATAATTCTGAAACGGTAAATCATTCTTGATTAATTTGGATGGGCAAAGATACGAACTTGTTCTTGACTATTTTAAATTTTCAGGCTTCAATAGTTTTATTTTTAAACACCTCGAGCATCATATAAAACTGCACCCCGAATAATAAAGAAGATAACACTAAATGTAATGGTTGTGACAAAAAAGGAAAATCAAAATAGTACATTAAGATACCGGTAAGTGCCTCTAATCCTATTAGTATTAAAACCCAATTTAGTTTAGATAAACCGAATTGCATTTTTTTACTGTACCAAATAAGCCAAGTGTTAATAACAACCACTAAAATTGAAAATGATCTATGGATGTAGAAGGTCATGGTTGGTGGTTGTAACCATTCTGATTTTGCAAGTTCCCCTACCGTTTTTATTTGTTCATCAACATATTGGCGTACTTGTGTGCCTAATCCAACCTGAATTAGCGTAAGGACAACCGAGAAAAGTAAAATGCTTTTAAAAGTAGTATTAAACTCAATAGATTTAATTTTGTCTTTCGTTAAAAAAAGCACATATAGCAGTATTGCTAAAATGATGAATGCCACCATCATATGAACAGTAATTCTAAGAGGTAATAAATTAGAGTCCACCACAATTTTACCTAACCAAGCCTGAAATGCCATTGCTATAATGGTAAGACCTGCAAATAATGTAATTTTTCGTTTTTCTTTCCAAAACCATAGTGATAGAATAAACATCAATAATATGGGGATTCCAGATAAAACAGTCACTAACCTATTAATATATTCAATCCAGGTATGCCATACGTTAAATTTGGCGTAATCGTGTTTAGCATAAGGTTCCCAGTTAGAAGCGTTATATATTGATGACGAAGTAAAATCTTTGGTAGCGATTCTTAATTCTTCATCTAGAATAACAATGAAACCTTTCTGATATTCGTGATCGGGTTTCCATTGAATCTGAGTCTCTTCAGTAGGCGGGATATAATACCCAAAACATTTAGGCCAATCCGGGCATCCCATTCCGGATCCAGTCATTCTCACCACAGCTCCAGCAATAATGATCAAATAAATCAATATTATGGATGTGATAACGAGTGGTCTGAAGTATTTTTTCATAAATTAAGAATCTAAGTTTAAAAGTATCTAAGTACCTAAGTATTTAAGATATTTTGATTTTCCTTATATAACTAGCTAACATACGCTCAATTTCTCTTGTGTTTTCAAAGATAACCTCAAATTTTTCTTTGTTGAGAAAATTTAAATTTTTAGAAATTTCTAACTGGGTTTGTAGTTCAAAAAGAGAACTCATAGCAATATTTAAGAATCGTAAATAGTCATTTTTACCTGATCTTCCATACCCTTCTGCAATATTACTTGGAATAGATATACTTGCTCTTCTAATTTGCGATGTCAATCCATATTGTTCTTCAGCAGGAAAGTCTTTAGTCTCAGAATAAATTTGAGTAACTAATTCAATAGATTTCTGCCAAATTAATAAATCTTTAAACGTTCCCATAAGCTTTATAAATTGCTAAGCCAGCAAAACTAAATCACTCAATTTCTTTATGTCTTAGATACTTTGCTACTCTTCAACCCCAGTTCTTCCCCTTTATTGATCATGAATTGGTACGCCGCTTCGTGTTCATTAGGTATTTCTCCTTCCAGAATAGCTTCCTTAATGGCTTCTTTGATAATTCCAATTTCACGCGAGGGTTTTATATTGAAAGTCTTCATGATTTCTTCTCCGCTTACCGGAGGTTGGAAATTACGGATATGGTCACGTTCTTCTACTTCAACCATTTTCTGACGAACAATCTTGAAGTTATTGTGATATTTCTTGAAGCGTTTTGGGTTTTTTGTTGTGATATCTGCTTCGCAAAGAGTCATCAACTCTTCAATGTAATCACCTGCGTCAAATACTAATCTCCTCACTGCAGAATCCGAGACATCAGATGCGATGACTATAGGACGAGAGCTCATTAATACCATTTTCTGAACAAATTTCATTTTTTCATTTAATGGCATTTTTAAGCGTTTAAACAGCTTATATACCATTTTAGAACCTACGAATTCGTGACCATGAAATGTCCATCCAACTTTTTTACTAAATCTTTTAGTAGGAGCTTTTCCAATATCGTGTAACAACGCAGCCCAACGCAACCATAGATCATCTGTATTTTCTGAAATATTATCTACAACTTCTAAGGTGTGATAAAAGTTATCTTTATGTTTCTGACCTTCGACTTCGTCTATACCTTTTAACGCCACCAATTCCGGCAGGATGTATGGTAATAATCCAGTTTTTTCTAACAGTAAAAATCCAACAGAAGGTTTCTCGCTTAACAAGATTTTATTCAGTTCATCAACAATACGTTCTTTGGTAATGATCTTAATACGATCTTTATTTTTAGTAATGGCTTTTAGAGACTTCTCTTCAATTTTAAAATTCAATTGCGTAGCAAAACGAATCGCCCGCATCATTCTAAGCGGATCGTCAGAATACGTAATATCCGGATCCAAAGGTGTACGGATGATTTTGGATCTTAGATCTTCAAGACCATTAAATGGATCTAAAATGTCACCAAAATTATCTTTAGAAAGATTTAATGCTAATGCATTTATGGTAAAATCTCTTCGATTCTGATCATCTTGTAAAGTACCGTTCTCAACAATGGGATTTCTACTATCTTCTTGATAAGACTCTTTTCGTGCTCCTACAAACTCTACTTCGATATCATCGGCTTTTAGCATAGCCGTCCCGTAGGTTTTGAATATCTGAATTTTAGGATTTCCGGGAAGTAATTTTGACACTTCTTTTGCTAATTCGATACCACTACCAACTGCTACGATATCAATATCCTTGGCAGTACCTCTTTGCAAAATATGATCCCTTACAAAACCTCCAATAACGAAGCTTTCTAATTGTAGATTTGCTGCCGCTTGGGTTATGGTATTAAAAACAGAATGTTGTAAGGCTTCTTTGTAATTCTTAGCTTCCGACATGAATCAATTTACTTCCTAATAATTTTCACAGTACTATCGCCTCCTATTTTGATGATCGAGGAAGGTTTAGCGTCTTTGTTTTTCAAAGGCAAATTTACAACATAGTCCACGCCTTCCAAAATCTCCTTGCTTATTTCTTTTAAGTTACGTGGTGTGGATTTTCCACTAATATTGGCAGAAGTGGAAACGATAGGTTTTTTAAATTTTCTAATAAGTTTTCCGCAAAAGGGATCGCGTGCTACTCTAATTCCTAAAGTATTATCTGCCGCTATTAGGTTCTCTGCCACTCGCAAGGGTCTATCATAAATGATGGTCGTAGCCTTTGTAGCATACTTTAATATATCATAAGCTACTTCCGGCACTTCTTCCACGTATTGCTGAAGCATTTTAAAATCGCTTACCAGGCATAGCATTGCTTTGCTGTCGGCTCTTTGTTTTAAAGCATATATTTTATCTACTGCTTCTGCATTAGTAGCATCACAACCAATCCCCCAAACGGTATCGGTAGGATAGAGTATAAGTCCTCCTTTTTTAAGAACGTCTATTGTTTTTTCTATTTCTTCTCTTTGATCTTCCATTAGCTAAATTTTGGTACTACATTCTCTGCTTCTTTATATTCAGGGACTTCTTTATTGATTGTTTCTCCGGAAATTACCTTTTCATATAATTTTAGATATGATCCTGTCATTACTTTAGAATTGAAGTGTTTTACAGCATATTCGTGGCATTTTCTTGGGTTGTAGTCAAAGTTTCTTATCGCTTTGGCAATCTCATTAGCATTAGTACCCGTGAAACCAACTTCTGGTGTTATCAATTCAGGTAATGAACCATTTTTAGTTCCGAAAACAGCACAACCTGCATATAAACTTTCAATAATGGCCAATCCGAATGGTTCATGCCATTTTACCGGAAATAGAAGTCCTTTTGAATACTGAAGGATCTCCATTTTGGTTTCATTATTTACCATACCTCTAAAAATTATTTTAGGGTTTAAAACATATTTTAGACCTCTTTTAAAATTTCGAAAGTTCCATCTTTCTCCTCCTAAAATATGTAGGTTATTATTTGATTCGAGGGCAATTTTGGCTGCACCAAATACATTTTTCACTTTCCAGGCTGCTTTTCCCAAAAAATGTAAATATGTTCTTTCCTGATCCAAATCGGGTTCAGGATAGTCGTCCCAATCTAAACCGTTGTATACAAAGGTCGATGATCCAAATCGTTTGGCTTGATTTTTTGATATAAAAACTGTGTTAATGTCAATAGTTTGGTTTGGGGATGGGTTCCCATGCATTGTAACGATAAAAGGCTTCTCTATTTTTTCAGTGATCGTATGATTAAAATGTATTACATCAATGTTTTCGGGAATTTGATCTTTAATTGTTTTTTGTATGTCAAAAGGTATGATTTTACCAAAATCACAACTAGAACCTTCTTTAACTAAAAAATAAATTTCATGTCCCAATTTAGAGAGTTCTTTTCCCAACCCCCATATTACCCTTTCTGTACCTCCATATTTCTCAACCGGTATGACAGCTGATTTATCTACAATAAGTATTTTCATTTATTTTCGATACTAAAGTTTTATCTTTTTACAACGGTAGCATATTGCAAATATCGCATATCCATTGCTGTAAAAAATAATGGCAAATTATAAAGGTAAGGTTTAATAGATTTTGTTTTATTGATTCCTTTGTGTGTTATGATTTTGTATCCTAATCGGGTATACATATTAGCGATACTTTTTCCGGTGAAGAACCTGAGATGAGTTTTATCCATAATCCCGTGATCTTCATATTCCCAATTTTTATTTAGAACAAGATTTTTTAAGGCACTGTGATATCTCATATTAGGAATGGAACTTATAATTACTCCATCTTTGGATAACTTACTCTTTATCTTCTCCAAAACCATATATGGATCCACAAGATGTTCTAAAACATCATTGAAATAAATAGCATCAAAATAATTATCAGGGAGTTCATCGATAAAACCTTCTACTTCTCCAATAAAAACTTTGTCGAGTAGCTTCTCTGCTTTTTCTCCCTCTTCTTTCATTAGCTCAATACCCCAGGTTTCGGTTTGATATTTTTCTTTAATGAAAGAAGCAAAAGCTCCTTCTCCGCATCCAACATCTAATAACGTTTTAGTGTTTTCGGGTAGGAAATCCAACATTTCATGACGTGCGTTATTAAAATAATTATCGGGTTTATTATCGTAATCCATCGATCTGCTTATTTTTTTGTGTTAGAGAAAATTATTATTAGTCAGTTTTAAACCAAAACTACACTGTTGTTTTATTATAATTCTTAATATTGTACAATATTTATGTATATGAAAGTTACACTAATCAGCCTGGATAATTGGGGCTTTAATCAATTCATTGCTAAAGAATTAGAGCGTCGAGGAATAAAGGTGAGTCAAATCAATTTTTATCAGCTACGCTATAAGTATCCTTCATTTTTCCATAAGGTTTTTAATTTCTTTGCAAAACTATTTTTTAAATATAACATAAAAAAGAAGTTTTTAGAGAAAAAAATTCTTGAGGAACTAAACAAGAACGGGCATCAAGATAAAATATTGATTATTAAAGGTGATTTTTTGAATCCTGATTTTATAAAAAAGATACGTCCTTACACCGATAATTTGCTGGGTTTTTTTAACGATAATTATAAAAGATCTCCTAAGATAGCAAAGATTTATAACGAATTTGATAAAGCTTTTTCTTTCGAAAAGGATGATGTAGAGCGTTTCAATTTTTCTTTTATTACTAATTTTATTTATAAAGGAGAGTTATCTAATAAAGAAACTCTTAAGCATGAGGTTTTTAATATTAGTTCTTCTGGTAATAGAGATGCTGTAATTCAGAATATAGCAAGGGCTTTGGACAAAATTGATATTAAGTACAAAATTGTCATTGTAGGCAAAAACGAAGGATATACAGATGATACTCAGATAGTGTATACCAAGAAAACCATGGATCTTCAGCAGGTAGAAGGTTTGATAGCTCAATCTAATGTTTTGTTAGATGTGCATCGAGAGAATCAGTCAGGTTTAACGTTTAGGGTTTTTGAGAGTATGGGGTTTTCTAAAAAACTTATTACCACAAATAAGGATATTGCTACATATGATTTTTATAATCCTAACAATATTTTAGTAGTAGATAAACAGCATATAGAGATTCCCAAATCCTTTTTCGAAACTTCTTATGAACCTATTCCAAAAGAAATCTATGATCGATATACCTTACCTTTATGGGTAGATGAAGTCTTTGGATTTTAGAAATTTTAAAATATGAAAAACCACCCAAGCGTAGCGTTATTGGTTTCTACGTATAATTGGCCAGAAGCATTGGATTTAGTACTTGGTAGTGTGCTAAAGCAATCTGTTTTACCAACAGAAGTTATCATAGCAGATGATGGTTCTAAAGAGGACACAAGATCTCTGATAAATGATTATAAAAAGATTTTTCCTTTACCACT
The DNA here is from genome assembly GCF_042684305.1 of Aquimarina rubra. Lineage (NCBI taxonomy): Bacteria > Pseudomonadati > Bacteroidota > Flavobacteriia > Flavobacteriales > Flavobacteriaceae > Aquimarina > Aquimarina rubra. The sequence continues at coordinate 538,592 of NZ_JBHULE010000002.1, read as the reverse complement.
TCACCATATATGGCACGAGGATAATGGTTTTACTAAGACTATAATTCTTAATAAAGCGATAGCTAAAATTACATCTGATTACATTATACAAATTGATGGGGATATTATTCTGCATCAGCATTTTGTGAAAGACCATTTGAATGCTTGTAGAGACGAAATGTTTCTTTATGGAACAAGAGTTACCATTACCAAAGAAAAGTCTGTACAGTTAATGGCTAAAAAGAAAGCAAATTTGAATATTCTTTCGGGTGGACTCAAAAAACGTATGCGAATGTTGTATTTGCCTTTTGTATATAAAAACAGAAAACCGGATGAAGCTATCTCTACAAAGTTAAGAGGAGCTAATATGTCATATTGGCGAAAAGACGCAATCGAGATCAATGGGTATAATGAAGATTTTTTAGGTTGGGGTTTTGAAGATTATGATTTTGGACAACGGTTAACCTTTTTGGGAGTAATGCCTAAAAGGTTGAAATTTGCAGGAATTTGTTTTCATATCTACCATAAAAAAGCAGTGTTAGAAAACCCAGATAAAGGGAATGAAATTCAAAATAAAACCATAGAAGGTAGAGTGAAAAGGTGCGAAAACGGAATCGATAAGTATTTGAAAGACAAGTAGGTTTTTCTAATTTTATAAAAGTATGCCATACAGATTTGAAGTACATAATTCTAAAATGAACTTAAAACCACTTGTGAAAGAGGCGATTGGTAATTTTGAGAATTATAAGGAAATATTAGGCGATGCAGAACGTAATGTGATTAAAATCGTAGATCTAGAGGATCAGAAATACACTATTAAGTCATTCAAAATTCCTAATATAGTTAATCAGATTGCATATCGTTTTTTTAGGAAATCTAAAGCAGAGCGTTCTTATATGTATGCTAATAAATTGTTGGATTTAGGAATTAAAACACCTTTTCCTATTGCATACGAAATAAAAACTACCGCATTTTTATTTAAAAAGAGCTTTTACGTTAGTGAATTGGTGGAATGTGATTTGACATATCGAGAATTGACTACCGATTTTAGTATTGCGGATCATGAGGATATACTTAGAGCTTTTACTAGATTCACCTATGAATTACATAAGAATGGAGTGAATTTTTTAGACCATTCTCCGGGAAATACTTTAATTGAGAGAACAGGAAATGGATATGAATTTTATTTGGTTGACCTAAATCGAATGGAGTTTGGTGAAATGAGTTTTGAAACCAGAATAAAAAACTTTGCTCGTTTAACGATTCATGAATCAATGATTAAAGTAATGAGCAATGAATATGCAAAATGTACCGGAGAAGAGGAATCAGAAATATTTAAACTTATGTGGCAATACACACAAGAGTTTCAGAATCGCTATCACGGCAAACGCAAATTGAAACGAAAGATCTTCTTCTGGAAAAAGAAGTATAGAGAGGAGGCCTAATTTGAAGGTTTATTGTTCTTTATCAATTCTCTGAGTTTTGAATATTTTAGAAATGTAATATTGGCAGTTTGCACACAAATTACAAAGCCATTAAACCCGTCTAGAAACCCTAACCTTAGAAAATACGCCTTAAAAAAAGCCCAGGTTGGGTTAAGGATGATCTTCCAGATAGGCGCTTTTTTACCAAGCTCGTAATACGAGTGTGCAGAGATAGTGGAGAATTTATCAGTTTTAAGATTGAACTCTTGGTAGGTAGCGTAATTCCAATGTAGGATATCACCTTGTAGTTTTGAAGCGGTTTTTGGATTGGTCAGTTTAAAAGAATCATGTGGATTAATGCCTTGCCATTCTCCTTTCCCTTTTATAAATGCTCTAAGTTTCTTGTCAGGATACCAATCTGAGTGTTTTATCCATTGTCCACAAAAATTATTATATCGATTCATATAATATCCGTCATACTTCCAATTGGATTTTAGTTGAATCAAAGAATCCTGAAGTTCGCAAGATAAGGCTTCATCACCATCTAAAGAGATGATATGATCATAGGAGGCCTGGGTAATGGCAAAGTTCTTTTGTTCGATATATCCTAGAAATTGTTGCTTTATAAATTTGACGTCAAACTGTTTGCATATTTCCTCTGTTTTATCTGTAGAAAAAGAATCTATAACCACAATCTCATCTACAACACCAACCAAAGAAGACAAGCATCGCTCTATTTTTTTTTCTTCATTATACGTGATAATAACAGCTGATAGTTTAACCATTCGGGTTTTTTGTGATGATTGATGTTAAAATTATTTCAAGAATATCCCGTCACATTGAGCGGAGTCGAAATGTATTCCCTATAACAATACTATTTCTCGACTCCGCTCGAAATGACAGTAAATTTTATTTTTGAATAACTTACTCGCAAAAATAACTATTTTTACGGCAATGCAATTACCAGTAATAACAGTCATTATAAGTACGTATAATCAACCACAATGGTTGCAAAAAGTTTTATTAGGTTATGAGTATCAGAGTATCAATAACTTTGAGGTGATTATTGCTGATGACGGTTCAGGAGAAGATACCGAAAAAGTGATCTTAGAATTTTCTAAAAAAGCGAAATTTCCAATAGAACATATCTGGCATGAAGATAAGGGATTTAGGAAGACTGAAATTTTAAATAAGGCAATTCTGGTTGCCAAAGCAGATTATTTGTTGTTTACGGATGGCGATTGCATTCCTAGGCAAGATTTCATTGAAACACATTTGCGATTGAGAAAACCAAATTGGTTCTTATCGGGAGGCTATTTTAAGTTGCCAAAGGATATATCAGAACAAATTTCTAAAGAGGATATAGAAAGTCAAAGATGTTTTGATGTAAATTGGTTAAAACAGCAAGGACTTGCATCTTCATTTAAACTGAATAAATTAACTTCTAAAGGGTTTAAGGAACGTTTTCTTAATTTTATCACTCCTACTAAAGCCACTTGGGACGGTATGAACGTTTCCGGTTGGAAAAAAGATGTTTTGCTAGTTAATGGTTTTGATGAACGTATGCAATATGGGGGAGAGGATAGAGAAATAGGAGAGCGGTTATTTAATTTAGGAATCAAAGCAAAGCAGATAAGATATAGTGCCATCTGTTTACATCTCCACCACGATAGAGGATATGTTCAGCCTGAAATGATCACCAAAAATAACGCGATAAGAAAGGTTACCAAAAAAGATAAAGTAATTAGAACTCCTTTCGGAATTGAAAAAGACTAAAGCAGATTAGAGTTTTAAGTTTTGAAGATAGGATCTTACACTAGGAATAATAAACTCTGTCGAAAAGTTTTTGTATAATTCCAATGCTTTGTCCTTCATTTCTTTTGGAGTTTTATCTCCATATAATTCAGGTTTAAAATCATAAAGATGTACTGAGTCGTGTTTTGCACCATCTTCAAACATATTCCAATCTTTTTTAATAATCCAAGGGGAGAAAATTGTAAAAGTGGGTTTATCAAGAGCTTTGGCCATATTAACTGCTCCACCTTCATTTCCGATTAAGGCATCACAGTGAGAAAGAATCGTAATGAATTCGCGTAAGCTTTTTCCGAATACATTAAAATGAATTTGTTTCTGGGTGTTTCCGGTTGTCAGGTCATAAATAGCTTTAGCATCATTTTCCTGACTTGGAATGTAATTAAATAGAATATTCGCGTTCGTTGTTTCAACAATCTCATCAATAACCTTTGCCATATAGTCAAAAGGTAATGTTTTTCTGATCTCACTACCCAGCACACTAATCATGATAAGAGGTTTCTCAGAGGTAATCTTATTATTTTTTAAATATGATTCTGCTTTATTCTTTTCTTCTTCTGTCAAGAATATTTTTGGTCGAATGATATTAGAGGTGATCTTATCTTCAGGGTATACCAATCTCAATCTATTTTCAATTGCTATAGAAGCATTGGTAACAGGTTCTGGTTTTCTGTAAATAACTTTAGAGTATAAAAATCTAGTGTACCATTTGTAAAAAGATACTTTTTCCGGAGCTTTAGAAAAATAGGAGATGAGGTTACTTTCTAATTTTCCATATGCATCAACAACCAAATCATATTTTGACTTTTTGATTTCTATTAAAAAAGCATAAAACTTTTTTTTGCTATTACGATATTCGTTCTTGAATTCGACAATATGATCGAAAAACGGATTTTCCTGGATAACAGGTTTTGTGCTAGAATTTACGAGATAATCAATAGTAGCATTTGGATGTTCTTTCCTAAGTGCTTCACAAATAATAGTACTGGTAAGCACATCACCGATCATTTTTTGTTGAATGACTAATATTTTCATTTGCAGACCTATTGATTAAAACAATGAGCTTGCCTAAAAAAAAGACAAGCTCACAAGTATACATATTTTATATGTAATTAAACAGCCACATCGTGCTCTCTAAGCGCATCATTAAGCGAAGTCTTTTTGTTGGTACTTTCTTTTCGTTTACCAATAATTAGTGCACAAGGAACGTTATACTCACCTGCAGCGAATTTCTTTGTGTAACTACCAGGAATAACCACCGATCTGGCAGGTACGACTCCTTTGCGTTCTACAGGAGTGTCGCCGGTAACATCAATAATCTTAGTAGAAGCAGTTAATACAACATTTGCACCAAGTACTGCTTCAGTTTCTACACGAACACCTTCAACAACAATACATCTGGATCCTATAAAGGCATTGTCTTCAATAATAACTGGAGCAGCTTGTAATGGTTCCAAAACGCCACCAATTCCAACACCACCACTAAGATGTACATTTTTACCAATTTGTGCACAGCTACCAACAGTTGCCCAAGTATCTACCATGGTTCCTTCATCTACATATGCACCGATATTAACATAACTAGGCATTAAAATGGTACCGGGAGAAATGTAGGAACCGTGACGCGCAACTGCATTAGGAACCACTCGAATTCCCTTTGCTTTATATCCTTTTTTTAGAGGAATCTTGTCATGGTATTCAAAAATACCTGCTTCCAATGTTTCCATTTTCTGGATTGGGAAATAGAGTACCACTCCTTTTTTTACCCATTCATTTACTTGCCATCCACCTTCTATTGGTTCTGCTACACGAAGTTCTCCAGCATCTAATAAGTCTACAACTTTTCTGATAGCATCCTGAGTACTTGATTCTTTTAAAAGCTCTCTATTATCCCAAGCTTTTTCTATGGTTTCTTTTAGTTGGTTCATTTATTAAAAAATTTTCGTAAAGATAACAGCTTCATCGGAAAAACATAGGCTCAATAGATATTTTAGGATACTCTTAATAATTCGTACTATTTTATAATAATGTTATACTTTTGCACAAAATAAAGTATGGCAAGGATTTTGGCAATAGATTATGGAGGAAAGCGATGTGGGATTGCAGTTACAGACGAATCCAAGATCATTGCTTCTGGATTGACAACAGTAGATACTAAGGAGCTATTGAATTGGTTGAAAGAGTATGTCTCAAAAGAAGAAGTAGAATTGTTTGTAGTTGGCGAGCCAAAACGATTGCATGGCGAAGCTTCAGAAAGTGAAAAGCTGATTCAACCGTTTTTAGAAAAATTAGCAAAATTATTGCCTGATATTCCTGTAAAAAGAATGGATGAGCGATTTACGTCTAAAATGGCTTTTGATACTATGATCGCAAGTGGAATATCAAAGAAGAAACGAAGAGATAAAGCATTAGTAGATCAGATTAGCGCAACCATTATACTTCAGGATTATCTTTATAATTTATAAGGAATGTTGTATAATGAATAATATATCCTCAGGATGGATTTAAAGATTAGATCAAAAAACTTTGCGCATCAATGTGTTAAATTAGCATGTAGTCTTCCAGCTAATAAGTTAGGAAAGCACATAGAAGGTCAATTGATAAGATGCTCTACATCAGTTGCTGCAAATTATAGAGCAGTTTGTTTAGCACAGACTAAGAAAGGTTTTGTTTCTAAGTTAAGTATTGTTATTGAAGAGGCAGATGAATGTATTTTTTGGACTGAATTTCTTAGAGATGAAAAATTAATGAATGGAAATGAACTAGAAGAAGTATTAAATGAAGCTAAAGAATTGACTGCAATTTTTATTTCAAGTAGAATAACAGCTTCGAAAAACCTTTAATTATAAATTAATAAATTTGGATTATTCATTATCCAATAAAAAGTATACATTTTAAATGATTTTACCAATTGTAGCATACGGTGATCCGGTATTGAAGAAAAAAGCAAAGGAGATTACAAAAGACTATCCTAAGTTATCAGAATTACTCGAAAATATGTTTGAAACCATGTATAATGCACATGGTGTTGGACTGGCTGCTCCGCAAATTGGAATTCCGATACGCTTGTTTTTAGTAGACGCAGAACCTTTTGCCGATGATGAAGAACTTTCTGAAGAAGAAAGAGAGTTGCTGAAAGGGTTTAAAAAAGTCTTTATTAATGCTACAATCGTTGAGGAAAATGGAGAAGAGTGGTCTTTTTGTGAAGGATGTTTAAGTATTCCTGAGGTTAGAGAAGATGTATTTAGAAAAGAAACGATCAAGATCAATTATTTTGATGAGAATTTCGTAGAATACACAGAAACCTATAGTGGACTTGTAGCAAGGGTTATTCAGCACGAGTATGATCATATTGAAGGAATTTTATTTACAGATAAACTATCCAGCCTTAAAAAACGTTTAATTAAAGGAAAACTTACCAATATTTCTAAGGGTAAGATTACTCCGGAATATAGAATGAGGTTTCCATTAGCTAGAAAAGGGCGTTAATCAAATTTACAAATACCGTTTTAATACGAAGAATTCAATAATAATATATATTGGTGAATGTTTGATTTTTTAAAATGAACTGCGGATATTTGCCAACTTTGAAAAGAAATTTATGAGCTTAGACAAAATATTATCAATTTCTGGTAAACCAGGTTTGTTCGAATTAAAAGCACAAACTCGTAGTGGATTTGTTGCAGAGTCATTGGCTGATGGAAAAAAACTATCAGTGAGTATCCAAAACAATGTAAGTATTCTTAGTGAAATTGCTATCTACACTTTTACAGAAGAAGTTCCTTTAAGAGAGATTTTTAAAAGAATTCAGGATAAGGAAAATGGAGAGCAAGCTATTAGTCATAAGGAATCTAAGAATAAATTAGAAGCATATTTTAGTGAAATATTACCTGATTATGATGAGGATCGAGTGTATGTGAGTGATATGAAAAAAGTGATTCAATGGTATAATATTCTTCAGGCGAAAGGAATTACTGATTTCACCGAGCCAGAAGAGGTAGCTTCTGAAGAGGAAGAATAAAATTTAATTTTATAGTATTAAAATCCTGTCTTTATGAGATAGGATTTTTTTATTTAGAATGTTATGAATTCATTTTCAGTTTTTTACACTGTTAAAGAATTATGGATAAGTTATATGAATATTGCAATGTTTTGAATGTACTGTTTGGGTTCTTCTTTGTATTTTTGCGCAAAATTTAAACACAACCGAACTAATAGTTAAGTTTACATGGCTAATACCAAATATGTTTTTGTAACCGGAGGCGTATCTTCTTCATTAGGAAAAGGAATTATAGCAGCTTCTTTGGCAAAATTGCTTCAGGCAAGAGGATACAGAGTTACGATTCAGAAACTGGATCCATATATTAATGTTGATCCGGGAACATTAAATCCTTATGAGCACGGAGAATGCTATGTAACTGATGATGGCGCAGAAACAGATCTTGATTTAGGACATTACGAGCGTTTTCTTAATACGCCCACGTCACAGGCAAATAATGTAACTACCGGTAGAATTTACCAGAGCGTTATTGAAAAAGAACGTCGCGGCGAATTTCTAGGAAAAACAGTTCAGGTAGTACCGCATATTACAAATGAAATTAAAGAAAGAATTCAGATTCTGGGAAAAAGTGGTGATTACGATATTGTAATTACCGAGATAGGAGGAACTGTTGGTGATATAGAATCTTTACCATATATAGAAGCTGTTCGTCAGCTTAAATGGGAGCTTGGAGATACTAATGCCTTGGTAATTCATCTTACCCTGATACCTTATCTTTCTGCTGCTGGAGAATTGAAAACGAAGCCAACACAACATAGTGTAAAAACCTTAATGGAAAGCGGTATAAAAGCTGATATTTTGGTATGTAGAACAGAACATGAATTATCAGAAGATCTGCGCAGAAAGCTGGCTTTGTTCTGTAATGTAAGGCAAGAGGCCGTTATAGAATCTATTGATGCTTCTACTATTTATGATGTTCCTAATTTGATGTTAGAAGAAGGACTGGATGCGGTAGTATTAAAACAATTAGTACTAAGAGATGATAATGTTCCAGATTTAGATAAATGGAATGATTTTCTGAAGCGACATAAAAATCCAAAATGTGAAGTAACTATCGGTCTTATCGGAAAATATGTAGAATTACAAGATTCTTATAAATCTATTTTAGAAGCTTTTATACATGCCGGCGCAGAAAATGAAGTAAAGGTAAATGTAGAGAGCATACACTCAGAATATATTGATGATGATACTATTGCTAACAAAATTGCACATCTGGATGGTGTGTTAGTGGCTCCTGGATTTGGAGAAAGAGGTATAGAAGGAAAGATAAAAGCAGTACAATACGCAAGAGAAAATAAATTACCTTTTTTTGGTATTTGTTTAGGCATGCAAATGGCGGTTATAGAATACTCACGTAATGTTTTAGGCCTTAAAGATGCCTGTTCTGTAGAAGTTGATGAAAATACAGCTAACCCGGTTATTAGTTTAATGGAAGAGCAGAAGAACATCACGGATATGGGTGGTACAATGAGGCTGGGAGCGTGGGATTGTGAATTAGTCGAAAATAGTAAGGTGTCTGAAGCTTATGGAGTATCTTTAATATCTGAACGCCATCGTCATCGTTATGAATATAATGATCAATATAAAGAACAATTAGAAAAAGCAGGACTTAGAACCACTGGAATTAATCCTAAGACCGGATTAGTGGAGATTATTGAAATTCCAGAACATCCTTGGTTCGTGGGAGTGCAGTATCATCCAGAATATAAGAGTACCGTTGCCAATCCTCATCCACTTTTTGTTGCTTTTGTGAAGGCAGCAGTAGAATATTCTGATTGTAAGAAAGATGCCAAAGTGGCACAAGGATCGTAACTGGCTAGATAATTGACAATAAAAAAAGTATTATAATTTTGGAAAGCCTTTCTTAATAATCATATCTAGGCTTTTTTATACACATATCAATGGAAGAAAAGAAATTTGACCTTAATACAGTAATTGGATTTGTACTGATATTTGGAATTTTTGCGTGGATGTTTTACGTAAATAAACCTACACCCGAAGAGATTGAGGCAGAAAAGGCAAAACAAGAACAAGTTAAAGCTGAACAAAAGACCGAAGAAAATAAAACAACAGAGTTTATAAAAGAAAGTGAAGCTATAGTTGCTAATCCGCAAGATTCGTTAGCATTGGTAGCTGCAAAGTCTCAGTTAGGAGCATTTGCATATGCTGCAAGTTTACCTTCGGCAAAAGAAAATGTTACCAAAATAGAAAACGAAGTTTTAAGTTTAAAGATAAATAACCGCGGTGGTTATATTGAAGAAGCTTTGCTTAAAAATTTCAAAACCTATGATTCAGTTCCTTTGTACTTAATCAAAGATGGAAAAAATGCTTCTTTCAATCTTAATTTTGGAACGACAGACAACAGAATACTAAATACAAAGGATCTGTTTTTTGAGCCGTCAGTTACAAAAAATGGCGACAATACGGTTTTATCTATGAAGCTTAAGGTTTCAGAATCTAAATACCTAGAATATAGATATGAGTTGAAGCCCAATGATTATATGCTAGATTTTACTATAAAGTCGCAAGGCTTACAGCAAGTCTTTAATAGTAGTCAGACAGTTAATTTGGATTGGAAACTACAAGCCATCAGACAAGCAAAAAGTGCTTCTTATGAGAATAGATATACTGATATTCACTATGAGTATGAAGGTGATAAGGATGATTTTACGGGACAAGGTGATTTTGACGAAGATCAAGAAGAACAGGTAAGTTGGGTTGGTTTTAAACAACACTTCTTTACTTCCATATTATTGACGGATACTCCTTTTAAAACAGCAACCTTAGCTTCGAAAAATATAGCTAATACAAGCGAATTAGATGACAAGGATATAAAAGTTACTAAAGAGTTTGCTGCATCAATGCCTTTGGAACTTCAGGGAGGCGAATTGAATTATACTATGAATTGGTATTATGGTCCTACGGATTATAAAATTTTAAGTTCTTATGATCGCAATTTAGATGAGATTGTGCCCTTGGGATGGGGGATTTTTGGAGTGATAAATAGATACATTTTTATTCCGTTTTTTAGTTTTCTAAGCGGTTTCCTTCCGTATGGAATTGCTATTATAGTAATGACCATTGTGGTAAGGATCGTATTATCTCCTGTAACATATAAGTCATACGTTTCTCAGGCCAAAATGAAAATTTTAAGGCCCGAAATAACCGAGATTAATGAAAAGTATAAGGATAATGCTATGAAAAAGCAGCAGGAAACCATGGCTTTATACAGTAAAGCAGGCGCAAGCCCGATGAGTGGTTGTTTGCCGGCTTTAATGCAGATTCCGGTTTTCTATGCATTATTTAACTTTTTCCCAAGTGCTTTTGATTTAAGACAAAAAAGTTTCTTGTGGGCAGATGATTTATCCAGTTATGATACCATAGCAAAATTACCTTTTGAAATTCCTTTTTATGGTGACCATATTAGTTTATTCCCAATTTTAGCCTCTGTAGCGATATTTATTTATATGATGATGACTACGGGTCAGACAATGCAACAACAACAGCCTGGCATGCCTAATATGAAGTTTATCATGTATCTATCTCCGTTGATGATGTTGATTTTCTTTAACAATTATGCGAGTGGATTATCTTTATATTATTTTATTTCGAACTTAATTACTATTGGTATTATGTTAGTGATAAAGAATGTAATTATTGATGAGGATAAAATTCATGCTAAGATTCAGGAGAATAAGAAAAAGCCTAAAAAGCAAGGTAAGTTTCAGACCAAAATGAAACAGTTAATGGAACAGGCCGAACAACAGCAAAAGGCGAAAAAATAATAAATTTGAGATAAATAAAAACCCCGTTTCTAATCAGAAACGGGGTTTTTATTTGGATTGTTCTTATATTAATTCGGAATTATGGTTGGGATAGTTAACAAAACTTTATCAATCACATGAATAACTCCATTTGTAGCCTGCACATCGGTCGCTATAATATTACTGGCATTTGCTGCGTCTGCTCCCTCTGGTCTTACCGTTTTAGCTGATGCATCTATAGTAATTTCTCCCATAAGAGTAGTAACATTGCCATCAGTCAAATCCGCTTCCCTAACGTTAGTACTAGGAATAACGTGAAGATTTAATGCGTTTTGCAAAACGACTTCTGGAATATCTCCAGGAACAGTCCACATATCATTTGTGGCAAGTAACTCGTCAAAAGCGGTATTGTTTGGTGCAAATACTGTGAAAGGTCCATCTCCTTGTAATGTATTTACGTAATCAAAACTATAGGCGGTTAATCCTTCTACAAGTCTTGAGAAATTAGGGTCAGCCGTTGCAAAAGTTGTTACGTCCGGTAATCCTATTACCGCATCTATTTTATGTATAATACCATTTGATGCGGCGATATCTGGTGTCGTTACCGTTGCTCCTCCGTTAAAAACTACTCCGTTGGAGGTATTATAATACATACTTATAGTACTACCATTTGGGCCCGCAGTAGAAGATGTTTGCGTGTAACCAGCTCCATTGTTGGTAAGCATAGTCGAACTTACTTCACCTGGGATTACATGGTTTAATAAAATTTGTTGTAACTGATCCGTTGGAACCGCATTAATGTCGGCATAATTATTTGCAGTAAGAAATGCTTGCACTGCGGCATCCGTAGGAGCTAATACAGTAAAAGGCCCAGCTCCACTTAACACAGATACTAAATCCCCATCAGCTGCAGCAAGTGCAGATACTAATAATGATAAGTCTGTATCTGCTGTAGCAGTCACCACTATGTTATCACCGGGAATAATGATATTACCGTCATCATCATCACTACAAGATGAGACCCCTAATACTAATGCAGCAATAATAGCTACATTGACAATCTTTGAAATAATTTTCATGTTTTTGAGTTTTAAAAGTTATTATTTGTTCAGGTGTTTAACGTAATTCTCTTTTTACATATTTCCAATAATTTGTTAAACAAAAGTTAACAATGAGTAGTTTTAATATAGCTTAATTGTTTTTTATGAAGTTTTAATGATTTTTTTGTAAGATTTTTTTCATAAAATAGATTTGAAATTTTCTTTTGATTGTATTTTTTTAGAATATTGGTATGCTTTTTGGAATATGAAGTTATCAAATAATTAGAATAAACTATGCGAAATAGATTTTTGTTTTTCTTTTTCTTTTTTGTTTGTGGGATTACAATGGTTAATGCTCAGCAGTTTAATCTGTTTGATGCTGAAGGTAAGAGACATGGAAAATGGCAAAAGAAGTATCCAAATAGTGACCAATTGCGCTATGAGGGGACTTTTGATCATGGAAAAGAAATAGGTGAGTTTAAATTTTACAAGCCTAGTAGTGGAAAATCTCCCACAGCGATTAAAGTATTTTCCAAAAACACGGATACAGTAAACGTAAAATATTTTACTGAGAAAGGCAAGGTAATTAGCGAAGGTAATATGATTGGCAAAGAAAGAGTTGGTGTATGGACATATTATCATAATGGATCGACTAAAATAATGATGACCGAGGAGTATAGTCTAGGAAAATTACATGGAGAACAAAAAACATATTTCGAAAATGGACAGTTAACCGAAAAGACAACATATCAAGAAGGTAAAAAAGAAGGTAAACGATTTATGTACTCAGATAAAGGTACGGTTATTAAAGAGTTTACATATGAAAATGACCAATTACACGGAATTACTAAATATTATGATGCGCAGGGAAAGGTGAAAATTGAAGGGAATTATAAGCGAGATCGTAAAGATGGAATTTGGAAATACTATGAAAATGGTAAGCTAAAGGAGCAAAAACGATTTCCTGTTAGTAAGAGAGGTTCTTAATATCAATTTTAAATAGAAACAGATAGAAAAAGCTTTAAGCAATGCATTAGCATTGCTTTTTTTATTTGTTATTTTTGTACACAATTTAAAAACGGTGATGCTGTTATTTTTGGTTTTAAACCAAAGTTAAAAATACAGACAAAATAATAGTAATGAAAAGAGTTATTGTAGGTTTATCGGGTGGAGTGGATTCTAGTGTAGCAGCATATCTATTAAAAGAACAGGGATATGAGGTGATAGGTCTTTTTATGAAAAATTGGCATGATGATTCGGTAACGATCTCGGATGAGTGCCCCTGGTTAGATGATAGTAATGATGCTTTGTTGGTTGCCGAAAAATTAGGGATTCCGTTTCAGACCGTAGATCTAAGTGAAGAGTATAAAGAACGTATTGTAGATTACATGTTCAATGAGTATGAAAAAGGCAGGACTCCAAATCCGGATGTTTTATGTAATCGTGAAATCAAGTTTGATGTTTTCTTAAAAATAGCATTGTCTTTAGGAGCAGATTATGTAGCTACCGGACACTATTGCAGAAAAGATACGATCATCAAGGAAGGTAGAGAAATTCACCGCTTGTTGGCAGGAAAAGACCCTAATAAAGACCAATCATATTTTTTATGTCAGTTGTCACAGGATCAATTGGCAAAAACACTTTTCCCTGTTGGAGAGTTGTTAAAACCTGAAGTTAGAGAAATAGCAAAACAGCAAGATCTTGTAACCGCTGATAAAAAGGATTCTCAGGGATTGTGCTTTATCGGAAAAGTTCGGTTGCCAGAATTTCTACAGCAAAAATTACAACCTAAACAAGGAGATATTATTGAGATTCCTGCTACAGAAGAAATATATAATAAAACGTTTCCAAAGTTTAATTCTAAAAGGGAAGAGTTAGCATTTCTATCTTCAAAATACACCTATGATATCAATGATGGTAAAGTAGTAGGTAAACATCAAGGTGCACATTATTACACAAAAGGACAAAGAAAAGGTCTTGCTGTCGGGGGAACGCCAGAACCACTTTTTGTTATTGAAACTGATGTAAAAACAAACGTTATTTATACGGGACAAGGTAAAAGCCATCCTGGTTTGTATAGAAAAGCACTTTTTATAAGTAATGAAGAATTACACTGGGTACGAGAAGATCTAAAGCTAGATGTAGATGAAGAATTGACTGTTATGGCCAGAATACGATATAGACAACCTTTAGATAAAGCAACCTTATATCAAGTAGATTCAGGTATGTATGTAGTTTTCGAAAATGATCAGAGTGCCATTACCGAAGGTCAATTCGTTGCCTGGTATATAGAAGATGAATTAGTAGGATCTGGAGTAATTTCATAATTTTTAAACAGATACCTCACCTAACATAGTTAAGACATCAAAATACTAATGAATAAAGTCAAAGAACTCTTTAATATACAATATCCTATTATTCAAGGTGGGATGATTTGGGCAAGTGGATGGAAACTTGCAAGTGCAGTAAGTAATTCTGGTGGTTTGGGCCTTATCGGGGCGGGTTCAATGTACCCGGATGTTTTACGAGAGCATATACAGAAATGTAAAAAAGCAACAGATAAGCCTTTTGGGGTTAATGTTCCTATGTTATATCCCAATCTTCAGGAAATTATTGAGATTATTATAGAAGAAGGAGTAAAGATTGTTTTTACGTCTGCAGGAAATCCAAAAACCTACACCTCTTACCTAAAAGAGAAAGGAATCACTGTAGTTCACGTGGTCAGTAGTCTGAAATTTGCACTAAAAGCACAAGATGCTGGCGTAGACGCGGTGGTTGCCGAAGGTTTTGAAGCTGGAGGTCATAACGGAAGAGATGAAACTACTACTTTGACCTTAATTCCGATGGTTGAAGAGAAAATAAATATACCCCTAATTGCTGCTGGTGGTATTGCATCCGGAGCATCTATGTTTGCAGTGATGGCTTTAGGAGCAGATGGAGTTCAGATAGGGAGTAGATTTGTAGCAAGCGAAGAAGCTTCTTCTCATATAGACTTTAAAAAAATGGTGGTGGACGCTAAAGAAGGAGATACTCATCTTACATTAAAAGAGCTAGCACCTGTAAGAATGCTTAAAAATAAATTTTATCAGGATGTAGCAGCTTTATATGCTAAAGGAACATCTATAGAAGAGCTTAAAACGTTATTAGGACGTGCCAGAGCAAAACGAGGAATGTTCGAAGGTGATTTGGTTGAAGGCGAACTTGAGATTGGACAAGTTTCTGGTTTAATTCACGATATTAAACCTGCAGCGAAAATCATAGAAGATTTAATGAATGATTTTGAAACGACCCGACAAAAAATGAGTGAAGTCAAATTTTGACCCACAGTTACTGAGATATAAGATTTTGGATATGTTGTTCACATATTTTTAAAGTATCATAAGTAGCAAGCTTCCTTTGGATATTTTTAATATTTATATGGTAGGATTTTGTATTCATAATTTTGTTAACAGCATTTTGAATTGAAACCACTCGTGGTTTTTCTGTATTTAGATTAATAGCTATTTCAGAATAATCCATGCGTGCACAAATTTCATTTTTCCCTTCATTAATTCCCGCCATGACCATTGGTAACCCATTTTTGATACTTTGCATTGTACTTCCATAACCTCCATTAGTAATAAAAATATCGGCAAGTGGCATAACAGTATCATACGATATGTAGTCTTCGATATAAATATGGTTTTGAGGATAAGACATTTTTAAGGATTTGGTATCGTTATATCCTGTTGCTACAAGAATATTGTAATTAGAATCTTTAAATGCTTCTAATGTTGGTATGATTAATTTTTTGTTGTTTTTATCAACAGTTCCCTGAGATACTAGGATGGTCTTTTTTGATAAATCCAGAATATTTTTCCAATCTTTCTTTGCTTTTTTAGATTTGCTATTCCAGGTATTTAATGCTCCTACATACTTTATAGATTCAGGGATAAAATGTCTTGGGTAGTCTAGTTCTGGTATACCACTTTGTAAAAATAAATCAGATTTTAAAGGAGCCGCATCAAAAATATTATGGTTCTCTTCTGGCAAGCCTAAAGATTTTAATAGATTATTATAAGAAATCTTAATATCATTAAAAATAAGTTTATCCGCCATTAACTTGATGAAGTTTTGTTTTCTTTTAGCTAAAAAAGTAGATGCAGGTTGGTGACCTAATCCATATTGTGGTAGATCTGGAGATGAAAGCGTTAAAGGGTCAACCCCGATACTCACCGCTAGGGTATTTAGTTTGTCCTTGATTATTGTACCAGGAAAAGCATTGTCACATATCACTATATCAAAAGGGAAGGATGTTGATAGTTCTGCTATATCTTCATAATAATCTTTAATTCTATTAATAAATAAGTTAATGATATCGAATTTGATATGAGATACACCTTTTAATTTTTTACGCTCAGGATATGCTTCATCTAATTCAGAAATTTTAATTTCTTTTGCTTTTCGGAAAGGGATATATGGGACACCCATTTGTTTTAGTTTACCCTCATAAGCCTTGCCGGTATACCATCGTACATCGTGACCTTTCTCTTTGAGATATACTGCCAACTCAGTCATTGGATTAAAATGTCCGTCTGCAGGGATACTTGCAAAAAGAATTTTTAGTGAAGCCATCTGATAAACTTATTTTATTTCATTTTTAAAAAGTCAAAGCTATACTTTTTTCTAATAAAATTACTTTTATTATCAAATTATAGGTTGCATCTTGTTATCCTTATTTTTATACAAACAACGGCTATGAATTCAAGAGAAAATCAACTAAAGGCTTTTGATCGATTACTTACTATAATGGATGAATTGCGTGAGCAATGTCCTTGGGATAAAAAGCAGACCCTACAATCATTACGTCATCTTACTATAGAGGAAACCTATGAATTAGGAGATGCCATTTTGGATAATGATCTTGATGAAGTTAAAAAGGAGTTAGGAGATCTGTTGTTGCATATTGTTTTTTATGCCAAAATTGGAAGCGAAACAAAGGATTTTGATATAGCCGATGTGGCTAACGAAATATGCGAAAAACTTATAAGTCGTCATCCACACATTTATGGGGATGTCAAAGTAATTGACGAAGAAGATGTGAAGCGAAACTGGGAAAACTTAAAACTGAAAGAAGGTAAGAAAAGTGTTTTGGAAGGAGTTCCAAAATCTTTACCAGCTTTAGTAAAAGCCAGCAGGATACAAGACAAAGTTGCCGGAGTAGGATTTGATTGGGAAGAACCGCAACAAGTATTTGAGAAATTACAAGAAGAATTGGCAGAATTACAACACGAAATTGAGGAGCATAATCAAGATAAAATTGAATCAGAATTTGGAGATGTCTTGTTCTCAATGATCAATTATGCCCGTTTTTTGAAAATCAATCCCGAAGATGCATTGGAGCGAACCAATAAGAAGTTCATTAAGCGATTTCAATATTTAGAAGAAAAGGCGAAAGAAAAAAGCAAAAGTTTAAAAGAAATGACATTGGCAGAAATGGATGTCTTTTGGGAAGAAGCCAAAAAATTATAGTACATTTCGATACATTGGTTCAGGTTTTTATTTTTCAAATGAAATAGTAATAAAAATATCTTAGAAGAGCCATTATTGACATTTTTTTACAGTTTAACGTCTCATTAGTATCGATTTTTCATAAAAATTTTACGGTAATACCATAGCTTTCACAAATTATTTATCACTCTGGATACCCTATTTTTACTGGAATTTTAAGTAAGATATTATCGGGAAATCCGTTGTTGTGAAAAATTTATGAAAAAGTTATCGTAAATTAGGAAGTATAATTATTTAGTAATAATTGTGTGGCTAACTCAAAAAAAAATAAACTAAAGACTCTATTGAGTGTTCTTGTTTTATTGTTTGTTTCATCGAATATATATAGTTCGAATTTTGAAATAACAATAGACAAGGATAATAATAGTGAACTCTCTTTTTTATCTTCTCAAGACGAATATGATTCTAAACAATACCAAACGGTTATTGAAAAGTATCTTAAAGAATTAGAAGAGAAAAAAGCAGATTCTTTATCTATACTTAAAAAATTAGCCTTTACCTATGCAGAAATAAATAGACCTGAACGTTCGGTAGAGTATATTAATAGGTATGTAAAGGCAAGTTTAGATGTTGCGTTTGTCGGGCATAGTTTTTTTGACAAAATTAGCGATTCAGAGCCGTATCAGCTTTTGGCAGATCGCTATCTGAAAAAAGTGAATCTATGGTCAGTTTTCTGTTTGTATGCTGGTTTTATTGGATTTTTTGTAGCAATAGTATTAAATCTCAGAAGAAGATCTGATAAAGTAGCAAATCTTTTGATGAGTTCTTTTGTTTTATTGCATTCCTTTTTTATTCTGCACATTTGTGCTTTGTTGACTAATTATCAATATTATTTTTCTCACAGTTTATATATCTCTACATCATTTTCATTTCTATATGGACCACTTATATATTTTTATTTCAAAAGAGTAATCCTAAAATATAAATTTAGAACCATTGATCTGTTGCATGTAGCACCCACCATCTTCTTAGTTGTATTCTTATTACTGCCAGTTTATATTTTGTCAGGAGAGGAAAAATTAAGAATGATGTTACATGATACAACACCGCACGGAACATTGATTACTGTGGTAAAGTTAATATCCTTGGTTGTTTATGGGGTTTTGGTGATTCAGTTATATCTGAAATCTCTAAAGACCGGCAGATCCTTACAAAAAGTAGAATACCTTTGGCAAAGAAATATCGTGGCATTTTGTTCCATTTATATAGTGACCTATAGCATTTACGCTTTCTTAATCATGTCTAAAATTTATAGTGGTTTCCTATTTAATATGCAAGTAGGGGCAATGGCATTATTGGTGCTCTATGTGAGTTATACCGCTTTTGTTCAGCCAAGTATTTTTGGAAGCTTGAAAATTATTAAATCAGAACCAAAAAATAAACCATCAGGAAGTAAGTATGTGAAATCTGGTCTTACAGAAAGCCTATCTGTAGAGCTTAAAGAGAAGTTATTACATTTACTAAATCAAGAAAAGGTATATAAACAAAATAATATCACACTTCAGATACTTTCTGAATTGATGGATACCACAAGACACAATGCTTCACAAATTATTAATGAGCATTTTAATCTTAACTTTTTTGAATTGATCAATAAGTATAGAATTGAAGAAGCAAAAGAACTGCTCAAAGGCGAGACACATAGGAATTTTAATATCATTGATATCGCCTATGAAGTAGGTTTTAATAACAAGGTTACTTTCAATAAGTCTTTCAAGAAGTATAATCAGATAACTCCATCAGAATACGTAAAATCTCTTGTAGCCTAATTTCCCTAACATTTTTAGTAAGTTTTCTTCGGAAAAAGTAAAGTTTATTCGGTAAAGGTAAACCTTGATAAGGGTTGCCCAGCTTTATGATTTCTATTACTTCTTTTACACCGTAATCATAAATAGGATGGGCAATTTCTGTATAGACTTTGTTCAAGTTTTATGAAATGTAATATTTGAGTTAGCCATCAAGATATTCTTGCCATCCTTTTATGATTGCATTATTTCATTTAATGTAATTAAATTATTAGAAGTTTAATTCATTAAGTTATGCGGATAAGATGCTTAACTATAGAAGATATGCTATGCTAATCATTAATATAATGTTAATTAACACTCTTGTGTGTTAAATAAATTAACAATACTCTTTAGGTCAAGAAATTGATATTCATTGTTTTGTATTTTTAGAAAGGATTTAATTTAGTTCTGTAATCTCTAATGTGTTGGATTAATTTTATGAAAACAATTGTATGTAAGTAGTATTTTTAACAATACTTATTTTTTCAGATTATTATGTATCAAACTCAACGAAACACAATAGCTTCGTTTTTTCAGATTCTACTTCTTTGTATTTTTTGCAATGCAGGTCTATTTGGGAATGAAAGCCGGATTACTGCCATATCTAATGATTTTTCTGAAACTGAATATATACTAAGAAAAGCAGATAATTATTTTAACTTAAATAAATATAATGAGGCAATTTCCTGTTATGAACTATTATTCGATCAACAATACGAAGACTCTACGTATCTATATAAAAAAATTGCTTTTTCTTATGCTAAATCCAATCAGCCAGAACAGGCCATTGTTTATGTCGAAAAATACATTCTGGCTACATTAGATGTTTCATTTGTAAATCATAGTTATTTTGATTCTATTAAAAACGAAGAAAACTTTAAAACATTACAGAAGAGATATCAACAGAAGATTAGTGTCTGGGCATTGTTTTGTTTATATGTAGGTTGTATAGGTGTATTTATCTCTACTATTTTGATATTCAGGCAAAGGAAAGACCGAATTGCTAATTTTTTAATTGGTTGCTTCCTTTTATTACATTCTCTTTTTATTTTAAGAGTTAGTATTCTTATTACAAACTACGAATTCTATTTACCTCACTTATTATATGCATCAGCGTCTTTTTCTTTTTTATATGGACCACTTATTTTTTTCTATTTTAAAAGAGTTTACCAACAGCATAGGTTCAATAAAATAGACATATTACATTTGTTGCCAACATTGGTATTTATTGCTTTTATGATGCCTATATATTTACTATCAAGTACAGAGAAACTCCATATGATTATTCATAATGAACGACCTTATGCTAATTTGATAATGATGGCGAAATTGATCTCCTTAACAATTTATGGTATTTTGATAATTTTTATGTACTTAAAAAAAGAGGACTTCAATAATAATATAGCTAGATTAGAAAAAAACTGGATAAGAAACTTAATAATTTTTTACAGCCTTTCCACTTTGTTTTATGCTATTTATGCCTTTATCTTTAAACAATATGAAATGGGAAGTTCCCTTTTTAATCTTCAGATTTTTATTATGACCTTATTGGTATTGTATATTAGTTATAATACATTTTTTAATTTAGCGCTTGTTAGAGATAAAAATATTAGAATATTAACAAATACAGAAAAATCAGATTCATTTAAATACAGTTCTTCAAGTTTAACCTCAGAGCTGTCTGTTGAGTTAAAAGACAAACTTATAGTTTTAATGAATCAAGAAAAGATATATCGAGATAACGATATCACTTTACAAAAGTTGGCGGATCGATTAAATACTAACAGACATAATACTTCGCAAATTATCAATGAACATTTTGGGCTTAATTTTTTTGATCTTATTAATTCATATAGAATCAACGAAGCAATGTCTATTTTGAAAAAGGATAAATCCAAAGGAGTTAATATCATCGATGTTGCCTATGAGGTAGGATTCAATAATAAAGTTACTTTTAATAAATCTTTTAAAAAGTACAATCATATTACCCCTTCAGAATACTTAAGAAGTTTCGGTATTTCATAATTTTTGCCTTATTTCTACTCTTAACTCCTGATAATTAGTTTTATCGTAAGAAATCAAATTTTATGATCTGATTTTTTTGACCAAACCCTTGCCAATAAAAGAAAAGTAAAGAAGTAAAATTTCTTCGGAAAAAGGGTAAAACTTGATCAGTATTAACTATTTCAAGTCCATTTATCAGTTGTTTTGTAATAAATTGTTGGAAAGAGATAGGGGATCATTTAATCTAACAAAACTTGAACTAGTTTTCACAGAAATCATCAAATAGATTGAATTAGCCATCATTACTATACCTTCCCTTTCTCTTTCCACAATTTCTAACGGATGTCTAATTTTTATGAAATTTAATTTATGAAACAACTTAATTACAAACTGTTGTTGTTTGTGTTTTTTGTATCAGGTATTGTGTTTGCTCAGCAAAAAACAGTTACCGGTACAGTTACAGATAATGAAGGAATACCATTACCTGGAGTAAATATTGTAATAAAAAATACTTCTAATGGTACTCAAACTGATTTTGATGGAAAGTATAGTATAAGTGTAGACCGAGGCGCTGTACTGTCATTTAGTTATGTAGGCTTTGCTGACAAAGAAATTGTAGTAGGTGATTCAAACAATATCAGCGTACAACTAGAAACTGCAGCAGCGGAGCTAGAGGAGGTTGTGGTAGTTGCCTACGGATCAAAGAGTGAAAAAAAGATAGTAACCAGTATCAGCACAGTTTCAGGGGATGATATTCAAGATATTATTGCTGATTCTCCTCAAAATATACTACAAGGTCAGGCAGCTGGAGTTCAGGTGTTTTCCAGTTCTGGTGGATTGGGGGCATCACCAACCATTAATATAAGGGGTACTAACTCAATTGGTAGTAATAGTAGACCATTGTTCGTTATTGATGGAGTAGTTTTAGGAGATAATTTTACAACCTTTGGTCAAGGTTCTGGACAGGGGATTAATCCTTTGGCCAACATTAACCCTAATGATATTGAAAATATATCAGTCCTAAAATCAGCTGCGGCAGCGGCATTGTATGGTTCTCGTGGAGGTAACGGAGTGGTATTAATTACAACTAAAAGTGGCAGAAAAGACGGAAAAGTGACCGTGGATATAGATATCAACACTTCTTTTGCTTCAATAACTGATTCACCCGATTTATTAAATTCAGACCAGTTTATTGATTTTACTACGCTAGTAAGAAATGGCTCTGCAGTAGGAGCAAATCCATTAACTGATGTGGGAGGTGAGTTTGACGCATTAGATGCGATTTTAAGAACAGCTTCTACACAATCTTATAACTTTAGTGTACGAGGTGGTACCCAGAGAACAAATTATTTTATCGGAGCGACTAGGGAAGATCAAGAAGGTATAAGAGTAGGTGATAATCTTGAGAGAACTAGTTTTAGGTCTAATATCCAGACCACAGCCGGTGATTGGTTAACAGCAACTTTAAATGCCAATATATCTCATAATCGATTCGATAGAGTTCCTGCAGAGAATGCTTTTGCTTCTCCATATACGATAGCTTTATTACAAAGACCAGACGTGGAGCCATTTGATGATCAAGGTAATTTTACTACAGCAGGTAATGTGGGTGGAGGTAATGTGATAGCCCAAGAGCTATTAAACCTTAACCTTTCCACAACTACACGTATTGTAGGGAATGGATCATTAGAATTTAACCTATCTTCTTTAATAGATGGATTGAGTTTTAAACAAGATTTGGGAATTGATAGGACTTTTACAGAAAATCAACAAAGAAATGTAGAGCTATTAACCCCAGGTGGATCTGCTGCGAATTCGGTTTTCCAGCAAAACAGATACATACTTAACAGCTTACTTTCTTATAACAAAAGTTTTGGAGATTCCCACAACTTGAGTCTATTAGCGGGATATTCATTTGAAGATAATGCTTTTAGAAATGTACAAACACAAGGTACTGGATTTCTATCTGATGCGCAATTGAATATAGAATCGGCTGCAGAATTTCCTTTAACCTCATCTAGTGGAGATGCAACTAGGCTGATATCTTATTTAGGTAGGGTCTCCTATGACTATGCAAATGGAAAGTATATTTTAGAAGGTTCTATAAGAAGAGATGGCTCTTCTAGATTTGGTTTAAATAACAGATTTGGAACATTTTGGTCGGCAGCTGTAGGATGGAATGTTTCTGATGAAGCATTTATGCAGAATGTAGATTGGATCCAAGGGCTAAAATTAAACGCAAGTTATGGTACAACAGGAAATGATAGAATAGGAACTTTCCCAGCATTAGGGCTATTTACAGGAAATAATTATAATGCTACCCCTGGTTTAACTCCTTCAACCTTAGCAAATCCCGATTTACGTTGGGAAAGCACTACCACCTGGGATGTAGGATTGACAGCTGCTTTTTTCAACCGTAGATTATCTTTCAATGTAGAGTATTATCAAAGAGTTACCGATGACTTAATTTTATTCGTGCCGGTAGATCCGACATTCAATGTTGGACTAAACGGGAGGAACGAAAACATTGGAGAATTAGAAAACAGGGGTGTTGATTTCTCTATGGATGCTGTAATTTTCGATGGCGCAAACGATGGTTTCAAATGGACTTCCAGTTTAAATCTTGGATTTAACGAAAATGAAGTTACCAGTTTGCCTGAATCGTCTAGTGTAGATGAGCTAGGGAACAGATTCGTTGCTCAGGCGGGTGGATCTTTAGCATTTTCAGGGCAGAGAGCTATAGAAGGTTTTTCGGCAAATTCTTGGTATTTAATTCCATATTTGGGAGTGAATCCTCAGACAGGAGATGCAGAATGGCTGGATGCTGCCGGTAATCCTACTACAACACCTACGGATGCGGATCGACGAATCGTGGGTCAAGCCAATCCAGATGTAATCGGAGGTTTTTCGAATGTGTTTACCTATAAAAATTGGTCGTTGAATACATTATTTAATTTTTCTTTTGGGAACGATATTTTATTGACCTCAAGAACATTTACAGAAAACCCAATAAGTGGATTTAATAAATCAACTCGAGTTTTAAGTGTATGGCAGCAGCCGGGTGATCAGGCTTTCATACCAAGTCCCGATAGCCCTACTATTAATAATTTTAATCAAAACTCAACTGCACAGCTCGAAGATGGATCTTTTGTTAGATTGAAAAATGTAACGTTAGCGTATACACTATCTGATAATTTTCTGGACAAGACATTTATTAATAAAATAAGATTGTATGCTACAGCTACAAACTTAATAACTTTTAAGAGTGACGGATTAGAAGGCTATGACCCGGAAGTATCCAATGGATCCAACGGTGCAGGCGCGGTTGGGCAGGATTTCTTTACCTTACCACAAGCATCAACCTATACTTTTGGAATTAATTTTTCTTTCTAAACAGTTTAACGATATAATATATACGTATGAAAACAAGTATAATAAAAAATAATAAATTTAGTTTACTACTCATTTTGTTAGTAGTACTGTCATCTTCGTGCGAAGATAGAATAGAATTATTACCAGAAGATGACCCTGTTAATGAAGTTGTATTTTCAAATCGTGCTTTAGCATTAGGAGCTGTTACTGGTATGTATAATCGAGCCCAACAGGATGATGTATTGAATGGTACACTACAGTTTAGTTCAGAATGGCAAGCGGATAATGTAGATTTCATAGGCACATTTACAACATTTGCAGAGATACGAGATTATGCAACATTGTCCGCTAATACTTCAATCTTTGGTATGTGGGATGACAATTACGAAGTGATCGGAGCTGCAAATTTGGTTATTGATAATGTTCCTTTAGTTCCGGATGAGAGTTTTACAGATCAGGAGCGTATACAAGCTGTAGCAGAAGCTCGATTTTTAAGAGCTTTAGTATATCTTAATATTTCCACAGTTTTCGGGCAACCTCTACAAGTTGAAGATGGTGCGAACAATTTAAGCGTACCTCTTGTAACTACATCAGAACTTGGTATAGAGTTACCAAGGGCAACTTTAGGACAAGTGTATGATTTTGTAGAAACTGAACTATTAGATATTATTCCTGATTTGGCTCCTAACACCAGAATATTAGCTAATCCTGGTGCTGCCAGAGCATTGTTAGCGCGCTTATATCTATACCAAGAGCGTTGGAGTGAAGCTGCAAATTTTGCAAACGACGTGATCAACGATCCTTTTTATAGTTTAGCGGCAGATTACACGTTTTATGATTCACCAGATTCACCAGAACATATATTTACTTTAATAAATGATGCGGTTAACGGTCAAGACTCAGGACAAGGCTTTTCTGGGTTAAGTAATCCAGTACCAGAGGGTAGAGGCGATGTCCCATTCAGCCAAAATTTATTAGACGCGTATGCAGAAGAACCAGGAGATCTTAGGTTTGTTAATCTAAATCAGACAGGAGCTGGAGCAGAAGGTGCAGACAGAATATTTACCAATAAATTTCCTGATGGTGTTAATAATTCTGACGACGCACCTGTGATGAGGGTTACTGAAATGTACCTAACTAGAGCAGAAGCTAATTTCAGAGGTAGCTTATCGATAGGCGCTACACCGCTTGAGGATATTAATACTCTTAGAGATAGAGCAGGTTTACCTGATTTAACAACTGTTGATTTAGATATTATTTTAAATGAACGAAGAAAAGAGTTGGCTTTTGAAGGACAAAGAAGGATGGATCTTTTGAGAAATAACCTAAGTTTGAGAAGAACCGGACAGCCAAACGAAGCTGCATCGGCTCCCGGTGCGGATAAAACAATATATCCTATACCTCAGGGAATTAGAGATTTATCTCCTTTTCTTGATCAAAACCCTGGTTACTAATAATAATAAAATATTTTATAAAACTATAGGTCTACTGAGAAGTAGGCCTTTTTTATTAAAATAGATTTCCGACTTTGTAGTAATAATATTGTTACCATAGAAAAAATCTGCCTATTTTACCATCTTCTCATCTATTGTTTTTTTTTAAACTAGCTGTAATACGGTGCAGTAGTAGCGCCTGTATGAATCATAAAACACTCTTCTTTGACTCTGTAAGGAAATGTTTATCGGTATAGGTAAACGTTTATAGGCTTTACCCATTTTTTTAACTTCTATAGTTTCCTTTACAATACAATCATAAAAAGAATGGGCAAGAGATTGCCGATAATAATCGTGTAGTTTATTCTTATTGGTGATGTTATTGAGTTAGCCTTCAATATACTCTTGCCTTCCTTTTTTGTTGTGACTAATTATTGGAGTATAAATCTTGAAAAATTTTATTTATGAAAGTAAGCCATTACAAACTGCTGATACTTGTGTTTTTTATATCAAGTATCGCACTAGCCCAACAAAGATCGATATCCGGAACTGTTACGGACAGTAACGGAATACCATTGCCCGGAGTTAATATTATTATCAAAGACACCAATAGGGGAACGCAAAGTGACTTTGATGGAATATACGCTATTGAAGTATCAAATGGAGAAATTATTATGTATTCTTTTCTTGGTTATGTTACACAGGAAATTAGTGTTACAAATCAAAACAAAATTGATGTAGTATTAGAAGAGGATGTAAGTGCTTTAGAAGAAGTTGTTGTTGTAGGATTTGGAACACAATCCAGAAGGAAAATAACAGCGAATATTGCTTCTATTTCTTCTGATGAGATTAACGAAATTCCTACACCAAGTTTACAAAGTACACTAACAGGAAAAGCTGCCGGTGTACAGGTTACCCAATTAAATGGTAAAGTTGAAGGTGGTGTAAAAGTTCGAGTTCGGGGAATCTCGACCATATCATCTTCTCAGGAGCCTCTCTATGTAGTAGATGGAATACCAATTACCAATGCAGATGAATCTATAAACAATTCGCCAATCAACCCTCTTATTGCATTAAATCCGAATGATATAGAATCGATTGATATTCTTAAAGATGCGTCATCTGCTGCAATTTATGGAGCACGAGGTACGAACGGAGTTATTATCATTACCACCAAACAAGGAAAGCAAGGAAGAACAAAAGTCTCTCTAAATTCATCATACGGGCTTAGTACTGCGACCAATACAAGAGATTGGCTGAACGCCGACCAGTACGTAGAGTTACTAACCGAGTCTGCTTTGAATTCAGGTTTTAGTCAGGCAGGTATTGAAGGACAGTTTGATTTTTATGCTAACGGATTGGATTGGAGAAATGGAGAAGTAGATACAGATTGGCAAGAACTTGCCTTGGTAGATGGATCTGTTCAAGATTTTGGTGTATCCGTTTCCGGAGGAAGTGAAAAGACCAGATTCTTTATTTCCACAGCGTACAACAATACTGACGGTATTGTGCGTGGAAATCAATTAGAACGTTATTCTTTTAGAACGAATATTGATCATAACCTCTCAGAGAAATTCAGAGTGGGAACAAACGCAAGTGTTTCAAAATCGATCATAGATAGAATCTCTAACGATAATGCGTTTGCAACACCACTACAGGCAATTGCCCAAACACCTTTGTCTCCGGCTTATTTGGCAGACGGAATTACTCCAAATAATAACACTACAGAATACTATAACTTTTTAACAGAAGAGTTTAATGGAAGTTTTAAAACCAATATTTGGAGAGTATTAGCAAATGCGTATGCAGAATATCAAATTATTCCTGATTTAAATTTTAGATCTGAAATAGGATACGATTTGCTTTCACAAGTAGCAGAACGATTTTCAGGAAGCCTTACAGAATCAGCTTCAGTTGGAGGTTTCGGTACCACAAATGCCGTTCAAACAGAAAAATATAATCTGAATAACTATTTTACATATAATAGGGTTTTTGATAATGCTTTTGATGTAGAGGCAACTTTAGGGATGAGTTATGAAGATAGCTTTAGGAGATTACAATTTCTACAAGGACAGGGTTTCCCGTCTGATGATTTGCAGACATTAAATAGTGCAGCAGAGATTGTTGCAGGAGGATCTAGTCGTACTAGATTTAACTTTCTCTCTTATTTTGGTAGGGCGACTCTTTCGATTGCTGATAAATATCTGTTAAACGCAAGTATACGATATGATGGTTCATCAAGATTTGGTGAGGAGAATAGATTTGGATGGTTTCCGGCAGCTTCTATAGGGTGGATTATTTCAGAAGAATCTTTTCTTAATACTTCAGAAGTAGTTTCGTTACTGAAATTACGCGGAAGTTGGGGGGTTACAGGTAATGCCGGTATCGGAAACTTTGCAAGTTTAAGTTTATTTCAAGGATCACCCTATAACCAAAGAGCAGGATTGGCTCCAACACAATTAGGTAATCCTGCATTGAAATGGGAAAGAACTACCCAGGTTGATGTCGGATTAGATTTTGGTTTCTTAAATAATAGAATTTCCGGAGAAATAGATTACTATGTTAAAGACACAGAAGATTTGCTATTAAATGAACCTATTCCTGGGACCTCAGGGTTTCCTAACATCACCAGAAATGTGGGTGAAATGCAAAATAAAGGGTTTGAGTTTATTATAAACACAAAAAATATTGTTTCTCGGGATGCAAGTTGGAGTACATCAATAAACCTCTCTACGATTGATAATGAGGTAACTAAATTGCCAGGTGGTGATATCATTGCAGGAAGAAACATTGTAAGAGAAGGCGAAACTGTATCTTCATTCTATTTGGTGGAATTTGCAGGCGCTGATCCGGCGAATGGAGATGCTTTATTCATTAGGAATACTGTAAATCCTGATGGTTCAATCGATAGAAGTACCACAAATAATTTTAACGAAGCTGATAGAATTATAGCAGGAAAACCGTATCCCGATTTTATTGCTGGATTAACGAATAATGTTACGTTTAAAGGAATTGATTTCTCTTTTACTTTTCAGGGTGAATGGGGAGCTTCTATATATAATAATGCAGGACGTTTTCAATCCGGAAATGCAAGATTTTTTGATAATCAAACTACAGATCAATTACGAAGATGGCAGCAACCAGGTGATATTACAGATGTCCCTCAAGCAAGATTGTTTAGTACCAATGGTCAACAGGCTTCTACTCGATACTTACAAGATTCAGATTTTATAAGGTTAAGAAACTTGACTTTGGGGTATACCATACCAAAAGAGGTGACAAAAAAGTTTTATATGGAACGGGTTAGAGTTTATTTTACCGGGTTTAATCTATTGACTTTTACAGATTTTGATGGTTATGATCCAGAGTCTACGGCAGATTTTAACGGTAATAATAATATTCAGGTAGGAGAAACTTTTTATTCTGCGCCGCCGGCTAAAACGTATACATTAGGTATAAACATTGATTTTTAAAAAAAACATGGATATGAAAACATTAAAATATATAATACTGACATTGCTGATAACGGCAGTTTCAATTACAGGATGCGAGGATAATTTGGAGTTAGAACCAGAGCAAAGTTTATTACCGGAAGTTGCGGTGTCCAGTCCTGCAAATTTACAGAACATATTAACGGGTATTTATGATGAAGCGGGACAAGTTGTTTCTTATGGAGGACAAATAAATCTAGCGTCAGAGTTACTGGGTAATGACACCGATCTTTCCTGGAATGGTACTTTTGAGCAACCCGCTCAATTGATCGAAAAACAATTAGTACCAGACAATACGTTTGTACGAGATTATTGGCTAAATGCTTACGAAGTTAATAATCAGGCTAATATTGTAATAGCGAACCTGAATGTATTTGATGATCAATCAGAAAGAGATCGGGTAGAAGGAGAAGCTAAATTTCTTAGGGCTTTAGTTTATTTTGATTTGGCCCGATTATTTGGTCAATCTTATGAAAGTGGCGGAGGAAACTCTCAGCTTGCAGCTCCAATTATTCTAGACGCTGTGCTTGATCCGAGTGATATTACATCTCCTTCGAGAAACACCGTTGAAGAAGTGTACGCTCAGGTAATTATCGATCTACAGGATGCCGTTAGTTTATTGCCTGACACAAATGGAATATTTGCAGATAGATACGCAGCCCAAGCGCTTTTAGCCAGAGTATATTTACAACAGGGTAATTATGCGGGAGCAAGAGATGCTGCAGATGATGTTTTACAAAATAGTGGTCATTCACTAACGGCTACTTACGACGGAGCCTTTAATAATGATGGGGATTCTAGTGAGGATATTTTTGCATGGCAAATTACCAGCCAGGATGGTGTAAATCAAATGAATACTTTTTGGGCAGGTCAGGCTTTTGGTGGTAGATCAGGTAATCCGGATGTTTCTATCAATGGATCATTTTTTAGCATTTTTGATGATGCAAATGATGACAGATCCCAGTTTTTCTATAATACTTCAGGAGGTACAGCTACTACAAAATGGCAATCTCAATTTGCTAACATTCCTTTTTTGCGTATTGCAGAAATGCATTTGATAAGAGCAGAATCTAATTTTAGATTGACTACCTCTATTGGATTAGATCCGTTAGTAGAAATTAATGCTTTACGTGGTAGGTCTAATGCCGGAGCGCTTGGTGCTATTACTTTACAGGATATTATCGATGAGCGTAAACGAGAGCTGGCTTTCGAAGGTTTTACGTTACATGATATAAAGCGTCTACAAGGCACCGTTGGTACATTAAATTATGATGACAACTTTTTGGTAATGCCTGTTCCCCAGAGAGAACGAGATGCAAATCCTAATTTAATGCAAAATCCAGGCTATGGGAATTAATTGTTGAGTTTTTTATACTTTTCCAAGACTGCCTGGAAATTGGATTAGATTTCATCTTTAGAGTGGAATGAAAATAATCAATCCAAAAGTACTTTTCAGGCAGTTTTAATTTATGATAAAGTATAATAAATTGATCTTGAATCCTTTTTCTATCTTAAAAAATTACCTGCTTAAATATTGTATTTAAGCAGGTAATTTAATGTTAAATTCAGCTTTTAGTATTACAAATTATTGCTTTAGTATTTTTCGAGTGGAAGATTTTCCATCTATAGTAATTTTACAGAAGTAAATACCGCTTGCCAAAGCTTTTTCTCCAAGTTTATATTGATGGTCTCCCAAATTGACTTTTTTATTTATGACAGTTTGTGAAGCTCCATAAACATTGATAAGCTCTATTCTTAGGCTACTCGTAGGTTTTGTAATATTTAATTGTAAAACAGTGTTTTTAGTTATTGGATTAGGAAATACCTTAATATTTCTATCAAATATTTCATCTTCTGGATCATTATCATTCAATCTTAAAGTATTCGGTTTTTGATCATACCAGACACCATTATAATACCATCCGTCTTGACATCGGTTAAGATCTGATGTTTGCGATGTTCCATTGTTACTAAAAATAAGATTAGAGCAGGAAGTATTGGATAACGTATATCGATACCAACCATCTACATCACTAATCATTGATTCTCCAGGCCAGGAAGTTGTTAAATCAGAAGGAGTAGTATTCCAAAAGTAAATAGTAGGAGATGTATATGTATCAGATTTAAAGTATACAGTTAACTCTTGATTTTCTTCTGGATTACTGTCGTACCATGCTCCGTTGTAATACCACCCATCTCCGCATCTTTGAAGATCTCCGCTTTGGTCAGCTCCGTTGTTACTAAAGATTATATTAGCACAACTAATACCATTAAAAGCGAATGAATACCAGCCATTACCGATATACGTCATGGTGACTCCTGGCCAAGGTACAGTTGCCGAAGCTGGAGATGTATTCCAATAATAAATGGATGGGTTTGGTAATGGTCCTTTATAATAAATAGTCATTGCATCTGTTGTATCCGAAAATGTAAATGAATTACTAATCACAGAAGATGATAATCCTTCTGTGTCATATGCTATAGCTTTTACACTAGTATCTGACGTCAAAGAAATTGGAGAGGTATACCTAGTAGATGAGGTACTTGGTTCCTCTCCATTCAGCGTGTAATAAATTTCAATTCCCTGAGAAGAATCATCAGTTGCGTTTAATGATACAGTAATGGTTTCTCCTTGTGAAAAGGATCCACCTTCTGGGGACATTGATAAAACTGGAGGGGTATTTGCAGTATTTCTTGGATCGGTATCATACCAAATTCCATTGTCATACCAGCCATCCCGATCTCTTGTTAAATCATCAGTTTTGGCTCCACCATTATCATTAAATAACAAGTTAGTACTTTGAACTCCTTCAAAAATATACTCGTACCATTCTGAGTTATCAATTTGACTCATTTGTGGCCCGGGCCAGTTACTTGGTGGTAAAACATCAGGTGATTCATTCCAATAATGAACATTAGCTTGAGTCCACGAAGGTGGTTTTTTAAAATATACATGCAATCCTTCTATTGGGCCTATCTGGTAGTTTTTTGTAACAATATCGGATGCCGTACCATCTTTATCAAAAGCAATTGCTTTTATAGTAGTAGACGCTACAATGGTAAATGCACCGGTATATTGGGAACTAGTAGAATTTGGATTTGTTCCATCCATAGTATAGTAAATACTGTATGGAGCACCAGCTCCTCCTACAGCTTCTATGCTAACTTCTATAGGGTCCTCAGAGTTTGGTGTGCTCGGATTGATGATTACTACAGGATTACTTGGTCCATTAACGCAGTTTTCAAAGAATCCGCCTCCACAACCTCCAATAAGTCCTGGTCCATTTAGTACATAAATTCCTGCTGATCCAGAAGTCACAGTGAAATTTAATACTCCATTTTGTGCTGCAATTTCACGTCCGGTTACGGCATCTCTATACAATCCATTGGTCATTCCTGAAATACTAAATGAAGCATTTCCATCCTTAGCTAATCCCACTACAACCTCGCTATTTTGAAATACTCTGCGATAAGAAACTGCATTACCTGGAGCTTCTTTCCAGTCCCAACTACCTTTTTGTAATGCCGGAACAGCTTTTCTAATAGCATTTAACTTCTTAATATGTTGGTATATCTGATGGTTTGGAGCTTGATCTATAACGTCTCCATAATATGCTCTTCCTGTTTCATTGATGGATTTTTCAATACCTGATGCATCGTGAATGTCATTAAACTCACCAGCTTTGAATCGCATTTCAGTTCCGTAATATACTGTTGGAATTCCGCGCCAGGTAAACATAAAATTCATACATGCTGCTAAGTTTTCATCAGAGCCTCCATAACGTCTGTTCCAATCATTATTAGGGCCAAAATCGTGATTGTCTAACCAAGTCACTAATGTTGATGGATCGCTGTATAAATGATCGTATCGGGCAGCGGCTTTTACAGAAGGGAAAGATTGCCCTTCTTCAAAAGTACCGTGAAAAGTAGCTTCTCCAAAGAAGTCGATTACTGCAAGGTCTAAGGGCTGAGAATTGTTTACTTCACCTCTCCAGGTATAATAATGTGGATTTATTTCATCTACAGGATGCAATTCGTGACGTTTTTGAGCTACCTCTCCAAAAATGAATAGATCAGGATTAATAGCTTTAAATGCATCGTAGAAATAGATAATATCTTCTCTGCTCATATGCTTCACTGTGTCCCAACGGAACGCATCTACTCCCATATTAATATAAATTGCATAAGCATTAACCAGATAATCTCTTACAACTTGACTTCCTGTATTGAGGTCAGGTGTATCTCCGGCCAGTGCACGGTTTTGTAGATTTTCTATGTCATCAAATCCTTGGGCAAAACCATTACCGGAATGATGATACCAATCAGGGTCAGAAGTATCAACATAACTTTCTTTTCCAGGAAAATTATGTTGTGATAAATCCTGATTATATGGTGGCGGCATTTTAGCCAAATTGGCTCTACTCCATATCAAACCATCCTCAGGGTTGGGGGTTAATCCATCATATTCCCAATTAGGATTATCGGGTGCAAACCAAGGTTTTGTAGGATCTGTATTATATTTTATTTCGGCTACATCCTTTATCCCGAAACGCCCGGCGTGGTTAGTCACCACATCCAAAACGATTTTCATGTCCCTTGCGTGAATTTCATTTATTAAATCCTGAAATGTAGCTCCCGGAGATTCTAATCGAGGATCAACCTTGGTGAAATCCCAGGCGTGATATCCGTGATAATCTAACGGACTTCGGTTATGGACTATGGGAGTAATCCAAATAGCCGTAAAACCGAGATCTTTAATATAATCTAGTTTTTGAATTAACCCTTTGAAATCTCCTTTCCAGGTTACATCATCCGGATCAGTAATAGTAGGATTTATTGTTGGGTCAGGATTGTAAGAAGACCATTCTGTTGGAGCATTATTACTGGAATCTCCATCAAAGAAGCGTGTGGTCATTAAAAAATAAATTGTTTCTTCTCTAAAATCTGTTTGTGCAGTTACTATAAAAGAATTTAATAGTAAGCTCCATAGGCATAAAATACCTAAGAGTTTGGGTAATGAGTTTTTCATAAAATTTTAGTGTTTGCGTTTGTGTTTTGTGTGAAATCTTGCTTTCTAATTAGAGATCTATGTTAGGATTGTTATGTATAAACAAAAAATCAAAAATTATTGACGTAATGTCATTTTTTTAATAAAAAAATTATTGAATACGCAATGTAGCTAATAATTATTTGGGTATATAGTAACCGGAGTTACTCAAACGTTTTCGTGTTGATAAGATTTTGTGTAGTAGATTTTTGAGTATATAATAATGCAATCAAGTAAAGAAAAGGTTTACACTTTATTTTTTAAATATGATAAGTTTTTTGGATACGATTAGTTCACTGAAGTTGTAATGCTTTTGAATCCAATTCAATGTTTTTTTAGTGTAAAAGAATACGTGAGTAGGGTCATTCTTATACCACCAGGAATCAAAATCTATGGATTCATTATAAAGATAGGTTTTACAATATAAGCTTCCTTTGTCTTCTAATAGTGAATATAATAGTTCAAACTCTTTGCTTGGGTCATAAAAGTGTTCCATTACTTCGCAGCAAGCTATATAATTATAGCTAGTTTGAAGCACTTTAGAATCTGGATCAAAAAATGGATCATAGGTTTGGATTTGATATTCTAGATTCCTTAGCATATCAGTAATAACTGGGCCACTACCGCTTCCAAAATCTAAACCCTTATCGCTTTTATCATAATCTTCTAAAATTGAATTGACTATCGGAGAAACAAAATTTTGATAACCGGGATCAGTAACATCGTTATTATGCGTTTCATATCTTTTTCTTTCCTCATCATTAGAAAGAAAATGCGATGGGGCAAGCGAAATACCATCGCAATTAGAACAATGATAATATGCTCTTTCTTTTACAATAGTTAATTCGGTGGTTTTTGAAGCACAAAGCGTACAAACCATTTTTGCAGATTAGAGTTCTTTTATTTTCTTCAATTTGTTTTTCCAGACCTCTAGGTTTTCTCTATGTTTACCAATATTTTTTCGAACTTCGATTACCATAGGGTTGTCGTCGTCGGTATGTTTAAAGAATTGAAGATTGTTTTCTAATTGACGTATTTCGTTATGAACTTCTTCAATCTTTTTTCGAATGAAGTTTTGCTCATTTCTAAGTGCTCTGTCATCAGACTGATTTGCCAAAGAATTGAGTTTGTTCTCGTATTTGATCATTTCAGTCTCTTGTCTGCTTAGGTTTAGTTGTTCAAATAAGCTATCAAGAATTTTATTATAATCAGACTCGATATTTCGCTTTTTATATGGAACTCTACCCAACGCTTTCCAAGCATTTATATTTTCTTTAATGGTAGCAAGATCATTCTCAGGAACACCTGATAGCTTTAAATTTTTTAGTGACTCTATATGTGCTAATTTTTTTTCGTACGCTTCTGTCTCTTCTTTGTTGATCTCATTTTTTTCTGCGTGGATACGATCAAAATAATAATTACAAGCGTCTTTGAACCTTTTCCATATTCTGTCACTGTCTTTACGTGGTACGTGGCCTATTTTTTTCCAATCCGCTTGAATTTTTTTCATTAACGGAGTGGCGATAGAAAAATCATCACTGTCTTTATTGTCTTCAGCAATTTTGATGAGTTCCATTTTCTTATTTAAATTTTCGAACTGATCTTTTTTCAGACTTTTATAGAATGCGTTTTTGTTTCTGTTAAAATCTCTTACAGCGCTTTTGAACTGACTCCAGGTTTCTTCATTTGCACTCGATGGTACTTTTCCCGCCTTAAAAAAATCTTCTCGCAACGCTTCTATTTCTTTAATCTTTTGTTGCCAACCTCCATGGTTTTTTGGATGATCAGAAGTAACTTCAATGATCTTAGTGATAATTCCTTGCTTAACTTCTAAGTTCTTTTCGTATACTTTGTCCTGTACTTTGAAAAATTCCTGACGATTCTCATGGATCTGTTTAGTGAGTGCACTAAATTTTTCCCAGATAGGTTCTCTATATTCTTTTGCAACCGGCCCTAAATCTTCTTTCCACATTTTATGGAGGATCTGTAATTCTCTAAACGCCCTATTTACATCTGTTTCTTGGGCTAACTCAGTCGCACGCTCAATAATCTTAAGTTTTTGATCTAAATTATGTTTAAAGTCAAGATCCCTAAAATCTCTGTTCAGGTGCAGAAAGTCATAAAAATTCTCTGTATGGTGATGGTATGTGTTCCAGACAGTGTTATACTTATCTCTTGGGATTGGACCAGCATTATGCCATCGTTCTTTAATTTCTTTAAAGTGATTGTATGTGGTATTAATATTTTCTTCTACATTCAATAACCCTTTTAGCTCTTCTATTATATCTAATCTCTTCTGAAGATTTGCTTGAAGGTCTTTTTTTAGGTTTTGGTAGTAAGCACTTCTTTTTTCTTTATAATCGAAATAAACAGAGTTAAATTGCTTTTTAAGCGGAGTAGAGTAGTAGAAGTCAATAATGTCTCCGCCATCAGCTAAAAATTCATCTTTTTTCTGTTCTACTTCTTCATTAAACTTATCGTTAAACTCTGTTTTTATTTCCTCTACGTGCTCTTTGATAGCCAGAATTTTCTCATTTTTGATGAGATGACGTAATTCTGCGATGAGTTCTTCTTTGCTCATTGCATGGTAATCTTTCTTCTCGATATCGTGACGCTCTAATTTGCTGGTATCCTCACTGTCCTTAGCTACAGCGTCATCCATTTCACTTTGGATTTCATCATCAGGCTTTGCATCAGCTTCGCTGCTCTCTTTTTCTACCTCAGTATTTGGTGTATCCTCATTTACAACAGGCTCTTCAGACGGGATGCTGTCCTCAACAGGAGACACCTCTACATCAGCGTTTTTATCAGATATAGCATCCTTAGATTCTGATGCTTCAGAATCCGGTTCTTGTACTTCAGAAATTGGATTTTCAGTTTTCTTCTCTAAAGTTTTTGTCTTGTTCTCTTCATTTCCATCTGCCTCGGGCAGGTTATCGTGTGTGGACATTATATAAAATGTTTTTGTTTGTCTGAGGTTAACGATTGACTAAGATACTAACATCTTATATAAACTCAAAGCAAATGGAAGCTTTTAGGAATTCATTAGGTGAGTTTTGGGATGTAATTTTTATGTCTAAAAACAAAAATATTACTGATTCCAGATTTCCCATGATTTTTCTGCCTGTAAAACCAGCATCTTTAATCCGTTAGCAATTGTAGCTCCCTTCTCTTTACCCTTCTTCATAAATGTGGTTTCTTCTGGGTTATAAATCAGATCGTATAAAACGTGATGCTCTCCTAAGTATTCATAAGGGATATCCGGATGGTTTTCTACATTTGGATGTGTCCCTAATGGCGTACAATTGATGATTAATTTGAAATCGTTGATGATGTCTTCATCAAGATTGTTATAGCTTAATTCCTCAAAATCAGGATTGCGAGAAACAAAGGTGTATTTTATTTTTAATTTGGTTAATGCAAAAGCAATGGCTTTGGATGCCCCGCCGGTTCCTAAAATTAATGCCTTTTTTATAGCATCATTAAGTAAGGGTTTTAGAGATTCTGTAAAGCCATAATAATCGCTGTTGTAGCCTGTAAGTGTTCCATTATTTTCGAACTTAATTACATTGACAGCTCCAATTTCTTGGGCAACAGCATCTAATGTGTCTAAATACGGAATCACTTCTTCTTTATAAGGAATAGTTACATTCATTCCTTTTATGTTGGTGTTTTGAATGATTGTTTTTAGTGCATCAATTTTTTGAAGATCAAAATTCTGGTACTGACAGTCTAAATTCTCTTTTCGGAATTTATCGGAAAAATAGTTTCGGGAAAAAGAATAGCCTATATCTCTGCCTAATAATCCGTATATATTCATTTTGGTTTGGTTTTTAAAGTCCTTTCTCCATACCATTCTAGCCATAGAACGATTGCTATACCTACCAAAATAAAGAAGAAGGCAATGTATGTTGGTGCTATTGTTAGATCAGGGAGATACCGGTCATAATTGTCAAGAATGGGGTTACCTTGTGCATCAATTAAAATTTCTCCTAAATCATTTTGTTTATACATTTTATATTTCCAAGGCCAAACAACACCTAAGGACCCTGTGATAAACCCGATAATAGCAGCAAAAGTGGCATTTTTGTAATGTTTCAAAACATATCCTAAAAAATGTGACAATGTTACCAATCCGGTGATTGAACCTAAACTAAATACCACAAGTACTTTTAGCAATCGTATTCTCTTAGCATTTTCCATAAAGGATAAATCCCATCGTATAAGATCTGCAATGGTATCATACAATGCATTTACCGCATCAACTAATAGTAGTACATAATTACCAAAAAGTATAAGAATAAAAGAACCTGACAACCCTGGTAAGGTCATACCTGAAACACCCACAATACCACAGAAAAACACAAAAAATAAGTTATCATTTTCTTTAGCAGGTTCTAATAAACTAATACTTATTCCTACAATGGTTCCGATAATTATAAATGCGATATTACGTCTGCTCCAATCGTTAAAGTCTTTTACGATATAATATATAGAACCAATAATCATCCCAAAAAAGGCGGCCCAGACATATAATTCATAATGAATGATAAGGTAATCAAGAATTTTAGAAACACTAAAATAACTGATGAGCATTCCTAAGATTAATAGTGCCAAAAAACGACCATTAATATATCTCCAAAAACTCCTAAATCTAAAATTCACAAAGAGCTTAAATGCCTTAAGATTTATTTTCTGTAAAGAGTAAATAAATTCTTCATAAAAACCTGCTACAAAAGCTACAACTCCTCCAGAAACACCAGGTACTTTGTTAGCTGCTCCCATAGCCAAACCTTTAATGACTAAAAAAAACTTATCGCTAAACGTTCTTGTGTTTTCTGACATTTTATTAATTCTCTTTTTTTATTGCAATGCGTTCTAATATAAGAATTAATAAAAAACCGATAGTAACAAAAAGCAAAGTCCAGATGATCCTTGGATCGCCATCAAAATTGGCAGGTAGGATGCTTTTTTCTATAAATGGAACTTCAATCCCTTCAGAGTTGGTTCTCCATGATAGTACTTTTTTCCAGGGCCATAGCTTATTTAAAGAACCAATCATAAATCCTGTAAGTAATGCCAAGGTCATATTCTTATGGTTATTGAACATCCAATTTAACACTTTGGAAAACAATTTTAAACCGGTAATCGCACCAATACCTATAAACAGCAATTTGTAACAAGCTTCCCATAGTAAGTCAAAATCTAAGGATGTAATGCCTTCTCTTAATTGGTTAAGAATACCGATAAAGGTTTCATAAGCTCCTAAAATTAATAAAATAAAAGCTCCGGAAACACCGGGTAAAATCATCGCGATAATTGCAATAAATCCACAAAAAAGCAAATACCAACTACTCTCAGGAGATGCTATAGGCTCTGCAATAGTTAAAAAATAAGAAGCGACTGCTGCTATAATAATGCTAAGAAAAACTTTTGGATTCCAAGAAGTTATTTGCTTACCGATATACAAGATGCTGGCTAGTACTAAACCAAAGAAAAAAGCCCATAATAACAAAGGCTCATTATGTAAAAGCCATTTAATTAATTTGGCCAATGAAAGAATACTGATAGCTATCCCCGTAAAAAGAGCGAACAAAAAAGATAGGTTGTATGTGCTCCAGGCACTACTAAAACCTTCTTTTTTCCAAGTTTTAAAAAAATTAAAATCTAACGTATTGATAGTGGAAATTAGTTCTTCATATATTCCTGAAATGAAAGCTATGGTTCCCCCTGAAACTCCCGGAACAACATCTGCAGCTCCCATAGCGATCCCTTTTAATGAGATGACCAGGTAGTCCTTAAGACTTCTTCGCATTCTTTTTGGTTTAGCAATTGTTATACCAACAAATGTATGTATTTTTTGTTGTAAAGTATATGGTTACTCTAGCGAAATTAGAGTAACTAACTAGATTTTAATTTTCAATTAAATTTGAAGATTAAACTTTATATTCTGAAATAATATTCTGAACCAATGAAAGATTAAATACCCGTTCAAATAATTCCTCAAGAACGATAGAATATTCTATATCTAACTCTAAGGCTTTTCGAAGATGAAATTCCCCTTTGTCATATTCTTGCTTTTCATAATATAATCCTGCTAGTCTATATTGCACTTCGGCATTTTCCGGATAAAACTCTATCGCCTGATGCATGTTTTGAATGGCTGCATCAGATTCTCCGATAAATTTTAAAATATCGGATCTGTTAAGCCATGTTTCCAGTTCATAATTACCTAGCTCTAACGCTTTTCTATATCCGCGTTCTGCTTCTTCAAAAAATGCTAAACGGTTGTTGATTTTAGCATAACGTTTCCAGTATAAAACATTTTCTGAATCAATACTAATAGCTTTGTTCGTATAATAAAGCGCTTTTTGATAATTACGTTTTCGCATGTAAA
Organism: Aquimarina rubra; assembly: GCF_042684305.1. NCBI lineage: Bacteria > Pseudomonadati > Bacteroidota > Flavobacteriia > Flavobacteriales > Flavobacteriaceae > Aquimarina > Aquimarina rubra. Next base: position 497,432 of record NZ_JBHULE010000002.1, on the reverse strand, counting down.
AATCTGTGATCGCAATCCAGCCCTTATCTAATAAAGGATCTTCATGTACAGTTTTAGAATAATGCTGGATGGCAAGGTCATCACTACCTAATTTCTCATAACATTTTCCTATTCTTAATAGCGCAAAAGATGTAGGATCATCAAGTTCTAAAGTTATTCGATAGTTTTCGATAGCCTCATTATAGCGTTTTAGTTTCTCCAGAACTTTTCCTTTTTCAAGGTAAGCACCTATAAAATATTCATCACTAATAATAGCAAAATCAAATGCTGCTAAAGCCTTTTCGTAATCTTTTAGATCATAATATTGCTTTCCAACCTGATGCCAGGCAACTTCGCAATATGGGTTTTTGTCCAAAAACATATTTAAGTATGTAATGGCCTCTTCGTGCTGTTCTAAAAAATCAAAGCAATAAATGATGTTATATAATGCTGAATAATCCTGATCGTCCGTTTCCAGACATCTCATAAAGTTTATTTTCGCGTTTTCAAAATCATCCATAAAAAGATATTCCATTCCGATTAAAGAATAGACGTCTGCTTCATCTGCAGTATATTGCAATGCAGTGCTTAACAATTCGATCGCTTTGACATGATCATTTTGCTTAGAAAGAATATTTGCTTTTTGGATATATATTTCTTCATTTTCAGGTTCTAAAGCGTGCAGTTGAGCCAGAAGCGTATCTGCCTTGTCTAACCGATCCTCGAAAACAAGAATTTCTACTTGTAGTAGCTTTAAGTTTATCGAAGACGGATGCTGAGAAAGTCCTAAAGAAATTGCTTTTTTAGCTTTAGCGATTTTTCCGTTTTCCAGATAATGATGAATGATAGATTCAAACTCGTCAGAATCAAAAAACTTAACATCATTAGATCTCAACATAGACTCGTAACGAGTAATTGAGAAATTATTATCTCCGAATTCTTCGTGGTTAAATTTCATCCGTTCGTGTTTATTTTAAATAAATGTCAGATGGAATTCGCATATCAATCCTTCCAATATTTTTGAAATTCATAAGTATGCTCATTTCATACACGTTGATTAAAGATGCCATATAAATTACAAATGCGTTGCAAACCTTTTTTGTCTTCCCCAACAAGTAAGAGTGTTACAAACTTCCATTACTCAATTTATTTTTAGCATTATTGATTTCCTCAGTATTAAAATTACAAATGAAATGATATGATACTACTTCAGAAATCAATTGTTTTTAACAAACTAATTAACAAAATGCGTACCAATACCCATGAATGGATTAGCATTTTTTTATATTATAAGCCACTAGATACTATTGAATGTGTGAAATGGTAAGATAGTCTACTAAAGATAAGGGTTTTAGATGAATTAATCATTATGTTATTCAGGCTTTTTTTGATTCTGAATCCCGTTTAATACTTCTATAATGATTTGGCAGCCCTCTCTGATTTCTTCTTCGGATATCGTTAAAGGTGGCGTAATCCTTACTGCCTTGGGTTCAAAAAGCAACCAAAAAAGGATCAATCCTTTGTCTTGGCACTTGAAAACAATTTCATTAGTGATCTCTGGAGATGTGGTAATAAGTGCAAGCATTAACCCAATACCTCTTATTTCTTTGATTAGAGGATGTACTAATAAGGATCTTAATAATTTTTCCTTTTTTAAGGTTTCTGCCATTAAGTCACCTTTTGTAATTTCCTGTAATGTTGCCAAAGCGGCAGCTGCAATTACCGGATTTCCTCCAAAGGTAGTGATGTGTCCAAGTTTTGGGTTGTCTTGTAGCATATCCATCATAGCAGAAGAAGCTGTAAAAGCGCCAATAGGTAATCCGCCTCCCATACCTTTACCCATAACGACAATATCCGGGATCATATCATAATTCTGAAATCCAAATAATGTTCCTGTACGTCCAAATCCAGGTTGTATCTCATCCAGAATCAATACGGCTCCAACTTCATCACAACGTTCTCTGACTTTTTTTAAATAATCATTTGTGGGTTCAATGAATCCTGCACCTCCTTGTATTGTTTCCAGAATAACACCTGCTGTTTTTTCTGTAATTTGCTGTAAATCTTCTTCTTTATTGAAAGTTATGAAAGATACATCTGGAATTAAGGGTCTGAAAGCTTGTTTTCGTTCTTCGAAACCCATTACACTCATAGATCCCATTGTGTTGCCGTGATATGCAAGTTTTGCAGCTATGATTTGACTTCTTCCTGTGACTCTTCTTGCTAATTTGAGTGATCCTTCAATGGCTTCGGTTCCAGAGTTGGTGAGATATGTTTTTTCTAAAGGATGGGGTAGAAGAGATGCCAATAATTTTGTGAGTTCTACAGCGGGTTTTTGGATGTATTCTCCGTAAACCATTACGTGTAAATACTTGTCAAGCTGTTCTTTAACAGCATTTATGACGTTGGGATGTCGGTGTCCCAGGCTACAAGCAGAAACTCCTGCTACGAAATCCAGATATTTTTTGTTATCTGTAGAAAAAATATAGCTTCCTTCTGCATGAGAAATTTCCATGGCCAGTGGATGCGGTGTTGTTTGCGCCTGGTATGTAAAAAAGTCTTTTTTCACCTTGGCAAAGTTAAGCTAAACTATTGGAGTTTTATTGTGTGAATAGAAGAAACTCTTTTAATTCTAGACTGATCCCGTGTTAAAAGAATAACTTACTTAAAGGTCAAGATATTTAATTTGAATATCCTTTATTAGTATAAAGTAAATTTTGTATGTCATTCCAAACTTGTTTTGGAATCTCATTATAACTAATATTTAGACTATTGTGATGAGAAGCTGAAATAAGTTCAGCTTGACGATAAATAGGTGCTTTTCATTGCGGATAATCATTATTCTATTTTTCTTTATTAATGCTATCTGCTTTTTGATTTTTTAAGGTAGTTACTGTAATGCTATCTCTTTGTCTTGCCGAACGGTTAAGATCTGGATCTACAAAGGCTGTTTTTTTAGACGGCTTCTTTTTAGAACTTGTATCCTTTTTCTTTTTAACTTTTAGATCTTCTTTAATTTTTTGCTTCGCTTTAGGTATAGAATCTAGTTCTTCATTTGTTTCTTTTAGTTCTGCATCTTCCAGCTTTTGCTCCAATAAACGCGAGCCTTCAGATTTATTATCTTCAAGACGCTTTATTGTTTCTTCGTCAAAGAAATCATCATCTTCAACAGGTAGGGGTATTCCTGTTATTTTTGTTAATTTCGGAGGTGCTTCGCCTCTAAAAAGATCTTTTTTACTTAATATTTGCTCATCTCCACGCCATTTAAAACCAGATAATTCTCTTGCGTTTTCGGGTAAATCAATTTCTCTATACAAGGTCCCATCTACATTTTGATAGTAAAAAACGTCTACAATTTCTCGTTGTTCCAATAATAATTTAATTGAACTTGATAATACTTTATTAATACCAATCAATTTCAATTCTCCTTCACTTTCTCTCTGGTAAAATATGGTCTCCGTATTTTTATCAATATCTACCTGATAGATTTCATTGTCTTTAAATAATCCATACAAGGTCTGACCCTTTACTTGATTATATCCAGCTTTGAGCGTGTCTTCTTGCACTAAAAATGCATTTTGATATACCATAAGAGAATCAAGTTTCTCAGTTTCTGTATTAGAAATGATTTTGATCGTATCTCCTGTCATTTGATTTCGTTGTGACCAGATAATAGGTTTGCCAATCATTTTAGTATATCCTGTAGTTTGATCAACGTTGATAGAATCACTCTTACCGCTCATATTACTTTTAAAAATCCGAACATCATAAAAACCATTCATGATTCTTCGATCTGGTTTTCCTGTAACCATGAGTGTATCACTATGAATATAGATAGAATCCTTCTCTTGTAAAGTTGCTGCTAATGCTCTTTTGGTAATAAATACAGAATCTTTGTCTTTAAAAACTTCAGCATAATGACCAGTTATTACAGAATTGTTAGCGGTATCCAATACTTTGATATTATTAGTAGCTGATGCAAATTGAATAGCACTATTGTAGAATATACTATCACCAAAAACAGTACGATTGTCGTAATCAATACGTGCATTTTTGATGGCATAGCCCGTCTTTACTTTGGTGTCATAAAAACCACGTTCGCAATACAAGGTACTTTCTTCCCCCTTTACAGTTGATGGACCATATAAATAGGCGTGACCGTTATCTGTATAATAATCTAGTCGATCAGAATCTACCGTGTTTTCGGGATTAACAATTTTTACATTTGTATTAAAGGAATATTGTTTTCTATCCATAAAATACCGACCAATTTTACTCGTCAGTGTATTGGAAGAATCTTTTACTGTTCCTCCACTGCGATAATAAGCTTGTTGACGCTGACGGTCAAAAAACAAAGTATCTGTCGTAAGTGTATTAGACGGTGTTTCCAAAAACACTTTTTCTCTGGCGTAGGCAAACTTACTATTTCCGTTGTATTCTGCATACGCACTGGTCATAGTAAGCGTGTCTCCCTGTTTCATTTTTACATTACCAAGAGCTCTAACAAACTTGTCTTTTCCATAATGTACAGCCCTGTCACACCAGATCTCAATACCATCATGCTCAATATACACCTGTTTATTTACTTTGGCTAAGATAGTAGCTCCAGGAAAACGTTCTTCATTTTTGATGGTACGGTCTGATTGAACTTTAATTTTTTTACCTTCTTGCGCAAACGTGATGGTAGAAAAAAACAATGTAAAAACTATATAGAAAAATGTATTTTTCAAGTATCTGATATTTGTCTGCAAAATAACGAAAATTGTATGTAATGATTGTACGGGTTCAGGTATAAATACTTATTGAATATTGTTTTGTTGCATTTTTAGACATACAATCTAATTCATAATGACTAAGCCGAAGGTTTATCGCTAAGCTTTATACCTTCATATCCAATAATAGCAGTTTTTCTATCACTTCCCCATCTGTAATTTCCTAAATGTCCGGTTTGTTTGATGACACGATGACAAGGAATTAAATATGCAATTGGATTTTTACCAATAGCAGTGCCAACGGCTCTCTGGGCAGTTGGCTTATTGATATAAGAGGCAACATCATTATAGGCTAATAATTGTGATGAAGGAATTGTTAATAATGCTTTCCATACATTAAGTTGAAAAGAAGTTCCTTTTAGATCCAACACAATGGCTTCAAGGGGAATGTCCCAGTTTGCAAAATACTGCTTTACTTTGGCGCCGTGAATTCCTAATTGACAAATTAAATCGGCTTCAGGGTATTCAGACTTTAATGTGGCTAAAGGATTTGTAGTTTCTTCTATAAACACCAGTTTACAAATTCCAATAGTAGTTTCTGCGATTAATACATTTCCAAAAGGAGATGCTATCACATCATATTGTATAATAATACCTTTTCCTCTTTTCTGAAATTCTCCTGGTGTACAGCCTTCAATTTTTATAAATAGATCGTATAATCTTCCATTTCCTGATAATCCTACCTTATATGCCGTTTCTAGAGTTGATCTGCCTTTAGAAAGACTTTCCTTAGCTTGTTCTGTAGTAATGAATTGCAAAAATTGTTTCGGGCTAACACCAGCCCAATCTTGAAATACTCTTTGAAAATGAAATTTGCTGAGATGAACGGTCGCTGCAATATCATCCAGATTAGGTTGGTTTCTATAATTGCTAGTGATGTAGTGAATTGCTTTTTTTACAATATCAAAATGGTGATTGTTTTCCATTATTCAAAGATATAGCCAACTCATTTTTTTAGCAATCCGATTATTGCTGAATTCTTTCTATTTCGGTTACTCTCTTAGCATACATTGCTATGATCATGTTTTCATCCCATTCTTCATCTTCTGTTTTTCCATGTCCAAGAGATATAGTGGTGATTACCCTATTATCTTGAATATAGAAATCGCAGTTCCATTTCATTTGTTCGAAACTATTAATAGGTGTATAATTTTGAGTTTCTCTTGCATAGGTTAGTTTTCCTTTCTTTTCGAAATAAATTTCTTGAAAATAAGTGGCTTCGGCATGAGATTCTACCTGAATAATTCTGTTTCCATTTTTTAATTCACAAATCTTCCAAAACTCGGTTTTTCCATTAAAATTAGTGACGCCATTTTTACTGTAAAATGAACAATTACTGTAATTTTTGATAAACTCTGTATGGATTGAATCTCTAATTTTTCGCTCTATTTCTCGATGGTTCTGAGAAAAGCCATTACCAATTGAACATAGCAAAAAGAATAGTATCAATAGTATAGGATTTAAAATAGATTTTCGCGGATTCAATGCATTCATAAGATGCAAACGTTAGTATTATTCTAAGATTTGTTTAGATTAACTTACATTTTAGGTAAATATTCTTTTGGAATAGGATTTTCCTCGGTTTCCTGAGTCCAGTAAATATTTATTACCCACCATCTTTTTCCGTCATTAAGTAGCTGAATGCTATTAATACCTCTCATGAATGGTTTATCATCAGCTTTGCTTTTAAAAGATTCATAGGTGCTAAAAACTTGGGTGATGTTACCAAAAGTATTAACTGTTCTATGAATCTCCTTTTCAAAAAAGCCATTATCAACAAGCCATTTTCCGGAACTTGTTATATAATCATCAGGAGACATATAGCGTACGCCAAAAACACCTTCCTTATTTTTTCCTGAAGGGATCAGTTTTGCTTTTGGCTTGAATAGAAATTTAAATAATTCCCAGTTCCTAGCTTCTCCTTTTTCGCCAGAAATGACTCCGTATAAAGTCTCTAACGTACTATCCAGCGTTTTTACTTTCTGAATATAATCTGTCGTTGATTCTTGTGCCCGGACTGTGGTTGTTATGATAAAACAGAACAGAATTATTTTTATATAGTTTTTCATTATTTTGATTTTTACTAATATATAATAATTTGTAATCCATTAAGATATCCAAGGGTGATCGATTGGATCTCTACTTTTTGTATTTACATTTTTTTTTGATCAGACTCTATTATTCTAACGCTCCTATTTTCTTTATTTTTATTACTTTCACTTAAATCAAACCAGCTTGATTAACAAAGCCTCAAGGCTCTATTTATAGTTTCCTAAAATTAATCTTTTGGTAGCTTATTTCTTTTCGCTATGAGCCAGATACTTAGTAGAAGTTCTGCAATTGCCATGGTTGACATTATAATCACCTGAAGTGTTTCGGGTAGATGAAAATCTATAAAAAACACTATATATGTAAAAGATGCAACCAATAACAAAATCCCAAGGCTTTTCGGGATATATTCTGACCTGAAGATCGAATAACCAAGTATAAAGATGTGCAAGGCAAAAAATACATATCCTAAGAGTTTTATAGATGCATAGTCGTAAACATCTATAATTTGAAATGCCAGAGCAAACAGTCCGATTATCAAAGTAAAAGCATATAGCAACCTTAGAACTGCCGTTAGCGACGCAAGATTCTTATTTGCGGGTTTAAGAATTACATAAAGTGCGAGTCCGATAATAGCATCCAGGACAAGTACCAGTAAATATCCAACAACAGCAAATTCAAAGCGTCTCTTATTAGACTCAATATCGCTGGCTAAAGCTTCTGTATCACCCGGTACTACAAAATTGGCTAAAATAAAATCATCAACTAAGGTTACGATGAAAACAGAGGTTATAAACGCAATTCCTACAACCATTGCCGCTTTGCTGATCGATAAATTAGTGATGAAATTTTTCATATTGTTTTCTTTTAACCTGTTAGATGTTTGTCAATTAAAGTAATTCATTCTTTAAAATATTTACACCACAATTTAAAAACCTTACCAGAAGCTCTACCTATTTTATCAAGACATTCTTAACAAGATTTTTCCTCCAGTCATTTGGCTTTCATAATTGCGGATGGCTTCTTTCACTTCTTGCATTGGATAGATTTTTCTGATTTCACTTTTGAGATGGCTTGGTATTTGTTTCTGTGAACGTTTCCACAACCGCATCATTTTAACTACATTTTGTTGGCTCATCCAAGGGCCTAGCCAGAAACTGTCAATCCTCTTATTTTCAAATATTAAAAGATCAGGGCTCGCTTGAACTGTTTGTTTAGAAAGTGCGCTATAAACAATAACCTTGCTATTTGGAGGCATAGCTTTTAATAGCTGATTCGTTAATTGACCTGCCACTGCATCAAATGCTATATGAGTATTGGTTTCATGACATGCATCATATAGTTGTTGTTCAAATCCTACACCATTACTGTTCAGAACAATCTCAGCTCCTTGGGCCTTGAGAAGATCCACTTGTGCATCTCTGCGTACTATATTGACTATTTGAATCCCTTCGCTTTTCGCCAGACTGTTTACCATTTTACTAAGTGAACTTGCAGCAGCAGTCAATGCAATGGCTTTATGCTCTTCTTTTTTCGAAATGTCTATAAAAGCACTGGCTGTTAGAGGATTTATTATGGACATTGCTCCTTGCTCTAAACTTAATGATTTATTCAAAGGTAAAACTCCTCCTTTTACACTTTTTACTACATACTCTGACCAAACACCTCCGCCTTTTCCCCAACCACCACAGGCAACTCTTTTACCAAGGAAGTAGCTTGCGATAGCTCCCGGTCCAGCAGAAACAACTTCTCCAGAACATTCTCCACCTGGGATAATAGGAGTAGGATTTTTTAAGCCATAATAACCTGTTAAAGTTGCTAAATCTGAAGGGTTTATTGGTGCAAAGGCAACTTTGACTAAAACTTCATTCTTTCCAGGTTTTGGTATAGGGCGTTGCTCAATACTTAAGGCATCAGCACCAGAATAAGAATTCAAAACAATGACTGTCATTGTATCTGGTATTTTTATTTTTTTCATTTTATTCTGTTTTGTGAACTAAACCATCGGCCCAAAAATTATAACCTCATTGCAATTCTCAATAAGTTCACAACTTTTGGAAAAGCTGCTGCCATCGAGTTCAATATGGAACTATGCGACTTTCAGTACCAGTTTACCCAATTTTTCTCCTGAAAATAACCTTAGAAATGCTTCATGAAAATTTTCTATTCCTTCAACAATGAATTCTTTAGACTTTAACTTTCCTTCCATCAGCCATTTACCCATTTGCCTGTGGGCAGTCTGATAATCCTTGGCGTAATCTATGACAACGAACCCCTCCATTCTGGCCCTGTTAACCAATAATGAGTAATAGTTATCAGGTCCTTTGTGTTTCTTGTTGTACTGGGAAATTGCACCACAAATAACAATTCGCGCCTTTCTATTGATCTGAGTGAGGGCTATATCCAGTATTTCACCACCTACATTGTCATAATAAATATCAATTCCATTTGGACATAGCTCCTTCAACCGTGTTCTGATATCCTCACTTTTGTAATCAATTGCGCCATCAAAGCCAAGTTCGTTTACGATGTAATCGCATTTTTCTTTTCCTCCAGCAATTCCTACAACATGGCACCCTTTGATCTTTGCTATTTGGCCGACTGTACTTCCAACCGCACCAGCGGCGCCGGAAACTAACACTGTCTCTCCTTCTTTTGGTTGGCCTATTTCGAGCAATCCGAAATAAGCCGTACGCCCTGTCAAGCCCAATACACTAAGATATTTGGGTAGCGGAGCCCTGTTCGGGTCAACTTGAATCCAACCTTTGCCATCGGTCGCTACATATTGATGGACGCCACCCAATCCGGCAGAATAGTCACCCACTTTCATATTCGGGTTATTGGACTCAATTACTTTACCTACGCTACCGGCACGCATCACGTCTCCAACTTGTACAGGAGGAAGATATGATTTTGTATCTTTGATCCAGCCACGCATGGCAGGGTCAATGGATATATATTCTGTTTGAATTAGAGCTTCACCTTCACCAATAACTGGAATAGGTTGTTCTTCTAATTTCCATGTTGATTCATCAGGTAATCCTTCTGGTCTTTTAGCCAGTAATACTCGCTTATTCATAAGTTTGATTTTATGAGTTTATATTAAAAACTCAAGTCTCCTGTACCACATTTTGTGGTGTAAACTCGACTATTTTCATAGTTTTTCTTTTATAGTTTTTAGCATTTTTGCAGTGTGAGCAATAGGTATATCCCAAGCTTCCCTGATCTGACCATTGATAATACACCATACCACAATGGCATCAATCTCCATTGATTTACCTTTTAATAACATTGTGTCTTTAACACGTGTAATGACTATTTCATCTCCCATAGGAATTATGGATATAGGATTTACCTTAAAGGAACCACTGGTAAGACCTCCGAGTCTTTTGAAGAAATCCGTTAAACCGGAGAGGCCAAAATAGTCTCCTTCTAAAACGGATAGTTTCGGATTAATATAATGCCAAACGAAATCTTTGGCTAATACCTCTGCCAAAGTATTTGGATTTGCAGGGTTGAACCTCTTTAAAATACTGATATTTGGATGTTCTTGATTCATGATAATACGTTTTAACTGTGTGCTTTTTCAATTAATAACCTTCATTATCTGCTTGACTAAAAAAGGATATAGAACTTAGGGTTATGTGTACATATGTTATGTTTTTATTTTATTAGTGTTGAGCTAATATTTTAGATATTAAACCTACTATATATCAATTGTTTATACAATGATATAAATCAGAATACCTGCTTTTAAGATTCCTGTTTCTAAATGGATTTGTTAGCAAATAGCGTTAGTAATTACTACAATTACGAATGCACCTAGAATAAAATTGAATTGAAAGATGTAACTATTGAATTTTGAAGCATTTTTTTACGCTCTGGTCTGGATATTTAGTCACTGTCTTTACTCTAACTTTTGTTAGATTTTTTTAGAATTATGAAGCCTTTGTTCAGGACGGAAATAATTGAGCGTAACAGTTTGGGTATGCAACGTAGAGTGTAAAGAAGATGCTGAATTTTTGGATTTGCCTATCGGTAAGAAGGTTAATGCAGATTCCAATTTTCAATTTGGATATTTAATTTTCCTACCTAAATACTAACAAATTAAATATTTGAAGACCTTTACGAATCAATACACGTCTTTCAGAAAACACTATATCAGCTAAGTTTTTCCACGTTTTTCCAATAGTGAATTTCGTTCTGCCTATCCTATATTAATTTTTTTCCAATTTTCTCTTTTAGTTCTGACCAAGCTAAAAATCCAGGTTCTCGATTGATTTCTTTTAAATTCAAAATTCCCAAAATGGATAAAAGTGGTATAATGGAAATATCAAAAACCTGCACTTTAATGATCCAGATGAACACCGCACTAACTATTGATATCATTAGTACAAAACTTAGTATTATGTTACTTTTGTTTTTTATTAGTAGCGGAATGTAAAGAAGATATAAAGGATTACACCAAATAATGTTTAGATTGGCTTTGACTTCTTCGTGTCCTGAAAATATCCATAGCATAAGGATGAACAAGCCTGTGAATCCAATACCCAAACTGATTATTATTCTAAAAGATTTCGGAAACTTAAATAGAAATAATACTGCTAAAAGCGAAAAGAGTACTATTGGAGAGAATATCTTTTGAACATTGAATCCAACCTTGTTTTCTATCGAGTTTAGAGTTTGTTCGGACTTAACCAATCTTTTACCTTTCAATGTCGAAGCATCAATTTCTTTTTGAAGATAGTCCGGCAGAAACATACTTTGATTACGATTGGAATTTCTGTCCAGAGATTTTCCCAATACCAAATTAATTCCAAGTTTTAGCCATGGCATTTCATTTAGGTATGAATTGATTAAAGATCGATTGGATTTTTCAATTTTTTGATTTTCAAAATCTACACCGATGTATGTTAATAATTCTCGGGTTTCTGTAGAGCAGTTTTTCTCTAAGAAAGAGTAGAGGTAAAATCTATTTTCTGGTTTGTAAAGGAACCGAAGTCTGTCTAAAATTTCCCTTTTCTCGTCTGCGTTCAGGTCTAAAATTTGCTCGGTAACGACTCTTCTTTCGTATGTGTAGATTTTTATGAAGTCCTCCATTTGTTGAACGCCTCGATGATATTTTAGTTTACCTTTTAGGTATTTATATTCGAAATTTGGGGTGTCAAAGTCGAACATTCCGAAATTGTAAACCTCGTCTATATTGTTACTTCTGTCAACAATTCTAATAGCGGTATGACCGAAAACGGAATAGACTTCTTGGCCAACAGAACAAGTAAGGATACTTATTTCAATATTTTCACTGGCATAACTTAATTGGCTAAACAGAATTATGATTGATAGTATATTCTTCAACTTTCTTATGTTCAGTTAGATTGCAGATTTACCGTGAGGATTTTCCAAAGGAAAAATCAGATGTAACAAAAGAGCACGACTCACGAGTTAAGCACCTAATTTAGCATTATTTTCGTGAATTGACGTCCAACCTTTTTTATTTACTTTGTTTTTGGCAATTTCAGGTGTCATTGTTCGTTTTCTGAAATGTTATACAACCTATAGTTATAGTTCCAAAAGATAATTATATCTCTATGATATAGCCGTTTATAAATATATTATAAAAATTCAATTCTATAGTTATCTGTCGTTTTGATACTAAATAGAAAAGAAGTATCCCCTAAATGGATAATAAAGGGGATACTGTTTTGTATAAGGTAAATAAATATTAAGCTTGCAATCCAGGGATTTCTACCACCTCATTTACATCCTGATTGTAATCTACTCCAGCTACTTTGAAACCAAATAGATTAAAGAAATCATTACTATATCCCTCTAGATCACCGATAGACACCAAAGTTTCGGTAGTGGCATTATCCCACAATTCTTTTATTTTAGCTTGGATGTCTTCTCGCATTTCCCAATCATCCACGCGTATTCTGCCTTCATCATCAGTCTCAATTTCACTATTGTTATATAATCTATCAGCAAACAATCGTTGCATTTGTTCTATACAACCCTCGTGGACATTATTTTCTTTCATCACTTTGTATAACAAAGAAATGTATAAAGGAATGACCGGAATTGCAGAGCTAGCCTGTGTCACCAACGCTTTGTTTACAGAAACATAGGCTTTTCCATCAATATCTTTCAGCGATTTGGTAATATCAAATGCAGTTGCTTCAAGATGATCTTTGGCACGACCTATTGTACCCTTTCTGTATACAGGTTCGGTTAATTTTGGACCTATGTAAGAGTACGCAATGGTTTTGGCTTCTGGAGCTAATAAATCTTCTTTTTGTAAGGCATCCATCCAGAACTTCCAGTCTTCTCCACCCATAACCGTAATGGTATTCTCTATATCTTCTTCTGTAGCGGGATCAATTGATACTTGTGATATATCACCTGTATGAAAATCCACTGTTTTATTGGTATATGGATCACCAATTGGTTTTAGAACAGATTTGTGTTTCACTCCGGTTTCGGGATGTACACGTACAGGAGAGGCCAAACTATAGATAACTAGATCGACTTGTCCTAAATCTTTTTTGATCAGGTCAATGGTTTGTTGCTTGATCTCCTTAGAAAAAGCATCACCATTGATACTTTTGGCATATAATCCTGCCTGATGTGCTTGATTTTCGAAAGCAGCACTGTTATACCAGCCAGGAGAAGCAGGTCTGTTAGGTTTTGGAGGCTTTTCTAAAAACACTCCAATAGTAGCGGCATCAGAACCAAATGCAGCAGTAATTCTTGAGGCCAGTCCAAACCCGGTAGAAGCACCAATGACCAGTACTTTTTTTGGTCCGTTAATAGCTCCTTTGGATTTTATATAATCGATTTGGTTTTGTACGTTTTGTTCGCATCCAATTGGATGTGCGGTTAGGCAAATGAATCCGCGAGTTCTAGGTTCTATAATCATTGTGTAATTTCTTTTCTGAGCATACGAACATAGCCCAAAAAGTATCGATTTCCAAAGAAATAATCGGGATATTAACTATTTTCTTAGCTTCTGTACGATTCTTATTAGATTCTGGATTGTTGAGGGAAATTAGAATTGTTTAATTTATTGGTTTTTAGTAAATTAGAAAATAATTATTTGCCACTTTCCTACTGTTGTATATTAATTGTTGGATTGCTAATATTGCTGTCAATATGTTAAGGGTATTTTTACATACATAGAAAATCGTTTTTTACATTTATTTAAAATCTTAAAATTATGGGGATTAGTACAACAGAATCTGGGAAGTATATAGGATATACTATGAGTTGGGATAATTTTGACAAGCCTACATTATATTTTGAACATGGGCGATATACTCAAAGTCATAAACATATTACTAATATAGGTTGGCACCCAAATGATCAGTATCATTATGCGGGAAATATTTCTAAAGAAAAACATGATTATTATAATTCTATAAGAGCAGAGAGAAATCCAGGAGATCGTGAGGCAAAGGAAAAATTTAAAGAAGAGTTTATGGGAGGGCATTATAATTCTGAAGCTGATGATGCGTTACTTTTTGAATGTTCTTCTAACAACCATAGAAGCTGGGCAGGCCATCCATCTCGCTCTAAATTGATTAGAGTTGGTGACGGTGGTTTTAATTCTAAATATGATGACGAGTATGCTAGAGGAGTTCTTAAAAATGGAAAAATAGCTTAAAAAACTAAGATCTTTTGTCGGATTACTAAAACGGTAATAAATCCGGCTCTAAATATTCCGTTTTAGCTTTTTCAGAATTAACTATATCAAAACTGTAATGAGAATACAGCAAATCTTTAAAATTATATTTCAATCTTGGGAATTCAGCAATGAAATCCTGGAAACAGTTTGATTTAGATTTTAGAACGAAGTGATTCACGGTTTTAACTGCTGCAATAGTAAGTGTTTTGTTAAATTTATCGGTGGCATTTAACTGAGTTACATATGCTAAAATTTGTGTAGAAATTTCACGACAGGCAGTATGGATATCATGTTTGTTAAGATATATCCATGCTAATCTTATGTGCGCTTCATGATTAAATAATGAAGGATCAAGAATGCCCTCTTTAAACTGTTTTTCGAATTCTGAATTGGTAAGATCAAAATGTGTTTTCATTAGTAATAGTATTAGGTTTTCTGATTTCTAACCGTAAACATAGGTAATGAAACTTGATATTTCACAACTAGCAGTCGTATCACAATAATCAACAGTGTGGTAGCAATATATGTGATATTGATAGGTGCTTTTAGTGCATGTAATATCATAAAACAAATTCCTCCGGCTATAGAAGCGGTAGCATATACTTCTTTTCTGAAAATTACCGGGATTTCATTACATAAAATATCTCTGATTACTCCTCCAAAACATCCAGTCATTGTTCCTAATGCAATACATATAATGGGATCAAGATCGGTTTGTATTCCTGCTTCTACTCCTATAATCGTAAAAATTCCTAGTCCAATTGTATCAAATAAGAAAAGGGATTTTTTAAGATAATCCAATTTATTCCTAAAGATGATGGATACACCAGTAACGCCTCCAATTAGATACAAGTTTATCGTGTTTTGCATCCATGATACTGGTGTTGCCCCTATAAGTACATCTCTTAGAGTTCCTCCTCCAATAGCAGTTACAAAAGCGATAATAAAGATTCCGAAGAGATCCAATCTTCTGTTCATAGCGCTCAATGCTCCTGAAATCGCAAAGGCAATTGTTCCCAAAATATCCAAAGTATCGAAAAGCGTCATTTTTCTCTATTTTGGAATAAATGTATGATATATCATCTTTAAATAATAGTATTCAATAGCGGTTTTAACTTTACTATATAAACTCTCTATTAATTAATAACAATTCTTAATAACTTTACTGTAAGGTTTCTCTTCAAATTGCTACTTTTACATCAGAATAAACCGAATAAGATTATGTCAGATACTATAGAAAGAATAAAATGCCTTATTATAGGCTCAGGACCTGCAGGTTATACTGCGGCAATATATGCAGCAAGAGCAGATCTTAAACCGATTATGTATACCGGTATGGAACCAGGTGGTCAATTAACTACTACTACAGAGGTTGATAATTTTCCTGGATATCCTGAAGGTATTGATGGACCAACAATGATGGTTCAATTACAACAACAAGCAGAACGTTTTGGTACTGAAGTAAGAATTGGAATGGTTACTTCTGTAGAATTTAGTAAAGAAGTAGGAGGAATCCATAAAGTTACCGTAGATAATACAAAAGAAATTGAAGCTGAAGCTGTTATTATTTCTACAGGCGCAACAGCTAAATATTTAGGATTACCTAGTGAACAGAAATTACGAGGAGGTGGAGTTTCTGCCTGTGCGGTTTGTGATGGGTTCTTTTATAAAGGTCAGGACGTTGCTATCGTTGGTGCCGGAGATACTGCGGCAGAAGAAGCTACGTATCTTTCTAATATTTGTTCTAGTGTTACCATGTTGGTACGTAAAGATTACATGAGAGCTTCTAAAGCTATGCAGCATCGTGTGAATAATACGCCTAATCTTAAAGTATTGTATAATACCGAAGTTGATGAGGTATTAGGAGACCAAGTAGTGGAAGGTTTACGTATGGTGAATAATCAAACTGGAGAGAAATCAGAGATCTCAATAACTGGTTTATTTATTGCAATTGGCCATAAACCAAATACAGATATTTTTAAAGGTCAGATCGATATGGATGATACCGGATATATCATTACAGAAGGGAAATCTACCAAAACTAATATCCCTGGTGTTTTTGCATCTGGTGATGTTCAGGATAAAGAATATAGACAAGCAGTGACCGCAGCTGGTACCGGTTGTATGGCAGCATTAGACGCAGAAAGATATCTAGCCACGGTAGAAACTAGTGAAGAAGTTTCTGCGTAATAAGTATCAAACTAAAAACATTTTTAGACCTGACAGGTTTCCAAAATCTGTCAGGTCTACTATTTTTAAGAATTTCTATTTTAATTTGAGTCGACTCTGACTATAGTCAATTTTTTTCTTGTACAATGTAGCTTCATTAGCGAACATTGTCATGTTAATTTTTGGCTCACCAAGTAAATAAATTTCTGTTTCATCTTTAGCTTCGATAGTGATTTCTTCATTTACCAACACATAGCATTCACTAGAACCTTCAGCAATAATAAACGTTTTATCTGAGGTCAATTTTTCACCATAAAAATCAGTATCGCCATCAGCCCTTACCAGCATTGATTTGACATTTCCTTCTAATTTTGCATATCCTTTTTGATACAAATCTATCTTTAGACTATCAGCGGTTATGATTCCTTTTAATTCTGAATTTTCATTTACCTGATAAAAAGCTTCTTTAGCATCTGCGTGTAGGTCAATATTTGATTTTCCGTTTGCAATACCTGTTATACTACCCGCATCTATAGACAAAAATACTTCTGAATTATCATTGGCTTCAACACTAAGTTTCGAAGATTTTATAGGTGCCAGAGATTTGAGGTTTACTTTATTATATGTTTTAATTTTTTTCAATTCTGAAGAAAAGGAAATAGTGATATTTAGTGCTTTGGCGCGTCTGAGTTCTTTTGTAGATTTTATTTTTAAAATGCTATCTTGGATGGAGATTTCAATAAATTCCTGAAGATTGCTGTCTGCTTCTACCTTAACAATTGGATCACTGTCTTCATCAATAGAAACCTCAAAATTATCGTATAGCTCAATAGAGTGAAAAGCATCAACGATTTTTTCTTCGGTCATGACTATTTTATTGCCTTTTACTCTTTCTTTCTGAGCATATATATTTCCTAAAATGAAAATTGAAAATAATGTAAATAGAAGTGATCTCATTTTATGTGTGGTTTTATTTTTTAAACACTGTTTTTTGTGTTTAAGTATATTTCATGATTAAAATTATGTATTTAAAGGACAGGTTTGTAAAAAAACTGTTACAGTATAGAAGTTTCAAAAGGTATACCAAAAAAAGTATAGCCCCTAAAAAGAGACTATTTTCTTCGCCATTGGCAAAGATCGGTTAAGTGAAAAATGGTGTTTTATCGATATTAATAGGATTGTTTTAAGTATTAGAACAATCCTCTGACTCTATTGTATAAATTATGCCATCTATATCCAACTTTTTGGCTAAATGTATTTTTGGGATTATTGATAAGAATGTGATCACCTAAGCTCACCAATGTTCTGTAAATCCATATATGATTAACTTTATTTAATTCTGATGCCCCTGTATTTCCAATAAAAATATAACCTAGTTTGTTAACAGGGTCAAACCACATCATGGTATTGATACAGTTATCTCCACCATTGGAACCTGTTAATTGATAAGTGATTCCATATTGATTTCTGTCAATCATCCAAAATAATCCTGTATTATCTACTTCTTGATTTGTTACTGAGGTATCTAGTTTTGGATCGAGCATGAGTTCATAGGAATGATCGGATAATATTTTATGATTTTGCGAAAGTATAGCTTGGCAATATTTAGTTAAGTCCATTATATTGGTAAGGATATCTCGAGCAGGATATAATTGAACACCACTAGTTTTAAATTCTGTAATTGTAGAATTTTTTTCAGGAGCATAGTACCTAGATAGCTTAGTACTATCTGATGCTGTTTCAAACCAATTTGTATTTTCCATTTGTAAGGGATCGAAAATATATTTATGGGTGAATTCTGAAAATGGCATCTTAGCTGTATGCTCAATTATGTATGCTGCTAATCCAGCTCCAATATTTGAATAATTCCAGTTCTTACCAGGTTCGTGATTTGTAAAATTTACTACACCATAATAATCATTGACAAAATAATTTTTAATAAATTCTTCTATAGACTTATCCTTCTCAGCTTCATCTATGTATAAAGACTCAACAACTTTTTCGTTATAATCCAAAGAGGAAGTATGGGTAGCCAAATGTTTTATAGTTATTTGATGGTTTGGAAATTGAGGATTTATTACTTCAAATGGGAGGTGTTTGTTAATGGGATCATCAATATGTAATAAACCCAATTCCTGAGCTTTTAATAAAGCAACACCAATTGTTGTTTTTGAGATGGAAGCAATATATTGAATAGTATTTGTAGTATATGGAATATCGTGCGCCATATCAGCATAACCAAATCCATTAGAATATATAATACTATCGGTATTAAAAACAGATACTGCAAAACCAGCCATCCTTTCTTTATTATAGAAAGCTTGTAATTTTGCATCAATATTACTCAAGTTAGCATCGACTTCGTCTTTTGTTTCGTTGAGAATAAATGCAATAAACCCAGTGCATACTATAATCAATGTTGAAAAAATAATTTTCAGATATTTTTTTATTTTTCTTTTGATTGTCATGAGGATAGTTTTTAGAGGTTTATTTTCTTTACTAGTGATTTTTTATTTCACTTTTTGGGCTTCTTCTACTATCTTACTATTCTCTCTGACAAGCATCTTTGATACTTTTTTGTCGTTCTCTTTTATAAACTCAAAAGTGAGTGGGCTTTGTTTGTGAAAAAATAAATTTTCTTTTTGAGGATACACAATGGCTTGCATTTGATCTGCTTTTATCTCTAAAAGATTATCTTTTTTGGTGATAACAATAGTTCCGGTTTGAGGAGCCTGATATGTTCCGGTATATTGATTCAGTATCTCATCAGATAAGGAGATTTCTTTTTTATCTGTATTCTGTGGAGCTGGCTGGTGATCATAACTTAATACTCGGGTCATTTTCCATTGATCATTTTTATGTTGCCAAACATGGGTGAATTTTGCTATTTCTGCAAGTCGTTCCTCTTTACCTTTTTCTGAGACATAAAAAACGTGTTCTCCGGTAATGATAGCTCCATAATTATTAAGAGGAAATACTTCGACACTTCCTTCCTCCACTTCTCGGCGTACTCTTGGATTTTCTGGGTTGCATAATCCATTTTCTACACTAGACATCATTTTTGTTAGTCCGGATGTAAGTCCTCCTTTATCGTGATAAAACTCAAAATCTTCTACAAAGAATGTTCGAAATGTTTCGATATCACAAGTATTATAGGATTTCCAGAATTTTGCATCCAGTTTCAGAATTGTTTGCTGAAGTGATTTGTTTTCTTGTGCATTTGATATAGGTGATATAAATACTGCAAAAAGAAATAAAGTGATTTTGATTGAAATTGTTTTTAACATAATAGTTCGTTTTTTGATTTATCCTTAGTGGATAGATTGATTGATTTTTTGAAATATAAATGGTAAACCTTTTCTGAAAATAGTCCAGATCAGGAATGATCCTATGATTAGAACAGTACCTATGCCAATTGGTAAAATTCCTCCAAAAGTATAGGTAAGACCAATAATAAACCCTAGAAGGTTACCAGGAAGGTGTACTCGCAGGAAAAGTGCAATTGGGATTGGTAACAAAATAGCATATGAGAGAATGTTTTCTAATCTAAATTCCCATAACAGAGATATTAGGATACCAAAAACCAGACCTCCAATAAAACCATTTGTGATTTTTGATATACTATAGGTAGTTTGATTTTTATTATGTAACCACTTGCTTAATGAAATTAAAATCCAGCTCAATAAAGGAATGGTTAAAAGTCCCCACCAGTTAGATATCCCGGGTAAATCTTCTCTGGCTAATAGGTAATGTGTCGTAACTCCTCCGTTAAAATACTCCCACAGAATATGCAATCCAACTAGAACCGTAACGGGAATTATAAAAAGGAATTTGTTCTGTAAAATTTTTTGCGTGATCATTTTCGGGTATTTAAAAATATGTAAAAAGAAAATTGAATATCCTTTATTAGCCATAAAGTAATTTTTGTGTCATTCCAAACTTGTTTTTGGAATCTCATCATAACTAATATTCAGACTACTGCCATAAGAAGCTGAAATAAGTTCAGCTTGACGAAAATAGGTGTTCCTAATTTCGGATAATCACAAAAGAAAACCACCCGAAAAGCATAAATATCTAAATAACTTGTCTGTCAACAAATGCTGCTTTTCTGGTGGTTCTTTTCTGGTTGGTGAGGTTGTTGGTCGGTTAGTTTGTATTTATTGGTTAGACGTTAGCCTGATTAGTTTCTTCTCACATTTCCTCCAGAATTGTCGCTTTCAGAAACTGTTTCTGGATTGCCATAATATACAACATCTGCACCGCTTGTTGCTTTTCCTGTAAATTGATCTTTAGCATGGATTCTTATAGAGGCTCCACTGGTAGCTTTTGCACTGGAGTTAAGACTTAATAATTCATCTGCTCTAATATTAGCGCCGCTTGTAGCACTGGCATTATGATTATTTACTTTTCCGGATAAATCCATAATAGCTCCACTGGTTACCGAGGTAGTCAATGTTTCTGCTTTCACATTTAATTCTATATCGGCCCCACTTGTAGCGCTGATAGCAAGATCTTTTTGAACAACGGCTCCCTGAGACGTAACTCTAGAACCACTTGTAGCAGATATTTTACCTAATTTGTCATAAGAAACATAGACTGTTTTTTCATCGGCCTGATAAATATTTTTATCCGAAGTAATATACAGTGTTTCTCCTTCTACATAAACTTCAATGTGTTGATGAAGATTCTCGTTAGCTTCAATAATTACTTTTCGATCTTTTTTATTTGTCAATACTACATCTAAACCTCGACTTGATTTGATAGTGTCAAAGTTTTCGTTAATGGTCTTTTCCTTTCGGATTACTTCTCCTTCTCCTCTAATTCCGTCAAATGCGATGTTACAAGAACAACATAAAGCTGTGAGACAAAGGGTTACGATGATTTTAGCTACTGTGGCCATAATAAGAGTGATTTAATTTGTTAAACTGTTCGTTTTGTTGATCCGCCTTAGGCGGACAGATTGATTAATTATCGGTTTTGATTTTGATTCCGTTCTCGTCTATTTTTATATCTACTTCTTCGCTTTTGATTTGTACTCCGTCTTCATCAATTTTAAGATTGGCATTATCTTCATCAGAATTTATATTGATTTTTACTCCTTCATTATCATCGTCATCTTCCCACTCATTATATTGCCATTCATCTTTTGGACAATCCTGACACCTAAGTTTACCATCTATCAACTGTAAATACTTTCCTTCTTTACCATCTATGGTAAGATAATCATCGTATTTCCAGGAGTTATTAAAACCAGAAGTATTATCATCTGCCAATAGGGTCATACCTTCTGGTATAGATATAATAATCTCTACTTCTTGGTCATTGTACTTATTTGTATAATCAGTAATCGCATATCCATCTAATAGTAGAGAATTACCTTTGATATCGTAGTCGTATTTTATGGCTGCAGCTCTTTCTTTAGCTTCATCATAGCTACTTCCTTCTGCATTCTTTCTAATTGTAATTTTTGGAATAGAATCTTCTCTGTTTTCTTTGATAAAAACTTCAATATCCTGAATCACTATGACCTTGTTATCATTTTCATCTCTTTTGATTTTAAAATCATTTCTATGATATAAGTTTCTTGCATACCTGTTATTACCTATCATTTTGATATTTAGTGTATCACTAGGTGCAATGTATAAGTCTCTGGTATCTTCAATTACTTCGGCGTCATACGCTTCCTGGGTTGCCTGACGTATTCCAACTATTGTAAGTCCTATGATAGAAAAAATCCATACGGCTAACAATGCAAGTTTGGCTGGTGTACCTATTGACTTCAGATTATTGATCACAATCTTTAATCCAAGAATGAATAAAAAGAAGAATGGGATACCTACTGCAAACAATGTAAGTAATGAAACTAACCATAGTGGAACATTAGGATGATTTACAACATCGATGTATTCTGTAAAAGGAGTTTCGATCATTCCAAAAGTACCAACAGTAAATAAGCTAATAAATAAACTTATTAAAGTGATTCCTGCTACTAGAATTAGTATGACTCCTATAAATTTTACGAATATCTTCAATACAACTAATAAAACATCTCCAAGCGCATCAAAGAAACTGGTAGATCCACTTTTTACTTTATCACTATATTTTTGATAATCGACATCCTTTACTTTATCCGCAACATCGTTAAATCCTTCTTTAATTTTTTTTTCGATATTACTAATGTTAACAGCTTCTCCTTTCATAGCAAGATAATCCGCTGTGCTTTTTGCTTCTGGAACAAAAATCCAGAACGCTATGTAGATAAGGATGAATGCTCCGCTGGAAAATACGGTAAAAAGTATCCAAGCAATACGTAGCCAAATAGGATCGATACCCAAATAATGGCCTAAACCAGAACTTACACCTCCAACATATGAATTAGAAGTATCTCTAAATAATTGTTTAGATTTTGTAGCTCTTTGGTACGATGATTTTGGTTCGTCTTCAAAAATCTCTTCATCTAGTCTATAATCTTCGGGTTGTCCCATGACTTCAATTACTTCGTCTACTTCTTTTATCCCGATAACTTGTCTTTCGTCTTTTATTTTTTCACTGAAAAGCTCAGCGATTCGAGCTTCGATATCAGCAATAATTTCATCTCTTCCCTGAGAGTCAGTAAATGAACGTTTTATTGCCTCAATATAGCGCTGCAGCTTTAAGTAAGCGTCTTCATCTATATGAAAAAATATGCCTGCTAAATTTATATTGACTGTCTTGTTCATTTTTGTTTCTTTTTTTGTTTAGTAACTATGGTTACTGCATTTTGTAATTCGTCCCAAGTGGTATTTAATTCTTTCAGAAATAGTTTTCCTGTTTCTGTAAGTCCGTAATATTTACGTGGTGGTCCTGATGTGGACTCTTCCCAGCGATAACTGAGTAGTCCGGCATTCTTAAGTCTGGTTAGTAAGGGGTATATTGTGCCTTCTACAACTAACATCTTTGCGTCTTTAAGGGTTTCTAAAATCTCTGCTACATAAGCATCATCGTCCCTAAGAATTGAAAGTATGCAATATTCCAGAACACCTTTGCGCATTTGCGCTTTTGTGTTTTCGATCTTCATAAAACTGATTTTTTAAAAAGTTAAACTGTTCATTTTTTGATTAATGATTGATGGTTAATTAAAATATATATTGATCCGAGAATACAACGCCAGCAATAAAAACTGTAGTTAAAAGATAATTGATGAGGTTAAATTTTAAATTGTATCTCTGTTCTTTTGATGTTTTGATTAAAAGAATTAATAACGTGAAACCTACTAATAATGGTAAAATCCAATACCCAAGTCCAAGCCAAGCACTTATGCGGGCTTCGTCGTTAGGATTAAATATTGATATAATCATTGCCAATACTCTGGAGTAAAATGCAAAGAATAAAAAAGGATACCAATACTTGTTATTTGTTTTTTTAATGAAATAATAAATAATAAATGCTTGTACTATTGTAAATAAAGGCCCAGCAGCACTTACTAATTGTTGATGCCAAACTGTTCGGTATGCTCCTTCTAATAAGAATGCAGAATTAAGCGTCATTCCCATTTCGTATCCTAAGAGTTTCCCGGTGATGAAGTGGGCTAACTCATGAAAAAAGAAGGAGGATACCACAGCTAAGGCAGTAATTAGAACATATGTTATGTTGATTGATGAATTCATTCTAAATTACTTTATAAATCTTATCGTTAATGGATATCTATATAATTCTCCTTTATTTCCTTTTAATGCTGCAGAGATGATAAAAATGATTTCTAAAAAGAAACCGATCAACGCAATGACCCCTACAAAAGAAGCTCCAATTAATGTTCTGAATCCTCCATCCGTAGAGAAGTTAATATCCAATCCGTTATGATTAAATAAATCAAATAAAGAAGCATCACCAAGGAGGTTAAACATAAAAAATGGAACAGAGATCATTCCTAATATTACGGTATATAGTAGAACACTTAACTGAAAATTGATGGCTTCTTTACCGTGAGTATCTATAAACTCTGATTTTTCCTTATTGGTGGTCCATAATAGTATAGGAACTATAAAATTCCCAAAAGGGATAAAGTATTTTGTAAATACTCCTAAGTGCATAAAGGTTGCGATATTATTGTGGTTGTTAGTGGACATTTTTAAAAGTATATAATAGTTTCTTATGCAAATATATATCTAAAAGAAGGTATTATGCAAAACATAGTACCATAATTTAACATAATTTTATGATTTGAAGCTATTTTGCATGTCCATTCTTTTTCGATACTTTAGGGAAAATAAATATGATATTATGAAAGTTACTCCTGGAAAGTTTAATATGTTCTCTATGTTTAAGTTACCGTCTGCCTGGTTGTGTGGAGTACGCGTAAAAAGTATTGACGAGGATCATTGTGTGACTACTGTTAAGCATAGATGGATAAATCAAAATCCTTTTAATTCTATGTTTTGGGCAGTGCAAGGGATGGCGGCAGAGTTAAGTACCGGCGCTATGGTAATCGCACAAATACGAAAGAGTGGAAAAAAAGTTTCTATGTTAGTTGCTAATAATAATGCAACATTTACAAAGAAAGCAACGGGTAGAATTACATTTGTATGTAACGATGGATCGTTGATTAAAGAAGCAATCCAAAAAGCTGTCGAAACAGGAGAAGGACAAACCGTATGGATGAAATCTGTGGGAACTAATAAAGAAGGTTTGGAAGTTTCTACATTTAATTTTGAATGGACTTTAAAAGTAAAAAGCTAACTATTTGATTGTTTAAACTGCATATTTGGGTCTGATTTATTGAAGATAGTTTGTAACACTTTATGAAAATTTATTACTTATAAATTGAAATTATTCATTAATCAATCTGCTCTAAGCGGATCAATAAATTTAAATAATAAAAGATGACAGCACACGAAATCGACTATACCATTTATGGTGAAGAAATGCAATATGTAGAGATAGAACTGGATCCTCAAGAAGGTGTAATTGCCGAAGCAGGTAGTTTTATGATGATGGATGATGGTATTAAAATGGATACCATTTTTGGAGATGGTTCTCAGAAAGATCAAGGCTTTATGGGCAAGATTTTTGGGGCAGGAAAACGTTTACTTACCGGAGAGAGTTTATTTATGACTGCTTTTTATAATGAAGTAATAGGTAAGAAGAAAGTAAGTTTTGCATCTCCTTATCCCGGAAAAATCATTCCGATTGATCTAACCGAGTATGGAGGTAAGTTTGTTTGTCAAAAAGATGCATTTCTTTGTGCAGCAAAAGGTGTTTCTGTCGGGATTGAATTTTCCAGAAAATTAGGAAGAGGTTTATTTGGAGGAGAAGGATTCATTATGCAAAAACTAGAAGGAGATGGAATGGCATTTGTACATGCAGGAGGGACCACAGCAAGAAAAGAATTAAAACTAGGTGAGAAACTAAAAATTGATACAGGATGTATTATTGGATTTTCTAAAGGTGTCAATTACGACATTGAGTTTGTGGGTGGTATTAAAAATACCATCTTTGGAGGAGAAGGATTGTTTTTTGCCAATCTAACAGGCCCGGGAGTTGTATATATTCAGTCTTTACCTTTTAGTAGATTAGCTAATCGAGTGTTAGCTTTGGCCCCTAGAGGTGGTGGTAAAAGTAGAGGAGAAGGTAGTATTTTAGGAGGTTTAGGCGATCTTTTGGATGGCGATAATAATTTTTAATAAAGTTAAATAAGGGTTAAAGAACTGTTTTTTCGTTTTATTTGACTATATTAGTTCTAACAACTTTAAAAACTGTAAGTATAATCGTACAATTACTTGTTTTAAACCTAACATTTAAACCCCTATTAATTTATGGCGAGAGCAATGTTTGATTACACTAAGACTGTACTAAAAAAGGTTAGTTTTGATGTAAATCTATTTACAAAGGAAGTGATTAAAGCACTAAACAGATTACTTCCCCATGAGATTGAAGAATTAAAACTTTGGATTCAATCTCTAGCACTAAACAAACCAGAGTTAGAACCTTGTTTAATCTATTTAAAATCATAAAAAAATAAAAGCGGCTTTTTAGTCGCTTTTTATTTTTGATAAAGGGCTGATAATTTCTACATTCTGAAATGTAATTGCTCCTTTTATAACTCCGGCAATTGTACTGTGTAATGCCTCTATTATTTGCATCTTTAGTTCGCTTTTATGATAAATAAGGCTTACTTCTCTTGCGGGAGAAGGTTCATTAAAGTAGTGTAAGTTTCCTTTTTCTTTTTCATTTATATCTAGTGTGTGTAAATATGGCAAAAGAGTCATTCCTAATCCCTCGTTTGCTAGTTTTACTAAGGTCTCAAAACTTCCACTCTCCAACTGGAAATGATCATCATCATAGCTTTTTTGTGTTTTACACAGGTTAATGATACCATCCCTAAAGCAATGTCCATCTTCTAACAATAGCATATCATCTATATCCAGATCGGTTACATCTATCTTATTCTTTTGATTTAACCTGTGACTTGGTGGAATGTAACCTACAAATGGTTCGTAATATAATACACGCTCTTTTATATTTTCATTTTGTAATGGTGTGGCAGCAATGGCAGCATCAAGATGTCCGTCTTGTAGCTGTTCTATAATAACTTCGGTAGTGAGTTCCTCAATTTTAAGTTTTACTTTAGGGTACTTCTTTATAAAATTATACAGGAACATAGGTAATAGTGTAGGCATCACTGTTGGTATGACCCCTAATTTAAACTCACCCCCAATAAATCCTTTTTGCTGATCTACTATATCCTGAATTCTTTCACTTTCATTAACTATGTTTCTAGCTTGTTGCACCAGTTTTTTACCTACTTCTGTAAGCTCTATAGGCTTTTTGCTTCGATCAAAAATTAGAATATCCAATTCTTCTTCCAACTTTTGGATTTGCATACTCAAGGTTGGTTGCGTAACAAACGTTTTTTCTGCGGCTTTTGTAAAGTTCTGATGTTCTGCAACTGCTAATACATAGCGTAATTGTGTGATGGTCATGTTGTTGTTTTTGGATCACAAAAATAAAGAAGCTATTGATAAAACTTATTAAGTATTTCCTAAAAATTTGTTTTTTCTATTGAAATTTTTAGAAAAAATGTTAACCTCTAATGAGGTGCAGACACAAATACTCGAAAAAAACTTAATAATAAAATTAAAGAAAATGAAATTAGTAAGAAAAAGTAAATTGATTATAGGAGCAATAATTTTTGCAAGTATGATTTCCTGTTCAGAGGATGATAATCCTTTAAACCCTTTGTCTGGTTGTGTTTATCAAGAAGAGGCAGAAGCTTCGGCAATGGCGTCTCAGGTATGGTCTCAGAATCCTACTCCAGAAAACTGCGAAGCGGCCAAACAAGCTGCGATAGTATATTTACGTGCTTTAGAAGACTGCCCGTTACTTAGTAGTGAAGATTTAGAGGATCTTAGAGAAGATTTACAAAGTACAATAGAGCTTGATTGTACAGATGGAGGTGTAAACTAAGATTACAAAAACAAATTCCAAATTTTTAAAAATTCAAAACATGAAAGTATTTACTAAATTTATATTATTGTTAATCTTGGGAGTGACTACACTAGTCTCTTGTTCAGAAGAAGATATCATAGAAGAACTTTCCGGGGGATGTGTTCCGTTATCTGCGGTAGAGAATTATAGCGCTGCATTAGAGCGTTATTCTAATAATCCAAATGTCGAAAACTGTGAAGCTTTGAAAAATGCGTCCATTTCATATCTAAGAGCATTGGATGATTGTCCACTTATCGAAGATTCCGAATTAGAAGAAGCATTGAGAGACACAAGTGAGGCAAGCTGTGAAAGTGCAGATTAATAAGTGTTAATCAACTATAGGAAGGGTTTTGCTTAAGAATAAAAGCAAAACCCTCTTTTTTGATTGATGAGTTGTTATTATATTAAAATCTAATTTCCAGTTCCACATCTTCGGCACCGACCTGAAATTTAGCATCACTCCACATGGGTGGTCCATAACTCATATTATTATTAGATACTCCATAACTTTCTTTTGGCATTCCATTTTCCTCAAAATCCATTCTTTCATTATTATTAGCATCGTGTACACAAGAGATTCCATATTCGCCGGCAGGAATGTCGGTAAATGTAATTTTAGCTACACCATTTACAATTTCACCTTTTGCTGATTTTATAGGAGCAGCTTTCATAAAAGTTGTTTCATCATATAATCCAAAAAGTACAGCACCGTCAGAGTTAGCAACATTTGGTACAGTTACGGTGATAGTAACTCCATCGGTATCTTGGGCGTTAGTAACAAAATTTACTGCGGTCATTGTTAAAAATAATACTAGAGTTTTCATAAGAGTTTAGTTTTTTGATTTTTATTATTTCGTTTTGATGAGTCAAAAGTCTAAAAATCCTATGCGTATTTATAAAGTATCTAACTCAACTGTAGAATTTAATGGATGAAATGTAACCCCTCTGTCCACATACGGTGGACATCTCCCCTAAAAGGGGAGAAGTTCAAAAAAGGTTTTTGATTTATAACCGGGAGTCGCTTTTGAATTTTGAAACTAGTATATGAATAATCTTAATTCACAATTCGTAATTCTAAATTCACAATTCGTAATTACAGAAGTCCTCTAGCTTTGATCTCCAGGTATTTATTAATCGTATTCACCGTTAGATCTTCTGGTGAGGTTAGCACGGTCTGGATTCCGTGTCTTTGCAGTTCTTTGACCATTATTTTTTTATCGTATGCAAATTGTTGCGCAATGGTTTGATCATAAATAGCTTGCAAGTCTTCTGCATTTTGATGAATTAATTGATGTAATTCTGTATTTTCAAAGAAAATCACTACTAGTAAATGTTTTTTTGCCAATGCCTGCAAATAGGGGAGTTGTCTTTTTAAAGCAGAAATATGCTCAAAATTGGTATAAAACAACAGAAGGCTGCGATGGTTTATTTGCCTTTTGACATGCGCATATAACAATCCAAAATCAGCATCTAGAAACTGAGTTTTTACATTGTATAATGTTTCAGAAACATTATTGATATAGGTTTTCTTTCTACTGGCAGGTAAAAAATTACTGACTTTATTAGAAAAAGTAAGCATCCCAACTTTATCATTTTTTTTGAGGGCGATATTAGAAAAAGCCAAGGTGCTATTTACTGCGTAGTCCAGTAAACTCAATTCTTTAAAAGGCATTTTCATAACTCTACTTTCATCAATGATGGAGTAAATCGGTTGTGATTTTTCGTCTTGGAATTGATTGATCATCAAATTTCCGTGCTTGGCAGTTGCTTTCCAGTTAATGGTTCTTACATCATCACCAATTACATATTCTTTAATCTGCTCAAACTCCATGGTGTGACCAATGCGTCTGATTTTTTTAAGCCCAAACTGGGTTAATTTATTATCGATAGCCAGAAAATCATACTTCTTCATTTGTATAAAAGATGGATACACCTTTACCATTGCCGATTTATCAAAACTATAGCGTCTTTTGACCAAGTTAATTTTAGTCATAACATACACGTGCAAATGGCCAAAAACATACTCACCTCTTTTAACAGGTCTAAGTGAATATTCGAAATCTAATGTTGATTTGGGATTAATTATTCCGGTTTTTAGAAAGTCCCGTTTTTGAAACTGAACAGGAATCTCATCTATTATTTCGGTATAGGTGGTAAATCCATAGTTGCTTTTTACTCTGACCGGAATTGCATTAAAATCACTATTCGAAAACTTTTCCGGCAGCAGTCTACTAGCTTCAACTCCTTTTTTAGTATTGAACAAAATAACAATATCGAATAAAAAAGTAATCACGAATCCCCATACTAACAACCAGGCTAACGGATACAACGTCTGAAACCAATACGATCCCAAAAATAGGACAGATAGGATGGCAAGTATGTAAAATACTCTTGGACTTAGATATAGGGATTTATAGAATTTAATCACAATTAACGTGGAATTTCTACAGATTGTATAATCATTTCAATAACATTCTCGGTAGTCATTCCTTCCATTTCTCGTTCTGGAGATAGAATAATTCGATGACGTAATACCGGGTATAATGATTTTTTAATGTCTTCTGGAGTCACAAAGTCTCTACCATTAATCGCTGCAAATGCTTTTGAGGCATTCATAACTGCTATAGAAGCACGTGGAGAACCTCCAAGATAAAGATGTGGATGGGTTCTGGTTTTTGTTACAATTTCTGCAATGTATCCAAGGATTTTTTCTTCTATAATAACTTCCTGAGTCTTCTTTTTGTATTCTACCAGTTTTTCTGGTGTCATCACAGCACTTACCATTTCTAATGGTTTTAGTGTTTTTCTTTCGTGATGCGTTTTCAGAATATCTACTTCTTCCTGTAAGGACGGATAGTCTACTTTAATTTTAAATAAAAAACGATCCAGCTGCGCTTCCGGAAGTGCATATGTTCCTTCTTGCTCAATAGGGTTTTGTGTTGCCAATACCATAAAAGGTGGTTCCATAGTATATCTTATACCGTCAATGGTTACCTGGCGCTCTTCCATTACTTCAAATAAAGCAGCT
This sequence comes from Aquimarina rubra, assembly GCF_042684305.1. Classification (NCBI taxonomy): domain Bacteria; kingdom Pseudomonadati; phylum Bacteroidota; class Flavobacteriia; order Flavobacteriales; family Flavobacteriaceae; genus Aquimarina; species Aquimarina rubra. Next base: position 466,291 of record NZ_JBHULE010000002.1, on the reverse strand, counting down.
TGGGTTTTTGCCGGAGCACGGTTGATTTCATCAATCAAAACCATATTAGAAAATATAGGACCTTTCTTAAACTCAAAATCACTTGTTTTCATGTTAAGTACAGAGGTACCTAATACATCACTAGGCATTAAATCCGGAGTAAACTGAATTCTGTTAAATCCCGTTTCTAGTGTTTTTGCAAACAGTTTTGCGGTAACTGTTTTAGCAATACCGGGAACTCCCTCAATAAGCACGTGACCATTGGATAATAAGGATACGATTAACAATTCGATAAAATCCTGTTGACCAACAATTACTTTGGCTAATTCAGCTTTTAGTTTTTCTACTGCTTGTTGTAGCTCGCTAAGATCAATACGATTTTCAAAGCTTATCTTTTCTGTAGTAGCTTCAGGGCTATCTGAAACTTCTTGTGGCGTATCCAAAGGAGTATTGTTTTCTTGCGTATCCTGTGGATTGTTTTCTAAAGCGTCATTTTGTAACTCTTCGTTTTCCATATGTTTTCTTTTATTCTCCGTAAGAGAGAGAGTTGTATATCGTTTCTGTTATGATTTATTTTTGTATTCGGTTATCATATCATATAATCGAATCAATTCTTCTTTTGTCACTACTCTTTTTCGATTGAGTTCTTCAAAATATTTAAATAGTTTTTTGGTATTTTCTATGTCATTATTACTTCTGGCAGAAATATCTAACAATGTCTTTTCATCCAAAGTGTTGGTTGGTATTCTTAGTTCATGATGCACATAATCCAAAAAAAGAAGATTTTGTTTTTCTACAATTTCTTTATGCTTTTCCTTTTCAAAATACATGGCACTAATCGTTCTGGTAAAAGCTAAAGTCTGATTTTTAAGTGGTTCTATAATCGGAATACTACGTTGTTTCCGTTTTCCTTCAAAAATAACAAAAAGTAATACGCCTATGACCAGTATATAATATGCCCATTTCAGATATCTATTTTGTAACAAAAAGAATAGAGGAGAAGTATAGAATTTTTTCCCTGATTTATAATGATTGTCCCAAAGTATCGTTTTTGCCGGATCAACATAACTCAGTAGATTTTGGGTATAAACGTAATTACTGTCCTTTAGCATAAAATAATTCCCAAATGCTTCAGGAAAAGAATGAAGTAGAATTTCTCCATCACCAAAAGATTGTTTTAGGTAATTTACTTTAGGTTCTTTAATTTTTAAGGTGTCATTATATAATTGGGTAACACCAAGAACTACCGCATTTGTGGTATCTATTTCGCTAAAATGTGGATTATAGGTATCGCGATCATAAAGATATGGTTTTTCTACTTTCAAATTTGTGTTCACCAATTCGATCAAGGGTTGCGTGGCAATATCATCCAGGGATATCATATTATCTGTGTCAATTGATAATGTATCCAGAAGGTTACTGCTAATTGATTTTGCAGATACAAATAATGTATTCCCTTTTTCTACCCATTGTAGCATTCGATCTAATTCACTATCATCAAATCCGACAGAGCCATTGACAAAAAAGTATGTACCGGTTATTGTATCATTATCCAGTAAAAACTCATAAGGAGGTTGGTTGATATCTTTTAATTCCTGATCATCAAAAGTTTCCTTCATCAAATTATAAGATACAAAGGTTCCTAACGGAATTTTATCGGTATTAGCATAGCTTGGAAACCAGTTGATCGGTTCAGGTTCGCTAGCTTCCAAAAAAGTAAGCAAACCTATAGCGGCTATGATGATAATGATAAATATTTTAGACTTTTTACTTAGCAAATTATGAGCTTATACTATTAGTAATCGATTTAAATTTTTGTTCTGCTTGTCGAAATGATACTTGATTGATCTCAAAACTTCCGTACCATATAAAATCATATAGTCTGGTAATATTTTGAAATTTATTTTTCAAGGAATCATCTGTAAGCTCTTTCAAATAATCTGTATTTGTTTTCTGAGACTCCCAAAGGATGAGTTCTTTGTCTGACATTTTTTTAAGTACAGAAAGATAATAATATCGTATTGCCAATCGATAGTTGTTCTCTTTCAACGCGAGTTCTATTAATTGATGAATATCTTGATTCTGAATAATATCTTCGTCTTCTGTAAGGATGATTTGAGGAGCTTCTTGCTTTTCTAAAAGTATATCACGAGGATTTACTTTCATAAACAACCATCCTAATAAAAACAGAACTCCTATAATAATGAGATAAGGTAACAGCTTTAATAAAACTGCCCAAAACCCGGTAACCTTTTCAACGCCAAATAGCCAATTGATCAATTTACTCCATAGTTGACCAAGCCACCTTTTGAATTGAGTCCAAATATTATCTGGCTCTTCATATTCTGTATAATCAAAGTCGTCATCATTTCGTAATTCCTGAATCTTATCGATGCTAAACTTTTTTACTTCTTTGGTAGCATCTAGGTCATATACTATTTCTTGAGATTTGGTAATGGATGTACTGTCCTGAATCTTAGCTGAAACAGATAAGGATGCTGTAAAAAATAAAAAGTAAAGTAGTATTTTCAAATTATTCGGATTTACCTAAAGAGTCGATCTGTTCTAATGTTCCTGTATGATGTTTTCTTTCGTTTAGATTAAAGTAAATAAATGCACTGGAAATCGCAGTAAAAAGATAAATAATGATGTACTGAAGAACGGAAGCAATCGTATTTAACACAATAAAAACCCAATCATATATACTAGAAGGATCTGAGAAAGTACCTTCTGAAGCAGCTGTAAAGGTTTTAAAGAAAGTATACATAATTGCAGGAATAGAAAAAACCATACTAATAATGTATGATAATATTCCGATAACAAGTAGCGTAGCAAATGTAATCCACCATTCATTTTTCACCAATTCAAAGCTTTCGCTTATACAATCAAATACTGCAGATTTTTTGAAAATCAGAATTGGATAAATAAGACTTAAAGGTACATACAAATATATTCCCGGAATAAAACATAACATAAGTCCTACTACCAACATAATTGTGGAAAGAATAGAAAGTCCGATGATACTTCCTAAATCCTTTTTTACTCCATCAACAATTGTTGTTTGATTAATCACACCATCGTTATCTACATATGATTTAATATAGTGTAAAACAGTTCCGAAAACTAATCCATAAAAAAGTAAAATACTAATTAGCATAATCAATGCGGATATGATTAATGCTCCAGAATTAAATATTTCGGGATTACCTCCTAGAGTAAAGGGATCCATTATACTAGAAGATGCATAGGTATAATAAGCAATAGATAACAGAAGTACAACTAAAACAACACCAGTGGTTTTAAATAAAACAGTAAATAACGGTTTAAAATTGGTTCTTATAAATGCGAAAACATCTGTAAGAATTTCTCCTAATTCTCTTTTCTTTTTAAATTCAATATAATTATTGTTCATCTGTAGAAATTGATTTTTTATATAATTGTCTGGGGTATATCACATAATAGAATAAAATTAAGCTCAAAGAGGCAGCAATAATAAATATTGCTAACCAATCAGGCATTTCTGTATGCCTGGTTACAAAACCTTCTAAGAAACCTGCAATGATAAAAAACGGAACGGTGCTTATTACGATTTTTAATCCTGCTTTGATCCCTCTTACAAAAGATGTAAGTCGGGTATATGTTTTTGGAAACAAAATAGAGTTACCCACTACCAATCCTGCACATCCTGCTATGATAATGACAGAAATTTCTATGGTCCCGTGTATCCAAATCGTTCTGGCACTTTCCCATAAGAGTCCTTTTTCGTAAAAAAAATATTGAAAAGAACCTAACATAATAAAGTTTTGCATCAATACAAAAACTGTTCCTATGCCAAGCATAACTCCAAATACGAAACAATATAATGCAACTTTAATGTTATTGATGGTAATGCCAAGAAACATATTCGTTTCTTCCATTTTTTTATAAACCGCCATGGGATCTCCATTTTCAATATTTTCTAGTGTCATATTCACATACCCATCTCCTAAAATTGATCTTACAAAAGCTCCATCTGTTGCAGAGGAATATGCCCCGATCGCTGTAAAAAGTACTGAAATTAAAAATGCAATTAGTAATTGCCGTTGATATTTATAAAATTCTAATGGAAATTCTTTCACCCAAAAAGAATAAAATCTGTTTTTCTTTTCTTTTTTTGTTTTATAAATTTTTTGATGCGCATTAGAAGCTAATCCGTTTAAGTAATTAAGAGTCTGGCTGTTAGGGTAAAAAGTTCGTGCATAACTTAGGTGATCAGTTATCTCAATATATAAACCAGAGAGCTCATCCGGAGTAATTTGTGCATTATTCAGTAGAACGCTTTCAAATTTTAACCATTTATCTTTATTTTGCTTCACAAAAGCCGCCTCACGCATGGATCAAAAATTAGGAGCTTCAAAGAAACATAATTAATGGATAATTTTCAAATAGAAACTGCTCAAAATGTGAGCATACAGCAAAATGCTGCTGGAATTGGTGAACGAATCTTGGCATACTTAATCGATTTATTGATTATTATAGCCTATTTTATCGTGGTGTTATTTGCGATAGGTGCTTTGGATTTGGATGTTGGAGATCAATGGGCTTTCTGGTTGATAGTAGGACTTCCTCCTTTTTTATACTTCTTGTTATGGGAAACTTTTTGGGATGGTAGAACTCCCGGAAAAGCAGCTGTAAAAATAAAGGTTGTTCGTTTGGATGGTTCTAGACCTGCCTTTTCGGGCTACCTAATTAGATGGTTACTCAGATTAATTGATATCAGTCTGGCATCAGGCGGAATTGCAGTCGTGGCGATTCTTTTTAAAGGAACCGGGCAACGACTTGGTGATATGGCAGCTGGAACAACGGTAATCAGTGAAAAACAAAAAGTAAGATTTAATCAGACAATTTTGGTAGACATTCCTGATGATTATAAACCGGTGTATCCACAAGTTACTGTATTTAGTGACGCCGAGATGCGCAAAATAAAAGGGATATATCAAGATGCCAGAAGAAATGGTAATCATAATATCATTTTACAACTTTCTAATAAGGTAAGTGGTATTATGCAGGTTGAACCCCAAGAAAAACCGATTCAGTTTGTTGCCAAGGTAGTGGAGGATTATAACTACTATACGCAGAAATAATGATTCTAAAACTTCAGAATTTTTGGAAAAAGGTAGTATATTTGCGGCCCCAAAATAATTGAAAATGAAAATCTTACTTAAATCTTTCTTGTATTTATTCTTAAGTTTATTTCTATATAGTTGCGGTTCTTCGGATAGTAGTGATGAAGTAATTACAATTGAAGAGGAAGAAGATCCTGATCCAATAGCTACAATCACTATAACTGTTGTAGATGACGTATCTCTTGATTTTGGAGAAGTTGTCGAGAATATCACACAAACTAAAACATTTAAAATTTCTAACTCTGGAAATGTGCCGCTAGAGATTACCGAAATCAAAGTACCAGATGGTTTTTCTCTGGATTGGATATCGGGTTCTATTGCGGCGGGTAGTTTTAGAGATGTAAATTTAAGTTTTATGCCGAACGGTATTAGTGATTTTGGTGGAGAAATCATTATAGAAAGCAATGCAACCAGCGGTAACAATAAGGTAAATTGCTTAGGTGTAGGGATTAGTGATATTTACGAAGGAGATCTTTTGTTAGCTAGTCAAATAGAAATTGAAAATTTTGTAAACAAAGGATATAAAGAAGTTACCGGACAGCTGTTCATTGCTTTTGAATCAGGTTTTCCTAATCGCAACACTACTATTGTTTCCTTGGAGCCACTTTCTCAATTAAGATCAATCAACACCATACGAATTAATTCTACTGCCAATCTTAAAAGTCTAAATGGATTAGAGGATGTAGAGATTAAGGGAAGCGTAGCATTATTCGATAATGTTGGTCTTGAAAATATTGATGGACTGGTCAATATCGTGGATCTCAATGGATTTCTTCAAATTGCTGGATGTAGTTCCCTAACAAATTTAAGTGCTCTTGCTAATCTAGTTTCAGTTAAATCTGTATTGACTATAACTTATAATGATTTATTAGAAAATCTTAATGGTTTAAGTAGTCTGAAAATGATTGGTGGGAACTTAGAAATCAAAAATAATCCATTTGTTAATACTTTAGAAGGGTTAAATAATCTTGAAAATATTGGTGGAAATCTTAGTGTAAGTTATAATGAAAGATTGAATGATTTTTGTGCTATTAAGAATTTATTGGTTTCTAATGGCTTAGATGGTACCTTTTTTGAAACACGTTATAATAAATACAATCCATCAAAACTTGATATCACAGATGGAGATTGTTTTAAAGATTTTCCTCAAGGAGTTTATGGCGGTAATCTGGTCATAAGAAGTAAAGGCGCTTATGAAACATTCATATCTATGAATTATGAAGGAATTGATGGAGACTTAACCATTAATAATAATAGGGATTCCGATATAATGTCATTAGAAGATCTTTCAGGACTAAAAAGAGTTTTAGGAAATTTGTATATAAATCGAATGATAATTGAGGATTTACAAGGATTGGGTAATCTTGAATTAGTAGAAGGAAATTTACAAATAAGTGATAATCCTAATTTATCAGATTTTTGTGAGATACAAGGTCTTTTGCAGAATAATGGTGTCGGAAGCTTTTTTACAAGTGGTAATGTTTACAATCCGTCTGCTCAAGAGATTGTAGAAGAAACCTGCTCTAATTAAAAGGATTCAAAACTTTTTTGTGGTATCAATTAGCTGTTTGATTTATCGAATCACTTCTGCTTTGATAAATATATTTTCTTTAGGCCATTCGCTACCGTCTACAGGTACGTTAGAAATTTTGTCGGCTACATTCATTCCTTTTACAACTTTGCCAAAAATAGTGTGTTCCCCATCCAGGTGATGTGCTCCTTGTTTTGCAATAACAATAAAAAACTCATAGGGGGTAGAACGATTAGAAGGATTATCAACCCATTGTTTGGAGAGAGCGACAGCACCACGCTCATGGGTAAGCCCTTTAATAGGTTCTTGCGGCAAGGTGTAATCACCAATATCGTGACGTTTTTGAGCCATTTGTTTGCGATCGCTATTTCCACCCTGAATAACAAAACCTTTGGCTACGCGATAAAAGAAAGTTTCATCAAAATACTTTTCTTTAACCAGATAAATAAAATTAGCGCGATGTACAGGAGATTCTTTATAAAGCTGAATATGAATATCTCCAAATTTAGTACTAATTCGTACCAGAGTTTCAGGATTTTCTTTACCATATTGTAGTAAAAACTCCTTCATGTTTTCATTGGTAAGCTTAAAAGGCTCTTCGTCCATTACTTTAGGAGCGTGATTTTTATCCTTTGTTTGCGTTTTTAATGTATCATTTTGATTTTCAGTATTTTCCGTAGAAACGTTTTTTTCGTTTTTTTGAACGCTCTGTTTAGTTTTTTTAGATTGTGTATCTTCACAACTACAGAACATAAGAAAAACAATAGAACTATATATAAAAACTACTCTGGTAAATGACATTCGAAACATTTAAAAGTTTGATTCCAAAAATACAGAAAATGTCAGTACCTGGAGCATCCTCTCATTTTATTATGGCTCCCGAGGTTAGAAAGCAAGAGCTGTATAACATCAAAATAGAAGAGAAAAATCCCAGGCATGCAGCTGTACTTATGTTGATGTATCCCAAAGAAACCCGTACGTATATGGCTTTGATTTTACGTCCGACGTATGAAGGGGTACATTCTGGACAAGTAGCATTGCCAGGAGGAAAAGTAGAAACTTTTGATAAAACATTTCAGGATGCTGCATTGCGGGAAACCTGGGAAGAAATTGGAGTAAACTCGGATACTGTAGATGTGTTGAAATCGCTTACCAAAGTATATATTCCACCTTCTAATTTTTGGGTACATCCTTTTCTGGGTTTTATAAATGCGCTTCCTAATTTTGTGCGTCAGGAGGAAGAAGTGGCCGAAGTAATAGAAGTTTCGATAGAAGATTTGTTGGATGATACCAAGGTAACTTCTAAAAAACTATCGACTTCGTATGCAGAAAATATTGAAGTACCATCCTTTGAACTAAATGGTTACGTGGTTTGGGGTGCAACGGCAATGATGCTTAGTGAACTTAAAGTACTGCTAAAAGACGCTTTGGAATCATGATTTTGTATATTTGACTCCTGTTTTTTTCGAAATTTTCACAAGAATTTATCGAATATTTTATCGGTTATTTAATCATTTGTTATTATTTTCATTGATAATCAGGATATTATTGAAAAATGATGTAACAATCGATGCTAAACAACTAATTAAACCAGAATTCATTTATGGGATTGTTTAAAAGAAATCCTTTTGGTCATATACTATTCTTAAAAAAATGGCTCATACGCATTATGGGTGCTATGACTCATCGCAGATATAGAGGATTTAACGAACTACAAATAGAAGGAAGTGAGATTTTTAAGACCCTTCCGGATAATAATGTCCTTTTTGTATCCAATCATCAGACCTATTTTGCAGATGTGGTAGCGATGTTTCACGTATTTAATGCCAGTCTAAGCGGTCGTACAGACTCTATTAAGAATATTGGCTATTTATGGAAACCTAAGCTAAATCTTTATTATGTAGCTGCAAAGGAGACTATGAATGCCGGCTTATTAGCTAGAGTACTGGCATATGCCGGAGCCATTACCGTAGAACGTACGTGGAGAGAAAAAGGACAAGATGTAAATCGCCAGGTAAAGATGAGTGATATTACCAATATCAAAAGAGCGCTGGAAGATGGATGGGTAATTACATTTCCGCAAGGAACTACCAAACCCTTTAAGCCAATTAGAAAAGGGACAGCACACATTATAAGACAATATAAACCGATCGTTATACCAATTGTGATTGATGGGTTTAGAAGATCTTTTGACAAGAAAGGAATCAGAATCAAAAAGAGGAACATTCTACAATCTATGGTGATTAAAGAACCTCTGGAATTTGACTACGAAAATGATTCTATAGATGATATTGTGGCCAAGCTGGAGTATGCTATTGAACAGCATCCTTCATTTCTTAAAGTAATTCCACAGGAAGAAATAGAAGCAGAAGAGGAGCTGAACAAGAAGCGACAGTGGGAGTATTAGAAGATTGAATTCTAATATAATACCCGCTGCTTTTTATTTATTGTTGAATAGTAAGTTCCAGATTTCCGGATACTAAGCTAACGTGACAACAATCGCTACTAACCGTGTAGTCACTGCTAATAACTTCTTGGTTATTAATAAATCCTCTAAACCTAATTTGTTGTTGCCGGTTTACTCCAATCACATCATCTTCGATCAATGGATATTCTCCAAATTGTAATGCTTCTTCCAGTTCGGTTGGTGCTAGGGAAATGGTAATATTCTCTCCGTTTTCGAGGTTAATCACTTCATAGGAGTCTAATGCTACAGGATTTTGATTCTGATCGGTTACGGATACCGAAAATCTTACCAATACTAGCGTACAAATTGCATCTTCACAATCATCATTATTATCACAAGAGATCTGTGCATTTGCCAATAATAAAGACATGAATATTACTAAGAATTTAAATGGTTTGTTCATTTTTTTAGCTTTTTTATAAGATGTACTAATCTTTATAGGGTTGCGTAATATTCTCGAATTTCAAACCATGCTGTTTTGCCTAAAGAGCAACTTTATTAGAAAAAGGCCAAAATATCGTATGATACTTTGGCCTTTTATTTATTTCAAAACACATAAAGTTTATTACATAATCTGGCAATAGCCCCAATGACAGAAGAATTTTTCGTGTTCTCCCCATGGTAAGGAGTTTAGAACGCTACAATCTGCATGACTATTACACTGCATCCCTGTATTTCCTCCGTTAATAGTTTTTTGCTCTTTTTTATTTAAAATCTGAGCTCCTTTTAATTGCATTAATTTTTTCATGTTGTTAAAAGTTAATTATTCTAAGATGACCACGAGCATTTTGAGACAGTCGTGGTTTTCTGTCTGTGTTGTATAGAAACTTGTAAGCGTTTGGTTTATCATATCATTGAGATTTATAGATAGATCAAACATCTTTCTATAGCTCTTTGTCAAAGTGAGGAGACTATTAAGCTCCCTTTCTTCGAAGGAAGGGCTCGGGATGGATGTTTTGTTATAAACCTAAAATACGCTCCTTAATCCCTGCCTGACTGCTAGGTAGGCTCATCAAGTGAGGAAACTTTACTTTTTATAATATCCCCTTGAGGGGATTATAGGGGTGTTTTTTTAATCAAAAGCCAATTCATCCGAGTGCTTCGACCCCCAAATAGAAGTATGCTTCGACAAGTTCAGCAGGACTAACGAGCATAGAAACATTTGGTTCAAAAAGCTATTCTCGATACCACCCAGAGGCAGGCAGGCAATCCGCCTTGAGCGGATACTCGAATTGACGCTTTTTGAACTATTTAATTAAATGAACAAATAGAAAGTGTCACAACGTTTCCGTTAATGATTTTTTCTACACCACAGCTTCCGGAGCAGCAATCACTGTCATCTACACATCTACGAGCTACTTGTTGGCATCCATAGGTGCCACCTTGAATCGATTTTTGGTGTTTTTTGTTTAATATGCTGACACCATCTATGTTTAAAAATTTAAGAGTCATTGTGTGTTGATTGTTTGAGTTAGGGAATGTTTTAACAAAAAAGAAAAGTTCTTTTCTCTGTTGTTTTGGGCGTAGTCGAAAAATCATCCATATCGTTTTAGATACATTTCGACTACGCTCCATATGACAGTTTTGGTTATTACTAGTCTAATTGTTCAAAACAACGTCCAAAAGAACAACGACCACTGCAAAGACTAAGACACTGATCACCGTAGTATGTTCCGGCTTTAATGGATTGCTGTTCGTTTTTGTTTAATGTTGTAACTCCTTTTAAATCTAAAATGTTATTAAGCATGATATTATGTTTTTAATTACCTACTCTGTCCATAAGGTTTTCGGTGGCCCCTTGATCAAAATATAGTGTGTATTGCATTTTGATACGGTTACGAATGTAGAAGGTAATTAGGGAGATTGAAAGGGGAGTGTGACCATTTTAAACAAAATAGCCATAAAAAAACCCTGCATATAAGCAGGGTAATAGGTGTTTTGAAAATACCGTTATTTATTTTATGTCATAACAATAGCCTACTATTTCTCCATCTTCTGGTTGTTGACTTGTAACAACACTAGTTCCCCCTTCTATCCGTTTCATTGAATCCGTACTGATCCTTGCTATGGTTAACTTTTTTAGACTGATGTTTTGTGTTTTGTTTTTTTTCATTGTAAAATGATTTTTTGATTTGTTAGTATTTCTGTTTTTATCAGAAGTATAAAAATGTATTTCGTAGAAATATATTTGATTTTTGGGGTTTGTACTAATTGCATATGGCTAAATTGTTTAAAATAGTCATGATTTACACCTCTATTTCTGATGCTTTGTGCTGTTTGTCAATACTCTTGATATAATACGATGGATTGATCCCAGTTTTTGCTTTAAAATGCTTTACTAAGGAGTAACTACTTTTGTATCCAATTTCTGAAGCGATGGATTGTATAGAAAAGGACCGGAATTTTTTATCATCTTTTAATCTTTTTAATACATACTCAATTCTTAAGTCATTGATATACTCGGTAAAGTTTTTCTCTTTGTGTGTGTTTATAGTTTGGGATAAATAGGTAGCATTGGTTTTTAACTTCTTGGCCATAGATCGAAGGCTACATTCAGATTTCAAAAAATATTCTTGTACCTCTAATTTTTCCAGTCCTTTTATAATATCGTTTATGGTATGATCATCAATAGTTAGTTCTTTTTTCGGTTCTTCGTTAGCTTTTGTTTTTGCTTGAATGGATTCTAAAATATTAATTTCCTCCATTAAGTTGTGAAACAAGTTTTTATTGGATCGTTGTTTTTTAAAATATAAGAATATAACACCTATGAATAGGATGGAGATGATTAATATAATCAAGAATGTTTGGCTTTCATTTTCTGCCTGTTTGGACATAAGAGCAGCAATTTCTTTTTCATGAATGATATCTATAGTTTGATCTTTATCTTTTTGATAAGAATCATTTAGGATTACATATTGACGCTGCCACAGATTTGCTTTTTGGTATTCTTTTATTTCATTATAACAATTGGCTAGTAACAAATGAGATCGAATTGCCGGAGGTTTATAAAGATCATTTTCTTCAAAGTTTGCGATACTGTTTCCCAGAACCTCAATAGCCTCTTGATAACGTTGCTGTTGGTAGTAACAACTTGCAATAAAATAGTTGGTGTTTATCGTAGGAAATGATTTATTGTTTATTTCTTGTTTGGATAGAATGTCTTTTGCTTTAAATAAATAATTTAGAGATTCTTCATGTTTTTTTTGGTAATAATACACCATTCCCTTTTTAATGTATAAATCCAAAATAGCTTCTTTATAATCTAACTCTCTACTGATCTCCAGTGCTTTTTCTGCATAATATAAGGTTGAATCATATTGTTCTTTATCCAGATATACCTCACTGGTCAGAACCAAAATACTGACGTGAGCTCCTTTTTTATTAAACTTAGTATTTGGTATTAACTTAAGTGAATGGAGGGCGGTTTTTAAAGCTTTATCTAACCTATTCATTCTTCTTAGGATAATTATAAGTCCTGCTTTTGCTTTAATTTCTAATTCTTTATGTTTTGTTAGTTGAGCAATATCTAGAGCTTTTGAATAGGCCTCGAGAGCATCTTTATTTTTTCCATCCCTAAGATGTACGTGCCCTTTTCTGGTGTAAATGATAGACACTAAAGAATCATTTTTCAATTCTTTAGCTATTATTTCTGCTTTTACATAATACTCCATACTTTTTTTATAACTCTCTATATCATAAAAGCTATTTGCTTGTTTCAAATATGTTAACGCATCTTTGATACTATTCTCTTGTGCATCAATAGAAAATGGATCAAAGAATAAAGAGAAAATTAAAAAAAAGAAGTATTTGCCGAAAATGGCTTTATGATGAGTTGTCATTGTGATAGAGATGTGTGTTTTCAAAAGTAAGTAATACTTTTATTTTTTTATAGTTTATCTATCAAGACCACCAAATGTTACCACGCTGTGCTGGTATTTATGTTTAAAAAAGTAAGAAGTAAAAGAGGGTAGCAGGAATAAGAAATGGAGGTATCGATTACTCTAACCATTCTTTAAAATCCTTGACACGTTCTCTGGCTACAATGATTTCTTGTTCATTAAAATGATGTAGTTTGATCTGTAGTCTGGAATTTATACATGTTTTTACTTCCTGCATTCAATTTCATGTCGATTTTGAAACAGACTCCCCTTAGTGCTTTCATTTTTATAGCATTATAACGTTACTGCTTTTAATATTACATCTACATAACAGTCATTTTTGTTTCATTCTTTATGATTTTGGTGTAACAAAATAGCCATAATTGCAACGGTTTTTAATGGTATATCCGAAAATGTAATTATTTGTCCTTTGGTGAAAGTTTATGTCCTTTTCTGCATCTTTTAACGGGATATTTCTCCATAATTTCACATTGTTGTACAACACAAATAAATTTAATAATAACTCTTAAAACCATTAACAATGAGAGATTCACCAATTTTTTTTGAAGATTTATTTCCTGACCCTAAAGTAGAAGTCAGGTCATTTGAAAAAAAATCATTAATAATTAATAATTTAAAAATATTTAAGATGAAAAAAATATTGTTTTTAGCATTAACCGTAATGTTTGTTGTTGGATGTAGTAGCGACAATGAGGCAGAAATTCAAAATACTAATCAGATAGATTTTGAAAAGTACAGTTATTTATTTGAGGACTACCAAAGTTTTAGAGTAGATGGTCAAGTTATGACAGATAAACAAAAGATAATAGAGGGTTTATTAAATGCTCAGGCAACTCATTATAATACCGTAGATAGTGAAGTAGATTTTTATACATCCGAAGAAGTTTATCAGAAATTAACAAATCAAAATTTTAATAAGTTTGCCAAACAGTATCTAACAGATAATTTAGAAAACTCAACATATAAAACAGGTAGTTTTAATGAATACGGTGAGCTAGTAGAGGATAAAGATTCAAATACTGAAACGGCAAGTAAATCTAGTTTACATGGAATTTCAGGATTAGGCTCTGTTGCTGGAGACTCAGATTTAAAGGCTATGGCTCATAGAGTTTTTTTTATTTTTGCTTATAACACTTCAAATAATAAAGATGTTTATTTTCAACGAGCCCAGAATAATAGTAATTTATCAAATAACCCTCATCACGCCGTAAAAGTTGATGGAAAAAGCGCTTATGTAAGTTCACCTTGGGTGTCTTCTTCATTTCCTTTTTATAAAATGTATTCAGGAAATAATACAATTCAGGTTAAGAACGATAAAAATGGAAACTCAACAGTTTATTTTTGTGAGTACCCCAATTATGGAGGAAAAAGAGTTTCAATGTGGGTAGGCAAGGATCAAATTAAAACTATTAGTCGTTATACTTTTAGCAATTTTTCTCAGGATCGTCCACAATCTTTAATAGTACAATAACTCTTATAGATAATTTTAAACTTCAAGATAATTAGAAGTTGAAGATTGTAATAAGAATTATAACAAATCTTAAATAAAACTAAAATGAAAAATATATTGATAATCATAGTAACTCTGTTTTTAGGTCAAAACGGATTTAGTAATAACAATCTTGATAATATTTATAATAATCACGAGGAACTGATAGAGAATCTATCCTGTACAGAAGAAATTAATACGATAAGTAAATTATCTTTCGCATTAGGTATGTTTAATACTAAAATTCAGCTTGAAACTGAGAAACGAGAGAAAATATCAAAAGAAGATAAAGAAACAATTGCCGATATTGTTGATATTTCAAGGCGAACTTTTAAAGAAATTATAGCTAAAAATCCAGAATTAAAAATAATGGATTCAACTGAGAGAATGCAGATTGTTAATAGTGCGTTGATGAGAAATAGAAATAGGGGTATAACTGCTGGTGAGGTAGCAAATTGTTTTGCTGGAGCTATTGCAGCTATTTATTCTTGCGGTAATTTTAATGCTGTATCTAAAGGAGTTTTTTGGACTTGCATGGTGGTGACCGCAGAAGCTGATATTATTGTTGTAACAGAGAGCGGCGGATCATTAGCACTTGCCATAGAGCCATGGGTGAATGCTGAAACGGCTTTTTGTGCTAGAGTTGGTTTTGGGGGTGCAGTTGCGACCTGTGTAGTAACTGCTGTTGGTGATGTGGCTTATTGCATTTGGAAAGAATTTAAAGATTAAAATACTTTATATCCAAGAACAATAAATTTGGAGGCCGTCATAAGATTACTTTTGTACGGTCTCTTTTTTTCTTTTTAAAAATAATTTAAAGATTTCCAGTAGACTAGATGAGATTTTTTTATTAAAAATTTAGATAATCAGCAGGTCTTTTACCGAATCTGTTTTCAAATAAATTATTAAATCGTGTAACGTTATTCATGCCTACAGATAATGCTACAGCCTTTACACTACTATAGGTTTTGTTTTCTAGTAGTTTGAGTGCTTTTTTGAGTACTATTTCCTGTTGAAATTGTTTTGGACTTAATCCTGTAATGATCTTAATTTTTCTACGTAAATGCCGTTCTCCCAGATGTACTTCTTCACTTAAGTCAGAAAGTTTAAAAGTATAATTCTCTAAATTTGTCTCTATAATCTTGGCGATAGTTTCTATTAGTTCAATATCTGCTTTGGTATTAATTTCTTCAACTAATGCTGTGTTTTTACCGATAGAGGTAGTGGTTTTTTGTTGATTCTCTGGGGTGTTAACGTTTTTTTCGGTTAATGTTATGGTTTTATTTGTTTTACGAACCTTATATCGCTGTATAAGATTATATACTCTTGCCAAAAGCTCTGTTTGTTCGAATGGCTTGGTTAAGTAGTCATCTACGCCTATGGTCAGTGCTTTAAGCTTTTTATCGTTAGCCGATAATGCTGTTAACATGATAAATGGAATACCATACGTATCAGTGTCCTGCTTGACAGCTTCTAAAAATGTATATCCATCCATAACAGGCATCATAATGTCTGATATGATTAAGTCCACTTGTATATTTTTTAAAAGAGTAATTGCTTCTGCTCCATTTTTAGCGGTGACAATTTTATAGTTTATTTTTAAAATAGAAATAACATAAGAAAGCATGTCGGGATGATCTTCTACGACCAGAATAGTATATATTTTCTTTTCATTTTCAGGTAGTTCAAAAGTTAAAGGGTAATCATCTGATTCTGATAGGCGATTCATATCATTGTCTACAAATTTATTACTATTTATAACAGATTTGGTAACAGGTAGTGTTACTATTACTTCGGTTCCTTTTCTCAAAGTACTTTTGAGTGTTATTTCTCCGCCCATCAAATTCACTAATTCTTTTACCATAGATAAGCCGATACCTGATCCACCTTCTGATGGTTTGTTAGGGTCATTACTCTGAAAATAGCGATCAAAAACACAAGGAAGGTCTTTATCTGATATACCTATACCAGTGTCTTTTATAATAATTTGTAAGGAGTGTTCATTATTAGAAACAACTAGCTGTATGTTGCCAAGATTGGGTGTATACCTAAAGGCATTACAAAGCAGGTTATTGACAATTTTTTCTAGTTTAGAGGTGTCAATTACTAATTCTTGTTTTTTTAAATTCTCAAAATTATATTCAAAGGTAATGTCTTTTTGTTCTGCTAATCCATTAAATTTATTAGTCATTTCTCTAAAAAAGTACTTTAAACTAATGATTTTTGGCGTTAATTGAAGTTTGTTTGCTTCTAGCTTTGATAAATCCAGAATATCATTGGTTAGCGTTTTTAAGCTTTCCGTATTTTTATCAATAATTTCTATCTTCTCCCGTATTGATGGATGTAATTGAGGTTTAGCCTGACTTAGTATTTGTTTAATAGGACCATAAATAAGTGTTAATGGTGTACGTAATTCGTGAGATATGTTTGTGAATAGTCTGGATCTTGATTCGTTTAGTTCTTTTAATTGATTTTTTTGTTCTAATAGTAGTTGATTGATTTTTCTTCTTTTTTTCAATCCGTAGTAAAATGAAATTGCTAGAATTATGGTAATGAAAAATAAACAACTTAAGATAATGATCAACCAATTTTTTTGTTGATTTATCTGTTGTTCTAAAATAATTTCTTTGGTATTTGCATCGATTTTAGCTCGTAAAATTTTTGACTCCAGTTGTAATGTTTTTTCGTTAAAATTATCGTGTTTAAAATCATCAATTAATGGAATGACATTGTTAAATACTTTAATAGCTTCTTCGGTTTGGTTGAATTCATTTAAGGTTTCGGCATATAACATACCGGTGTGAAATAGTTCATGATTGGATGAAACATCCTTTAGGGAGCTGTGGTATGCTAATTTCGAATATTGTAATTTTTTGTTTTGATTTCCTCTCTTACCTTCTAGTATACTAAAGTTTTTGTAGGTTGTTGCAATCATTGCTTTATGATCAATTTCCAAAACGGCTTTTAGTGCTTTTTCCAGATAATATGGAACTTCATCAATTTTATTTAAGGATATCAAAATTTCAGCCATCACATTTCCTGCTCTTCCAATACTAAAATCATCGCCATATGTAAGGGATGCGTCCCAAGCTTTATTGGCATAGGATAATGCTTTGTCAATTTCTTCAAGTTGATAATAATTTTCTGAAACTCTTATTAATAATATTGGATGTGTATTAAAATTAGTGAAGTTATTATCTTCTATGAACTTTCGAAATGATGTATAGGCATCAATAGCATCTTCAAAGTTTCCTTGTGATGTGTAATTTCGACTCAATTCATAAGCTATTAACTGTCTTGGTTTTAAAAGACATTTTTTATTTTTTGATAAAGCGATCATATCTTCCGCTTTTTGAAGATATAAAATACTGATAGAAGTATTGCCTAATTGATGATTATAAGTAGCTAATCGTACTAAGCTTTCTATATGTACTTTTTCTTTTAGATCAGATTTTTCTTCATTTTTGATTAATTGAAGAGAGGTTTGAGCAAAATAGCCGGAACTATCGTGTTTTTTCAATTTATGATAGACCATTGATAAACGATTACAAATGGCAGCTTTCTCTAATATATTTGTAGATGAATCTAGTTGATTACGTATTTGCCTTATTTCCTCTGGAGTCTTTTTTTTGAAAAAAATTTCAAAACTATTTTTATTACAATCTGAAGACTGAATTATTTTATTAGTATCATTCTCGGTTTTTTTTTCTTGATAAGCAAAATTGAAACCAGAAGTTAAAACACATAAAATAATCAACAGACCTTGGGTCGTATTTAATCTCTTAGTATACATTAAGTTTAAGTTGGTTAATTTATTAGGTATAGAGCAAACTAAATGTACATAATTATTTATAAACTTAATAGTTACTACTTGTTTTAATGTCCGATTTTGGAAGGGTTTTTTGTTTATGTCCGTTTTTGAAATATTAAGAATAGATTATTTATTTGATCTAAAGAGGAATTAATATTTTTTATAAGGAAGGATATAATGTTTAAATTAATTGTTAGACTAGCTTTGTTGATAGTATCAACTAAAAAATAATAACTTTTCACTTAGATTGGATTGATTCTGATTGTTTAAATTAAGATCAATTGAAATTATTTGATAAACTAATGCTTTCATCAAAATACCGGTTTTATTCAACTACACCAATAGCATCTAGGATTACAAGACTTTTTTATTGATTTGATAATTCTTTACTCCAACCACTCCTTAAAATCCTTGACACGTTCTCTGGCTACAATGATTTCTTGTTCATTAAAATGATGAAGTTTGATCTGTAACCTGGAATTGGTATAAGATATGATATCTTTTATTGCATTAATATTAATATAGAACTTGCGGTTTACCCGATAGAATTGCTGAGGATTCAGTTCATCTTCTAATGATTCTAAAGTAGTGTCTATAAGGTAATTTCGATTATCCGTCGTATGTAAATAGGTGCCTTTGTTTTCAGAATAAAAACATTCGATATCCTCTACAGAGAATATTTTAAGATGTTGACCCACTCGAGCTGTAAACCGTTTTTTATACACCCGATCCATAGGATTAATTAGCAACTTTTTGATATCCTCAAAATCAACTTTTAGCGATTGGGTAGAAGGGAGTTGGTTTTTATATTTTGTCACCGCAGCTTCTAATTCTTCATCATCAATGGGTTTTAGGAGGTAATCAATACTATTTAGCTTAAATGCTTTTAGCGCGTATTCGTCATAAGCGGTTGTAAAAATAATAGAACTTTTGATCGTAATGGTGTCAAATATTTCGAATGATAAGCCATCACTTAATTGAATATCGAGAAATATAAGATCAGGATGTTCATTGTTAGTAAACCATTCAATAGATTCACTCACAGAATGTAACATGGTGTTCACCTTAATATCCAGGTCATCCAACATTCTACTAAGTCTTCTGGCAGCAGGTTTTTCGTCTTCTATGATTAGTACATTCATGTTTTTAAGTTACAAAGTTTTAAAGTCTAATAGTTGCAAAGTTGTAAAGTTGCAAAGTTACAAAGTTTCAGAGTTTCAGAGTTTCAAAGCTATGTAGAAGCAAAGTTTAAAAGAATCCAACAATCCAATGATCCAGCTAATCTAATAATCCAACAATCCAACTAATCCAATAATCCAGATTATTCCCAAAGCTCTTTATCTTTATCCTCTTCGTCCATATACTTTCTGATTCTACGTTCTTCCCAATCTTTGTCAAACATAGGATTAATTCTAAACGCTTTTACGGCGTGGAATGCTAATCCGATTCCCCATCCAAAAGCAGCCCATAAAAACCAGGCGTACCGCCACTCATTAGTATAATAATTAATTCCTGCAAGAAACCCGATAATAACAATGTATGAAAAAAGGTTATTATAAAATTTCTTAAGCTCGTCTACACGTTCTTTTGCTCGTTCGTATCTTTTTTGTTGTTCAAAATCTTTCATGATGATTAGTTTTTTATGTTTTGATTAATGTTATAAAGTGAGATCGATACAAGGAAACCACTATTCTCGATACCCTCCAGAGGCGGGCACTCGAATTGACGCTTTTCTTTTATATTTTGTTCTAAATACACAACTGGTTTAATTATAATACGTCGAGCGTATCATCTTCATCCATCAATTGTTTGATTTTACGTTGTTCCCAGTTTCTTCCAAAAATAAAATTCTGTTTAAAAACCCTTAACCCGTGAAACAACAATCCAATTCCCCAAAGTACAGGAGTAATATACAGATGCCATTGACCCCAGTTTTCGAATCCCTGACTTTTAAAATTGGTATTGATAAAAAGTATCACAAGATTAATAACAATGTAAATAGAGAGATGTGAATAAAACCCTCGTTCATCGTCCACTCTTTTTTTAGCGTTTTTATATCTTTTTTCTTTTTCAGAATCTTGCATGATGATTGGTTTTAAATGGTTGTTTTTTTGGATTCCAGCCTACGCTGGAATGACAACACTCTATTATTTTTTTACTTTTTCTGTCATTCCGGCGCAGGCCGGAATCTATTTCTTTTGTAATAAATCTTATTTTGGAGGCATACAAACTAAAAAAGATATGAAAAGTATCAGTTTCATTTTAAATGCCACTTTCTCTGAATCACTTCATTGAAGTTGCTATCTATAAATAATCTTTAGTATCATCGTTATCCATAATTTCCTTTATTTTTCTTTCTTCCCATTGTTTGCTGAAAATGATATTAGGGTTAAAAACTTTTATCCAATGAAAGAATAAACCTATTCCCCAGAAAAACGGAGTGATATATAAATTCCATTCTAACCAGTTGTTAAAACCTTCATCCATAAAATCAGAGTTTACAAACAATAAAAAAATGTTTACAATTACATAAGCCGTGAGATGACTGTAAAACCCTTTTTCTTCTTGCACCTTTTTTTTGGCGATTCTATATTTTCTTTGTTTTTCTAGATTTTCCATGTTCTGTTCTTTTAAAGATCATCGATCTCATCCATTATCTCATTAATTTTTCGCTCTTCCCATTTTTTACTAAAAATGGATTTACTAAATAATTTTTCAAATTTGTTCCTTTTTCTAAATGTCCATAATCCATGTCCTAGCAAGAAGATACCCCACGATAATGGTGGGATTATTAAATTAGGAAGCAAGTAACCGTCGTAGAAATAATCTTTTAGATATAAAATCACCAGGATAATGGCAATATTTACAACAATATATACGCTTAGATGTGTATAAAATGATTGTTCTTCTTGAACCCTTTTTTTTGCTTTTCTATATCTTTTTTGTAGTTCAGAATTTTCCATTTTCAGTTCTTTTAGAGGTGATCCTTTTCATTCATAAACTCTTTGATCTTTTTTTCTTCCCATTTTTCACTAAAAATAGATTTGTTAAATAGTTTTCCTAATCCGTTTTTTTCTTTAAATGTCCATAATCCGTGCCCTAGTAAACCTAATCCCCATAACACCGGAGTAGCAATTAAATTCCAGGGGAGAAAGTTGCTGTATCCTTCATCATCTATAAAATCACCTAATTCTATTTTGAAAATAAAAATGACAATATTCATAACGACATAGATGGCAACGTGCGTGTAAAACGATCTCTCTTCTGTAACACGTTTTTTTGCTTTTTTGTAAGCTTTTCTTTTATCAAAATCATTCATAATTTCTTCTGTTAGATTCATCCATATACTTTCTGATTTTTTTCTTTTCCCAATCTTTACCAAAAATTGGGTGTCGGTCAAAGGCTTCTCCATAATGAAAGAGTAAGCCTAATCCCCATCCTGCCATCGGAAAGATAACCCAGGGTAGGTCAAAACCTGTAGTTCTGTAATTGATAAATACTAAAAATGGAATCACTATACAATAAGCAGTTAAACTACCGTAGAATTCTTTCATTTTCTTTACTCGATCTTTTGCCCTTTTGTATTTAAGGTCCTTTACGATTTCTATATCTTGTGCTGTTGTCATATCGATTGATGTTATTCTTTTAGTTAATATGGGAAGCTTTGCAATAAATGCTGTCTCGGTTTTAAATACAGAGAACTCTCTTTTTGTCAGTAATCCGTATCGTTGTTTTACGTTTCCTAAACCTACACCGCTACTTTGTTTAATTACTTGTTTAGGTTGCAGGTTGTTTTCTACAATCAGAAAACCGTCATCTTCATAAATTTTAATATGCAATGGCCTGTCTGGCATGACCACATTATGTTTGATAGTGTTTTCTAATAAAATCTGCAAAGACAATGGCACCACTCTGGCTTCGGGATTAGAGGCTTGCTCTGGTATCTCAAAAATAATACTGTCTTCAAACCTTAGTTTTAATAAGGTCATATAGGTTTTTGCAAATTTTAATTCTTCATCTATGGTTACTAATTCTTTATCTTTTTGTTCTAAAACATATCGGTATACCTTTGACAAAGAAGTTGTGAATTTCTGAGCCATTTTTGGATTTTCATCTATTAGCGATGTCAATACATTTAGGCTGTTGAACAAAAAGTGTGGATCCAACTGATTTTTTAAAGCGGCAAACTTAGCCGAGGCTGTTCCTGCTATTATTTTTTGTTCGGTAACTTTGGTTTCCTGTCTGTGTTTCCAATAGAATGCTCCATAAAACAGAAAGGTTACTACGGTCGCTATAGAAAGAGAAACCAAATAATACTGAGGCCTCTCTGCACTCAGAAACTCAAATAATCCTTTTTCATAAACAAATACGTGGTAAAATAGTCTAGCAATAAATATTGCGATCACCGATACCAGTGTTGCAAGAATGATGTTTACAGATAAATTTCTTACACTAAAAAACTTTTCTTTACATTTTTCTCTTCGATATAAGAACAGGTATACATTTGCTATGTAAATGATGATAGAAAACATCACATTCTCTAAGTACTCATTTAGCAATTCTCGGTCAAAATTTATTTCAATTCCTTTAAAATAATATACAATGAGGAATGCTATAAATATTGTGGTTCCGATTAAAATACCTTTTCCTATTTCTTTAAAAATGTTCATTTAGTTTTATTTACAATTTTCCTGAATCCTTGCTATCTGGTTTTTTCCCCAATCCGGGTAAAATGGTATGCTAGAAGGTTCTTTTTCAAAGTACAAGATAGCTTTTTCTATCTCAGGACAAAAGGCTTTTGGGTCTTTACCCCAGAATTTTGCAGCACCCATTTGCCATTCTGCGTGATATAATATGGCTCTCGGGTTTTCAGGTTCTATAATTTTAGCTTTTTGGTATAATTCTTCCACTTTTCCAGAATGTGTCATCCCGTATTTTGCACCATCATATACCACATAGGCTGTATTTAACATAGCTTCCATAATCAGGATTTCTGCATTGTCCTTAGAAAAAGTTTTAGCCTCATTAAGGTAATTCTGTGCTTTTGTTAAACGAGATTCTATTTCCTCGGCATCTTTGGTATTAAAAGTCTTTACAATATGTATTTGTGCAGCATAATAATATGGTAACCAGTTGTCTTTTTCTGCTTTCCCAATACGTTCGAATAAATTGGCAGCTTCGTCGTTTTTTTGATTTCCCCATAACTCAAATGCTTTTCCCATTCCTTTTTCGTAAGCTGCTTGAGAATTTACAGAGGTTATTGCAAAAAAGCTAAGTATGATAATGATAGTTTTCATTTGTTCGTGTTTTAAGGTTTTGTTTAATTATTGATTACACTTCGACAGCACTTCGACAGCACTTCGACAGGCTCAGTGTGCCAGCTCAGTGTGCCAGCTCAGTGTGCCAGCTCAGTGTGACAGCTGTTTTTGTTTTACAGTGTAAAGATCCTTTAAAACAGAGGGTTTTAGAAGTATATCTTACCGAACTGTAGTTTTTATATACTGAATTGTATTACAAATAGTCTTTAGATAAAAGAAAAGGGTATATTGTGATTTTAATACATGAAAATTTATAATGAAGAAGGTAATTTTTAGTTTAATGTTTTTTTGTGGATTGCTAGGGCAAGCGCAGTCAATTTCAATAGAATACAACAAGAAGATTATCAATATTGACCGCGAAGATTTTAATTCGGAAGCTGATTGGGTTTTGGAAATAAACGATGATATTTCTTTATACAGACCCGTTGGTAAAATAAGAGATACCTCTTGGACAAAGGAATTCGAAGTAATGGGAGAAAGGTATAAAGCTCCTTCAACACACTATATAAATTATGAAGTTTATCATATGGATGTGAATGCTAAGGAAAAAATCACAGTTCATCATTTTGCAGGAAAGGATTATATGGTTAAGGAACCGCTGGAAATAATGAAGTGGGAGATTACAAATGAAACCAAAAAGATCAAGAGCTATAACTGTCGTTTAGCAATTTCTGAAAAAAACGGATTTCCAATCGAAGCTTGGTTTACAGAAGAAATCCCAGTTTCAACCAATCCAAACGGACTTACAGGTTTACCCGGACTTATACTAGAATATCATCTAGCACGCAGTCATCTCTTTGTAGAAGAAATTGATTTTGATAAAGAGGTTAACATTAAACAACCAGATTGGGGAACTAGCATCAGTAGAGCCGAGTATAACAAAATTGTAGCAGACCAGTACAAATATCCTGAGGGAACAACAATTATTGATACAAAAAATGATGATGGTAGTGTTTCCACAAGAATCATTGAGGTCGAATCTGTTAAAGCGAAAAATGAATAAATATAATGTTGGAGGGCAATAAGTAGGTAAGTTGGGATGAGTTATCTATAGTTTAATCGACTGTACTACATCGGTATCTTTAACCGTAAATTTTGCATCTTCCCAACTCGGTGGCCCGAAACTTCCTTTCGCATTATTACTAGTTCCATAAGGTTCTTTAGGTATTTTAAACATATTTCTATCCAATATTCCGTTATCATTCTTATCGTGGTACAAAGAGATCGCATAGTCGCCGGCAGGGATATTTTTAAAAAAAACATTTAGCTCACCTTTTTTACTTTGTGCTTTCACAGATTTGAAGACTGTTTTATAAAATGTATCCTCACCTTTATACAAACCTATTTTGATGGTTCCTTCTGAGGATTTGATATTTGATATTTGAATTTGGATAGTGTTTTCATCACTTTGTGCTTGTACAGTAAAAGTAGATAAACAGCAAAGTATAATACAAGAGAAATAATGTGTGATTTTCATAGCTTTAGTTTTATTTATAAAATTAATCATATGGTTTTTTAAGTGTTTGATTTGTAATGTTTTTTAAGAGTAATTTTACTTTTGTTTATGAATTTAAAGACAGTAGACCTAAAGGTTATCCAACTGATTATCGGTTTTGTTATCACTAATCGTCCAGAAGAACCCAATGATAAAAAAACGATCTGCAGTGGGTCTTATGGCACGTCTGGCAAAGTCTCCATTAACATTGGGAGTATTAGCATATTGGTAATTAAATACATTGTCAAATCCTAATACATTAGACACCGATACAAATAGAATCTTTTGTTGACTAATTAAATACGCCCAACTCATATTCAGAGAATTAAAAGTTCTTGTTTTTTCGCCTAAAAAGTTATTGGTGTTTGGATCAGTGTATGGGCGCCCTGAGGCAAAATTGTACGTAGCGCTTATCAAAGATTTCCAATCTTTTGCCCAATATTTTCCAACCACAGATAGATTATGTTTTGTAGCAAAGTTAGGAGTAGCACGTTCCGGATAATTTCTATATGCTCTTTCTGTATCCAGGTAAGAATAACTAGTCCAGTACTCAAAGTTTTTAATCGACTTATTATCTCTCCAATACAAATCTAATCCAGCAGCATATCCGTCTCCGTTGCTATTATAATTACTTCCAAACTCCGGCATTTCTCTGTCAAATTTTACCAAGCGATCATAACTTTTATAGTACGCCTCTGCTCTTAAGGTTCTTCCATCGTTTTGATATAGATAGTTAAGAATAAAATGCGATGATTTTTCCGGATCCAAGGAGCTGTTGTATTTAAGAATATCTTGTTGTGGAGCTTGATAAAAATCCCCATATGCCAAAGAAATTTGAGATTTGTCTGCGACTTTGTAAGCCAATGAAGCTCTTGGAGATACCTTGGTAAAGTCCAATAGTGCATTATGAGTTGCCCGTATTCCTAATTGCATCGCCAGGTTTTTATTGAAAAATATGTTTGCTTCAGAAAAAGCTGCTGTGCTGTTATTTTTAAAACTACTCTGGAAATTTCCGAAGGAAACAGCATTCACTTCTTCTTTAAAATTTCCAAGAAATTGTTCTACACCAAAACTCAATTTAAATCGATTATTGAATCTTTTTCTCAGTTTTACCTTTAAGTGGGCTGCATTATCATCATTATCGATATTGGTTTCTTCGATTTTTATATCGTTATGATCATTGGCAAAACTTGCGCCGGTTGCCAATGTCCAATCATTTCCTAGATCACCTTTATAAGAAGCATTGATATATAAGTTTCTGTTTTTAAGACCAAAATTAATACCTTCTGGCACATTGATATCTTCTTGAATTAATTGAAAATCTGTATAGTTTAATCCGCCATATAATTTGAACAACCCATTACCTAATTGGTGTCTGTAAACAGCTTCTCCTGATAAAGATTCAAAAGGTTTTATCCAATCTACACGCTGGGATATGATTTCTTGATATGGTTTTAAGTTAAGGTAAAATGCATTAATACTTAAAGAATTCTTTTTCCATTTTTGAGTATTTCCTACACCAAGCCCCACACTAATAAAAGATAGATCTGTTTTTTCCTGCTCTGGCTCATCGATGGTGTTTAGCAGTAAAACACTGGATAACGCGTCGCCATATTCTGCGGAGTATCCACCTGTAGAAAAATTAGTCCCTTTAAATAAGAAAGGGGAGAAGCGACCACGTGTTGGAATATTATTAGCCGTTGCTGCAAAAGGCTGAAAAACTCGCAGTCCATCAATATATACATTTGCCTCATTAGCATCTCCACCTCGCACAAAAAGTCTACCATCTTCTGCAACTGTAGAAGTACCAGGTAATGTTTGAAATGCTCCTATATAATCACCGGCTGCTCCTGCTGTGGTAACAATATCTAAGGGAGTCAGTACAGATGCTTTGCTGTTATCACCCGCAGAGAAGGTACCTGCATTAAGAATAACGCTACCTAATGAATTGACGTCCTCTTTTAAAGCTATTTTTAAATCTTTCATTTCGCTTACAGAGGTGCGCAATGAATAGGTTTCAAAAGAAAGAAATGAAATGACCAAAGTTTGTTCACCGATTTCTGAAGTAGAAAAATTGAAAGTTCCATCATCAGAAGAAGAGGCGCCATCATATGTACCTTCTAGGTAAATATTAGCTCCTGGAATTGGAGTTCCGGATGGTTCTGTGACAATTCCTGAAACCGTGATTTGTGCGTTTAAACAAGTGATCGTTAAGAATAGGAGTGTGGTTAGTATTGATTTCATTTGGTTGTTTTTGATTGATGGTTCAAAAGTGAGATAAAGAATCGGACGATAAAATTGTATACGACCGAACTGTAGAAAAAATAGGATGGATTGTGATCGGGTAAAAAATAAACTAAGAAATTAGTTGAATGATTCAACTAATTTCTTAGTTTTATGCTTTAAAATCAATCAATCAAAAATGAAAAGACTATTACTGGCAATTATTATCTTATTATTCTCATCTGCAAAAGCCCAAGAACTCACAGTATTTTATAAAGAAAAAAGAAAGCCCGCTCAGGTGTCTACTCGACAAGCACAAATGGATATGGAAGAATTTGAAGTTTATATGGTGGAAATCGCAAAAATTAAAGCATCCATAAAAGCAGACAAGGATCGGGATTCATTGGATTATTTTAGGAAAAAAATGCAGGAACAGGCAGATAAAATATCTGCTCATTCTATGAAAATAAAACGTAAGCCTTTAGAAATTCCTGAATATGATTATATCACAGTATTAAAAATAGATCACGAAAAGTCTTTGTACTACCCACAGGAGCAAGTCGGTAATGATACAGTGTCAGAGACAAGAACCAATAAAAAAGGACGAGAGTTTAAACGAGAACGTATCAATTATAATAATTCCGAAATCATATTCTTGGATCAGTCCCAAAAGAAAATGATAAGCTCATTAAAGGTATATGAATTTGATCAAAGGGGTAGAGAATTTTTAATTGATGAAGTATTAGAAAATAAAGAATGGATATTGACAGAAGTATCAAAACAAATTGATAAATATCTATGTTACAAAGCGATATTAAAAAACTCGAATAAAAAGGTAGAAGCCTGGTACACGAAAGACATAAAAGTTACTCACGGACCGAAAGGATATTATGGATTACCGGGACTTATTCTTGAACTAAAAGAGGATAAAAAAATAGTAAGGTTTCACAAAATTCACTTATTTACCGAAGAGGGTTTTGAACTGAAACCACCCACAGAAGGAGAAAAAATAACCAGGCAAGAACTTGAAGATTTACCGGCTAAATTGTTTAATCAATACTAATTTAAAAATGATCAATATGATAAAAAAGATAGTATTGCTTACTCTTATTTTGAGCTCATTAAAAGCAAATGCGCAGCAGATCACAGTATTTTATAAAGAAAAAAGAAAGCCCGCTCAGGTTTCCAAGCAGGAGTCGGTAGATCATTCAGAAATTAATTCGTTTGTACAAGAAGGACTTGCAAAATTTAAAGCAACTCATAAGCCAGGTGCAGGCAAAGATTCTATAAACTTATACAATCAAAAATTCTTAGAAGAAGCAGATCGTCTTTTTTCTATTGTTAAGGAAAAGCAGGAAAAAGAACAACTAAAAAATGCTCCTTTAACAATTCCATCTTATGATTACATCACCATATTAAAAGTTAATAAGGACACATCGTTGTATTACCCGCAGGAAAAAGTAACAAATGATACCATTTCTCGTATAGAAACAAATGAAGCAGGTCGGGAATTGGTAGACGAAAAAATCAATTATAATGACTCTGAAATTATTTATCTGAATATTTCTCAAAGAAAAAAAATCAGCGCATTAAAGGTATATCGGTTTGATTTTAAGGGGAGAAATTTTCTGATTGAAGAAGAGCTGGGAGATCTGTCATGGAAACTTACTAATGAGACTAAACGTATAGATCAATATACTTGCCAAAAAGCAATTCTCTTAAACTCTGATAAAAAGGTAGAAGCTTGGTACACCAAAGACATAGAAGTTACTCACGGA
Source organism: Aquimarina rubra (assembly GCF_042684305.1). Taxonomy (NCBI): domain Bacteria; kingdom Pseudomonadati; phylum Bacteroidota; class Flavobacteriia; order Flavobacteriales; family Flavobacteriaceae; genus Aquimarina; species Aquimarina rubra. The sequence goes on along the minus strand of NZ_JBHULE010000002.1, from coordinate 437,136 downwards.
CCGAAAGGATATTATGGATTACCGGGACTTATTCTTGAACTAAAAGAAGATAAAAAAATAGTAAGGTTCCACAAAATTCAGTTATTTTCCGAAGAGTGTTTTGAAGTGAAACCACCCACAGAAGGAGAAAAAATAACCAGGCAAGAACTTGAAGATTTACCGGCTAAATTGTTTAATCAATACTAATTTAAAAATGATCAATATGATAAAAAAGATAGTATTGCTTACTCTTATTTTGAGCTCATTAAAAGCAAATGCGCAGCAGATCACTGTGTTTTATAAAGAAAAAAGACAAGCGGCTCAGGTTTCCAAGCAGGAGTCGGTAGATCATTCAGAAATTAATTCGTTTGTACAAGACGGACTTGCAAAATTTAAAGCAACTCATAAGCCAGGTGCAGGCAAAGATTCTATAAACTTATATAATCAAAAATTCCTAGAAGAAGCAGATCGTCTTTTTTCTATTGTTAAGGAAAAGCAGGAAAAAGAACAACTAAAAAACGCTCCTTTAACAATTCCATCTTATGATTACATCACCATATTAAAAGTTAATAAGGACACATCGTTGTATTATCCGCAGGAAAAAGTGACAAATGATACCATTTCTCGTATAGAAACAAATGAAGCAGGTCGGGAATTGGTAGACGAAAAAATCAATTATAATGACTCTGAAATTATTTATCTGAATATTTCTCAAAGAAAAAAAAATCAGCGCATTAAAGGTATATCGGTTTGATTTTAAGGGGAGAAATTTTCTGATTGAAGAAGAGCTGGAGGATCTGTCATGGAAACTTACTAATGAGACTAAACGTATAGATCAATATACTTGCCAAAAAGCAATTCTCTCAAACTCGGATAAAAAGGTAGAAGCCTGGTACACGAAAGACATAAAAGTTACTCACGGACCGAAAGGATATTATGGATTACCGGGACTTATTCTTGAACTAAAAGAGGATAAAAAAATAGTAAGGTTCCACAAAATTCAGTTATTTTCCGAAGAGCGTTTTGAACTGAAACCACCCACAGAAGGAGAAAAAATAACCAGGCAAGAACTTGAAGATTTACCGGCTAAATTGTTTAACCAATACTAGAGTTTCCTAATTTTCACACACGTTCTACAGTATTTTCTTCTTTGTTTTTAAAAGGTCTTACAATAAGTCTGGCGGCTTTATCGTAATTGATGTAGTTATATGTCCAGTTAAAAAATGTCACTAAACGATTTCTAAAACCTACTAAGAACCATAGGTGGATAAACATCCATATAAACCAGGCGAAGAATCCACCGAAACGAAATTTTCCTAAATCTACAACAGCTTTATTACGACCTATAGTGGCCATAGATCCTTTATCGAAGTATCTAAAAGGAACCATAGGTTTTCCTTTTAGATGTCGTTTTAGATTTTTTACCAAATGATTTCCTTGTTGGATAGCCGGTTGTGCTACCATAGGATGCCCCTTTGGATATTCTTCGGTTTCCATTAATGCAATATCTCCCAGCGCATAAATATCATCATACCCTTCAATTTGGTTAAACTGATTTACTTTGTATCGATTGGCTCTTGGTATCAAGGCATCTGCTTGCAGCCCTTCTACAGGAGCACCTGTAACACCGGCAGACCAGATAAAAGTTGCTGTTTTTAGAGATATATCTGTATTGGTGGAAACCAGATTGTTTTCATAATTTGTTACTTGGGTATTAGTGTGGATGTGTACCCCCATCTTTTTCAAAAAACCAGCTGCTTTTTCTGATGCATTTTCACTCATTGGTGGCAAAACCCGATCAGCACCTTCTATTAAGTGAATTTCCATTTCACTAAAATCCATATCGGGATAATCACGAGGCAGCACATTAAGTTGTAGTTCTGCTATTCCTCCTGCTAATTCCACACCGGTAGGACCGGCACCGGCTAACACAAAACGTAATAGCTCCTTTCTCTTTTCGGGATCGGTTGTAATAACTGCCTGTTCCAGATTTTCTAGCATCAAACTTCTTAGATTCAATGCTTGCGGTAAGTTTTTCATTCGCATTGCATTCTTTTCTATAGTTTGATTTCCAAAGAAATTAGTCCGTGCTCCTGTGGCAATCACCAGATAGTCGTAAGTAATGCTCCCGATAGATGTATGAACCTCTTTTGTTGTTGGATCTATAGAAGTAACCTCAGTCATTCTAAAATATGTATTCTTGCCTCGTTTTATAATTTTTCGAAGTGGATACGCAATAGAATCAGGTTCTAAAGAAGCGGTGGAGACTTGATATAATAAAGGTTGAAATGTGTGGTAATTGTGTCTGTCTAATAATATGAGTTGTACATTTTCTTTTACCATTTTTCTGGCTAATGCAACTCCTGCAAAACCACCTCCGATAATCACTAATCTTGGTAAATTAGTATAAGGAATATTCATAAATATGATGTTGTTTTACAAAGATAAAGTGATAATATTACTTAGGCTATATAATATTTATTTTTATTAGGAGACAATTATAAACCTTCTGGTTATCAGATGATAAAGCTGATGTTTTTTTGAAGGAAGTTTAGAACAAAAAGAAAATTTAATTTTTAATGTGTAACAGATTTGTTGTATTGTCTACATATAAGATGTAACTAACCAAAGTGAATAAAGAATTAGAACATAGTTTTGTAACCAATCTTGAGCAAAATCAAAATATTGTGCACAAGGTCTGTAGGATATATACCAATGACCCTGACTCACATAACGATTTGTTTCAGGAGATTACGATCCAGTTATGGAAAGCGTATCCTAAGTTTAGAGGGGATTCTAAATTTAGTACCTGGATGTACAGGGTCTCTTTGAATACGGCAATTACCTTATATCGTAAATCTAAAAGAAGCATTAAAACTTCTGATTTTGATGCGATGGATTTTAAAATAAAGACAGAGGAATATGATGATGAGGTAGAGCAACAGCTTAAGTTAATGTACTCGGCAGTAAAACAATTGAACGATATAGAGAAGGCATTAGTTTTCTTATATCTGGAAGACAAATCATATAAAGAAATTGCAGAGACGATGGGGATCTCTGAAGTAAATGCAAGAGTGAAGATGAATCGAGTGAAAACAAAATTGAAAAAAATATTAAACCCATAGGCATGGATGAATTAGAATTATTAAAAAAAGACTGGAAGAATCAAGAAGAAGGGCTTCCTAAGTTATCATATAATGAAATCTATAAGATGATTTTAAAGAAGTCATCGTCAATGGTAAAATGGATTTTTATCATTAGTATTTTAGAATTTATTTTATGGTCGTCTATCGATATCATAGTAAGATTAAGTGGTCAGTATGATGAACTCGAGGTTATGGGGTTAGAAGGCTTTTCGCTGGTGTCTACAATATTGTCATATGGTATATTACTGTATTTTATTGTTAGGTTTTATCTGAATTATAGAAATATCAAAACAACAGATTCCGCATCTGTATTAATGAAAAATATTCTCAATACCAGAAGGACGGTAAAGCAGTATATATGGATTAATCTTAGTTTCTTAGCAGTGACTTTTTCAATTAGTATGTTTTATATTATATTTTATACAGAAGCACATACCAATGCAACGGGAGATAAGGAAGTACCAGCATATTTAATAATAATTACTACGATAATTGTTTTAGCTACTTTTATAGGTCTTTTAGCACTATTATATAGATTGATATATGGTATATTAACAAGGCGACTTAAAAAGAATTATAAAGAACTTCAAAAACTAGAAGTATAGCAAAGAACTAAATCCCTGTTTATTAGTGCAGGGATTTTTTATTTATTCTCATTAAAAGCTGATGGCAATAACTGAGGAATAAACTTTATTAATAATGGCATTAATAAACTTCCTCCAGGTAAAATAAAAATAGCCAGAGAAGGAATCGTTTTACATACATCCAGTAATTGTTGTTTTACTTTTTGTTTTTCTTCTTTAGATAAATCCCTTACCGCAGATTGCCCCAATAAAATCATTAAATCTTTACTTTCAGTAATCTCCTTAATTAATCGTTTTTTATTTCTAAGAATTAGCACGCTTACTGTTCTCGAGGTTTGCTTATAAAAGTGATGCGCCGGGTTTGAATAATTAAAAAAGGAAATATTTTCTTTGTGTTCTTTTACAAAAGATTGTACAGAATGTAGGGATTCCTTCACCCACTGATTCGATAATTGTAGTTCTGCACCCAATGCGCGTATAAAATCCTGTTCTCCAAGATCAATCTCTTTATCATTCCATACCGCCAGACTGGTGAGATCAAGAATATATCTTTTTTCTAACACATCAGTGTATGCTTCCAGATGAATCTGATCAAAAGTGGCGTCTTCATCTGTATTTACTTTCGTATAGCGAACAGAAGAAGCAAATAATTTGACCAGCAACTCATCATAAGTATCTTTTTCAATTTTAGAGTTTAATGCAAGAAAAACAATATTGGTCAAACTCTCTTCTAGTGCTGATGCATACTCAATAGGATTCTTATCGTGAATTAGAAAATGCTCAAAAGCTAATACATCAATAAATAACAGAGCATTGGTTAATAAATGACTGAAGTTTTTCTTAAAGATAGATTCATTGGTTTGGATACGAGTATGTACAATCTTTTCTAATTTTTCGCTCTTGCTGGTTGTCAAGGTATTAATAAAAGAAAAGAAAGATTTTTTTGTATCCAGATATTCATAAAATTCGATAAGTGCTTTTATACAATCTTTTTGATCTCCATTATCAATAGTCTCATAATAGGTAACTACGAGCGCTGCAAAAAGATTGATTTTAGTTTTCTCTTCTTCAGAATAAATAATTTCTGAATCGTGAGTCAAAACAATATCTACTGATGTTCCGTATATAAAACCTGCTTCCCTAAGCTTAGGATAGAGCATATCCAAAGAATATTGAGAAAGAGAGTCGACATCAAAATCTCTTAGAAATTTATCAATCCAACCAGAAGTTGATGGGTTCATTAGTTCATCAGTTTATGGCAAAGTTAAATTTATTTTTTAGGTAATCACAGGCTTTCGGTATAGTGATGATTTTTTTGATAACAAATTTTTAACGTTTCTTAGAAAACCGTACTTCTTTATTCCTCGTATGTATTGCTGTAAACATTTAAAATTAAATAAAATGAACAAGATTAAAAAAACAAATTTATTCATCCTTGGAGGGCTTTTTAGCTTAGGAGTAGTACTGATGGCAGCGGATCATATCGATGCACCAGCGGTAGTAGGATCCACAGCAGACATTACAGATCTTTATGCTTTTGAAGGCGCTAATCCGGATAATACCGTATTTGTAGCCAATGTACAAGGGTTATTAGCACCTGGAAGCTCTGCTACTTTTGATGAAAATGTATTGGTGGAGATTAACATCGATAATGATGGTGATTTGGTAGAAGACCTTGTGATCCAGGCAATACCCAGAGATGGAATTATGTATTTCTTTGGACCTTATCAGCCTTCACAAACCGGACTAAACAGTACTATCGATGATGACACACAGTATTTAGGTCAGGTAGCTATAAGCTCAGGCTCTAATGCTATCACATCAGAAACTAATGGAATCTCATATTTTGCTGGCTTAAGAGAAGATCCTTTCTTTTTTGATTCCAATCAATTCAATGCGATTATAGGGGGAATGGCTTCAGGAGGATTTAATAATCCGGGGAACGATGATTTTGATGGAACCAATGTATTATCTATCGTAGTAGAAGTACCTAATTCACTTTTAGGTGGAACATTTAGTCATCCTGCAGGAACAGGAGTAGAAGTATTCAATACCTGGGCAGAAGCAAAAAGAAAACAATAATCAAGAATTTTAAAACAAAAGATATTATGAAACTAAATAATTTAAAAAATATAGCAGCCACTTTAATGATTGTAATGGGGCTGGCAAGTTGTAGCAGTGATGACGATGCAATTGTTATAAATCCACCTGCAACTGTCGACTTCTCTGGAACATTTTCTCAAGAAGATCAGATGGGACGTCCGGGAATTAATACGGTATTCAGCGCAACACCTGATATCGAAAATAGCTTTAATGTTACGATTCCTTCACAACAAGGTGCTGCTTTTCAATCTTTATTTGAAACGCAATTAGCAAATTTACATGGAGCATTTGGAGTAAGTTATGAAAATAATATCCTTGGTTTGGATATCACGACACTTACTACTGTATTGGCTTCAGATGTACTACAAGTGGCTCCGGAAGCTCCAACAACATATTTTGACGGTACCAATGTGTTAACAGGAAGAACCCTAACGGATGATGTTATCGATGTTTCTTTAATATTATTATTTGGTGGGCAGAATGGAGATCGTTTTAACGGTCAGGACGATGGCAACGGTGGTACTTTACCCATATTAGTAACGGATGGGGTAAGTGCATCAGGAGAAACCCCTTCGGCTACTTTTCCATACTTAGAAGCACCACACGGGTCGTAAATAGATCAATTCTAACATTTTTATTGTCTTACTGAGTCTGTCAGTGATTATTATAAGTCAGCCCTCAAATGACTTTGTATGCCTTATTTAGGATATAGAGATAGGCTCAGTATGGCATAACATATCGGTTATAACAAATTTTCAAAAAACAAAAATATGAAAGCATCAAACTGTATTATAGGAGTAATGGTTGGCATACTGATTATTTCCTGTCAGAAACAAGAAACTACGATCACAAATCCAGAAGATTATGCATCATACCTCAATGCCCAGAATAATGAAACTGCGAAAGAAGCTATAAAGACACTTCAATTTTGGAACACTAAAATAAAAGAAGACAGTCTTCAGATTACTGCACTAGCACCAGCTGCAGGAGCCTATACGGAGCTATTTCAATCAACAGGAGAAATTAAGTATCTCATGCTAGCTGAAAAAGCATTGACTAAATCTGCAGACATAGCAACCATAGGAAAATCAGGACATCTTTTGGCGTTAGCACATAATTATATCTCTCAGCATAGATTTATAGAAGCCGAAGAAGTAGCACAGGGAGCATACTTATTGAAAACGAACACAAAGGCTACAGAAATGGTACTTTTTGATGTTTCTATGGAACTGGGAGCCTATGAAAATGCTCAGAAATATTTAAAAAGGATCGCAAATCAAAGTGATTATAATTTTTTGATACGCTTGGCTAAATGGAACGATTATAAAGGGAACCTGGATGCTACCATCAGAAATATGGAAAAAGCATTGAAGATTGCAGAAAGTAGCAAAAAGGAAAGTTTATTAGTATGGTCTTACACCAATTTGGCCGATTACTATGGTCATGCAGGAAGAATCGGAGAATCCTATAAAAATTATCTAAAAGCATTAGCTATAGATCCGGCAAATGCATACGCTAAGAAAGGAATCGCCTGGATCGTGTATTCTTATGAAAACAATCCTGAAGAGGCATTAAGAATTCTGGATGCAATTACAAAACATCATCAAAGCCCGGATTATTTCCTTTTAAAGGCAGAGATAGCAGAGTTTCAAAAAGAGGATAATAAGAAAAAAGTAAATCTCCAGAAGTATGAGCAAGCAGTTAATGACGAACGTTACGGAGTAATGTATAATTCGCATACTGCTTTATTACTTGCAGAAGAGCACCAAAAATTTGATCAGGCACTCGATATAGCCGAAGAAGAAATACAGAATCGTCCTACGCCTGAATCCTACGATCTAAAAGCACATATACTTAATCTAAAAGGAGCACATAAAGAAGCACTAACGATTGCAGAAAAGTATATCCTACATAAGACTTTTGAACCTGTAGCAAACTTTCATATTGCTCAGATTTACAAGGCAAATAATTTATTAGAAAAAGCGAATCCGATCATAGAAGAATTAGTGGAAAGTAGTTATGAATTAGGTCCGGTTATCGCACAGGAAATAATAAACCTGTAAATATCCCCAACGTCAAAACAACACTCATGAAAAATTTACTTATACTACTTCCACTGATATTCGGTGTGTATGGTTACGCTCAAAATCAAACCCTAAAAGGTAAGGTGGTTGATAACTATGATACTCCACTTTCTGAAGCTTATGTATACAATGTCCGAACTGATACCCACACACATACCTTAGAAAACGGAACTTTTATACTTCATAATATTCAGATTGGTGATACACTAACAGTACGTTTGTTAGGTTTTGAAACTAAAAAGCTGATCCTTAAAAAAGAAGCTATAGATAATGGTATTAAAATACTATTAGAGGATAAAATTTTTCAGTTGGATGAGTTGGTTTTGAAACAAGAAGTGAACCCATTGCAGTTAATAAATAAATTGGATATGAAAGTGAATCCGGTAAATTCTTCTCAGGAGTTATTACTGAAAGTCCCTGGCTTGTTCATTGGTCAACACGCCGGTGGAGGTAAAGCAGAACAAATTTTTCTTAGAGGGTTTGATGTAGACCACGGAACTGATGTGTCTATTTCTGTAGATGGTATACCTGTTAATATGGTATCTCACGCCCACGGACAAGGATATGCAGATTTACATTTTATTATTCCGGAAACGATTGACAAAATACGTTTTGGGAAAGGTTCATATACAGCAGATCAAGGAAACTTTAATACTGCCGGATACGTAGCATTCAAAACCAAGGAAAGTTTTACTGATAACGAGATTAAAGTAGAAGCCGGTGATTTTAATACACTTAGAACTGTTGGGCTATTCAATTTGTTAGAAGCTTCTAAAAAAGAAAATGCTACGCTTGCCATGGAATATTTAGAAAGTGATGGGCCTTTTGAGTCTCCTCAAAATTTTAATCGAATTAATATAGCTGGTAAATACACTGCCCAGTTAAATGACAATACTAAATTATCGCTTGCTGCTTCACATTTTACCAGTAGGTGGGATGCCTCAGGACAAATACCAAATAGAGCAGTAGCACAAGGGATCATTTCGCGTTTTGGAGCTATAGATGATACAGAAGGAGGAAACACATCCAGAACTAATTTTAATGTAACCTATAACAAGTTTATAACCGATAATTCAACGTTTAAAACGAATGTATTTTATACGCTATATGATTTTGAACTGTATTCTAATTTCACTTTTTTCTTAAACGATCCTATCAATGGAGATCAGATCAGACAAAAAGAACATAGAAATCTATTTGGTTTTAATAGCACTTATAGTTCTCGAAAATATTGGGATCAGGTAGAATTGGAGTTTAACTCTGGAATAGGTCTAAGAAATGACGCAATAAAAGGGAATGAGTTATCCAGAACAGTTAATAGAAATGAAACCTTGGAGAATGTTAGCTTAGGGAATATAAATGAAACGAATGCGAACGCTTTTGCAGATGTTACATTAGACTTTGGGAAACTAAAGGTTACACCGATAGTGCGTTTGGATTATTTTAAGTATACTTACGAAGATGCATTATTAACACCATTCGAAATACAATCTGAAACTAAAGCGATTGTTACTTCTAAACTACGGGTCTCATATGATCCAACTGATAACTTACATCTTTTTGCCAAATCGGGAATAGGATTTCACGGGAATGATACTCGCGTAGTCGTTGCACAAAAAGGAGATCAGGTTTTACCTAAGTCTTACGGAATTGATATAGGTGCGAGTTGGAAGCCTATCTCGAAAGTATTTCTAAATTCCACACTTTGGTACTTAGGCTTAGAACAAGAATTCGTGTATGTAGGTGATGAAGGAATTGTGGAGCCTAGCGGAAAAACGAGAAGAGTTGGAATCGATTTTAGTGGTAGATATCAGATAAATGACTGGTTGTTTTTAGATTCTGATGTAACCTACACCCATGCCAGAAGTATTGAAGCACCTGATGGAGAAGACTACATTCCATTAGCGCCTAAGGTGACTGCTGCAGGAGGAATAAGTATAGAGGATTTTCATAGTTTTTCTGGCGGAATACGGTATCGATATCTGGGAGATCGAGCAGCAACAGAAAATAATAGTATTGTGGCAGAAGGATATACGGTTATTGATATGTCATTAAATTATAAGTGGAAACAGTTTGATTTCTCGGTAAGTATTGAAAACCTGTTTGATACTGAGTGGAATGAAACCCAATTTGCTACAGAATCAAGATTGGCAAATGAAGCCCAATCAGAAGAAGAAATCCACTTTACACCCGGTACACCATTCTTTGCAAAAGCAGGAATAACCTATAGATTTTAGTATATGATAATAAATAAAAATAAAGCATTATAAAAGTAATTGAGTCAATTGGTTTTGTTTTTGATGTTGTTAGAAAGAGCTTGTTTGTTGAGGTGCAAACAGGCTTTTTCTTATTCATATAAAAATCTAGTTGTAGATTTATATGTTTATTATGCGTTTGTAAATGGTTGGAACTGTATAAATAAGAGAAATATGTGTAATATTGCGTATATAACATTATTGTAGGCAATCAACTAAAATAAGGATATTAAAATGTTGGTTTAATTTTTGATAAACATATTTGAAATCTAAACTAACCCTTCATGCGAATTACCATAATCCTTTCTCTTTTGTCTTTTTTAAATTTTTCTACTTACTCTCAAGAACCAAAAAGCAACGTTCATAAAGGAACATATTCCGTAGTTTCAACTACTGGCGTAAATTTGAGAGAAGCTCCGAATTTGAAATCTAAAATTCTTGTCAAATTACCATTTGCAACTAAAATAGAAATAACTGAAAACAAATCTTTTGGTATAGATACTATTGGTGAAAACATTTTATACCGTAATAGAAAGGAAAAAATCAAAAACCACATTGTTGGAAATTGGGTGAAAATAAAATATAAGAATTATGAAGGTTATCTCTTCGATGCGTATTTAGGAGAAATTGCTTCTCTTAAAAATATTGTATTGGATGATTCCGAGTTGGACTTAAACAAAAATTTTATTTTGTTATTTCCTGGTAGCTATTGTCACAATAACTTTTGGTCTGTCAAAAACATGAACTGGTTGGGCTTATATCAAATAGGTGATCATTTTGAATTTAAAACAATTGAATTGAGCTATTCATATTTTAGAGATTTTATTCCTGATTATATGGCAATTGAAGATTATACGATTAGCACCAATAATAATGAAAATTTAATGTTCATAATAGGTAGTAAGATAAACCTGAAAAAAGGGTTTATTAATGGTAAACGGGGCAAATGTCTTGAAGGTAGTAATTTTGAAGATTTTGATAAACTTCAAATTTCAGGAACGGCTATGTACCCCGAATTAATCTTAAAATCTAAAAACAAAAAACAAATTATTAATTCAGCTCATCGATCTATTACTTATTATTCTCCTACTTGTTTAGTTTGGGAAGGTGATATAGATCAAGATGGAAAACTAGACTATATTATAAGTTATGGAGAAAAATCAGTCAGAACTTATCTATATTTAAGTTCTGAAGCTGATGATAACCAAATCGTAAAACCAGTAGCTGTCTTTTCTGATGGATATTGTTGTTAAATAAAAAGTGTATAACAAATTGTATATTGCATATACCACCTTCGGTAGACAAACGTAACATACAAGAAACGTTAGGTTGCATTCGACTCGTCTTGAATAAAACCGTGTAATTGAAAAATTAGAAATAAGAAATACATTAGTTCTATTTAAAATTTAATGAAAAAAATATTATTAATACTACCACTTATAATTATAACTTTTACTTCTTGTGATTTCAAATCCTCATCCGATTATAACGCAGAAGCCGAAAATCTTGAAAATGAAGGTAGATATAAAGAAGCTATTACTCTTCTAGATAAAGCTCTTGAAAAAGATCCAGAAAATATTTATGCTTTATTAAACAGGGCTCTTGATAAATCAATTTTAAAAGATTATGAAGGTTCAATTAAAGACTATTCCAAAGTAATCGAACTTGATGAGCGTAATACACTTGCCTATATAAATAGAGGGAATGTTAAAAATGTGATCAATGATTTTAAAGGGGCAATCGAAGATTGTGAAAAAGCAATTAAAACCAAAGGAACCGAGTCTATCTATATGGACTTATCTGAAAATTCTTTTGTTGATTTGGGGTTCGAGTTTGACGTGAAAATGGAAAAAATAAGATTTGAGAGAGGAATAGCTAGGTACAATATCGATAGCTTAAAACTTGCATTCGAAGATTTCGATTTTTGTGTTGAAAAAAATTATGAATTGGCCTTGAGTTATTATTGGAGAGGGATAATTTTTTTATCCTATGGAATGAATAACGAAGGATGTGAAGATCTATTTGAATCTCAAAAGTTAGGTAATGAAAATGCTAAAGAGTTGATTGAAAAAAATTGTAAACAAACGAAAAACTAACAATTTGTATATTACATATGCCAGCTTCGGCTGGCAAACGAAACATAAACAAAAAGTTAGAACATTAGGAACAATAAAAAAACAAATTCACTCTATGAAAAGCTTACTCATTTTCACCATGTTTTGTTTTATAAATACAGGGCTGTGTATATCACAGGAGGATAGTTCTGTAGTTAGTGTTGGTGAAAATCACACAATTAAGTCTTCAATATTAAATCAGAATAGAACGATTCAAATTTATACACCGGATAGTTATTCAGATTCCACAGGGAAATATCCTGTACTATATGTCTTAGATGGACAATGGTTTTTTTTAAGTGGTGTAGCGATTCAGAAAGCTATGAAAACTCCTCGTGCTATTCCAGAAATGATTGTAGTAGGAATCAATACCAGCAATTCACAAAGACAAGATCTATTTGGTGACGAAAATGAAAAGTTCACTGATTTTTTAGTTAAAGAAGTTGTTCGTTATGTAGACTCCAATTTCAGGACAAGCGATGACCGAGTGATTTTTGGATGGGAAGCGGCTGCTTATTACCTAAGCGGATTAATACTACAACAAAGTAAAACCTTTAATGGAGCTATCATCACTAATGGAGGTTATGCCACCGAAGATCAAGTGAAAGCGTTTGCCACAGAAAAAGATGTGTACCTGTTTATGGCTAACTCCAAAAAGGATATTTATTATATAGGTTCTACAGACGCGTTCTATGAAATATTAAAGACTAATGCACCCAAAAACCTTATTTGGAACTACAGTTTGTTTGATGACGAAATACACGAATCCTTGGCCCATTTGTCAATCTATAAGGGACTAAAATACTATTACCATAATTATAATTCGCCAGTTTTTGAAAGCATACAACAGTATATTGATTTAGGCGGAATGGACTACCTGACTTCCTATTTTGAAGAACGGGCAGAACGATTTGGTATGGATAAACAAATAGATAACAGCACAAAAGATGCGCTCATTTGGTTAGCCTGGAAAAGAAACAACTTTGAGTATTTTACTTTTTTCATGACCGAATTTAAAGATGTTTTAACAACAAAAAGATATTCATCGGCCTATTGGCAAAATCGTTTTGGGCAATTTTATTTAAAGCATAAAGATTACCAAAATGCCATCAAATATTTTAAGGCAGGACTTACCAAATATCCAAATTCGCAATTCGAAAAAGAAATGCAAAAGGGACTTACCGATGCCAAAAACGGGAAAGAATAATTAAAGAAGAACCTATAAAACGTTCTACAATACGGTATGCGTAATAGCAGTTTAAGTGATAAAACTAAAATGTAAATAAAAAATATAAACTTTTGAGAAATAGAAAAACTAATCTTAAAACCATTTGGCAAAGAGCTAAAATTAGACCAATTTTATTACTTTCTGCTTTTCAAGGAATTACATTTTCATTGCTCCTTTTCCTTCCTTTAACCTTAATGATGAACTCATTCAAAAGTAGTTTTCCTTATGTTGAAAATGTTGAAAAGATAGAATCTAGTGGAACAAACGAAAGTGCAGTTTTGACCGAAATTGAGCCAATTGAGAATGTCACAATAAATGGAAATAACCCAACAATTTTAACCTATAAATTTGATTTAAATGGACAAATAATACATTCTAGATTTAGTGTTTTTGACCCAATAAAGATTAAGAATTTAAAAATAGGAGATGTAATTCCAATTAAACAATTGAATGGAAATTCAATTGTACTGGGATTTGAGCAGTACTCATTTAGTATGGATTTTATGAAATATATTGCCGGAGCAGCTATGCTAGTTGGATTAGTATTTTTCTGTCTTTTATTTTTACGAATTAAAAAAGAAATTGACTTGTATAAAATGGGGAAATTAAAAGAAGGAAAAATTATTTCTATAAATCAAAATAAGGGTTTTACATTCTCCAAATTTGGGTCATCAATGGATGTGTATTATGAATATGATGTTAATGGAACAAAAGAAATAGGAAAATCACGCACTAATAATTTTGCATTGACTAACAATAAAACAATCGGAGATACAGTTCGAATTTTAGTTTCAGAAGACGGGAAAAATTCTTGTCTTTATCCTGAACTTATCGCTAAAATGAATCATTGGAAAGAAAATTAATTGCTAATACTCGTATACTTAAAAAAAACCTCGTGGTTCTGCTATTCGGTTTGTATTTGCTAAATTCGTCGTTAAACGAGGCGACTAATCTTATACAAAACAGCGTATCTTAACGAACATAAAAATTATGAAAGAGAAAGTGTTATCAATTTTAATTGACTTAATGGAACAAAGAATCACTACTATAGAATTTCGTGATGTTTTTTTTAGTGAATATCTTAGTTTTGAGGCCGTTTTAATTGGTGAATCAGAAGATAAATTTAATAGTGATATATTTTATAGACTCATAGAGTTAAATTTTGATTCTCAAGCTAGCGAAGTTCTTAGTCTTGTTAAAAAATATCTTAACTATAACAAAATTGAGATATTATTAACCGACGAAAAAATAAAATCAGTTGAGGAAAAGTTAGGGTATTCACTTCCAGAATCTTATAAGGACTTCATCAAGAACTATAATAAAAACTACTTTGAAGATTATTCTGTTATTCCAATTAATGAAACTATACCGGATAATTTAAAATACTATCTAGGCGAAGGGTTTTGGACAATAAATTCTATATATAGAATATCTCTTGACGAAAATGACACAAAAAGTATCCTTTATGGCAAATCTCTTGCAGTAGAATGGGGATTACCAAATGACATTATTCCTTTAGAAGGAGATGGACATACTTGGTTAGCTTTTGATTATAGAGACTGTATAATAGAACCTACAATAATATTTATAGAGTCAGACGCTCTCTTGTCGTTTAAACTGGCTGAGAATTTTACCGAACTATTAAATATACTTCTTCCATATGATTCAGTTTACAATGAAAATGGAGATATAATATATAACAGATAAAAAATTGCTTTAGAATTCAATAAAAGAAAACGACTTGATTAAAATAAAAATACATTAAACCCCATTGTTCGTTTAGCGTTAGCTTCAAGTTGAAAATTAATATGGGTAAGCAAAAACTGATTGATTTTGAATTTGAGGAGATTAAGCTATCAGGGGTTTTAAATTTTCCAAAAGACTCAGAACCAAAGGGAATTGTATTAATCGTTCATGGAGACGGAAAAACAAATGCAGTCGAAGGTAATTGGTGGTATGACGTTCGGGTTGCAATAATGAAAGCGGGTTACGCCACTTATATGTGGGACAAAATGGGCTGTGGAAATAGTGAAGGAATTTATAAGAACGGAAGATCTGTTGAAAATGAAGCTTTGGAAGTGATTGCTGCCATTAAAAACCTGGAAGAAAATAAGATAAGTGGCTCTAACAAAATAGGCTTATAGGGAATCAGTAGAGCTGGTTGGATTAGTCCCATAGTTATTGACCAATTCGAAAAAATTGATTTTTGGATTTCAGTTAGTGGAGTGGATGATGATGAAACCTTTAAATATCTATTGGAACAAAATTTACACCTCAATGGTCATCCCCGAGATTCCATTAACATTATTGCTAGTGAATGGCATAACAGTATTTTATTATCTCGTGGAGAAGCAAGTTATGAGTACTACCTATCGGCAACCAAAAATCTTCAAAAAAATAAATTTTGGCAAAAAATAACAAATGGCGGTATAAATGAGAAAAGCTATTATAAATATCAAAAAAAACTAAAGAAGTTAGCTTTAGATAAAGAAACCGAATTACCATTATATGTGGAAAATTTTGACCAAATGTTATCAAGAATTAATATTCCAGTACTTGCTTTATTTGGAGAAACTGATATGACTGTAGATTGGAAAAAGGCAAAGAAGCTCTATGAAAATACACTAGAAGCGAACACTGATTTGACAATTAAAACCTTTCCAAATTGTAATCACAATATGTGGCAGGCTAAAACAGGAGGTATTTATGAGTTTGAAGAGAGCAATTGGGAATATATTAGATGTGACGGATTTCTGGACTCAATCACAAACTGGTTGAATAAATTAAAATAAAACTACCACCAACACCGTGTCCTATGAAAACTAGTTGCTTATTCTTACCAACTTACGAGCATTCTTGCGGAATATTCTATCTGTGATTTATTTGCTAATTTTAGTGCTTAGATACGCAACGAAATCATGCACAAGACCGTTGGCAACAATTAAAACTAATTTAAAATGATTACGTCCAATCCCGTTTTATTCACTATTATGTGTGTATTTGGTCTGCAAGCATTGATTTTGAGTGGTTTAATTGCTTTTAAACGCCCTAGACGACTCGCTAATATTTTTCTAGCTTTACTAGTCTTTTTTTTTGCGCTTATTGTTATAAATATTGTTTTAGTAAACGTATTAAAAGATCAGGGGTTATTATATGTATTTCGCTATATTCAATTAGAAATGCTCTTTGGTATTGGGCCCTCGCTCTATTTTTACACAAAATGTATTAGTGATCCAAATTTTGAATTTAAACGAATACATTACCTGCATTTTTTTCCATTAGTTTTGGAGTTTATTTTTTACAGAACTACTTTTTACAGAACTGGATCTGATGGTTTGTATTTAGATGTACTACCAACCTATTCATATGTATATTTAACCCAACAATGGCTAGGAATAATTTCTATTCTTGTTTATAGTTTTATTTCATTAACCATTTTAGTAAAACACCAGAAACGGCTTAAAGAATATTATTCAAAAATTGATAATCTTACTCTTAGATGGCTCCAAACTCCAATAGTTATTTATGCTTCCTATTTTGTTTTATGGAATGTTATAACGGAAATAGATCGATTTGTATTCGACCGTAGTTTAAGAGAATACTATTTTTTACCGAACTTTGTAATTCTATCTATAGCAACGTTCTGGATAGGATTTAAAGGTTATCTTCAAAAAGAACGCGATTTTATTTCCTTAAAACAACTTCCTAAAAAAACTAAAGCAAATTTTGTTGAGAAAGACAAAGTTTTCATATCAAGACTTAATGAGTTAATGGATGCTCAAAAACCTTATCTTAACCCAGAATTAAATCTTAACATGCTTGCTGAGTTGCTTAATATGAAGCCTAAACTAGTATCTTTAAAAATCAATCAAAATTATTCTCAAAATTTCTATGATTTAGTTAACTCTTACCGGGTTAATGAATTTAAACAACTTGCTAAATCCTATAATTTTCAAAAATTCTCTGTTTTAGGTTTAGCTTTTGAAAGTGGATTTAATTCTAAATCTACTTTTAACAATACTTTTAAAAAAATCACACAACTAACTCCTACACAATATATTAAAAAATTAAAAAACAAGTCCTAATAGAAGCATCTGGACGATTAGCACTAAAATGGTGTATAGTTTTGCACACAAATTCAACGCATCATGAATAAATATTATATCGTAATTTTAATTTCTTTAATACTTAGTTGTAAAAGCATAAACCGAACTAATTTCAAAGTACAAAATCAATTTTCAAAAACAGATATATTATCTGATCTAGAATTTTTAAAAACCTCTCTAGAAAACACGCATATCAACCTATACGCATACACAAGTAAATCTGAATTTGAAGAAAACTACAGCAAAGTTAAACATGAAGTTAAAAAGGATAGCTTTAGTATTTTAGAAGGTGTGAAAATATTTCAAAAAATTGTGTCAAAAGCTAATAATGGGCACACAAGGATTCCATTTCCTGTCCAACCCTATATTTCCTTTGCCCAAAATGGAGGTACTATTTTCCCCCTAGAAGTAGCAATTGAAAATGGTAAGGTTTTGATTAGAAAAAACTGGTCAAAGAACTCGAATATAAAGATTGGTGATGAATTAACAAACATTAATAATATACCAATAAATAAAATTCTTAAGAAAATATATCCTCAAATTTCGGCTGAACGTTTATATTTTAAAAATGCACAGTTAGAAAATTTAACGCTCCCAAGGTTATATTGGCTAGTCTTTGGAGAGCAAATCACTTTTATGGTAATGGTCATCCAAAAAGGGGAGCGATCAACATACAAGCTTAAGTCTATAAAGGCTAAAGAAGAATATGAAATGAAACGTGATGATATTATAAAGCATGATAAACTATTAAAAATGCTCTCAAATAATACAGCATATATAAGACCTGGGGATTTTGGAGGAAATTTAAATAAGTTCAAACAGTTTATAGATTCTTCATTTATAGAAATAAAAAATAAAAAAAACTTGATTATCGATTTAAGAAATCACTCAGGAGGAGATAATGAGTTTGGAGATTATTTAGTTTCTTACATTGCTAACAAACCTTTTCTATGGTCATCTAAGTTTCAACTTAAAACTAGTACTTTATTAAAAGAAAACACTAGACAAACCAAAGATACTACTCAAAAATATTGGAAATATATCTTGGAGCATAAAAATGGAGAAATTTATGACTACGATTTTGGTTTTTATAAGCCACAACCTATAGCTAAACGTTATCAAGGCAAAGTATATGTATTAGTCAATCGTCAATCTTATTCACAATCTACAGTTACTACTGCTCAAATTCAGGATCACGGTTTTGGCACTATAGTAGGAGAAGAAACAGGAGAATATCCTAACCTTTATGCTTCTATTTTTAACTACAAGTTACCTAAAACAGGTATAAGTGTGGACATATCTAAAGGAAAAATTAATCGAGTAAGTGGTATTGATAATAACAAAGGTGTTGTTCCCAATATTATTATTAAAGATCATCTTTTAGATGAAAAAGATGAGATTTTAGACGGGCTCTTTAAAAAAATAGAATAAGATAAAAAATTAAAAAAGTAACTATTGCCAACACCACGTCTTATGAAAAGTAATTGCTTATTCTTGGCTACTTGCGAATATTCTATCTGTGATTTATTTGCTGCCTTAGTTGTATAAAATACGTAAAAAACCATATACCAAACCGTTGTACAACATTTTTGACTACAATGGAATTAGTAATTTTTACTATATTAATTTTAACAAGTTTTGGTTGCAAACAGGAAACTCAAAATAAATCAGATGAATTAAAATCGGACAGGCTCGAATTACTTCCGAAACCGGATAAACAGGAAAAAAAATATCTAAGAAACAAAAAACTGGTCTCTTTTCTTGAAAAACCAATTGACTTACAACAATACAAGAGTATTAAAAATAAAACTGTTTTTGAATACCTTGACAAGAAGTATGGAAAAAAATGGCGCAAAGAAATACAGAAAGATATAATCGGATTATAATATAAATAAAAACACCTTGTACAACCACATTTATGCTGTCATAGCGGCTAAGTGATGAATGATTGGTTGTTGTATTTTTGTTAAGGCGCAATGCTTGCAAAACGAAAAATATAGCAACCAATGCGCATAAAATGTAGATGGTTTGGTAACATTTAACTCCGATATGATACATATATTTACATTGTGTAAACTATGTATCTTAACGAACATAAAAGTAAAATGAAGAAAATACTTGTACCTTTTTTTACAATTCTAGTTTTTTCCTGTTTTAGTAGTTCGAACTGCTTAGTTGCCCAAGAAACTCTGAAAAAAGAACAGCTTTTGGAGGATTTTCAAATTTTTGAATCAAGTCTACGACAGAATCATCCCCAACTTTTTCTTTATACATCAGAACAGAAATTAGATTCTTTTTTCATTAATGCAAAGAAGTTGATTAAAAATGAAATGAGCCCTATAGAATTCTATAAGATTCTGACACCGATTCTTCCTATGGTGGGGAATAATCATACAAATATTTTACCTCCCAAATCATTTGTTGAATTTATCTCAACAGAAACTAAAAGACTGCCATTTAGCTTTTTCTACAAGAATGATACTTTATATGTCTTAGAAGATGTGTCTAAGGAATATCTTATTGGAGAAGGAAGTATCGTAACAGCTATCAATGGGTTGGAAGTATCTTCAATTATCCATAAGTTTCTTGAAAATATTACCACAGACGGCTACAATAAAACACAACCAGTTTATAGGGCAAGCAGAGGCTTCAGTCGATATTTTGGGTATTACTTTGGCTTTCCGGAAACCTTCGAAGTTAGATATATCGATTCAGGAGGCAAATCACGCATAGCAGTGATAGAGGCTATCACTCTAAAAGAAATCTCAAAGAATAGGAAATCAAGAAATACAACTTTAACAAATGGCAGAGAAGACTATAGATTTGAAGTTGTCGATGATATAGGCATTATAACTGTAAGGACATTTTCGCTTTCCAATCCAAAGTTGTTCAAAAGATTTTTAAGAGAGACCTTTCAAGAAATCGATACTAAAGATATCAGTACGCTGTTAATTGATTTAAGAGACAATATGGGTGGATATCCAGAGGCTTCAAATCAATTATTGGAATATCTAATTAACGAAACGATAACTCCTTATAAATTGGAATATGCAATTACTGATAATATTTTTAACCATGAATATTTTGAAGATGATATTTACTTTAAGCATTTTAAACGACAGAATCTGGTTGAAAGAGAAGGTAAGTATTTCGTCAAGGGTGCTGTTGATACTAAGTTAATGCCCAATAAATATGCATACAATATGGAATTGTTTATTTTAATGAATGCAAGTTCATCTTCCACGACGGGTCAATTGATTGGTCTTATTAAAGCCTATACAGAAGCAATATTTATTGGTGAGGAATCCGGTGGAAATCCGGTGGGCATTGTTGCTAATGATATATTGACTCTTATGCTACCCAATTCCAAAATCGAAGTGAAATTACCTGTAATCTATTCAGAATTGAATGTAGATTTTCAAAATTCAGGAAGAGGGATTATTCCTGATATACCAATTACTCAAACAATAGATGATTTATTAAAAGGTAAGGACACAACGTTAGAGCATGCATTAAAATGGATTTCGACAAACTAATATTACTGAGTACAACATTGTATATGCGATAATGCTCTCTAAACGGCAGCAATAGGCATATATTAACCGTTGTAAGCCATTGAGAATTGTATGGTAGTTGAATTAAATTTTTCTAAAATGTTGAAATCAGTTTAAAAGAGTATCATATCAAATTAAGATTTTATTGATTAGGAAAGTTTATAAGATGGCTCTGAAAACTTCAAATCATTTATTGAGAATAATAATTTAAAAGGTGTTGGTTTTGAAATTGTTTGGGAAGATTAGTAATGAGTAGCTATGGCTTCAAAAATAAACTTTACAAATAAGCAGTTTCTAAATAAAATATCTAAAGTAAGAGCAACACCACAGCACTATAGAACGAAACATAGCTGCCCATATGGAAGCAAACGCAACATGCAATAGACGTTAACCATAATATGAACGGAACGATATTTGATAAAAGTTAGAAAACTAACATCATGAAGAAATTCATTTTTATTTTGCTCTTTACTTTGGGTGTAAAATCTGCTTTTGCGGATTGTATGGGTAAAGGAATGCAATTCTTTCCTTCAACAAAAGAAATTAGCTTAAATTCGATGTTTATTATTCAAGGTTACGCTTTAAGTCAGAAGACAATTAATAGTTTTAAAGCCACAACAATTTATCTTGAAAGTGAAAATGGCCAATTAATAGAGCTAAACCTTCAAGAAATTTTAAAAGGACAAATGCGCCTTACTCAAGCCATTTTTCGACCGGTTTCCGAATTGAAACCCAATACAACTTACTTTCTTAAATACTCTGACCAAAAAGAAAATGAAAGGGTCGCAATTAGAGAATATGGTAGTGATAAAAAAGAAAGAGAAAAAGTTTACTGGAAAACAACGGACAAAAAAGCACTTGAACCGCTTAATTCCAATCTGAATCTTGAATTTGAAAAGACCGAAGTTATCTATTATGCTGGAGGCCCATCTGCCAACGTAATCTTTAATGTAAAAAACAAATCGAATTCTGAAATTTGGTATAAGACAGAGGTTGTTGACCTAAATACTGATATCAAAAATGTATTCTATATTAAAGAATCGAATGGCAAACTTAATGTTGGACGCGGAATGTGTTCAGGAGCTTTTACCTATAAAAGTAAAGGTAAATATAAAGTCAGGTTTACGCCAATGAATATAGACGGAAAGTCATTAAAAACAACTGATTGGAAAACTTTTGATAGTCCTCTATGAAAGACAATTGTCTATTCATAAACAAATTGTTAGTAATAAAATGACAAAAATCAAATTCAAAACTTTAATAACAACATTTCATCTTGATCTTTTGGGAATTGCTTTATTGAATTTTATTCTATGACAAGCACTAGCTCAGTTTCTTAGAGTAATGTTTTTATTTTAATTACCTTATAATGATCACTTTAAAATATTTAAGTGCAGCCAGTTATATGAATAAACAAATATCCATATCCATTTTAATCTTATTTATTTTTTCGTTTTCACCTAGTAAAAGTCAGGAAAATGAAAAAAATGAAACCATAAAAACACCAAAATCCTTTAGAATTCTTGGTGAAACAGAAGGCGATTTAGACAAAGATGAAATTCCTGAAAAAGTGATAGTCTACGATACTGAAAAGAATACTGATTTTGGAACAGAGAGACAAATATATATTTACAAGAAAAACAATGACAGATGGGAATTATGGAAAAAATCAGTTGGAGCAATATTACCTAGTGAACACGGTGGAATGATGGGAGACCCTTTTGAGGGAATTTCAATTGAAAGAAATTGTATTGTAATTAGTCATTTTGGTGGAAGTCGTCAAAAATGGAATTACACGCATAGATTTAGATATCAAAATGGAGCTTTTGAGTTAATCGGAGCAACCGTAAATTTTGGTTCTCCCTGTGATTATTTTTTCATTTTTGACTATAATCTATCAAATGGTAAGATACATTACGAAAAAGAAACCGAAGATTGTGAGAATGAAAGTTCAAAAATAGAGAAAGAAGAAATGATTAGAAAATTCGAAACGTTACCGGCTATGAATGGTTTTTACCCTGGAAATAACCAATTGATACTTGCAAAATCTGAAAGAACCATATATTATTAAACACAAGATTGTTGACTTCATTAGACATAGTTTATGGTTAATACTATCCTATTTACTAAAATCTTCGTTGATTTTCTATTAGCTTTTATTTGCTACTTTAGTTGTATAAAATACGTAACAAACTGTACACGAATTCGTGGACGGTAATTAGAAAGCAAAAAATGAAATTCACGCATTTAGTATTATTAGTTATTACTACACTAGTCTCCATATCATTGTTTTCACAAAAGAATAGCGTAATGACTACAAAGGGTACTATGCTAATTATGGGTGGTGACTGTACCAACGACTTCTTTATTTCAGTATTTGCTGGCCTAGTGGGTAGCATTGAAAGCAATATTGTTATCATTCCTACAGCGATGGAAGATAAATATATCGACTCAGAACGTGATATGGACTTTTTGAAAAAACCATTTAAGGATATTGGTTTTAAAAACATTAATGTTGTTCATACCAGAGAATTTGATGTTGCCAACAGTGATTCCCTAAATAGAATACTATTATCTGCTGATGGAGTTTGGATCACCGGTGGTAGGCAATGGCGTTTGGCCAAGGCCTATAACGGTACAAAAATTCAACGCTCTCTAAAATCCCTATTAAATCAAGGAAAAGTTGTTGCAGGTACTTCCGCTGGAGCTTCTATTATGGGGGATATTCTTGTTAGAGGTGATTCTAAGGATTCAACCAAGATGCTAGGAGATTATCAAACGGGATTTGGGTTCATCAGCAATTTTGCTATTGACCAGCATCATATTGCTAGAAATAGACAATTTGATATGTTTGAATTAAAAAATAAAAGACCAGATATTTTAGGTATTGGAATTGATCAAAACACTGCGATTATTTTAAATGAAAATAAATTTAGAGTGATAGGTAAAAGTTATGTTACCATATATGATGCTACGAGATGGTCTGAAGAAAGAGATACGATCTATCCATTAGAAAAAAATAACAAACAATTTTATACGCTCTCTAGAGGTTATGAATATGACATAACCAAAAGAAAATTCATTAGTAAAAAAGATAGAGAGATAGCATCTTACGATGAAGAGATGATTAAAAATATTACTGGAACCTATCAGCAAACTGAAGGACTAAAGTACGGTCAAGATTTAAAAATAATAGTGACTTTTGAAAAAAATGATTTGTATTTTGAACAATCTTGGAATAATGCAAAGTATAAAGTAGAATACCATTATTTGACCACATTTTTTCGGCCAAATAGTATTTCAGCATATCATTTTACAAAAAATAAAAATGGTCTTATCAATGCTTTTACATTTTTTCAATTTCAACATGGCTTAACAGAATAGATAAAACAGTAGTAATTCTTGACGAAAAGTAACTATTGTCAATAAAAGGTATAATTGATTTCAGGTTGCTGTTTAAAAGAAAGATCTTTTTCAATATTAACTACATTCAAATTGTTGAGTAGTTGCTAAAAATTACGAACTTTTGTAACACTCTCAACTATTCTGTATCAAACCAAAAAAACTCTTATTATTATGCAGTTTCCTTTTAGTAAAACATATTCGGATACAGAACAGCAAATCTTGGTTAAACAAGCTATTGATGGTAACAAAGAAGCTTTGAATGAAATTATAAGCTATCATCAACCTTTTATCTATAACGTGGCCTGGAAAATGTGTCATAATCCTGTAGATGCGCAGGATTTAACTCAAGAAGTTCTGATTAAAGTGATAACCAAATTAGGTCAGTTCAATTTCAAAAGTAAATTTAGAACCTGGCTATATCGTATTGTCGTTAATGAATTTTTGCAATCTAAAAGAAGAAAAGGTGAAACTCAATTTTCTGATTTTGATGATTATGGAGAACGTTTAGAGCAAGTTCCAAATCCTGATCTAAGTATTGAGGAAGAAATTAACTATCAAGAATTATCGAAAGAAATGCAAATTCAGTGTATGAGTGGTATGATTATGTGTTTAAACAGAGAACAACGTCTCATATTTATTCTAGGTGGAAGTTTTGGAATTGACCATGCTCTTGGAGCAGCTATTTTTGACATAAGTCCTCAAAATTTTAGGATAAAACTTCACAGAGCGAGAAAAGATTTGTTCAACTATATGAACA
The DNA here is from genome assembly GCF_042684305.1 of Aquimarina rubra. NCBI lineage: Bacteria > Pseudomonadati > Bacteroidota > Flavobacteriia > Flavobacteriales > Flavobacteriaceae > Aquimarina > Aquimarina rubra. The sequence continues at coordinate 411,821 of NZ_JBHULE010000002.1, read as the reverse complement.
ATAAGTGTGGATTAGTAAATAAAGATAATCCATGTCGATGTCCTAAAAAAGCAAAAGCTTTAAAACAAATGGGAGTTCTGGATGATGAAAAAATGCTATTCAATATTAAAACTAAAACGAAAGTAAAAGATTTTGTAGAGGAGAATCACGTAGAAGCCTTAGATGATTTTACAAGCACATATACCAAATTGTTTCAGGAACACCCAGTTAAGGATAATTTTGATAAGGATACAATTATTAAAGAACTTATAAATAATGATAAGTTATCAGGATATTTCAGATTATAACCAGAGATCCTTTCTTTTGTATTCATGAGTTAAAAAAGTTGCTTCATTTTAGAGCAACTTTTTTTGCTTTTGTAACACATTCAATATTCTCGTATCAAAACAGTAAATATTTATTCATTTAAAAATTTATTGATATGGAATTTAAAAAAGAAATCATCATCAACAAACCAATAGAAGCCGTTTGGGATGTATTGGGGAATCAATTTGGTGATGCCTATAAATGGGCATCAGGGCTAAATCATTCTAAAGCATTCAGTCCTCCGAGAATCAATGGTGCACCATCAAATAATCGTTCTTGCGAATTACCATCTGGCAAAATTAAGGAAGTCATCAGAGAATTTGATGCTAATAAACATATCCTGGAATATGAAGTTATCGAAGGCTTTCCATTTTTTGTAGATACAGCAATCAACAACTGGCAACTCACCAAGATAAGCGCTGATAGAACTCAAGTGGAGATGCATTTAGTTGTAAAAACCAGGGGATTAATAGGTAGTATCATGAATCCTATGATGAGAATGCAATTGAACAAACAGCTTGTGCATATTCCTAACGATTTAAAGCACTTTGTCGAAACAGGAAAACCAAGTCAAAACAAAGAGAAAGAACAGCAAAAATTGTCACAGAAAGTTGCTTAAGTTTTGTAACACCAATTCAAATACTGTATCAAAGAATTAGCATTTAAATTTTAAACTATGAAAATCACAATGAAATCAATATTTGTAATCGCTCTTATGAGCATAATGAATATTAATGTATCAGCTCAAAGTATGGAAAAGAAATTCCGTACAGTTAAAGTAGAAATGAAAATAAACGCAATACCCGAACGAGTATGGGAAGCCATGGTTTTGGATTATGGAGAAATATCAAATTTTTCACCCTATATCTTTACATCAGAATATACCAATGGATCTCTGAAAGGGGAATTAGGTGCAGAGCGCAAATGTAATTTCGATGCAAAAGGGGCACAATGGTCTAAAGAACGTATCGCTGAAATTGATAACGAGAACATGGTAATGCGTAATGTAGTTATCGACGGAGCAAAACTTCCTTTAAACTTTGATAATTCTCAAGCTTTTTATAGAGTAAAAGATAATGGGGATGGTACCTCGACAGCGTCCTATGAGTTTCAATTTAGAACAAAACCTGCCTTTCTCGGAATCATTGCAAAAGGAGGATTTAAAAAACAAATGTCTGGAACTCTTGTTGGTCTAAAGCACTATATAGAGACAGGAGAACGCGTTACCGGTGGAACTGACAAATACAAAAAAATAAAGAAGAACTACCCAAAGGCTACAGTAATAAAAACTTAAACCACTCAAATTACAAAAACCAAATAATTTTAATAACATCCTAAAAATCAAAACAATGAAAAAAGCAGTAATTTTATTTATCCTATTAATTTCTACTACTAATGTATTACAAGCACAAATCCCTTTAGTAACTAAAATAGAAAGTTCTGCAGATGAAGTCTGGGAACAGATTCGTAAAATGGATAACATTGATGAGTTGTCATCTTTTGTATCTAAAGTGCAATGGAAAGGACCAAAAGGAATTGGTGGAGAAAGAGTTTGTACTTCTTCAGATGGAAACGGTTATTTTAAAGAAAAGATTACAGGTTTTGATGATGCAACTAGAACTTATTCCTATCAAGTTGTTGAAGGTGTTCCGGCAAAGAATATGAACAATATGATCAAAGTAGTTGATTTAGGTTATGAAAAGTCAATGATCGTTTGGACATCTAGTTTTGAATTTATTGAGAATCCAAATATGACTAAAGAACAATTCAATAATTTTTTAACTACTGCAAGAGTAGAAATGGTTGAAAACATAATTAAGCTGGTGAAATAAAGCCAGATCAGAACAAGGTGGATATCCTACGAAAAGCAAATCAAGCATAAGTCGTTAAACTTGTGCTTTTTTTATACATTTATCTTAACTGAACAGATGGTGATTTTAAAATTGTTAGTTTTCATACACAAGACATACTAGAAATTGATTTGGAAAAGATTACACATTACTTAATCCTAATGAAAAGAAGAAAACAATAAGATGACTTCTAAACAGAAATAAAAGATTAAGAAAGCCTCTTAATGGTAATTCAATAAACTTATGAATGATGATCCATAAAAAGTATGAACAAAAACAAGGTGTCGAACGTTTAATACATATAAAACTAATTATTAAAATAATAGTTGTCATTTTTTTGGTTTCTTGTTCGGACAAACCGGATACCAAAAAAGAGGAAACTACAACCTCCGAACAAGACCCAATAGTGTCAAATACTGTTGTGATTGATACAATTACCAATGCTTTTCCTGTTAGGATTGGTAACGATAAAGGAGTAATCAACGTTTTAGGTGTCAGGACATTTGAAAACCAAAAATTAGTAGCTAGTGATTTTTTAATTTCACTTTATGACATACCTAATATATCAATCTCAGAAAAACTGAATAAGCGTATTTTGATTGATTCTAATGACACTATACTTCTAAAGGATTCTCTTCACTATGATTTCTTAAATACAGCAATTATCAAAAAAGTGGATTATAATTTGGTGCGATCAAACACCTTATATTTTAAAGCAGTTCTGGAAAATCCGAATCAAAAGAAAAAGATTACCGGAAGATTCGGATTACTATACAACTCTAAGAAAAAGAAAAAAATCTATGGTTGGATTACAGATGAGATACAAGATATTGACAATTAAAAGTGAACAACATTAAACCAACCTAAAAAGTAACAGTCTAAAAAGTAAAACATATGATGAAAAACATGTACTTCTTCTTTTTATTAGGATTACTATTCAGTTGTTCAGAGGATGATTCTTCTGCAGTTGATCCACAAATTACCAATTTTACGGTATCCGAGTTTGATAGTTCTATAGAAGCACCATTTGGAAGTTTACCCTATAGAGTATATTATCCTAAGGAATTAACGGGAGATACGTATCCCATTATTTTATCCCGAGGAGGAAACGGTCAGGGTGATGATAGAGGTAAACTGGTGTCTTATGCAACTAATTTTATTGCTGAAGGTTATGTTGTAGTTCAGGTGGATCATAGAAATGCGGGAAATGATATTGAAAATATAGCCAGATTACGCGGAGAAGAAATTCAGTTTATTTCACAAAAAATTGCTGATGGACAATTAGATTATGGGGATTTTGCAGGGAATGTTGTCGGAGCTAAACAGGGATATATGGGGCATTCTGCCGGAGCTATGGAAGGGATGCTTGCAGCAGGGATGAATATGACACACGGCAATTATTTAGCACCTTCAATTAAAGCGGTTTATGCTATGTCTCCTCCGGGATATGCTCCGGATCAATTTGGTATTGCTCAAAACCCTAATGGATATGGTAGCATTGATCAAGCCGCTATTTTTATGATTATTGGCGAAGATGAAAAAGATAGTAATGGACCAGGAACGATACAGCAAGATAATTGGAGACTGCAAGGCTATGATCAAATGAATGCTGATGCCTTTAGAATGATGGTTCTGGTAAAAGGTAGTAATACACAACACGAAGATGTAGCAGGTTTGAATTCTGGTATCAAAGCATATAACGAGGAAAATTCTGTCGCTCTTTTTGATAGTTATCTAAAAGGAAAGGACAGAAACTCTGAAATTGGTAACCTATCTCCGCCTTCTAACAATGAGATGGTCATATCTACGAAAGGTAATTAGATATATAATTTTTAATGAAAAAGAATAATTATATAGAGATCAAGACTAAAAACGATTCTTCTTTTTACTAAGCTTAAATTTTCATACGTTTATAAAAATAGAACGTATGCCTTTTTTTACATCTAAAAAAGAGAAACACCTATGGATATGGGCACTTGCTGTGTTTGCGGCAATTTTCTCTACACTTTTTATCGGACAGCCATTGGCGAAGTAATTAAACGGTAGTCAGAATCTGGATTTTTGAGCTTCTTCTTTTCAACGTTATTTCTCCTTAGTTCTAATTAATTCTTCCTGTATTCATAAGAAAGGTGTTCTTAAAATACTAGAGTCACTGTAGTTTTGAGGCATCATTAATTATTTAATCTATTCATTATGAAAAATACAAAAAGGGAATTAATTTTTTTACGAATGTTTGCGCTTACTACAGCTTTAGGAATACTAACCTTTGCTTCTGTTGCTTTTAAAGGATCTAATGATCGAAAGTTTGGAAGTATTGATGTAGAACGCATTAATATTATAGAGAAAGATGGAACAGTTAAAATGGTAATCACCAATGCAGAACATTTTCCAAGTGAAGGTGATAGTATTAATAGTAGGATTTATCATAAACGAAAAAAGCGTGCTGGTATGTTATTCTTTAACGAAGATGGAATGGAATGCGGTGGTTTTATCTATGATGGTGCCAAAACAGAAGAGGGACATAGTGCAGGCCTTTCATTAACCTATGATCAATACGATGGAGATCAGGTAATGCAATTAATAACTACCGATGATCGGATAGGAGACAAACGCTATAAAGGAGGTCGTTTAGTATTTAATGATCGTGGTGATCAAGAGACTAAAGAGAGTATGATGAAAATCGAAAAGGAATTGAAAACGATTGCAGATCCAAAAGAACGTAGAAAAAAATATAAAGAATACATTGAGCAAGGCCTTATTGGAAGCGTGCCTAGAGTTGCTTTAGGACAAACAGCAGGAAGACAAAATGGATTGTTTTTGTTTGATGATAAAGGTGGTATTAAAGCTAAGTTTTATGTAGATAAAGACAATAACGCTAAACTTCAATTTTACAATGAAAAAGGTGATGTAATCAGTTCCTGGCCAAAATAGATATTTCAGTTAACATTGCATTTGTAATTAAGAAAGCAGCTCCTATTAATTGCAAATGCATATATTTACCCGGTATGAAAAAATTACTTCATTACATTAAAGAAAATAACAAGTTTATCCTTTTCCTGTTTGCTTTTAGCTGGGTATTAACGCTTAAAGATAAAATAGGAATCGCAAGTTCCTGGGATGATTTTGTTTTCCATATGGATACTTCATTTTGGGTTTTTCTGAATGCATTCTTCATTTTTATAGGTGTTGATTTTATTAAAAAAAATACAGATAAAAACTACTCAGGACAGATTCCTTCGGTATGGAAGTATTTGAAGTTTTTTGGAATAAGTTTTATCTGCTATATCGTTTTTATAAATGTATTAAGCGTACTTATCTCTGTTGGTTTTAATAACTTTTCGAGGAATTTTAATTCCTCTTATCAAATAACATATAGGGTTTTTAGACAGATCATCGATTTTATGATTTTTGGGAGTTTTTCTTTTGTCTATTTGTATTATAAAGAGAATAAAAACTATAAAAAACAATTAAATGAGTATAGAATCAACAATTCTAAAAGTAAAATTCGGCAACTTAAAGCACAGCTAAACCCTCATTTTCTTTTTAATAATTTAAACATACTTGATCAATTCATAGAAGAAGATAAAGAAAAAGCTTCCGAGTTCTTAAGTCAATTTTCAGAACTATATCGTTATGCTCTTAGAAACTCTGACAAAGAATTGATATCTATTCAAGAAGAATTGATGTTTATCGAAAGTTATTTTGAATTGATGGAAAAAAAATATGTAGGGTGTTATCAATTAATTATTGAGGATACTATTAAAAATTCTGATAGAATCGTTCCTCCATTTTGTTTACAAGTTCTGGTAGAAAACGCAATTGTACATAATTTGGGAACCACAGAAAACCCTGTAATTATTAATATTACAAGCGAAAACGGAATTAAAATTAAGAATAATAAAGTTGAGCAACATAGAAAGAAAAAAGGCAATGGCGTTGCCTTAAAAAATCTATCGAAACAATTTGAGTTATTAATAAATACTGCTATTAATATTCAGGAAACCGAGGTTGAATTTGCCGTTACTTTACCATTTATTAAAATGAATACCAATGATTAAAGTAGTAATTATAGAGGACGAAGCACCTGCAGTAAAAAAACTAAAAAACTATCTCGATAAAACTGATGAACCCTTAGTGATAGTAAAAGAGATCGCAACGGTTACGGAAGCTTTGAATTACTTTCAAACCCAACCAGATATTGACTTGATTTTTTCGGATATTGAATTGAGGGATGGGAATGTTTTTGAAGTGTATAATCAAATAAAGATTGTGGCTCCTATCATTTTTATAACTGCTTACGACCAATTTTGGATGAATGCTTTTGAGACTAGCGGTATTGAGTATTTATTAAAACCGTTTTCATTCGCACGTTTTGAAAAAGCATTACAGAAGTATGATTCTTTAAAAAATAATTTAACAACGAATCAAAATGATATTTTTAAAAAACTAGACGATTATTATCAAAGTAAATTAGAATTAAAACCAACGTATAAAGAATATATTCCTATAAAATCTAATAGTGGGATTTACTTCTTGAAAACAGAAGATGTCGTTTTTTTTCAGGCTGATTATGGTATTATTTCGGCGTATGATTCAGCCAACAAAAAACATTTGCTGAACCAGACATCTCTTAAGGAAATAAACGAAATGCTGAATCCAAGTGATTTTTTTAAAATAAACAGAAGTGAATTAGTAAACAGGAATTATATTGAAAAAATAAACCGCTACGCTAAAAATACTGTTGCCATCCATGTAAAATTAAAATCTCATATTTTAAAAACAAGCCAAGCCAGTACGGCTCAATTTAACTCTTGGATGGGGTTATAATAATACTGTTTTATTAAAATGAAATCAATGAAAAGCCATACAGATTTAACTGGTGATGAACAAAATGATTGGCAATTTAAAAAGAAGGGAACTAGTTGAGAATATTTGTATTACAGCTAATAGCAGGAAGAGTTAATCGAAATTATAAAAAAGAAATTTGAGTGATAAACCTGTAGTAGTAAAATAATTATTCTTCATAATAAACCTAATTTTTTCATACGTTTATAAAAATAGAACGTATGCCTTTTTTTACATCTAAAAAAGAGAAACACCTATGGATATGGGTACTTGCTGTGTTTGCGGCAATTTTCTCTACACTTTTTATCGGACAGCCATTGGCAGCGATTTTTGGTAATCAGGATGTACAAGCACTTATTTTTGGTAGTGTTATGATACTAGTTGGTATAACCATTGTAGTTCATGCGTTTAGGACAAAGGCAAATAAGATTGAAATTACTGTCTTAATAGGTGTTGTAGCTGTATATAGCATGTTGTTTCTAAGGCTTGGATTACCGGAACGCAGTCATCTTATGGAGTACAGCGTGTTGGCAATTTTTATACATAATGCAATCAACGAACGTGTTAAACAAGGAAAAAAGGTTTTTATACCTGCTTTACTTGCCATAATGATTGCTTTCATGGTTGGAGTATTTGATGAATGCATACAGATATTTTTGCCTAATCGTGTCTTCGATCCAATGGATATTGTTTTTAATGGCTTTGCCATCGTGATGGCCATTGGATTTAGTGTTTTAATCAAATGGGTAAGAAGGCAAATACAAAAAAGAAAACTCAAAAGATAATAACTACTTACTTTATACAGAAACGATATTGCAGTCTCTATTCATTTCACTGAAAATTGGTATAAGAAATTAACCTATAGTGTATATCTTTGGGCAACATATTAATGTATTGAGCTATTAAATGATAACCAATGATAAAATCCATAACTGTAAGATACAACCTTGTTTTTTTGCTTTTTTTACTCTGTCTTGTAATTTTTTAGAGGATAAAAAAGAAGGGAATACAGAAGATAAGGATAAAAAGGAAGAGGATAATAGACTTTATTTCGAAGGAGAAATTAAATTATCAGAATCCAGAGGCCTTTATGGATCTTTAACCAAAGTACATACAACCTATTATATTTCAGAAAATAAAATAAAAAGAGAACAAGAATGGGGCGGAGTATATAGTATGCTGGAGAATTATGCTGGTATTATTATAGATCTTAAAAAAGATAGGGTAGTAATGTATTATGCGGATAAATTAAGTAGCACAAGGAATAAACATACACTTAGTATTAAGGATTATAAAACTCATTTAAAAACGAAGGTAATGCCAAAAGGTATACCATCTCCTGTTGATCGCACATTCGAATTATTACTTGATTATAGATTAATAAATCAAGTAAAGGATTCTACTGTTATAAAAGGATTTAAATCGGATTTTACCAGATATCACGATGATACAGATTTTCTAAAACAAGATGTATTTGATTCTAAAGAAATAAAAGTAAAACGCGAGCTGTTAGAAATGGTTTTTATGAACCTTCCCGAAGAGATTAATTTTCCATTAAAATCGGAGGTGAAAACAACTTTTTCAGAGATTAGCAATGATTCTATAATTAAAGGAAAACAAACCAAGGCTATTGATCAATTGGCCAGAAATATACTTCGTAAAAAGGATTCAACAGTAAAAAAAGAAACAGATTTAGAGAAATTATCTAAAAATAAGTGGCTGAATATGGGGCTAAAAATCCTGAAAAAAGGAGTAGACCTAAATATACATATCACAGCAGATGTTTCAGATTTTTCTGTCAGGACACTTACCAATATTGATGTGTCTATACCCTCTGGAGATTTTACGGAGATTTTAGATTTTGATGAGTTTCTTAATACCCTTCCCACTGGTGGAAGTGTAGATTTTGATGATTAAAAGAAAATAATATTGTTTCTTTATACCTAATTCTACTAGTTAAAATCACTAAAACCTGATTTCATAATAAACAATCGATTGATGAAACGAACATATAAGCTCATATTCTTTATAATAATCTTATGTATTTCCAATATTACGAATGCCTTTGCTAAGACACTTAGTAACGATATAGAGTTAGTTGCAGGAATGAAGTTGGAGAAGAAGTTATCTGCAACAGAAGAGCATATTTATATTGCTAATCTAGAAAATGGAATGGCTATTATCGGAGAGGTAATTCAGGATGGTATTGACATTGTAGTTGATGTGTATACTCCAAAAGGAATATTACTAAAACAGATAGATAGTCCAAATGGCAAAAATGGTGCTGAACCAATTGATATTACGGCTAACGAATCGGGTATCTATAAATTTATAATTCGCACATTAGATAAGAATGCTGAACAAGGTACATATTTGTTAAAGGTAGAAGAAGTATTGGCTCTAATGGATAATGCCAAACGTATTGCTAAGAAAGAATTCCCAACAAAAACACTATATGATTTATGGGAATCCTCATTAACTAATCCAAACGAGATTGATACATTCATAAATAAACTAGAACAGCAACATATTATTGAACCGTTAGAAGGGAATGATACCAATATGCTGGTTACTTATTTTTGTGTCCCGGATAAAGATACAGAATATGCTATGCAAAGTGGTGGTCCGGATTTTTTAGGACTAAGGTTTCAGAGGTTGGGAAATACAAAATTGTTTTTTGTAACTCAACTAGTTCCAAAAGATGCAAGGTTCAATTACGGATTTAATTATTTTAAAGTATATCATGCTGGCCCAAATAACGAGATTGAAAGAAGAGAAGTGGATCACGTTTATGACGGAACGGTAGTAATGCCTGATGCTCCCAAAGAACTATATATTTCTGAAAGAAAGGGTGTTTCAAAAGGAAAACTCATGCTAACTTCCATTAAGAGTAAGTTTTTAAACGAAGACCGAAAAATAACAATTCATACACCGGCAAATTATGATCCAAAAACTCCTCATAATTTATTGATTGTATTTGATGGTGAATCATATGGAGGAAGACCTAATCGAAGGTCTAGAATACCAACACCAACAATTCTGGATAATTTAAAAGCGGAAAATAAAATTACACCAACTGTAACAGTATTAGTTTGGTCAATGAGAAAAAGAACCAAGGATTTAATAAGTGATACCTTTTCTAACTTCATTGCTCAAGAACTCATTCCTTATATGCGTTCAGAATATAATATTCATAAAGAAGCAAAAAATGTAGTACTTGCAGGTTCCAGTAGAGGAGGTTATGCTGCCAGTTTTATTGCATTTAATCATTCTGATGTTATTGGTACTGTTTTGTCACAGTCAGGTTCGTACTGGATAAAAGCAACGGATGATGAAAATCATTGGATTTACCCAAAAGATACAGGCAAATTGATTACAGCTTTTAAGAATAGCAAAAAGCTTCCTATACGATTCTATATGGAAATTGGGTTGTATGATGCCGGTGCTTCTATGCTTGGAACCAATAGAGAATTACGTGATATATTAGAAATAAAGGGGTATGAAATAGATTACAGGGAGTTTAATGGAGGACATAACTATGTAAACTGGCGTGGTTCTCTTGCTAACGGGCTTATGTCGCTTCTCGGTCAAGACAAAAAATAATTCATAAAAATCAAAAACATCATAAATGAAACACATTTCAGTAATTCTGACTCTTATCTTATGCATCTATAATGTTAATGCTCAAAATTCAATTCCACAAGAAACTAGTATCGATTCAATTTTTTCGGATTGGAACAAACCTGAAACACCAGGTGGTGCATTGGGAATTATAAAAGATGGTAAATTGATTTATGCCAAGGGATATGGCGCTGCAAATCTAGAGTATAACATACCTAATAGTCCTCAGTCTGTTTTTCGTATTGCATCTACCTCTAAACAATTTACAGCTGCTTGTATCGTACTCTTATCTCAGCAAGGTAAACTATCATTAGGTGATAAGTTGATTAAGTTCTTTCCTGATTTTCCTGCTTACGCCAATAATATTACCATTCAACATCTTTTAAATCATACCAGCGGTATAAGGGATTATTTGTCACTTGCCAGTCTTTCGGGTTTGGAAGATGAAGATCATTATACTGATAAAACAGTAATGAAATGGCTTGCAAACCAAGAAGAGTTAAATTTTAAACCAGGAGACGAATATTTATATAGCAATTCTGGATATTGGCTTCTTGGCCAAATAGTTAACAAGGTTAGTGGGGTTTCTATGGCTAAATATGCTAAGGAAAATATTTTTGACCCATTGGGCATGGATAATACTCATTTTCATAATGATCATACACAAATTGTGAAAAATCGAGCTTCAGGTTACTCACCAAGCAAACAAAAGGGGTATTCAATTAGCATGACTACATTAGACATGATTGGAGATGGTGGTGTTTTTACAACTGTTGAAGACTTAAAAAAATGGGACGATAATTTTTATGATTCAAAAATTTTAAACCAAGATTTTTGGAATAAAATGACTACCGTTGGAACCTTAAATAATGGAGAGCAAATTACCTATGCTTCGGGTTTAGGGATAGACACTTATAAAGGCCTTAAAACTATTCAACATGGAGGAGCCTTTGTTGGATATCGAGCAGAAATGATTAGACTTCCGGAGCAACGTTTTACGGTCATACTTCTTGCAAACAGATCCGATGCCAATCCTACAAGAATGGCATTTCAGGTAGCTGATATCTTTCTTAAAGATGAGTTTAAGGAAAATGATAATGCAGCTACTGATTCAAATTTCACAAAAGAAAATATAAAGTCAATTTCACTTTCTAAGGATCAACTTAGCGCTTTTGAAGGAACGTATTGGAACAATGATGATAAGATAAGTAGAAAACTAGAGGTTCGTAATGATACACTTCATTATGTAAGAAGTAATGGTAGAACAACTAAAATGATTCCAATAGCTAAGGATACGTTTCAGTGGTTCATATCTAACCCGACTATCATACTAAAGTTTGACGATTCAGGATCACCCAAAAACTTTTCTTTAGATATTCCAGGTGAAACTCTTTCTAATTTCAGAGCGTATATGCCTATGGATTCTTTTACAGATAATGATTTAAAAACATATTCAGGAGATTATTATAATCGTGATTTGGATGTCGTTTATACGTTTAAAACTGAAGGAAAAGGCATGGCGCTATACATAAATGGAGAACTTGCAGATCCAATAATTCCTATTATGAAAAATGCATTGACACTCGCACCATTCATGATTTTTGAATTTAATGAAACCAACGATGCCTGTATCCTATCAGTGGGAAGAGTTAAGAATTTGAAATTTGTAAAAAAATAACAACATCATTATAGTAACTATAAGAGAGGTAATTAAGCCGTAATTGGCAATAGCTAAGTAGCGAGAAGACTAAATATTTAATAATGAATACTATAGCTTTAAAAGAAAAAGTTAAAGAAGCACGTGTAGCAAAAGGTCTATCACAAGAGGCGCTTGCTGAAATGTCCAACATTTCTCTTAGAACTATACAACGCATCGAAAAAGGTATTGTAACACCACGTCTTTATACGCTGCAAACCCTTGCAGAAAAATTAGATGTTGATGTTTCAGATTTTACAACAGATGAATCGAACGTTCAGGATGTTAGTAAAGAAATATCAGTTCTTAAAATAATGAACTTATCTATTCTTGTCACATTAATGATTCCTTTAGGTAATATCATATTTCCGTTTATCATTTGGAAAGTAAGCAAGAGACTGAAGGATCTAAGACACATCGGTGGTAAAATAATTAGTTTTCAAATTATCTGGACAATCATCACTTTGCTATTCTTTTTTATAGCAGTTTTTTTTACTAACCTTATTACAGGAAATGCAGGAAATGGTTTTTATAGTGCTTCCATAGCTTATATTTTATGTCTTGGATTCAATATCGTAATACTTTCAAAATCTACCATACAACTAAATAAAGAGTATACTAAAGTATTACCATCTGTGCCTAATTTTTTCTAGGAATCATCAGCAAATAAAATAAATGACATAATAGAAATCCCTGTGTCCGTATACATTTGTTTCAAATAATTAAACGAAGCAAATATGACCTATACCACATTACAGAAAATAAGTTGCATCCTGTGCATTACATTATTACTAGTTGCTTGTAGTGATTCTCCTCAATCTCTTGATGAGCTAATGACAGCATATTCCGAAAATGGAAGACATAAAATCGGAAGTCCTTTTAATGGAGCTGTTCTTGTGGCAAAAAATGGTGAAATTGTATTTAAAAAGGCATATGGATTAAATAATCGAGAATTAGATATCCCCAATACTTTAGAAACTAAATTTCCTATTGGATCGGTAACCAAACAATTCACTGCCATGTTAGTTATGCAAATGGCAGAAGAAGGGAAGTTGAATTTAAACGATTCGGTTTCTAAACATTTATCATATCTCCCTAAAGAATTTGGAGATAAAATAACCATCCATCAGCTCTTATCGAATACTTCCGGATTACCACATTATGAAGGTATTACAAAAAATGGAATCAAGTTTAATACGTTTGCCGCAACGAAGTATTCTCCTAAGGAGTTGGCATTGTTGATTAGTAAAGTAAAATTATCTTATGAACCGGGAACAACTTTTTACTACAGTAGCTTAGGATATATACTCTTGGGAACAATTTTGGAAGAAGTTTCAGGAAAATCATTTGCTGAATTATTGGAAACAAAAATAACGAAGCCCCTTGGTTTAAAAAATACCGGATTCGCATCTAATGAATTTATTAAAAATGAAACTGCTAAGGGATATAAGTTTGTAGAAGATGAAACTATTAAAATGATTTTCATGAAATATGGAGGAGATTTTCATGAAGTTCCATTTAGGGATCAGTCGAATACATATACTACAGGAGGGATGCATTCTAATGTTGAGGACTTATTCATATGGAGTGAAGCTGTTAAATCTTATAGGTTATTATCTAAAGAATATACGGATAAAATGCTGACACCTAATAAGCAAGGATATTGCTACGGTTGGATCAGGAATTGGGACGATCTTATTGAAAGAAATACAAAGGCTAAGCTTTTTTCACATAGTGGATCAACCTTTGGGCACGTTGCTTCAATAAACTTATTTGATGATGGTACAACGATTATATATACCACCAACGTAAATACCATCAAAAATCAAGAAATAGTACACCAACTATATTTATCAGCCCATCAACTTGAAGATAATTATAGAATAGAAGGATACCCTGACAGAGGTTCACTAGCAGAATTTGAAAAGGATGGAGGTGTTAAAGCACTAAATCGATATTTTGAAAAATTATCAGAATTATGTGGGTATGAAGTGTTGCCTTCTGATACGTCTATAGGACATATTATGTATCTCTACTATGAAAACGGAAACCAAAAAACGGGCGATAGTATTAAACAATCCTTTTTTGAAAAATACCATCCTACAGAATCTTCAATTAATAGATTAGGTTATAATTTATTGGATAACAATTGCAATTTAGCGATAGAATTTTTTAAAGAGAATACTGTACTTTATTCAAAATCACCCAATGTTTGGGATAGTCTGGGTGAAGGTTTCTTAAAATGCGAAAATTATGAAGAAGCTGTTACGAGTTTTACTAAAGCAGTAGCAATTGGCAAAAAAATAAACCATCATAATTTAGAAATATTTAAAGATAATTTACAAATCGCTAAAAATGAGTTGAATAGATAATTGTTGATGTAAGAATATAATCAGCATCAGACGTCTATTATTGATAATAGAATGATGGACGTTTTATAGTAGCAAATTCACTTTTATTAAACGGAATTACAAAAACTAAGATTCAACCACACCTAGCGTATATAACTGTTCCAGGGTAGGCGATTCACTTCCTCCTTCTGGTTCTAATGTAATCCCAAAAGCTTCAGATTCATTGGTGTTAGTAAGAGAGAAGATTTTTGTTTCATCTTCGGTAAATTTATCCAGAATTCCCAAACTGGTAGGAGTAAGCGGATCTAGCTTCAATGACCATACTTGGTATACTTTTCCAGGTGGAGGAGTAGGTAATCCAGCTACATCAATATATGCGGTTTGTTTTTCCTTATCCCAGTATACAGCAGCATATGCACTTGGATCTACTTTCTGAGCTTGTAATGGAATCTGGAGTATATCCTTATCACGAAGTACGCTTAGCAATGTTTTAGCTTTAGATAAATCTTCTTCGGCAACATTTATTTTCCCTTCTAATAAGGTTTGTTCTATTTGTGATTCTACAACTTGTTGGCGTAATTCTTTATTCTTATTAAATTGTATAAACAATCCAATTAGTAGTGCTACCGATGCTGCCCAGCCAATAAAGGCAGGCCAGTTAGTACGTTTTGAAGTCATTGGAATAACATCCGTTTCTTTATCAGTAAAGCTTAATTTCTCTTTAATGCGATTAAAAACGGATTCTGGATTGTAAGGTGCAGTAGCTGCGGATAGTTGCATAAGAGATTTTTCTATCTCTTTTACTTCCTCCTCGATTTCCGGATGTTCTTTGAGCGCTTTGTATACTTCGGCATTTTCTTTTTCTGATAATGCGCCATACACATAGAGTTCTAATATTCCGGATGATATGTATTGTTTTATATCCATAAATTATACAGCCAAGACTTCTCTTAATTTATTAATGCAAATTCTGTTCCGAGTTTTAATCGTTCCAATCGGAATGTCTAATTCTTCTGAAGCCTCTTTTTGTGTGAACCCTTTAAAAAACAATAAATCAATGACTTTTTTGCAAATTGGTTCCAGCACATCTATGTACTTTTTGATACCTATAGCGTCAATCTTACTTGAAAAATTACTTTTCTCTTCTAATATATCTACGAAATAATCAGCAGTTTGGTTTTGTTTTGAATTTTTAAACGCTGCCGATCTTGTTTTATCAATGGCTGCATTACGTGCAATATTAAGCATCCAAGTAAAGAAGCGTCCTTTTTTTTCTGAATAAGAGTCTGCCTTGTCCCAGATTTTAACGAATACGTCTTGCAGTACTTCCTCAGATAAATTTTCATCTCTTACAATATTATAAATCACACCAAAAATGTTTTCGGCATACATTTCATAAATGCGCTGAAAAGCTTTTTCATTTTTTTGCTGCAATTGAGAGATTAATTCTTTGGGCTGCATGTAAGGTTGGTTCGGATACTATTAATCTATTTTTTCCTTTTGAAAAAGTAAAAAGAGTATATCATTAAAATGAATATACTCTTTTACACTGATCGTATTTCTTTTATTGAATAATTCCTCCGCAGCTTACTCTACTTCCAGCAGCACCTGATGGTTGCGATGTATAATCATCTATTCCCTGATGCACAATAATAGCTTTACCGACAATATCTTTTTTATCATCTCCGCATCCAATACACCATTCGTTAGTAGCAAAAGTGATAGAACCTTTACCGTCTCCTGATGCATTAAAGTTTCCAATATCTCCTTTATGATAACCTTCTTGTGCTCCCCATTTTCCGTGAGGTTCCATTGTTGGATTCCAATGTCCTCCAGTTGATTTACCATCTTCAGAAGAACAATCCGCTTTTTCGTGAATATGGATAGCATGTTCACCTTCTGATAAACCACTTAAATAAGCTACCATAGTTACCATTCCGCCTTCTTCAGTAAAAGTTACATTACCTGATACTTGGCTTTCGCTTTTTGGAGCAAGTGAAATTGCCAATGTTTTTACCTTCGTAGTTTCTTCCTTTCCTTCAGTAGTTTCTTGGGTAATTTCTTCGTTTACTTTGTTTTCATATTCTTTTCCTTCTTTTTTATCCCCTTTACATCCAAGAACAACTATAGATAGAAAAGCAATTACCGCCAGGTTTAGAGTTTTCATAATTTAATGATTTGTTAAGTTTTAGAATAACCAATATAGTGCAGTTTTAGCTTACAGCAAAGGATTTAATAGGTTTTTAGATTTTGTTATATGTTTATTGTACTTAATTCTGTTATACTAATCCCAGAATTGATGTCTGTGGCAAGTCTATATTGATATAGCCCGGTTTCCCCAATAGCGATTAATAGATCGCCAGAAATAATAACATCAAATGCACTTCTATTAACAGAGGTAACCAAGTTGGATTCTGAAGGATTTGATACGTCAAATACCTTAATTTCATCATCACAAACGATTAAAAAATCTCCGTATAAACCAAGCCCTTTCGGAAAGGTAAGATTTCTGGAATTAATAAGGATCGGTTCCGTAACCGTAGTAACATCATAGATTTCTAAAACGTTAATATTATTACCACAAAATGTATCAGAGTGCAATGTAACAAAAGCATGGGTGTCGTTTGCAATAACAGGATCGCAGGCTGTAAAATGTTCTACCTGGGATAATTTTTCAGGAAATTCAGGATTTGTGAGGCCATATATAAACATTCCGTTTCTGGATCCTATGTATAAATAGTTTTTATAACTAAAAAGAGTTTCAATATTAAATCCAATAGGTATGGTATTTACTTGTACTGGATCCTTAATGTCTGTAATATTGAATACTGTAAGATCTGTATTATCTACGGTATATAAATAATCTCCTTTTAACGTAAAGGTAGCTAAAGATCCTCCTTGACCATCTTCTGAGGTAGGAGAGGAGGTATCACTATTAGTATCAGAATCACAACTGAATATTATAAAAGAAGTGAGAATCATATACATATATTTTTTCATAATGTTTCTTTTTAATTAATTAGTGTCCAGCCTATTACTACGTTGTTGTCTGGGATGTTATATGGTAAAAAACCATCTGGAGAACGCAATTCTGGAAATACATTAACCACTCTTTTTGTAAGAGTAATTTCGTTGCTGTTATTGTATTCTACTGCGATTAAATCTGTTGCCTGATTGATATATATCATATTATCTCTGATTGCGAGATCTGTTGATCCCGGAACTTCCAGAAACTTTATGGGAGTTGGTGATGCTGGATCGGTGTTGTCATAAATATGAAATCCTTTGTGAACTTCATTAATAAAAAGCAAATTGTCTTTAATATAGATTTTCCCGGATGTTTCTATAGTAATGGGATCTTTAAGAGAAACTGAATTTTCGAAATCACTACGATCTAGTAATACGGGTTCGTATTGAGTAAATCTTGGCTCTATTGGGAAATCATCATCGTTGTCTTCACAATCTGCCAGTAAAGGACAACAGTTCTGCAAGCATATAACGAGCAGGCCTAGTACAAGTAATTTTGTTTTTTTCATCTTATGACTGTTTGATTGAAAGATGAAAAAAAATCAAAATGGTTGCGTTAAGAATAAGGCTCTGTTAGAGACTAGCTTTTATAAATTGCCTTTTTTTGGTATCTTTTTTCTGATTTTTTTTAATCTTACTTTCGATTGGCGATATAATTATATTGGAAGAATTTTCTAAAATGCAAAAAACATATAAGCTGTTCTGACCAATAAGTTTTACATTAATTGCCTCACCATCAGTAAAGGTAATTTGATGATCAGTTTTATATGTTTGGTTTTCTATTTTACTTCTGGTTTTGGCATCACCTCCTAAAGCATATGTGATATAAAACTGAAAAGAACTATTGCCGAGAAAATGGATTTCAGATCTTTTAACTGTAGTAGTAATCTATCAGATTTTCTTTGCCATTTTACAATCATTTTTTCTTTCTTTTTAATTGATTTTTTTGAAATAGATAAATCAAAAGATAGATCACTATGGTAAAGCCAATAATCGCTGAAGGAACCGAAATTCCCTGAGTAAAAGTAATTACTGGACTTATTAAAACATCAAAAATGTTAGAATAACTAATAATATTGATACTTGTCAACCCATACTAAATAGAATTACTTATAATCCTTATTAGTAATAAGAAAATATATCCAAGCGATAGATATTCTTATATGCTGCCGCCAAAATGAATTCCTTTATTTTTTATAGGTATTAATCATATGTTATTTTTTTTTATTGATTTTCTATAAAGTAACTACTATAATTTCTTCATTAGTAGTTTTTTATCTCTGATACCCAATCTTAAATTTTCTGTAATAATCAAAGCTTTATCGATGCGGGTCTGAGAATTTTTGAATCCTAACACATAATAAATCAAACTTCTCTTCATACCATCAGTAAAGGATTCAAAGATTTCTGAAGCTTCCGGATCACTTTGTAAGACAGCTTCCAATTCTTCAGGCATTTCTACACCATATTTTGAAGTATCTTCAAACAATTGAACCTGAAAATAATCACTTGGAAATACACCAAGTTGTTTTTGATTTTCTTACTAAACATCACAAAAAATAACTCCTTTCTTTTTTGTAAAGCTGCGTGAAATCGAACTGACGCATTCTGAAATTGTATACGAACAACTACTCTTTTATGGTTTTGAGAAATAAATGGTTCAGCAATTTCTGTAGGGATCAATATACTATGCGTGGACTGTAAGGAAGTTTCAAAAACTGTACTTTTCATTTTTGCTATTCATTCTATTGTTAGATGTGAGATAAATCATCGTATATCATTTTAATAGGTGTCAAATTGATAATGGAAGTCCCTTTCTTATAAACCCAAAAATATAGAAATATTTTAAGGCCAAAATATATAAGTCAAGAATAAGTTGTTTAAAGATTTTTTTGATTTGTTAATCAAAAGTGAATAAATGAGCTTCGGAAGTATAGTTTTTTAAAAAAAAGTTAAAAAAAATACTACAGATATCCCGTAATAAAAAAAAGGGATAGCTATTATTCTGATTTTCAGGTTTTACGGATAATTGGTTGTTTTTTTTTTCTAAACTCTAGTATTTATGTAGGCTAACTACCAATTGTTAGTTAGCTAATAATGGGTTGTTTTTTGATATATAAAATATTCATTGAAAATGTGAAATTGTTAAACTTCTTTCAGGTATATGTGATTTATGCTATAAATACCTTTGATTTTGTTAATTTTAGTTAACACAAATTCAAAATTTATACGTATGAAAAAAATGTACTCGTTTGTTCTATTTACACTTTTTATAGGACAAACAATGTTTGCACAAAACATCATGGATGGTATTGTGAAAAATCATCTCAACAGCACGACAGCTAAATCAGCCTTGACAACAGAGGATGTGTCAGAGTGGACAGTAACAAATGTAGTTCCTTCCTTAAACCCTGCGATACAGCACGTTTACGTGCAGCAGTATTATCAAGGAATACCTATACAGTATGCAACATACAAGTTGACTGTAAAAAATAATCAGAAAGTAACCTGGGAAATTGATCAGTTCGTAAAGGATATCAAATCTAAGGTAACTTCTGCAAAAGCATCTCTTTCTCCTGAAAATGCGATTATGAATGTGGCGAGAGCTCATAATTTACAATCGCCACAATTAGTGAGGTCTAAAAATAAATCAGATGGATCTTTAGTGTATGACAATTCTGGGATTACTTTAGAGCCTATAGAGGCAAAACAAGTATATCTTAAGCAGGATGACAAGCTCATATTAACTTGGCGTGTTAGCTTATATCAAAAAGATGGGCAACATTGGTGGAATGCAAATGTGGATGCCTCTTCTGGTAAAATCCTATATACAGAAGATTGGGTAATTTCATGTAATTTTGGAACCCCTGATCACGAATCTCATGATCATGGAGAATCTGTATTATTTGATAAAGCAGTTCCAACCGTACCTACAGAAGCAGAAGCAACAGCAGCGCTTGCTCCTGATTCCTATAATGTATATGCAATGCCTGTGGAAAGTCCAAGTCACGGAAATCGTTCTATAGTAACAGACCCTGCTGATGCAACAGCATCTCCATTTGGATGGCACGATACTAATGGTAGTGCTGGAGCAGAGTTTACAATTACCAGAGGTAATAATGTATGGGCTCAGGAAGATAGAAATGGAAATAATGGTACAGGTTTTTCACCAGATGGTGGAGCGAGCCTAGATTTTAATTTTCCAATTGATCTTAGTCAGGGACCAATTACCTATGATGATGCAGCTATTACAAACTTATTTTATTGGAACAATATCATGCACGATGTATTCTATCAGTATGGTTTTGATGAAGCTAGCGGAAACTTCCAGGAGAATAATTATGGAAGAGGTGGAGCAGGAGGCGATTCTGTAAATGCAGATGCGCAAGATGGCAGCGGAAGCAATAATGCAAATTTTTCAACACCGGGAGACGGTGGTAATCCTAGAATGCAGATGTTCCTTTGGACAAGTCCAAACCCTGATAGAGATGGAGATTTAGATAACGGAATCATTGCTCACGAATATGGACATGGTATATCTATTAGATTAGTAGGTGGACCAGCTTCAAATAACTTAGGAGGTTCTGAGCAAATGGGTGAAGGATGGTCTGATTGGTTTGGATTAATGCTTACTATGAAAGCCGGAGACTTAGGTACAGATTCTAGAGGAATTGGTACATATGCTTTAAATCAGCCAACTACCGGAGATGGTATTCGTCCAACTCCTTATTCTATTGATAGATCTGTAAATAATACAGATTATGCAGATATAGGTGGATTAGCAAGACCACACGGAGTAGGGTATGCTTTTGCTACCATATTATGGGATATGACTTGGGGATTAATCGATGCAGAAGGATTTGATCCTGATTTTTATAACGGAACTGGTGGTAACAATATCGCAATGGCTTTAGTTATAGAGGGTCTAAAAAACACTGCTAATAATCCTGGATTTGTATCTGGTAGAGATGGTATTCTACAAGCAGATCAGGATTTATACGGTGGACAATACGAATGTATTATCTGGAAGGCATTTGCTGAGCGTGGTGTTGGCCAGGACGCAAATGAAAATAACAACGGTGGTACTAATGGTCAAACTGACCAGACGGTATCTTTTGTAAACCCTTGTGATACGACGCCACCACCACCTGTAAATTGTTCAGGAGATGTTTCTGCTTTCCCTTATAATGAAAGCTTTGAAGGATCTATTGGTGATTGGACTCAATCCGCTGGAGATGATATTAACTGGACAGTAAATTCTGGAGGAACACCTTCTAATAATACAGGACCAAGTGCAGCTGCAGATGGTAATTCTTACATCTATGTAGAAGCGTCTGGTGATGGAACAGGATTCCCTAATAAGAGAGCAATTTTAGAGTCTCCTTGTTTAGACTTCAGTGCATTATCATCACCTACAATAGGATTCCAATATCACATGTTAGGTAGTGCTATTAATTCACTTGATTTAGAAGCAAGAACAGATAATACAGGAGACTGGGTTAGTGTCTTTAATAGATCAGGAGCGCAAGGTGCTGACTGGAACACCGCTTCTGTAGATTTATCTGCATACGCCGGAAATGCTAGTGTTCAATTAAGATTAAATGTTGTAACAGGTAGTGGTACCGAAGGATGGCAAAGTGATATCGCCATAGATAACTTAAGTATCACAGATGGAACAACGCCACCACCACCAACAGGTTGTACGGGAGGTATAGCTACTTTCCCATATGCTGAAAGCTATGAAGGTTCTATTGGAGCTTGGTCTCAGGAAACTTCAGCAGACGATATCGACTGGACAGTAAACTCCGGAGGTACACCGTCTAATAGTACAGGACCAAGTGGAGCGGCAGACGGAAGTTCTTATATTTATGTAGAAGCTTCTGGAAATGGAACTGGATTCCCTGATAAGCGAGCAATTTTAAATTCACCGTGTTTAGATTTCAGTGCAGTAACAGCACCAGCTTTAGGTTTCCAATACCATATGTTGGGTAGTGCGATTAATTCTCTTACAGTAGAAGCTAGAGCCGGAGATACAGGAAACTGGTCAAGTGTATTTAGTAGGTCAGGAGCTCAAGGAAGTAACTGGAATACAGCTTCTGTTGATTTATCTGCTTATGCAGGAGAAGCAAGTGTACAGTTAAGATTCAATGTAGTGACTGGTAATGGTACGAGTGGATGGCAAAGTGATATTGCAATTGATGACGTAAGTATCACAGATGGTACAACTCCACCACCGCCACCTCCAACGTGCGACACTATAGATTTCAATAGCTTTACAATCAATGCTTTCTCTAATCAGGATGCCGCAGGAGACTTCTCTATCGGAAGTGGAGGAGCGTCATTAACATTGACTAACAATACCTGGAAGCACATTAACCTTAGCTATAATGTGACAGCAAATACTGTCATAGAATTTGAATTCAGTAGTGGTTCTCAAGGAGAAATTCACGGTGTAGGTTTCGAAGATGACAATACGTTGACAGCTAATAGATATTTCAAAGTTCACGGTACTCAAAATTATGGAGTGACCAACTATGATAACTATTCTAGCGGAACAACAACCTATGTAATTCCGGTAGGTAACTTCTATACAGGAAATATGGATCGATTGGTATTCATTAATGATAATGATGCTGGGTCAGGAAATAATTCTACGTTCTCTAATGTTAAAATCTACGAAGGATCTTGTGGATCTACAGTAGTAGCTGATTTTGGACCTACAACTCCGATATTAGGAAATGAAGACGAAGAGAGTATTTCTAGATTCACTATTGCACCTAATCCACTAAAAAGAGGCGGATTATTGCAAGTTTCAATGAAAGAAGCTAAGAATGCTAACAATCATCCATATACTATTATGAATGTGGTAGGACAGATTGTTGGACAAGGCACTATCAGCGGTAGCAAAACTATCAATGTTGGTAACCTTGAAGCAGGTATGTACTTGCTAAAAGTTCAAGGCGAAACACAAAGATTTGTAATTAAATAGATTTATATCTTGAGTTTAGCGGGAGGGCTGTCCATTATATGGGCAGCCTTCTTTATTTTAGGACCACTTTGCTTCTTAATGGATAGAATCACTAATAAAGGTGTTAATCCATGTGGAAGACGATATAAAACTTCATATAAATTCTGATGAATGGATTGTAAAGGAAACTCCCAATAGAAGTTAGCTACTATTCTGGCTAGAGCGGTTAATAACCCCCAAATAACAGCATACCATAGCGCGTATATCTGAACTTTCGGAATAAAAATCAGAATAGCAAGGATGAAGTCTAAGATACCAGCTACATATAAAAAAGCAATAGCATTAGATTCAGAAAATCCAAAGATATGTATAGTCATATCTACAAATTTTCCCGGAACAGGATAAAACCCAAAAGCGTATAATCCATGAGAGAAAAAAGTAAAAGCGATTAAAATCTTAAGTATCAAGATTAATCGTTCGATTTTTAAACGTTTAGAATAACTATATAACAAAACAAGGGGTAACCCAAACTGAATACTGTGCTCAAAAAATTGGGCGGCGTGATAGAACTTCTCTTTAGTCATTAAGAGTGTAAGTAATACCAGACTGATACCACCGATAAGAATTGGAATTCTAAATAATTTTGAAACTTCTTTTCGAATAGCTAATGATGAAATTGCAGCAATAAGGTATATGAATCCATTAGTTTTGATACCATTTTGAATAATTTGATCGGTACGCTCACTAGTTGCATATTCTTGCCAGGAAGTATTAAATAACCCTTCAATAATGGGTTTTAAAAGGGATTCATCCCAAAAAAAAGTTCGGTATGGAGCATCCCAAAAGAGATGTTGCCAAGCTCTACCAAAGAAAATTAAAAATACTGATATTTTGAGAATACGTTGAGTTTGATCTTTTGTCATGATTACAAAGTAAAAAGGAATATTGTTAACTGATTACAAATTCAATATTATATTATTTATAATATATAGTGATAAACATTAATTCTTAATTAAGAATTAGTTAGTGTTAATATTTATTCATTTAATGAACTAGTTTTATCAATTATAAATTAACTTTATAAAACCAACTTAATTATATTTTCATGAAAAGAATACTTACCCTTCTTGTAATTCTTATAGGATTGCAGGTCACAGCCTCTAATGACAAGTATCGACTAACCTTACGAGGAAATCCAGCAACCTCTATAGTAATAGGATGGAATCAAATATCTGGTAGTAACCCAACTGTTTATTACGGCACTACAGATTATGGAACCAATTACAGTAATTACCCTAATTCTAAATCACCAGACAGAACGGTTTCTTATAAAGGGATGAATAATACCTTTGCACGGTTAACCGGCTTACAACCTAATACCGCTTATTTTTTTGTGATAAGAGATAGTCAAGGTACTAGTGAGCGATTTTGGTTTAAAACAGCTCCGGCCGATAGAAGTAGACTGTCTTTTATAGCAGGAGGAGATTCTAGAAATAACAGAACTCCAAGGCAGAACGCAAATCGTTTAGTTGCTAAATTAAAACCTCATGCGGTTTTGTTTGGAGGAGACATGACAGATGATGATACTAATAGTCAATGGCAAACTTGGTTTAACGACTGGCAGTTGACAATAGCTTCAGATGGCAGAATGTTTCCAATTGTTGCAACAAGAGGAAATCACGAAGATAGCAATAACAGTGTTTATAATTTGTTCGATACGCCTTCATCCAGTGTGTATTATGCTATTACTTTTGGAGATAATCTTGTAAGAACTTATACCTTGAATACCGAAATTTCTATTTCTGGAAATCAAACTACTTGGTTACAAAATGATTTGAATGCGAGTACTGAAGTAACTTGGAAAATGGCACAATATCATAAGCCAATGCGTCCACACGTATCTTACAAATCTGAAGGTAATAGTCAATATAATAATTGGGCACAGCTATTTTACGATAAAGGAGTAAAACTTGTAATTGAGTGTGATGCTCATACGGTAAAAACGACTTGGCCGGTAAGACCAAGTACTGGATCTGGAAATGACGAAGGCTTTATAAGAGATGATCAAAATGGAACTGTATATGCCGGAGAAGGATGTTGGGGTGCTCCATTAAGATCTAATGATGATAACAAAGACTGGACACGAAACTCGGCAAGATTCAATCAATTTAAATGGATTTTTGTAGATGAAAACAAAATAGAAACCAGAACTATCAAAGTAGATAATGCATCACAAGTAGGTTCGGTGTCCAATAATAATGTATTTCAGATTCCTGCTAATTTGGATATATGGAATCCTTCTAACGGAAGTGTAGTGACCATAAATAAAGGAATAATCGTGGATCCTGATCCAGATAATGGTAGCATTGAGGTGTCTATTATGAGTGGTAGTGATGATGTAGAAGAGCGACAGAATGGTGATGTATATACCAATAGTAGTGATCTGGAACTGGTATATGATAGTCATAGCAGTGCAGGAAATCAAACTATAGGATTGCGATTTAGATCTTTGGCCCTGCCAAAGGATGCAACAATTACCAGTGCATACCTACAATTCACTGCGGATGAAAGTAACAGTGCTGAAGCAGAACTCGAAATAGCTTTACATAACAGTAGTAATTCTCCTGCTTTTACAACAGCATCGAATAATGTGTCGAATAGATCGCTGTTTTCTAATAAAGTAATCTGGAATCCTTCTTCATGGTCTAGGGGGCAAAATGGTTCATCACAACGATCACCTGATCTAAAAAGTATGGTTCAGCAGTTAGTTAATAAAAGTTCTTGGGAATCCGGTAATAATGCTAGTTTTATTATACGAGGGAAAGGAATAAGTTTAACGAATACATCTGCAAAAAGAGTAGCCGATTCTTATGAAGGTGGTTCTGATCAAGCACCTAAATTAATCATCAGTTATGAAACAGTTTCTACCGATAGCTATACCTTATCAGTCAATTCCATTGGGCAAGGCACGATAGATGGAGCAGGAACTTATCAGGATGGAGAAACTGCTACGGTACACGCTATTCCAGCAAATGGATGGGAATTTAGTGGTTGGAGCGGTGAGCTATCGGGTACTACAAACCCTGCATCTATTACGATGAATGGAAATAAATCTGTTACTGCTACATTTACCGAAATTACAGGTGGAAATACAGGTGTTATTGATGTTGCAATTAGCAATGGGAATGATGATGTAGAAGAAGATAAAAACGGAAGTGTATATGCTAATAGTAGTGACCTGGAGTTAGTGTATGATAGTTACAATAACTCAAGTTATCAGGTTGTTGGGTTGCGATTTCGATCTGTTGACGTTCCTAAAAATGTTATAATTACAAATGCTTATCTACAATTTACGGCAGACGAAAGTCATAGCGCTAATGCAGAATTAGAAGTTTCACTTCATGATAGTAGTAATTCTCCAGCTTTCTCTTCATCTGATAACGTATCCGGAAGAGCTACATTTTCTAATAAAGTGGTGTGGAATCCTTCATCATGGTCAAGTGGACAAAGCGGAAGTGTCCAGCGCTCTCCAAACCTAAAAAACATGGTTCAACAGTTAGTCAATAAAAGTTCTTGGTCATCCGGTAATAATGTTAGTTTTATGGTAAGAGGAAAGGGAGTTAGCCTTAGCAATACTTCTGCTAAAAGAGTGGCTGATTCATACGAAGGAGGTGCTGATAAGGCTGCAAGATTGATTGTAGAATATACAATTGATAATAGAACAATTTCGAATATAATAAAACCTTTCTCCCAGCAACAATTCTTTAAGTTATATCCTAATCCTTTTACCGATCAGATTAATATTACTACCTCTTTATTCGAAGTGAATAAAAAATATACTATCAATGTGTATACGCTTACAGGAAAA
Source organism: Aquimarina rubra (assembly GCF_042684305.1). Taxonomy (NCBI): domain Bacteria; kingdom Pseudomonadati; phylum Bacteroidota; class Flavobacteriia; order Flavobacteriales; family Flavobacteriaceae; genus Aquimarina; species Aquimarina rubra. The sequence goes on along the minus strand of NZ_JBHULE010000002.1, from coordinate 384,289 downwards.
GTAATTCATGAAGAAGATATTTCTATTGAATTCAAAAATATGACTATTACCATTACTCCGAAGATTAGTCAAACCGGAATTTATCTACTTTCTGTCAAAGATGAAAACGAAAAGACCATACAAACCAAAAGACTGGTAAAACAATAAGAAATTGCTGAATTATTTTTGAGTGAAGTACTTCAAAACCGTTAGCTAGATAAAAGTTAACGGTTTTTGCTTTTTAGCATAAAGAATTTCTTTTGAAGAGAATTTTTATACTTTTCATGATGATTAAATGGGAAGCACCAGTATTATATGGCTTCCCACTTTATTTCTATATCACTTGATTAATTTGGTAATTACTTGCGTCGGGGAATGTAGTGTTTTATGTACAGGACATTTATCAGCGATCTGTAAGATTCTCTGAATTTGCTTTTCGTCCAAATTCCCTTCCAGCTTGATTTCTCTTTCGAACGTATCTATCTTCGCCATTGGATCCTCACAATTTTCGCAATCTTCCATATGTTTTTTATCATAGCTTGTATGTACTTCTACATTTTGAAGATCCCAATCTTTTCTAGCTACATACATTTTAATAGTCATTGCTGTACAAGCTGATAATCCGGCGGAAACCAATTCATATGGAGAAGGTCCAAAATCGTTACCGCCCACGCTTTCAGGTTCATCGGCAACCATATAGTGATTTCCAACTTTCATTTGAGTAGTATAACCTTCATCATTTCCTAAACTGGCAACTACATGATGTTGACTTTTTAGCTTGGGTTCTTCAGGAATATCAACATATCTGGAGGACCAACCCGCAATCACTTTTCCAACATATATAGAATCTTCTTTTCGCATTAATAAATGATCTGCACCATCCAAGGTCACAAAGCTTTTAGGATGTTTTGCAGCGTGGTAAATTTCTTCAGCATTTCTAATACCTACCGTTGTATCTTGTGGTGAGTGCAAAACTAATAACGCTTTATCTAAGTTTTTTGCTACTGTTGGTAATGATTTGGTTTCGAGATCATCCAGAAACTGTTTTTTAATAGTAAAATCTCTTCCGCTGAGGTTTACAATGGCTTTACCATTTGCTTCGATTTCTTCTAATCCACTTCGTAATAGATGTTGAACATGGGTTGGATCAGAAGGAGCTCCTACAGTGGCAACTGCCTTGATCGAATCTATTGCTGCAGCTGCAAATATAGCTGCCGCACCACCAAGAGAATGACCGACCAATAGAGAAGGAGCCTGGTATTCTTTGGTTAAAAAATCTGCTGCCGCAACCAGATCTTCTACATTTCCTGAGAAGTTAGTATCAGCAAAATCACCTTCACTTTCACCTAAACCTGTAAAATCAAATCGTAATACACCAAATCCCTGAGAAGTGAGTGCACGACTTATATTACGAACCGCCCCCAGATTTTTATTACAAGTAAAACAGTGTGCAAAAAGCGCAAAATTATGTGGATGTTGATCTGCAGGTAATTCCAAACGCCCTGAAAGCGTCTGACCTTCTGCATTGGTAAAGGAAATTTTAGAAAGACTCATGTGACTGTTGTTTTTACTAAATGTCGTTTTTTTTGAGCTTTTCTAACTTCTTGATATGGTTAAAAAAGTGTTAAAGAAATTGGTTAATAGAGGTTTTAATACTGATTTGCAATCGAGTTTGCTAAATCAGTTCTAAAGTTTCATAAACAAATTTGGTTTTTCCTAAAACATAAGCTCCTCGATCGTTTTTATATTTTTTCGCTAACTGAATTTTGAGACTTTCATACATTTTAGCTCGCTCTTGATTTCCGATCAGATAATCTCTAAACCCAATTTGTTTCCACATCGTATTGTCCTTAGGGCACATATGGAGATGAAAAATTTGTTCTTTTTTTCCTTCGAGATTGTATCCTTTGCCAAAGGAAGAGTAGGCTTCAATATTATCTCTTTCGGGGACGACAAAATGGGAATATCCTAAATCAGTAAACTTTGAAATTAAATTCTTATCAAATAGTAATGCTTTAGGAATTTCTATCAATATATCAATATAAGGTTTGGATTTTATAGATGGTATTGAGGAACTTCCGAAATGTTCTATCCGTAAAATAGAAGTGGCACCAACGTTTTTTAATATTCGTTCTTTTTCAATTTTATAAATTCTTTTCCATTCAGGATTGTGATCTGTCAATTCAATAGGGAATAATGTATTCCACTCTTCTTTGGTGAGATCAAATAAAGTTTTTTTCATTGATAAGCACTATAGAATTAATTGTGTTGCAGATTTTATTTACACCGCCTCCGAACGTTGTTTGAACTTCTCTCGTAAATAGGTAAAGCTATCCTCAATATTCTCGAATAGATCGTTTTCGGGAACAAGATCTGGGATGATATCAACAGCCTTGAGCATATCTGCAGGTTGTTCTTTGAGTCCTACGAATATTACTTCAATTCCTTGTGCCCGTAAGTCAAAAATGGTATCCTCAAGGGTGTAGATACCTGATTGATCAATATAGGGAACACGATCCATTCTTAAAATAACAGCTCTCACATCTTTTGGTAACGCTTTGATCTGATCTTTAAAATAGGAAGTAAAACCAAAAAATAACGGTCCATATAAATGCTTAATAATGACTTTGCCTTTATAGCGGTCGTAGAATTCAATTTCGTCTTGCCAAGGTTTAGAACCGTCAAAATCGGCAATATCTCCAACTTCCATTCCTTGTTCACTTAAATCCCCAGCTTTTTTCATAAACAATAAACAAGCTAATGCCACTCCAATACCAACGGCTTGTATCAAACTACCAAAAGTGGTAATAAATAATACCAGAATCAATACAAGGGCATCGGCTCTAGGTACTTTTAATAAGTGTTTTAATCCTTTAAAATCTACTATTTTAAATCCAATAGGGATCAATAATCCAGCCAATACACAAAGCGGGATATGTGCTGCTAGTTTTCCTAAACCTAATAATACAGCCAATAAAAATAAACCGTGTAATACTCCTGATAATCTTGTTTTTCCACCTGCATTGATGTTCACCACCGTTCCTTTGGTAGCACCAGCTCCCGGAATACCACCAATAACTGCTGCCAACATATTACCAATCCCTTGCCCGATCAATTCTCGATTACTATTATGTTTCGTTTTGGTCATATTATCAGCAACAACAGATGTTAAAAGGGAATCTATACTTCCTAATACAGCGAGTACCACTCCATATTCGATAATAACACTTAGTGCACTAGAATCTATTGCAAAAATGCCATCTAATTGAAGCGATGGTAATCCGGATGGTATTTCTCCAATTAAAGGTACATCCATTTTTGTAAAATAGGCTACCAGCGAAGCAACGATCAAGGCTACCAAAGCACTGGGTATTGCTTTGGTTATTTTTGGAAAAAGGTAATATACAGCAATAGTGATCCCTCCTAATAGTAACGCGTATGGATTGGCATCAGAAAAAAGCCTCGGTAAATCCTGCATAACGGCTGTGGTTGATTTTGCAGAACTTAAACCGACAAATGGGAAAAGTTGCAGAATCACAATGATCAAACCTACACCACTCATAAATCCTGAGACTACGGGATATGGAAAATACTTAACGTAACTCGCAATATTTAAAAATCCGAATAATATCTGGAAGAGTCCACCCAACAAGAAAGTTGCTACGATTATAGGCATCGCATTACCCAGAGAACCATTCATTTCTATAGCAGCGGCGATTAGCGTTGCAGAAACTACGGTCATCGGACCTGTTGGACCACTGGCTTGTGTCTCGGTACCTCCAAACAAGGCAGCAAAGATACCAACAGCGATGGCTCCATACAGACCGGCTGTAGCCCCCATACCCGATTGTACACCAAAAGCTAAGGCAAGCGGTAATGCAACCACCCCAGCAACTAATCCACCTGTAAAATCTCCTTTTAAATTTTTTACGTTATAGAATTTTGACAACATAGGCTTAAGATAATTTATGAAGCGCTAAATATACTTCATTTACGGCTAAACTATGTGCGTTTTTGATGTAGGTTTAACATTTTTAAGATGAGAATACAAGTGACCTGCCTCGAATAATAGGATGTATTTTTATTTTATCCATTATGACTTTTCAGCGTCATAGTTTATGGATTCCACCTTTCCATCATTAAAATGAATGGTAATGGATGCATTTCTATCAGGTGGATCTACGGCAATTAAAGTTCCGTTAGGTAATTTAATCTGAAAATCTAATATTTCTTTTGATTCTTGTTTCGGTCGTAATTTAGAAATAATCCATTTGACAGAATTTGAGATTGTATCGTCAACCAATTTTTCGGCAAACTTTTCTCCAACATATTTGAGTCCCGGCACGATAGCATAATTAAAAACAGCTGTTCCTACGATTCCTAAAACCAATTCAACAAATTCGTGCGGTTCTGTGTCTTTGGTTTGTCCCCAATCCTTGACAATTATTTGATCTTCATTCTCAAATACATCGATCAAGGCATCTTTCCTTCTGTTGTGTAATGCCAGTTCCGCTTCTGAATCGCTATGATCTGTTACTAACTCGTGATCAAACCTTCGAAAAACCCCAATTGCTAATTTGTGTTCCATAATTTTTGTTTTAAATTTTATTAAAAAGTAATAATCCACTTTGCATCAAACGATGTTTAGTGGTAGTTCGCTGATTATATTTTCAGCATCAATTATGGGGATGATTATATTATATTCTTGTGGGAACCTGAATCAATTTTAGGATGAGGCATACATTCTTAAGCATCATAAAATGCTTATATAAGATTTAGTGATTGTGAGCATCATTTTCTATAATTGTCGTTCGCACCCAATCATTTGGGATCATGTCAATAGTGAAATTAACACGTTCTGTATTCCCTAGATTATCAATCTTATGGGGATCTGTTAATCTTAGGTACCAGCATTCACCAGGTAACATAGAAACTGGAGTATTGTTGAGGTAAAATACGACATCATCACTGTAAGTAATAGGAATGGTTAACCGAATCACAGATCGTTCTATTTCTAATCCTAAGGTTGGATCTGTATGTTCTTTTACAATGGCTCCAGGTGCCAAACGCAATAAACGCACTAATGTCACTTTTGTATGTGCTCTAAAAAAATCTACCACACCGGTAAGATAAGGAGATTGCTGTAATGCCTTGGTGTCTAACCAATCGGTCCAAGAGCCATCGGCATAATCATCTGCTGGCGGAGGAAATGGTAGCGATGTATCTACTTGATGTGCAGGTGCTCGTAATGGTATGACATCATAATACTCAAAATGCTCCGGTGTAAAAGCTTTAAACTCCTCTAACATCTTTTCGGCATCAAAAGTATAGGGTAATTTAATTCGATCGCTGGTTGGTATGGTTGCTACAGACATTTTAATGTTTTGTAATTAAATGATTGGAGTAAAGCTCTAAGATAATTAATTATTGCGTACCCATACCAGGGGATTTTACCTGATTTTTACTTCATAATGAAGTGCCAAGGTAAAAAGTAAGAATATGGGATCTCTTGGGGTTTTGGTAAGTGTGGGGTAATTGAACCCTCCGAATTCCGATAAAATCGGAATCCACCTCCCTTTTTTAAAAAGGGAGGAGTTTTTAAGGAGTGTGCGATGTTTTTCGCAAGACTGTTTTTAAGGTGTGTCGTAATAAATGGTAAAAATTATATTCCTGGTAAAACCACTTCATTTTTTAGTAATTAGAGGAGTTTTAAGGAGTGTTTCATGTTTTTCGCGAGATAGTTTTGAATTTGTATTTTGTTTAGTGGTAAAGATTGGGAGGGATATAAAATCCAGCTTCATTTAATAAAAATGAGGAGTTTTTAAGGAGTTGTTGATGTTTTTCATGAGGTAGTTTTTAAGATCCCTGCTGAAAAAGCACCCCTCTTTTTAAAGAGGGAAATATTCAGCTGTTTGCTGAATCAGGGGAGTTATAATCACCGCAATTTTATTTTGATTCTTTAAAATGATCCGATATTTCATTTAAAACAGATGGTAAATGATCAAAAACCATTTTGTTTTCGAATCTAATTACAGTAAAACCTAATTCATTAAGTCTTTTGGTACGTTTCTGATCTTTTTCCTGAGCTTGAGGTGTATTATGAATCTCCCCATCTAATTCAATAACTAGCTTTTCTGAAGCACAATAAAAATCCACGATGTAATATTCAATACTATGCTGCCTTTGAAACCGTCTTCTTTCAAGTTTTCTGGCTTTTAAATATTTCCAAAGAAAAGCTTCTGCCGGAGTGCCATCAGTTCTAAGTTTTCTCCTATATTCCTGTAATTCCTTTCTGGTATGAATTCGTTTTTTATTCGCCATAACTGAGTTTATATACTACTTACCAATTTAAAAGCACCCCTCTTTACCAAAGTGGGGAATGAATTCCGCTTTGCAGAAGAAAGGGGAGTTCAGTTCTCCCTTATATTAGATAGTGTCTAAACAATGCAGTATGTTACTAGTGGAGATCTTTTATTTCACTTCCAAACGATCCAAGAGTCTTACTTTATACGATTGCCCGATAGAGAGTTTAGTGTTCTCAATGGTAATAGAATTCGAATCAAAAGCCGAAACTTTATCCAGATTGATAATGGTAGATTTATGAATTTGTACAAAACGATCTCCTAACTCTTGTAAAGCTTCTTTGATAGATTGTCGTGCTAAAATCGTTTTATGGGTTGTGATATAACTAATGTAGTTACCATCTTTTTTGAGGTATAAAATATCCACAAGACTGGTTTTGTGCCGCTGATGACCACTTTTTACATAAATAACAGCATCATTTTTCTCCTCGATATCTGATTTTTCTAAATCATCCTGAATTTTTAGCAAAGCTTTTAAAAAGCGCTCAAAAGAAATAGGTTTCAACAGATAATCTGCAACTTGATACTCATAACTTTCTACCGCATATTCAGAATAGGCTGTGGTTAAAATAATGCTAGGTGGCTTTTCTAATGTCTTTATAAATGATATCCCTGATAGTTGAGGCATATTGATATCCAGTAAAATTAAATCCACTTCGTTTTCTTTAAGATAGATCAAAGCTTCAATTGGGTTTCTGAAACTTTCAACACATTTTACAAACGGAAGTTTTTCAATATATCCTCTTAAAAGCTCAATGGCATTTGGTTCGTCATCGATGATTACAGCAGAGATCATTCTGATAAGTTGATAGTTAATTGTATATAAAAGGTATGGTCATCCTCTGTAATATCCAAATGATGTTGATGAGGATATATAAGTTTAAGTCGTTTTTTTACATTTTCTAATCCAATCCCAGAGTATTTTTTGTCAAATTCTGTTTTCTGAATTTGATGTTTAGAATTTTTAACTTTAAAAAGTAGTTGCTGATTTTTAAGGGTCAATTGAATATCTATAAAAGAAGCAGATTGAATATTGAGTCCGTGTTTGAAGGCATTTTCTACAAATGGAATTAAAAGTGTAGGGGCAATTTTTGGGTTTTCATTTTTAGTATCGACGGTAAATGTAATGTCAAAAGGATCTTCGGTACTATATTTTAATTTTTGAAGCGAAATAAAGTTCTCAATAAATTCAATTTCTTTGGAAAGCAACACCTGTTCGGATTGTGTATCATAAATCATAAACCGCAATAAATTTGATAATTTGGTGATTCCGGATGAGGTTTCAGGGTTGTTGGATCGTTCAGATATCGCTAGTAAATTGTTTAAAGCATTAAACATAAAATGAGGATTGATCTGGGATTGCATTAATCGCAGTTCTGCCTTGACTTTTTCTTTTTCTAAGAGTTGCTGTTGTCTCTCCATGCTAAATTGATGCCTCACAATACCATATATGATGGCTATAGTCATAAAAAAAAGATTGTAAAACAGAAAAAAACGTAGCACTAATGGGCTAAAAGGAGCTTTCTGAAAATAAACAATCAACAATTCTAATCCAGTTAAACAAGCTAATCCTGCAACAAATAGTCCTACAAAAGAAGGATACTTTTTTGAGGCATAATATTTTGGGACTAAGTAGAAGGTAGTATAATAGAAAAGCGGAATTATCCCAAGCATTCCTATTAGATTAGGTAGTATAAACAAACTCATTTCGATAGTCTCTTCTATCACATTCCCATTGATATCTTCTACTATGTTTTCTACCATTCCTGTTTCGGTAGTCAATAATATCATAGCAATAGAGATAGCCCAGAAAATGACATTCAGGAGGATCTCTATCCATCGTTGTAATGTTGTACTTTGTATGCCCATTATTCAAAAATATTGATAATAGTCGAACAGTGAGTCAAAATGTGATGTACGACTGTTTTTTGTTATGAACATACAAAATGTTGGTATAAAAGCTGAATATACCGGAATTTCATGTAGAAATAACTTAGTTTTCACCTAGATACCATTTAGTTGTAATCCTTTTAAAACGGGTGTATTATTGACTATCAAAAAACAGAATAGTATGAATAATTTTTTAAAACTAGCACTGATACTAAGTATTCTTATATCGTGCAAACAAGAACCCGTAAAAGCGCAAGCAGTTGAAAAGAAAACAGAGGTGTCCAATAAGAAGAAAATCCAGAAGTACATGAACCAATTAGAAGATTCAGGATTTTCCGGAAGTGTTCTTGTGGCTCATAAAGGCAACGTTATTTTGGCAAAAGGCTATGGATATGCAGATCGTGAAAATAAAGTGAAATACACTGCAAAAACAGTTTCTACCACTGGATCTATTACAAAACAGTTTACTGGAGCTGCTATTCTAAAACTAGAAATGCAAGGAAAATTATCGGTAACAGATAAACTTTCAAAGTATTTTGACAATGTTCCAGATGATAAAAAAGAGATTACTTTACATCATCTCTTAACGCATTCTGCAGGATTACCGCCTGCGATTGGTGATGATTATCAGAAAATCACTACAGATGAATTTGTAAAAAAAGCTTTTGACAGGAAGCTGTTATTTACACCCGGAACTCAATATGAATATTCTAATGTTGGGTATAGTATATTGGGAATCATCATCGAAAAACTTTCAGGGATGTCGTATGAAGCATATCTATACGAAAACCTATGGAAACCAGCTGGAATGTATCAAACAGGATATCAGATTCCATCTTTTGGTCATATTGCAGTAGGATATCGTGGTGATCAAAAGTGGGGAAGAACCACTGAAAGAGCATGGGCAGATGATGGTCCGTATTGGCATCTTAGAGCAAATGGCGGCGTACTATCTACTGTGCAGGATATGTATAAATGGCACAAAGCTTTATTAGGAGATAAAATTTTGAATGTCGATGCCAAAGCTAAATTGTATGGTAAGCATATTGAAGAAGGTGAGGGAGCAGGCTCTTATTATGGATATGGTTGGGCGATTTTTCCAACTCCCAGAAATACAGAATTGATTGCCCATAATGGAGGTAACGGAATATTCTTTGCAGACTTTTGGCGGTATTTAGAAGAGGATATCACCATTATGATGATGACCAATGCGGTAAAACGCCCGTATGAAAATATTGCTTCTAATATTGCAGGCATGCTATTAAAACCTGATTTTACTCCCGAAGTATCTAAAGAAAGTACACAGAGCCCTATAACTGGTGAGATGGCGGATCAATTGGTCGACGACTTTATGCGTACGGTGAATAGCGAGGATCAGAAAAACTGGGAATCTTTCTTTGAGCGTAGGATGGAACCTTCTTTTTTAAATTCCTTTTCGATGGAAAAACATCTGGAAATCTTTAAAAACCTTCGTGAAAAGTTAGCAGGAGGCGAAGTTGCGGAAATTAGAGTAACCGAAGAAGACGAAGTACTTTTAAATGTAAAAACCAAAAAAGGCTCACACCCAATACGATTTAATACCATAGTATCTTCTGATGGAATACTAAAGATTGACGGAATAGAGATGTAAGCAAAGTCTGTTCGGATAACAAATTAAGTTGCTTCTCGTGAGAAAGAGAAGCAACTTACTTGTATTAGCTATTTCTTGATTAATTTATTATGTAAGTCCAATTTTTTACTTGTCAATGTAGAATTAAGAGTCAAAATTTCAAAGTCCAGAATCTATACTATTTTCTTTTAGCTCTTCTAGAAAGTCAAAATATTTCCCCATTTTAAAAGAAACATTGTTATAGCCGTTAATCCGATACTATATAATATAGCAGCTTGCCAATAGGATAATCTCGTTGGCCAATGTTTCCACATCTTTGTACCATATCCTTTTTTGGCATAACCAATAGTCAGCACCCAAAAAAGGAAAGTGAATAGTAAGAAAATCAGTATGGTGATTAATAGTAACCATTTTTTTTCCATTTGTTAAACTTTTAGTTTTGTTCTTCATTGTTGCCAACAACAATATAAAAACTAATATAATCATATCCGTAATGCGTTACGAACAAATGGCTATAAAAATTACTTAGCACTATTAAGGAAATAATTGAATATTTCATTCTTCCATCAGTTCCAAGGCTTTTTCTAAAACCACATCCTTGTCTGATAAATAATCCTCAATGGATTGTTCAATTTTAATATCCGGAGTTATGGTAGCCTTGGTGTTTTTCTCTTGCACATCAGTTACAAAAACATTTCTGGCCACCGTATAGTGAAAATCTGTATGTGTTAATTGAAACTGTTTTTGATTGGCAGTACAAAACTGGTTTGAACCCAAGGTTTCTCCTACAAACACAACTCTTCTTTTATCTTTGTAAACAGACGCCAAATGCCCCACGGTAGAGTTTCCTAAACCATTCATCACAAAAGCGATCTTACCATTAAAATTATTTTCAAAAGGTTGCTGCATGCCTCTTCTGTCATCATCGGTTCCATCCTCTACAAAATACTTAAAAGGTTTCTGTAAGGTATGTTTTAAAAGATGAATACTCGCAGCTCCCGGCCCTCCCAAATTTCCTCTAACATCAATAATGAGATTTGTATATCCTTTGTCTTTGATTTCTTTAAAAGAATCATCCAAGAAATCTGTAAATACCTCCGTTTTTCTCCCGTAATAAGCAAAGTTGCGCAGGGTTAATAAAGCGGTCTCTTTGTTGGCTTCTGTTAAACAGAAATCCTTCTGACAGGGATGTTTTTTACTAAATAATGGCGCATCAGGTGGTTTGTTTTCTAAAGATTTTAAGACAATGGTATCATCAGAACCGGCTACTTTTATGGTGTAAGTTTCAGGAAAATCCAGTGCATACGCCAGATACGAAGTATTATAACTATTAAATAGTTCTTTTTTTGAACTTTTAATGGATGCCTGTGAGTTTATATGTGCATAAATGGTATCCATAATTTCGGCTATAGACTTACCATTAATTTGTGTTATTTCATCCCCTACATTTACTGTATCCTCGTTTATCAAATTATCGATTACATATAGTTTTTGATCAATGAATCGGGTTAATAGCGGAAAATATTCTTTGGGTGTAAGCAAGGCACGTTGTTGATTAAAAAAACCTAACGAAGTATGACCACAACCAACCGTAGCGATGAGCTCGCTTAGTATCCAAATAAAATCTTTTTTGGAGGTAGAATTATTAATTTGACTTCTTAGCTGTATAACTTTTTTATCAAAATTTTCTTTAGAAGTAAATTCATATAAAGTAGGATGCTCTGTAGTCAAGGTAGCTACAAGTTCATCGTAGTCTGCTATATAATGCTTAGCCTGTCTGTTTAATGATTCGTTTGCTGTTTCTTTTTCTTTACAGGAAGAAAAACAGAAAATAAATAAAAGTAAAATACTAAAAAGATTGAATTTCATTTTTGATTGATTTTTTTGAACAGTTACAAATCTATTGAAACCCAAAAAAGAAGAACCATTTGGTGTGCTTTTTCATGTTCTGATTTATAAAAAAGAACTCATTGTTGCTCTTTAAATTTAGCAGGTGTAGTGTTAGTTACCTTTTTAAAAGCCTTATAAAAAGCTGATTTAGAATTGAAACCGGATTGATTACCTATCGCTTCTATAGTATACAAAGAATTATTAGTAATTAAAAGCTTGGCTTCTTCAATTCTATATTCATTAATAAAATCAGTAAAGTTTTTGTTCAAATTATCATTAATCAACTTAGATAACTCGTGCGCAGAAATATCTAGTTTTTTGGCAACTACAGATAGTTTCAAATCTGGATTCGCAAACAATCTTTCATCCAGCATATATTGATGTAGTTGACGAATAAGAAGGTCGTTTTTTTCAGAATGTGTAGAGGTGTTATTTGATTTTACTCTTTTAAAAACCTTCGAAACCATTTTCTTTTTGATAAGAAAAAACAAAAAGAAGCCATAGAATAGGATGGAATAAATAATAGAACCGCTAACAAAATATTCAAAAGGGATGAACGCATAGCTGCTCCATATAATGACAGTAGCAACTGTTAGTGACAAAAGCCATTTGATTTGTAGAGCACTAGCAACACTGTTTTTAGAACTTACTTTTAAATATATTACGGAAAGTACAATGAAAGCTAACCACTGAAAATTAATAATAGGTAATACAACAACTTTGTTAAGCTCATTATAGGTGCTGAAGGGTATAAAAATCAAAAGTAAAACGATTGCAGAGAACCAAGAAGCTATATGATATTTCCAATGTTTTACCCAAAATGAATTTGGTCTGATCAGACTTATTACATAGGAAAAGAACAAAGGACCAATCAATAAGAAAAAACCAGGGCCGGATTGCAAGAACCAAATCGGCTCCTCTGTAGAAAAAGCATAAAACAGCGACTTGAGTATGCGTAAACTTACTACGAGTAAAAATAATCCAAATAATTTGCTGCTTAGTGTAGCAAAGGTTTTGTTAAAAAGTATATACACCGAAATAATAAAACTGTTGAACACACCAATAGCACCAAAGAAAAATAATATTTGAGTTACATAATTCACCGTTTCAAATATAAAATTTTCTTTGTGATGAAGAGTTTTTACTTCTTACAAGACTATGATTTTTGGCAAAAGTTATTATACTAAGTCAAAAAACTACTTTGAGCCTTTTTTGATGAATAGATTAGATATTTTCTTTTGGCCATTTCCAGGCTTGCCATACAATATATATGGTAACTAGGGCTTCTAAAAAAGCATAGAACACATAAAAACTGTACCAGGGATAAAGAGAAGTACTACCCACCAACACCACAACAAGTGTAAACAAACTACCAAACAGTATATTTAATATCCTGCTAATGGCTGGTTTTAAAAAAATATTGAATGCGATCATAAATGCAGGTATAGCCAATACGACAGCAGCCACAAATAATTTAACAGGACTATCGAGTACGTCTGTAACATTCATCAGTTTCTCTACTTTGGAAGGAGTGTATAATTCAAAGTAATCGCCGTAGATGTATAGGAACATTAGAGTGATCCATAATGTTGCCATTTTAATTTTGATATTCACTGGTTGGTTTTCTAACATGGTTGTCGTTTTAATAGAAAGATGATGGTATCTCTATCTATATAGACGTGTTATGCTTAGAAAAGGTTGCCTGACCCCTAACTTTGTTTCTCTATTTTATATACCAGCAACTCTTCAGTATCATCCGGGAGTGTAGTGGTTCCGGATACTTGTAATCCCAACTTTTCTAAAAGGCGTTGAGAAGCCATATTGTCTTTTGTTGTAATTGCTTGAATTAAATTCATTCCAAAATCAGTAAATGCAGCATTTTTGATGGTTTCTGCAGCTTCATACGCTAGCCCTTGTTTTTCATATTCCGGGAGAAAAGCAAATCCTATATCAATACCTTCTAATCCTTCTCGATCATATAACCCACAGGTGCCCACCTTTTGTTGATCATTTTTGGTTATCAATGTATAATTACCATATCCCAGTTTGGTAAGCTGCGGAGTCATTTTGGATTGAATATAGGCTGCAGCATCTTCCACAGATTTAATATTTCGATCTCCGATATGTTGTAGCCATTTCTCAGTGTTCATCAATTCAAAGATAAACGCCGCATCATCCTGGTTGGTGGGTCTTATATACAATCGCTCGGTTTCAAAGGTTTTGTATTCCATTTATTTTTTAAATTTCTTATTAAATACAGTATTTGGGATCGGTTTTAGAAAATATTTGAGTAGTAATTATAAACTTTTCTGACTCCTTTTTCTATATATTTTTAGAAGGTACTCCAGTCTTTGTGTACTTATATCAAGTTCGTTTATAAGTATTTCCTCGTTTCTGTTTCTGTGATCATAGCTCAGATAATAGTAAGATTTTCTTCCGGTGGATGAAGGTTCAAAAATGATGTCTTCGTTTTTTATTTCTGACCATTTTTTGATGCGAGCACCTTTATAGCTAATACCTTCTTCTGAGAGAATCAACTGAATACTTCTATCTTTTGAAAGTTTGTAGTTACTCCTTATTCCATAAACCGATATCGCAATAAATCCAATACCTATTAAATAGCTTACAGCAAAAAGGCATAGATCCCAAAACTTAAAAAAAGTATAGAAGATATTATATAGAATCGACTGGTAGATTTCGAATAATAGATCACAGTTTTCTTAGGTGCTTTCTTATTTTCTACAAATAGACTTTCTAACATTAGTATATGGTTGTGTCTTTATGATTTTGTTACGAATATAGTTAAATCTGAACGGTGAAAGGTCTAGTTAGAAGTAACAAACCTGGAAGAGCTGAAGAACTTCAATTGAAATATTAAAAAGGAGCATTTTCGTTAACTTTTGACAATAACCACTTCACATCATCTTCACGGATCTCATTACTATCTGTAAATTTAATACGCTTGGCGTGTTTACCCTTACCGCTAAACTTCAGTCTTTCGTGATCAATTTCTTTTATATGATGTACATATAACATACACGATTCGTTGCTTCCTTCCTGGATTCCGCATAAGACATTGTTTTTACCATTTCTGGTATACAGTACAAGTTTTACTTTTGCACCTCCCAGAACATTTTCTTCAATACCATCCAGATGGGATTCGATAATTTTTTTGAGCTGAATACCCATTTCTCTGGCTTTCGAACTTTTAAATATTTGATTGAAATCGTCCATTTCGAGTATCTGATTAGGGATGAATATGTGTATGATATATACCTACTAAGATAATTATATTTCTAAAATGTGTGGTGCAATCCTCAAAGTTGGAGACGTTGTGGAATAGAGATATTTATATCCTGATACCAGAAAATTTAGGAGTTACCAACTCCGTAACGTAGAGATACTATCCATATTACCCGTTAAATACAATTAATTGGCGTAACTTGGAGCATACAATTATTTATTCATTCGTATTGATAATACTCACTAATTCCTGGTGAACAAAAAGGCTCACTTTTCGTAACCTTTTTAATTATTGACACCTCTGTGGTCAAATTCATGCCTGATCGCCGGCAAATAATTCTATTTAGTAGCCTTATAACAGTGCCTAACTCATTTCATTAGTGATGTTTGGTTTCAATTAAAAAGAAAATCATATGATATTATCAAAAATAGGAGTGATCGGAACCTCAAAAAAAGAGGATGAAAGACGTGTTCCTATTCATCCGGAACATTTAGAAAGACTTCCTGAAGATGTCCGTAAAAAACTTATATTCGAAAAAGGATACGGAAAGCCATTTAATATTGAAGACGAAGAAATCGCCAAACAATCTGGAGGGATCGCTACACGATCAGAGATCTTGTCGGACATCGGATCCGTGATCATTGCCAAACCGGTACTATCAGATTTACAAGAACTGAAAACCGGAGGAGTGCTTTGGGGATATCCTCATTGCGCTCAGCAAATGCAGATCACACAAACCGCTATTGATAGAAAATTAACCTTAATAGCCTTTGAAGATATGTTTGTTTGGAGTCCAAATGGCAGAATCGGGAGACATACTTTTTATAAAAATAATGAGATGGCAGGGTATGCTGCGGTAATACACGCATTGCAACTTAAGGGGATCGACGGACATTATGGCAACCAAAGAAAGGTGATTATTTTTAGTTTTGGAGCGGTGAGCAGAGGAGCGATTTATGCACTAAAAGCACATGGATTTCGGGATATCACCATTTGTATTCAAAGACCGGATCACGAAGTCAGAGAGGAAATATTAGATGTAAATTATGTGCGCATTACCAAAGGAGAAGCTAATGAACCTAGATTAAAGGTTGTAGAACACGACGGATCAGAGCGACCACTGATCGATTTGATCAGCGAATCAGAGATCATTGTGAACGGTACGTATCAGGATACTGATGATCCGATCGATTTTGTGATCGCAGAAGAAAAATCCAGACTAAAACCGGGCGCACTTATTATAGATGTTAGTTGCGACGAAGGTATGGGGTTCTATTTTGCGACACCTACTACGTTTAAAAAACCAATACTATCCATAGATCATATTGATTATTATGCGGTAGATCACACCCCAAGCTATTTTTGGGAAAGTGCCTCCAGAGCGATTTCTGCAGCATTAATCGTACACTTAGCGGCGGTGATTGCCGGGCCACAAAACTGGAAGCAACACGCAACCATCAATAATGCGATCAATATCGATAAAGGGGTCGTAGTAAAAGAAGCGATTCTTAGGTTTCAGAACCGCGAAACGAACTATCCACATAAGGTGATGTAGAATGATGTGGTTTGGGGATGTAAGCGGGTATCTTAAGGATTAGGTATTCCTCAAGGTTAGGATATTTTATACAGTGGAGCGGGAAACTACTTTTTGTGTTTTCTAATGATATTAGTTATTTGAAGTAACAGAAAGATAGGAGTCAATCCCCATGCAATAAGATAAAAGCTGATGTATAGCATCATTTGCTTCCAGGTGGTCAACAAAAGTGATAACACGAAAAAGGCGATTAATATTTTGATAAGAATTTTCAATGCCTTTTCTGATTTATCGAGTATATCGTCAGGTATCTTTTTTAGAAAACAAATCATTTAGTGATCGCTTTTTTGGCACGTTCTAAAATGGGATCATAGATTTCATAATTAGAACATCCTTCTTCACTCATAAACCTTTTTCCAATTGTATTAGTTTCTCCTTCTTCTCGTTCCCAGTCAAACACATAATACTCCTTTCTAAAAACTTCTTCCAATACTGAATACTTAAATCCATCATTTGTTCTTTCAAAATTTTCTTCTGTTTCTATAATTTTTATGGGAGTTTGATTACTGAGATAAATAGTCGTTGTTAATCTACCATATGAGAACCCTATTTCTTCGATGATTTTATGAATGGTGTCGTCATTACTCCAGATCTTTAAAACGCCACCACCATCTGTGACTATCCCGGTTAGTTCGACCCAATCGAATTCACTAAATGATAATTCTGTGTTCGACTCTATTACATTTACTTTACTATCAATTTGTTCGGGATTGTTTTCTTGACCAGACACGATCTGTCCGATAGAGAATAATACAAGGGCAAATACTTTTTTCATGAAGCGACTAGAAATTGTGTAGTTCACGAATATAAGCATTTCTCTAACTCAACAGCTATTACACTTATTTGGGATATTTTGTGGAGTGAGGTATTAAGAATTATTGTTGGAGTTTCATTTTTAACAGTTGTATGGTTTGATTAAACTCAGAATTCGATTTTGGTGAAGTCTTATACGTCCAGTCTCCACCATTCTTTTTTATGATCTTCAGAATCCAGGGATCATTTTTAGAAAATATTTGAGCAGTTAAAGAGGACATTATATGAAGTTTTGTCCACCAATTATTATTAGGGTCATAATGTTTAATATCTTTAATTTCAGAATAATAAAAAGTTCTGTATTTTGAATAATCAATAGCTTTGACCTCAAAGTGATCAGGATAGATTTTGATTACAGGAAATCCTTTCTCTTCTAAAACAAGTATGTCTTTTTCCATCACTCTTTATAATTACTTACTTGTACTATAAGTATGGTGGTAGGGCAAAATGTTACTCTTTTTTTAATTTTTATGAGCAGTAATTATAAACTTTTCTTATTCCTCTTTCTATATATTTTTAGAAGGTACTCCAGTCTTTGTGTACTGATATCAAGTACGTTGATGAGTATTTTTTCATTCCCGTTTCTGTGATCATATTTCAGGTAATATTCTAATTGCCCTCCAGAGTAATTGGGCTCAGTAACTATATCTTCATTTTTTATTTCTGACCATTTTTTGATGCGAGTTCCTTTGTAGCTAATACCTGCGTCAGAAAGAATCAACTGAATACTTCTATCTTTTACAAGTTTGTATTTACTCTTTATTCCATAAACTGATATTGCAATGAATCCAATACCTATGAAGTAACTTAAAGAAAAAAAGGTATAGATCCCAAAACCGAAAAACAAGATAGAAAATACTATATGGAATATACTAGTAGACTTTGAATAATATATTCTAGTTTCTTTAGGAGCTTTTTTATTTTCGACAAATAGACTTTCCAGAATTTATGTAAAAATTTACAAACCTTGATATATGGATACTAATATAAGGATATCTATAAAGTGGGCAGTAATTTCTCAAAGTTGGGAAGAATTATGTAGGTGAAGTTAAACTTCAAAGACGGCTACTTTTGCGTCATACTGTTCTTTTGACATAGTTTTTAGTTTTAAAATTATTGCAGTAGGAATACTGCTTCTCTAGATATTGTGTCAAAAGAAACACAAATGTTACCTGTGCTATGGAATTATTTTGAAAAGTAGTGTTTTACCATACCTTTACCTATGTATCACTTAATTTTAGCAGTCTCAAATTTTTTCTCAATTCTTTTCTGCCAATACAGCAGTATCGGGATTCCGATAAGAGAAGGCAACGCAAAGGCCAAATACGGATTCATCAGGTCATATCTTGTCACCATGGTTGAGATAAATGCGGTTACTGTAGCAATATAACCGCCCATCATATTTCCGATATGGGATAAATACCAATGATACGCTTGTTCCGGCTTTTTGATGAGTGGACTTAGATTGGCATACGAAATCAAAAGTCCTCCAATACCAAATCCAATCGATAATAAAGCACCGCCCGAAGTAAATCCTCTTGCGATTCCATAATATAAGCCCAATATGATGAATACTATATTGGCAATGGCATTAACAATACCTGCAAACCAATCATACCAGGTACCTTTTTGTTGCTGATGTAGTTTTTTTAGTTTTAGAATTCGCACACCACAAAACACGCTGTAATAACTTAAGAAAGCAATAAGGAACAAAAATCGGTTGAACCGAAGTCCTGCTACTATGATTCCGGTAATAAAAACACCAGTCATAGCATAAAAGTACAATTTGCCGGATTTTCGGTGCCAGGTTTTTCCTTTGGGGCTAATCATTGCAATAAAACCGGAGATCAATGCCAGTGAACCGGCAAGAATATGAACGTATAAAATGTTGTTGGTCATCGTTTCCATAAGTAAGAATTTTGATGCTGCAAAACTCTTACAAGAAAATCAGATAACCCCTTTAATTATTGGTTTCGTGATGTATGGGACGTATTTGTGATGATTGGGCATAGGGCTATTTCAGATGATGTAAAAAATCTGAAATCATAGGGGCCTTGGCTCTCGAAACAGGAACCGTTTCTGTGATTCCTTTTAACCTTAACATCAGGTTTCTGGCATTGCCTTGTATCTCAATAATATGGTTGCCATTAACGATATAACTATTATGACATCTCAAAAAAGTAATCGGGGGTAACAATTCTTCGATATGCTTTAGTCTGTTACGGATGAGTTTTTTGTGAACCTGATCCCGGTCTGTAAAAAATACTTCTATATAATTACCATCTGATTTTATGTACACCAAATCTTTAGGATCGAGTCTAAGTTCTATTTCACCTTTTTCTGAAGGGATCATTACCGGTGGTGCTACAGGTATTTGATCAGAGGTACGGGCCAGAAGTTCGGTGTTTTTTGATTTCAAAACTTTGGTAAGGGATGTAGCCTTTTGTAACTGCTTTTTTTGATGCCTGTACTGTTCAAACATAATAGAAATCAAAATAGGGAAAATACTTATCGCAAAGGTTATGGCCGATGTGCGTGCCATTAAAGCTACTGCAGAAGCACGGGGATTTAGGATAAGTAATGTTAGCGACATTACAACAATCAGCAGGATAAGCACAAAAAGAAAGAGCAGGAACTCTTTTCCGACTGTCCATTTGTTTTCGGCCATAGCCTTTGGGAAAATTTTTTGTAACATTTTTACAGAACCTACAATGCTTAGCCCAACTAGTATCGAAACCATACTACCGCTAATGAGTAGGTAAGTGGTTCCAAAATCCTGAAATTGGAAAGGTTGTAAAACCACGATGATAAAAAATGTAATGATAACAGGGATCAGAACACTATAAACATTGAAGATGAAGGGATGAGGTTTTTTAAAAAAGGCAAGCATAGATCTGTTGTTCTAAAATAAGGGTTTAGGTTTTATTGGATTTCTTTTGCATTTTTTGTTCGCAGCGAGCTGTTGGACATTATAAATATACGAGAACATTAAAAATGAAATTACCGCATATGGCTAAAATAGTTCATTCTTGATGAGATGCCAGATATTTATATAGATGTGATTATAAATTAGAATGTGAAGACAAAAGATTTCTTTTATCCGTTTGTCCTGCGTTTTACCTGATAAAAGAAATTGTCAACGTGTATACTGTTTTGTAAAAACATCGTTCTTACTATACTCATCATGATGAGTATAAATGAACTTTTTATCGCGGGAAAATGTCCCTACATCGAATTCATGTATAACGGAACGTTTGTGAACGTTTTTTTTGATATTTTCATCTCGCAAATGAACTGATCTTGAATACTAGTTTTTAACCGAAAAGTTTGGCTTTTGTGCTATGATACCGTAGTTTTTTTTCGGCATAGCCTTAGCTACGGTTAAAAAAACTATAAAATTAGAGTGCAAAATGCGAATTTTGCAGGTCAAAGTAGTATCCAAGATAAGTTCTATAACCAAATTACTAAGCCTATGGCCTTTCAGGCAAAACTATTTATTAATGACGAAGAACGAAATGTGCTGGATAGTACATTTTTGTATCAACAACTGATCGATCATAATGGTCGCCCCAAAACCACGATACAAGGCGGAAGGATTACCTTACTCATAGAATCTACCAAGAATGATGAGTTGTTTTACGATTGGATGTTTTCTACGCATACAATGTACAATGGCTATGTGCGTTTTTATAAACGAGATGGATATAGCAAGCTTTTTGATTTTGAGTTTGCCAATTGTCACTGTATCCATTTACAGGAACGGTTTAATGCAGAAGGTAATAGCCCATTAAAAATGGAGTTGCTGCTGTCACCAGGAATCCAACGCGTACGAGATGTACTCTATGAAAAAAACTGGAATCCCAGCAATCCTTTTACAGAAGCCGCACCGATTACGGAACGGGAGGAAAGAAAAGATCTAATTATTGAATCTGCTCATTTCGAAGATGAATCTGGTAACAAAATAACAGAGTTAGAAAATGGGAAAGTCTATCTCGTTATCAAGACAAAAGATGGAGATGGTAAGACAGTGGATATTGATCTGTCAAGTAGAGAACATGATTTTAAGTACAACGGACAACGAGTAGAGGAGGATATCCTAACAGATGTGGCCATTGTAGGAGACACTACAAAAGTACTTTTAGAAATTATTGATGAACAAAACGCTTAACAAGATCAGATGATTACAATTTCAGAAACAGGAAATCCATCCAATCAGGTAACTACCGCCCCTCTAAAAAACCCGGTGATAAACAAGGTAAAAACTATAAAGGTCTTTGATACTGAAGCGAACGAGATAAAGTATGGAAGTAAAGAAGAAAATAAACTTAAGTCAGGAACAGAATATATTTTTGAAGTAAAGGAATATACTGTTGCCAAAGCTGCAACGCTTGAGGCTGATAAGGAAAATATAAAATGGTGTTTTTGGTTAGATAAAACTCAGGATAAACTGTCGGCTAAAAGTTTTGAGATCAAGGAAACATCGGAAAAAGAAGATGCCAAAGAAGATTTTCTGTTGATATCAAAAGCAGAAAATGAAGCAAAGAAGAAAGAAGAGAACTTTAAGGCTATTGATGAAAATGGAATTCTCTATGCGGAGCACATTGTAGAAGAAAAAGAAGGTGTTAAAACCATAAAACTGAAAGTAAAGTTTTCTAAATGGCTGGATGGAGAGAAAATCAAGACAGAAGCTTATATTGATAAACCAACACTAAGTTCTAGCAACAATTCTGTGGCTACAAGAAGTGTACTGGCAACTCCGGAAATTGCGGAAGTATATTGGATGTCTGCAGACGGAGAAAGATTAGAAGAGACTGGATATAGTGAAGATATTTATTTGTATATTAAAACATTAGGATTAACTGGTAAAACATTGGATACTAATATTTATGATAAAGATTTGACACCAAATCCTGCACCTATGACGACAACAGATGATTATGCGGATTGGGAAGAAAACAAGCTTAAGATTGAAGAGCGTGATCATATCAAACAATTTAAAGTAGGTAATAAGGAAACATATAAAGAAGCTGCTGCTGACGAAAAAACAGATGAGCAACAAGATTCATACAAAGCTATTTTCGATTTTGCGTATGTTGCAGAGTCTTCAAAAAAACAAGATCCTTATGAGTTGGAATTATATGTAACCATAGCAAATGCAAAGGATGTAGGTCTTAACATATCTGATGAACAAAACAAATTTGGGAATATCAAACTTACACCGAAAGAAACGATCAAGGATGCATTTTTTGCAAAAATAGACAAAGAAGAAGTGGTGGCAGATGGCCCAATGACAGAGGTTAAAAATAAGAAAGGTAAAAAAGTAGGAGAGAAAAACCCGACTACAACAGTTGATCATTACGAAAAATTAGAAGATGCAGTTATTGGGCAAAAAGTAAAACTAGTGGCTGAGTGTGATAATATCAATGACAAAGAAATTGTTTTTAAGCTATTCGAAAAAGAACCATTATTGGTAGCTAAAGATCAACCGTTACCCGTTTTACGAGAAGGTAAAGAAGTCACAGAAATCAAAGCTACCGTAGAAAATGGATATGCCGTTGCTGAGGTAGAATTATGGAAAGGGAAAGATAAAAAGACTGAATTTGAGAAGTGGAAGAAGACCTTAAGGAAAAGTCAAGATAATTATGTCACAAATTACTTAAAATTAATTGTTGAGGAAATAAATTCTCCAATTCCACAAATTAAAGAGTCTTATGAGGATTACACGTTTAAATTTAACGCTTGTAGATGGCACGATCCTTTAGATACTATGGCTTATAGGGGCTGGTATGGTCCTGGTTCTAATAGATGGGAGCCTAAGAGCAGTGCTTATCTTAAAAGTACGACAGCAAGAAATAGTGGTAAACATGAAGGACTAGATTTATACGCTCCTATTGGAACGACCACATATGCTTGTGTTGATGGTGAGATATATTTGAATTATTTTTCATCTACATATGGAAACTGTATTGGAATTAAGAGTCAATATTATGGAAAAACACTTTACTTTTTTTATGCACATTTAGATAAGAAACCAGATTTTAAAATAAACACTAAAATAAAAGCTGGTATTAAAATTGGAGAAACAGGGGTGACAGGTAATGCTAATAAGACTGATTCTAAGAAGAACCATTTACATTTTGAAGTTAGAAATACAAGCAATAAATCAGGTGGAAGAATAGATCCTTTGGAAAACGTACCTGAAATAAAGGATAACCTTATAATTAACCCCAAAAAGGAAAGTCAAACATAATAGTATGAAGTCAGTTTTAATATATTTAGCAGTATTTATAGTTTTATTTTCTTGCAAAAATTCCTCAAATCAAAGCCAAGTTTCTAAGATTAAATTAGAAAGTGACACTGCTGCAGTAGTTAGTAAAGATTTTGTTAATAAACAAATAGGGAGCACAAATTTTGTTATTCCTAAGGAAATAGAGACGCCCGAACAATTAAAAAAAATAATACCTTTTGAAATTGAGAAAACAGAAATCATCGATTTTAATGGGGATGGTAATAATGATTATTTGTGTAGGGCTAACAAAGCAATAGAAAATGGTGAGCTGGTTGTAGAGTATTGGGTGACATCTGATTTTACAATTAAAAGAGAGAATGAGATTTATATAGAATATGATTATAAGTGGTTTATCAACCTTGATAAAGACAAAGATCTTGAATTAGTAAAAGCACAAGGTGATGAAGACGGTATAAGTTATGGAATTTATAAGCAGGATTTTTCATTAAAAAATGATAAAATTTTATTCTATTTTAATCCTGTAATAGAGATGGATGGTAAGTATTATTGGGGTTATCCTTGGGAAATCTTGGATTTGAAAATAAAAGCAGAAGATTCAAATGAAATAAAAACGTCCCTATCTCATAAGATTGTTAGGGATGGTAATATTAAAACTCTTGAAGATCAAAGTATTTTACCAGCGATAATATTTAGCGGTAAATCTAAAATGGAGATGGAAATCCTTAATTTGAATAACATTGGATATTTGAGTGTCTACGAAATTCAAAAGAATATTTTCTTCAATAAAAAATAATCCCAACTCCGCAAAATCTACTGGCTTTAGGGTATATCTATCCGCTTCAAATCTTCACGTAAAGTCAGGAAACTTTGTAGCGGAGATAGATAATTTAAATGAATAAACGATGTATATAAAGTGGTTTTTCCTAATTTTTATTTCAGCAGTATTCATTTGTTGTAAGAGAACAGATGGAAGTAGAGAAACTTTTAAGGCCGCTGTTGATAACAAAGTGACCTCAAATAAAGCTCCTCAAAAAGATGTCCAAAGTAAAGACGTTGCGAAATATAAACTTCCATTTGGGGCCGAAGAGCTTTTATCAAGTAAATTTCCAAAGGATACCACTATCGTTTTTGGTTACAATATGAATGAAAGACCAGAAATAGAAAAAACAATCGAAAAAATTGATAAGTACTACAAGGTTTTTAATCTTTGGAGTAAAGAAGATAGTATCAAAGTCTCGTATAATGATAGTAAAAATGATTATAGCTCTACACCGGAGAACTACAGATACTATGATATCCCTTTAGTAAGTGCCAAGAAATCAAAACTTACTGAAAACAATTTGTTTTATTGTAGACCTTATGAATCTTTTGTCAAAACAGGAAAGATAAGCGACTTAGATACTTTTGATGTTTACCTATATTCTACATTCCCAAAATACTATGATCACAATTTTGGCAACAATTGTAATGGAGATAATCCCGTTACTGTTACCGATTTAGTAGTCAAGTCAAAAGAGGGTAAACTAATTGATGCTTGTAACATTTATTATAGTACAAATGAACCTGTTAATACATATCAAGTCTATCCGTATATTGATAATAATTTTATCATTACACTACAATCAATGATGGGTGGAGAAAGCTTTCAGTACATAAGAAATGAAAAATGGCAAATAAAGCCAAATGGTAAAATTGTACGATTTTATGAAAAAGATGGCTTGTATAAAGGAAGAGAAGAACAAGGTTTGGTAAAGAATTCAATGAGAGAAGGTGTCTGGATAGAAATGAAACCGAATGGTTTTGTAAACGAAATGACATACTTAGAAGCTGAGTTTAAAGAGGGAGAACCCATCAATGAATGGAAGTACTATTCATTTAAGAATTTCAATAAAGGAAATCTTTTATATACAGAAACCTTTAAAAACGGGAAGCTTCATAAGAGAGTTTTTAAGTAGTAGAGGATGGTCTTTTTCGCTCGAATAATCTTTATTTCTATGTTTTTGATTGGGTGTGATCAAAAATCTGTTAAAAACAATAAGAGTAAAATAAATCCTTCAAGCACGGAAAAGCAAGATTTTCTGGCATATTTTCAAAAACAATATTCCGGACTTCAAGGTAAAGATGATAAGTTAATTTACGAGGACGAAAAAGTCAAAATCTATGCGAATCATAGTATAATAGAAGAAGGTGAAGAAAAGTTGATTATATATTCTGATAGACAGGATACATTATTAACATTCGAACACGATGATGGGGGAAAGATTACTTTCCCATTTGCTTTAAATGATGAAGAGGAGACGTTTATCAATTTCTTTGAAGTTTGGGAAGGCAGTGGTTTTCTAAGTAAAAAGAACTTCTATCATTTAAACACAAATGACTATTCTCTTGATCCAGTTGTTGAGACGGAATTTAAAACTATGTTAAATGATGTGAAAAAAAGGTTTAAAATAAAAGACAGTATATATACAAGAACAGGAGAGTTGTATGAGAATTATGCTTTTGATAAGTCCTGTTTTAATAAAAATGGCGAACTACCATTTAAGTTGGTTTTGTTTAATCATGATCAACCAAGCCTTAATAAAGGTTTAGAAGGTTTTAAAACTTTAAATGGAATCTATAAATTTGAAAAGGATGATAATTATATTTTAAAACCTGTATTCATAGACTTGATAGATTAAATGGTAAAAATTGTAAAATCAATATTATTGCTTAGTGCTTTAGCATTTTTATTTTACACAAAGAATAACAACGAAAGCGTTTCTGGAAATCTATGGCAAAATTCTAATAGGAAACAAAGCTTATTAACTAACCTCAATGAATATCAGGTAACTAAAAAATGTTTCAAGGATCATTATAAAATTAGTCTGGATACCATCAAGCAAAATATTCTTATACAAAAGAACGATCAAGACTTTGAAATACCTGCAACCAAGCTCCGCAAAGTCTCCCAACTTCGCGGAAAGCTTTAACTGGATAGACATTACTCAAAGTCAGGAGACTTCGCTGAGCTGGTAGCAGATAAGATTCTAAAAACACACCCAAGAGTTTCTAACATCCGCTTTTCGCGGATATTGAAACACTATCCCTTTCAAGAGGGAAGAATCAGTTATGTTTTTTTTAGGCTTACTCTGGATCTGTTTTTGTGGTTCCTGTCATTCCAGTGTATACCGGAATCTGAAATCCATTGCACGCTTTTTGTTGTGATTTTGGATTTTCGCTATACAGCAGAGTTTATAAATTATCTGATATAGCATTCTGATTTCCGAAAACAAGAATACTTACAATAGCTCCTATTGCGAACCCTACCAGTAGATATGAGTCAAAATCTAAACGCTCTAAACTAACCGAATTATCAATTCCAATTTGTGTATTTAACTTTGACATGACATTTAATCGATAATTAAGTAATACGATTTTACATTGCCAGCTAAGAATACCTCCTCCAATAATAAGAAGGTATGTTAGTATCTTTTGACGAACAATATTTAGATTCGTGAAATATCTAACCCATAAATAAAACAATGGAATAACTCCAAGGGATATCGCAAAATAGAGACGATCCTGAAAAAGTCTACCCATACTATTACTGAAAATTTTGATCTCTCCTTTATTTAAAAGTAAAAAGGAGAGATTAATGAAGTTACCATACAGAACAAATCCAACAATTGTTAACGCAATTACTGCTCCTGAATACACTAGAACTTTTTTCATTTTTACACTATTAGTGGCATTAAATATACAACGCACAGAAAAATATATTGATACTTATGGATAAATGATGAATATAAACTTCTAACTAAAGGAAAAGGAACTCTTACTGTTGAGTTTTTACGTGGATTTTCCTACTGTTTTGTCATTCCAGTGTATACTGGAATCCATTGTGTGTTTCGTGCTATGTTTCTAGATTCCACTATACTGTAGCCTGAGCTGGGTCGAAGGAGCGGAATGACAGTAAAGGAAAGTTTATGAGTTTTTATACACTAGCATTACTACAAGGTGTCGAGTAGTTGTTCTGTCTGTACAATCGTCGCAAACTCATCCTTTAGATTGGCAATTTCGATGTCATGCACCATCTGGGCGCTGTAGTGATCCCCGTTAGCACCTATTTTATCAAAAGCTGCGACACCATCTTCTATTAAAAAGACGCTAAATCCATAGTTAGACGCCATTCTGGTACTGGTAGATACACAATGTTCTGTGGTGAGACCAACAATGACCACGTTTTTGATACCTGCATCTTCTAATTGTGTTCTTAGATCTGTACCAATAAAAGCACTGTTTACATCTTTTTCGATCACAGGTTCGTTAGGTTTCGGTACAATAAAATCCTGGAAGTCATTTCCAGGATTTCCTTTGGCTAAAGGAGATTCAGGATTGGTAGAGCAATGTTTTACATGATAGATGGGTAATCCTTCTGTTCTCCACTTTTTTAGTAATGCCTCTATGTTTTTTTCTGCCGTTGGGTTATTACGCTCCGTACCATAATATCCGGGACTATTAATCCCTTTTTGCACGTCTATCAGCAATAGTGCCGGGTTGTCTTTTTTTGTCAATGTCATTGTTTACTTTACTATTAGGCTTCGCTCTTTTTTAAGGATCACAAATTTCGAACTTTGGGTAATCATAGAAAATTCATAAACTTTTACCGGTACATTGAGCGTAGTCGAAATGTACCGGTGAAATTATTTATCCTTTCTTTCTAAAGTCGGTATTATAGAAAATACCTAACTGCAATCGATCAAAATTGATTCCGGTAAAATGGTTTTTCAGATATCCTAATTGAATACTGAAGTTTGATTTTACATTATATCCAACGGCGCCATACAATCGATTTTGACCAAAAATAGGTTCTTGTAGATTGATAAACACTTCGTCATATACATTCAAGAACCATTTGTCATTAAAAGGGTAGGTGAGTTGTAATCGATATCGTGCCCGATGCTCGGTAAAATCATCTGCTTGCGAACTAATAAAACGCTGTTCCAGCCTGTACCGATGTTCAAATTTTACTTTACCTACAGTGTTTTTAAGAATAAATTGCTCAAATATCCGATGCTCCTGGCTGTTTTCTTCTCCCGGAATATCTTCAAAAGTCCCATCGGTACTGATATAGGCATAACCTGCAGTTGCAATGGCATTTTCATTGAGATGATAGTTGAGCCCTGTACGTAGTAATAATTGATTAAACGAGTCGGCGATTTCATAGAAACGAAATTGTGCTTCAGAATGAATACTAAGTTGATCTGTGATTTGATTGGTGCCAAAATACATATACCAGGCGCCCCATTCATCTTCTCCTGTTTCCTGGCCATAGTTATATAAGGCACTTATACATAGTGCTAGTGCTAATACGGTTTTTTTCATACAATAGTTTACTGCGTTTTTAAGATTCAGTCGCTACCGGTTTATCTTCGGATTTTCCATCATTGATGGTCTCAGATCCAGATCCTTTTAGGTATTTATCCAGGAATTTTAAGATTCTTCCATAGGCTTCAATCTGATTTTCCTTCTTTACAAAACCGTGTCCTTCATCTTCGAATAATACATATTCTACAGGTACTCCATTTTTCTTCACACCTGCTACAATTTCATCCGACTCTACTTTTAGTACTCTTGGGTCTTTAGCTCCTTGCAGTACAATCAAAGGTTTGGTGACTTTTTCTGTATGGAACAGCGGCGAAATCTGGCGTAATCTTACGGAATCTGAAGTATTAGGATCACCCATTTCTGTATATAAAGCTTCTTTAAAAGATTCCCACCAAGGCGGAATGCTTTTTAGAGTTCGAAGCCAGTTGGTTACTCCAAAAATATTCACTCCTACTTTAAATTCTTCTGGTGTGTAAGTAAGTGCAGCCATCGTCATATATCCACCATAAGAACCTCCTATGATTCCGATTTTATCGGCATCGATAATATCTTGTTGTGCCAGCCAATCTTTTCCTGCTACGCAATCTTTTAGATCTTTATCTCCGTGGTTTTGATCGTCCATTTTGTAGAACGTTTTTCCGTAACCACTACTTCCTCTATTATTGACAGCTAAAATTGCATATCCGTGATTGACATAATACTGAATTTGTGAACTGAAACCTTGTCTGGATTGCCCTCCTGGACCACCGTGTACCCACACCAATGCCGGTACTTTATTGTCTGCTGTTGCTTGTTTTGGTTTGTAATAAATAGCAGGGATTTCTAATCCATCAAAGGATTTAAAACGTACCACTTCTGATGCTACCAAATGATCCGGATTGATGTCTTTATTGAGTACATCCGTAAGCTGATGGTATTCTTTTGATGCTACATCATAGGAGTATACGTTTCTTGGAGTACTGGATCCCGAAACATTTAAGAATGCCATAGATTCATCTCTGGAAAAATTAGCACTAGAAATTTCTTTATTTTCGAACGAAGGAAATTCTACTGCCTTCCCAGTAGCAACCTCTTTTACATCCATGACAGTTTTAGCATCCTCATTGGTAAACATTACCTGATATTTTCCATTTCTTGTGAAATAAAATGAATTGATATCCCAGTTTTTTTCTACTACCTTTTCTTTGGTACCATCGGCAAGATTATATTTCATCAAATAACTAAACTCTGCATTATCATCAGTAGTATAATAGAAAGAAGTGTTATCCGGAGAAAAATCCTGAGGTCGATTACCACTTGTATTCTCATTGATTTTAGTTTTTTCTTTGGTTTCTGTATTCATGATATACAGATCGACATCATTGGTAGTGACTGCTTTGGTAAGGGCAATATATTTTCTGTCTTCAGACATTCCGCCAAAATCCATTCCGTCATTATTTTGATAAATCATTTTGGAAGTAAAGTCAGCTATATTCATTTCATAATGATCCATATACTTAGGATCACGTTCATTACTTCCGTAAAAGAAACTCTTTCCATCTTTTGACCAACCTCTAAACAAGGCTCTTACTTTGATCTCAGGAGTTAAACGCTTGATACCGGAACTGTCTTTTAGAAAAATCTTATAGATTTCATCACCATTGCCATCCATTCTAAAGAGGATTCTATCATCTTCGGGGAAATATGAAATTCCGAATATGGAAGAACTATCTGATTGCGTTACAGGAATCATTTCTCCGCCTTTAACTGAAGTTGTATACATATTATAGATACCAGAACGGTTACTAGTCATTAGTACTTTGGACTTGTCAGTAGAAAACCCATTGGCAAATGCATTTTCGTTATCCATAAATTGCTCAATTGAATACTCTTCAATTGCAATCGGTTGAGCAATCTCTTCTTTCTTTTCCTTTTTACAGGAGTGGAGTAGTAGTACTCCAATTCCTAAAATGATAAGTTTTTTCATGTGTGAACGTTTTATTTTATGGTAAAGGTTTTTATTTCTTTAAAAGGAGAAGTTTCTAGCTTCTCTATGGATTCCTGATAAGGTTTCCAGTCATTTGTAAAGAAAGCATTTGTTTTTTCTAAAGCATCTGCCAAAGCATCTTTAGCTTGATTGATCAATGTATTCTCGGTTTTGGTCAATCCATTTTGTCGACTACCGGTATACCATCCTGCTGTACCTAGACGTTGCATTACAGTTACTTCAGGATTACGTGTGATTCCTTGTCGTTTATCTTCTTTGCCAAGATATATTGCCACTGTCGAATCGATTTTTTTAATGATGTCTTTAGAGGCTTTGATCTGATCTTTAAATTTCTTTTTATCCAATTTCTTTAGTTCTTTCTGATATTTTGAAGCTATTTCTTTACTTTCTACCAACTGTTTTACAGCATCTGCTGCGGTTTGTCTCATGGCTTCCAGTTCCTTTGAAGCCGTGTAGACTTCGTTTATATTTTTCTGAGAAACCTGTAGTCTTGGATCTGATTTTACCTGTATGGAGGTTTCAGATTTTTGATCTCCATATTCCATTACTAGTTTGTAAGTTCCAGGTTTTACGCTTACACCGCCAGGTTCTCCTTTACGTTTCTGGATTTCTCTAGACGGTCTATCAACACCTTTCTCATCCATAAACCAACGCATTTTATGAATTCCTGTAGAGTCGGGAGTTTTTTGTTTTAGCGTTCTGATCAAACGATCTCCATCATACACTTTTAGGTGAATAGAATCCCATTTCACCTTTTTTTCTTCTTTTTCGTCGTCAGTAGTATCCTTTTCTTCTTCATCATTCTCATTGTCTTCTTCTTTACCGTCTTTCTCTTTTTTAGACGCATCTTTTTGCTCCACGGTTACAAAATAAGAGATATGCGCTCCGAAATCACGGTTTTCGCCATTAAACAAAGCATCGCCACCAAAACGACTCCCTGTAGGTTGCTGATAGGCCGCTTGGTATCCAACAGGAGGTTCGAATATTTGTAGTTTCTGGCTCAGGATACTTTTGTTTTTTGCTAAAGCGCGCAGTGGTCTGATATCATCCAATATCCAGGCAGCTCTACCAAAGGTTCCTATAACCAAATCGTGTTCTCTGGGTTGGATCACTAAATCTTTTACAGAAACGGTAGGGAAACCGGATGTCCATTTTGTCCATTTGTTTCCTGCATCGAGAGAAATATACAATCCATCATCGGTTCCTAGGAACAATAAATTTCTTTCTACAGGATCTTCTACAATGCTCAATGCATAGCTTTTTACATCACTACCATCTACAATACGTTGCCAGGTTTTACCATAGTCAACCGTTCTATATGCGTACGGCGTATAATTAAATCTTCTGTAATCATTGGCCACTAATAATGCTTCTCCTTTTCTTTTATTAGAAGCTTTGATCTGCACAATCCAACTACCTGCCGGTAAGCCTTTGATGTTTTTAGAAATATCTGTCCAGTTTGCGCCTCCATTTTTAGTAATATGCACACGACCATCATCTGTAGCCGCCCAAAGCATATTTTGTTCTAAAGAAGAAGGTTCAATCACCAATATAGTACAATGATTCTCTGCTCCGGTGGCATCCATCGTTAAACCACCACTTTCTGCTTGTTTTAGTTTTTCGGGATTATTAGTGGATAAATCCGGTGAAATGATTTCCCAGGTCAATCCTTTGTCTTTACTTTTATGTACAAACTGACTTCCGAAATACAGCGTATTATTATCAAAAGGATCAATATTGATTGCAGCATTCCAGTTGAAACGTAACTTAACTTCTGGATCTGGATGTGTGGGTCTAACCGTATAGTTATTACCGGTCATCCAATCATAACGACTTACAAATCCTTGCTGACTCATAGACCATCCATATCTAGAATCATCTTTATCTGGTACCACATCAAATCCATCTCCAAAAGAAATCTCTTGCCAGTATGAATTTCTGATTCCCTGAGCTTTCCAAACATAGGCAGGTCCACGCCAGCTACCGTTATCCTGCATACCTCCGTATACATTATATGGATATTCATTATCTACATTAATATGATAAAACTGAGCAACCGGTAAATTTCCAATAAACCTCCAGGATTTTCCTCCATCACGAGTGATATTTAGTCCACCATCATTACCATCGATCATAAAATTACCATCTTCTGGATGAATCCACCAGGCGTGATGATCCGGGTGTACTCCATTATCCACACCATACGCCGGCATAAGTTGTGTGAAGTTTTTACCACCATCTTCAGATACGTTTACATAGGTAAATACAGAATACACGCGGTTTTCATTCTGTGGATCCACATAAATTTCTGAATAATAGAAAGGACGATTACCAATATCATTCTTGTCGTTTATTTTTTTCCAGTTAAAGCCACCGTCTTCTGACTTATAGAGAGCATTTTTCTTGGCTTCGATCAATGCATATACAATATTGGGTTTATTTCGGGAAATTGCAATTCCGATACGTCCTAAATCTCCCTTTGGTAAACCATCTTTATCCGTTCTTTCTTGCCAGGTTTTTCCGCCATCGTGAGTGATATATAGTCTGGAACCTTCTCCTCCTGATTTGAAAAACCAAGGATCACGTTTATGTTCCCATAAGGCAGCAATCAATTTATTAGGATTAGAAGGATCCATAATCAGATCAGCTGCCCCCGTTTTATTATTTGCAAAAAGTACTTTATTCCATGTCTCTCCACCATCAGTAGTTTTAAAAACTCCTCTCTCAGGATGTTCGCCCCAAGGTGATCCTATAGCTGCTACATAAACGGTGTTCGGATCTGTAGGATCCACAATTACTCTATGAATATGTC
This sequence comes from Aquimarina rubra, assembly GCF_042684305.1. Classification (NCBI taxonomy): domain Bacteria; kingdom Pseudomonadati; phylum Bacteroidota; class Flavobacteriia; order Flavobacteriales; family Flavobacteriaceae; genus Aquimarina; species Aquimarina rubra. The sequence goes on along the minus strand of NZ_JBHULE010000002.1, from coordinate 350,492 downwards.
GGGTTTTTTCTAAACCCATTAGTTTCCAATTCTTTCCTCCATCTAAAGACTTATAGATTCCATAACCACCGTTCAGACTATTTCTGGGATTTCCTTCACCGGTTCCTACCCATATTACTGAGGGATTAGACTGTTGGATAGCTACAGCTCCGATAGATGCAGTCACTTGCTTATCAAAAACAGGTTCCCATTTGATCCCGCCAGAAGTAGATTTCCAAAGTCCTCCTGAGGCTGTTCCTGCATACATAATATCCGGATCTGAAGTAACCACATCTATAGAGGTGACACGACCACTCATTCCACCGGGGCCTATATTACGTGGATTCATTTTTTTTACATAATCCATCGAAAATTCCTGTGCAGAAATTGTTGAAACCAGGATAATAGAAATTAGAAATAACAGTCTTTTCATTGTATAGCGTGAGTTAATTATAGTTGTATTTGTTGTTCTAGTGTTGTTAAGAAATATATATCGGGATTTTTTTTCTTCATATCCAGTAATTCTTGTTGTTGTATTCTTGGCGATATATGTGTCGCAATAATTTGTTTAGGATTGATATGGTTTTTAATTTGTTGGGATGCGTTATTTTCTAAAAGCATCCAATAAGGTAGTATTGCAATATCTATGTGCTCATTGGTCAGATCCAATTGATTAAATAGATTGATCTCTTCCATCCAATTAGTATCACCCACATGCAAAATTCTATGAGTACCCAAATGGATTATATAGCCTATATTCTCCACCGCTGTATGTCTTTTGCCTGCGTGATTTATTTTTAGTCCGGTAATTTTGAAATCTTTAACCTTAATGGTTTGCTTGTTATAATTGGTGGTGGATATGGTAAACAACCTATCTTTGGAAGTTTTAATTTCTTTAGTAATCTGATTGGACCCAAACAAAACGGAATTTTTGTTAGACGCCAGATACTCATTGGCTAAGGATGCACTAAAATGATCTCCGTGATAATGGGTGAATAGAATAGCATCTGGTTGTAACTCCTTGTTTATTTTATGTATTAAAGAAGAGGTAGGAAAAAGGTAATCCTCACCGTATTTGGTATGCAGGCCGTCAATTAATACAGAAGAATCCCCATTCGATATATAAACCCCCATATTTCCCGTGTAGATTAAAGAAAATTTCTTTTGGGAAAAACCAGAAATACCTAGAGAAATGAGCGTTAAAAGGAAAAATCTTTTTAACATTTTTTGATTGATTACCTAATTGTGAGCCTAAAGTTAAGAAAATGACAATGCTAAACTCTTAAAGGGGTGTTAAGGTGAAAAATGGCTACATTTGAAAGACTAAAACCAACTAGATGAAATTTATAGAACTCACCTTAAAAAACCATATCATTCTTCATGGTTTTGATGCCAGAAATCAGGAAATTACAGAAGAAGTATCGGTAGAAATTGCCTCAAAAAAGTTGATTTCGGTGGATAGAATACTTTCTTTGAGTGAAAAATATATTTTGATTAAATATGCTTATGATAGGATCATATATTGGGAGTATTTAGAAGAATATGAAGAGGTGAAGACTATGTTATCTTAGGCTTTTTAATTTAGGGTGTCATTACTTTTGATTTTTTGCTATTTCTGGCAGAGATTAATTTGAAGTCTTTGTTAACTTTAACGATGATGATGTTTCCTGTATGCAGATTGATCATTTTCCATCTAAATCCATAAGAAGTTTCAAAGATGGCTGACCTAGCCATTTTTCTTAAGTCGATTTCATCAATACGTTCGATAACTTCTGCGGCGAGTATATCAAGTCCTCGTCTTTCAACTTCTTCATCAGAAAGTTTACGATCTATTTGATTTTGGAGAGTGTCTGGAAAATTTTGCTTAGTAATAATACCATGAGGATACACGATACCAAAAGAAAGTATTGCTAAGAATAGTAGATATTGTTTCATATTTGTTGATTATAAGAAACTATATACTACGCCTTTGACATACTATATAGTTACTAAATTATTAATGTTGTAACCATACTGATGTAATTGCTTGTACTAAAATTTGACATTCTTAAAATAAAGGGGGATTCAAAATTAAGTGATTAAAAGCCCTTTTGTGATATAGTTTTGTTAAAAAAGTGTGAATAAATCATAAAATACAGAATTGGAGGTCCTATTTGTTGATTTTTTTTGAAGAATTGTTAAAGAAAATAAGTTTTAGGTATCACTTATTTATTTTGTTGTTTTTCCAGATTATATATGCTCCTTCCTAAAGTTGCCAGAAAAGGAATACCGATATTATCATACTCATAGTGGTCGTCATTAAAAATCCCGTTTTCATTTACGTGTATGGTAGCAGATAATATAAACTCAATATTGTTTTTTGTATCCTTTATATAAGCGCAATCTGTTAGATATCCATAGGCGTATCCTACTTTGTTATAAATTTTTATATGCTCCGGAATATCTTCTTTGGTATCGCCAAACATAAAGAATTTTACGTACCCATCATAGTATTCTTTTTTGTCGTAACCAGCGTCACTTGGTAAGGTTTGCATAGCTTTTAGAACGAAATCTCGATCTTTTTTAGCAATGTCAAAACGCTCTTCTTTTTGACATGTCTCAGGAAACTGAATCCGTTTCATCATTCCGTGTAATGAGCGCAAAGGGAGATAGTTTTTTTCTGAAAAATCTTTTGGTTGTTCTATTAAAGTATCATTATCTATATATCCTTTTCCCTTTGATATTTTTTTCAAAGACAATCTGACAGGAGGTGAGTTTTCTATGCTTTCTTGTTGGTACAGAAAAGTGCTATCTTCTACATTTTTTTTGAAAACAATTGATTGTGTCTTTAAATTATGAGCATTTAATACTGATAATCGATGTGAAATCCTGCCTTGTAAGTTTTTAGATTTCAATTTTTGATCTATATAATCTTGACCCAGAAACTCAAATAATCGATTATATGCCTGGTTGTCACTTACTGCAAAAATTTTAGTAATTTCCTTCTCTATATTGGTATAAAGCGTATCAGATTGAATGATGAACAGTTTTTTTCTGTCAATAGAAATTCTGTTTTTTTGTAATTCGTTCAATTTTTCTAGAGCAATCAGTGCGATGGGAAACTTAACAGAACTTGCAGGATAAAAATAGGTGCTATCAGCAACGTTGAATTCATAATCTGTGAAAATCACTTTTCCATTCTCATCTCGATCAATTTGACTGTACAAAATCTGAACTTCGTGTTTTTCGACACTCTGCATTACACGTTTTATTTGTTCCTTATCAGAATTTAGTATTTCATCCAGAGGATTTTTTTGTGTACAAGAGAACATTAAAAGGCTTACGATAATGATGGATGTAATAGATTTCATATGGTTTAGAAATTAAACGATGAGAAAATGATAATCTACTTTTTATTGTATAATTTTTTACCGGCCTCGTAATATTTATCACCTTCAACCCAAAAAGGAGTTTCAGGATTATTAGCAATATTTCTGCAAGCCAATACATAGGATTGAAAGAATTTTAATAGATAATCATAATCCAATGTATCCGGATTATCAGTCACCTGATGATAGTATTTGGTTATTTCTTCATCAAAAGCTGTAAAACCCATACTAAAAGTTGGTGCAGGAATTCCTTTAGCGGCAAAATGTACATTATCGGATCGATCAAATAAACCTTGCTCGGGAGCAGGATCATCAATAGCTTTTAGTCCAAAAGGAGTAGTTGCTTTTTTAATATCTTCTGCTGCGGTTGTTCGTTCCAGACCTACTATGGTGGCTATGCTCGTATCGTTATAACCTCCATTATCACTATTGAAACAATATACCATTTGGTTTAACGGGATCATAGGATGATTTACATACCATTTACTACCTAGTAACCCTTTTTCTTCTCCAGTGAATAAGATAAATAATGCAGATCTTTTGGTAGGATATTTAGCAATATTTTCTGCAGCAGATAATACAGTTACGGTTCCAACGGCATTATCTCTTGCACCATTATAAATAGAATCATTATCAATAGCTTTTCCTATACCTACGTGATCATAATGAGCAGAGTAAATGATAAACTCATTTTTTAGTTTAGGATCCGTTCCTTCAACCATTCCGACTACATTTTGTGAAACTACAGTACCCTTTTTAATCCCCTGAACTTCTAAAGAGGCGTTAATTTCTTTTTTATCGTCAAAGAATTTACTAATCTCTTCTTTCTGATCATTGATCCATAAATAGGTAAAATTATTGGGCTTTTCTTCTTCAGAAACACTCATTTTTTCTCCGTTAAAGCTATGCTCTAATTGTGACCAGGTTCTGTTATCTATACTATTAACTTCAATAATTCCTACTGCACCTCTTTCTTTGGCTAGTAAAGTCTTCTCTTTAATTTTAGAAAAGGCAAATCTAAGATTACTATTATCTTTTGTGCCAGAATAAGTAACTACTATTTTTCCTTTTACATCAACATTTTTATAATCTTCGGGTAAGCCGTAGTTAAGAAATAGTATTGGTCCGGAAAACGAGATGTTTGTTTTATTTAGTGTTACTATTTTGGAAGTTGTAAAATCCCCAATATTTAATGTGGCGTTCGTGAATGAAGAAGTAGTATTCAGCGTAACTTTTTGAAAATAGTTATTATTTTCTGTTACAGGTCTAACACCATATCCACGTAACATATTAGCTAGGTATTGAGCGGCTATTTTGTTTTCAGGAGTACCAGTCTGTCTTCCTTTTAATTCATCTGAAGCCAAAAAATAAATATGTCCCTCAATTTCACTTTTAGAAACGGTGGATGTTACTTTTTCGATATCGTCTTGCGCAAAATTTATGAATGGTAAGGCTACTAATAATGATAAAAATATATTTTTCATAAGATGATTAAGATGTTTTGTTATTTGATATATGCAATTCCCAGAGTATAGATTAAAAAATATGCCTGACTTCTCAAAGATAAGAATTGTGGTGAGTTTATGGAATGAGAACGGAAAGAGTTGTTATCTGAAGTAAATTCTCCAAAACATTTGTTAATTCTATGGGATTACTAGGTAGTTGAGTCGGTATCTTTTATAAAATGTGGTAAATTTATATGATGAAAGAGAAAAAGGGAATTTTTAAAAAAGGATTTGCTTTTAAGCATTATGAAGCTCCAGAACAATCTCCATTTGATAAACTTTTCGATATTTTTCAGGAGATTATTACACATACTTCGGGAGATCTGGATGAGGCTTTGGATTGGATGCGAGAGCTGGATAAAGAATATGAACTTACTAGTGAAGACTACACACTAGATGATTTTATTGAAGATCTCAAGAAAAAAGGATATATCCGAGAAGAAATCAAACCAGATGGAAAAGGAGGGATGTCTATTACTTCTAAAACCGAACGGGCTATCAGACAGAGAGCGCTGGATCAGATTTTCGGAAATCTCAAACGTAGCGGGTCCGGAAATCACAGAACCAAATATACTGGTAGAGGAGATGAGCACGCAGGTGAGTATAGAAACTATCAATACGGAGATGCGCTGGAACGAATATCCATCACAGAAAGTTTAAAGAACGCTCAGATCAATCATGGAATTGGAGAATTAAATCTTACCGAAGATGATTTGGTTGTAGAGGAGACACAGTTCAAAGCTCAGATGAGTACCGTATTGATGATTGATATCAGTCATAGTATGATTTTGTATGGAGAAGATCGTATTACTCCTGCAAAGAAAGTCGCTATGGCACTGGCTGAGCTTATTACGACAAGATATCCTAAAGATACGTTAGATATTTTGGTGTTTGGTAATGATGCCTGGCCAATAGCTATTAAAGATTTACCATATCTTCAGGTTGGACCTTATCATACAAATACAGTAGCCGGATTACAACTGGCTATGGATATGCTGAGAAGGAAACGTAATACCAATAAGCAGATTTTTATGATTACCGATGGAAAACCTAGTTGTCTTAGGATGCCGGATGGACAGTATTATAAGAACAGTAATGGGTTAGATCGCCAAATTGTAAACAAGTGCTATATGATGGCACAACAAGCCAGAAAATTACATATACCTATTACAACTTTTATGATTGCACAAGACCCCTATCTGATGCAGTTTGTAAGAGAATTTACCTATGCCAATCAAGGAAAGGCTTTTTATACAGGTTTAAAAGGGTTGGGAGAGATGATTTTTGAAGATTACGAAACCAATAGAAAAAAAAGAATTAGAGGATAAAAGATAACCCAAAATATAGAATATACTACGGAAAAGAAATATGGATACTAAAAACATTACGACATTCGGACAATTAAAAAAATCAGGATATAAAAGTAAAAGTATAAAAGATGAACTTAGAGATAACTTAAGAACCAAAATCAGTAATAACGAAGATACTTTTACTGGAATTCATGGATATGAAAACACTGTAATTCCTGAACTGGAGCGAGCAATTTTATCCAGACATAATATCAATCTTTTGGGATTAAGAGGCCAGGCAAAAACACGTTTAGCCAGGCAAATGATCAATTTGTTAGATGAATGGATTCCGATTGTGGAAGGATCAGAGATTAATGATGATCCTTATCGTCCTATATCTAGATATGCGACAAATTTAATTAAAGAAAAAGGTGATGAAACCCCAATTTCCTGGATTCATAGAAATGATCGTTTTGCGGAGAAATTAGCGACGCCGGATGTTACTGTAGCCGATATTATCGGAGATGTGGATCCGATAAAAGCGGCAAATCTAAAATTGAGTTATGCTGATGACAGGGTAATTCATTTTGGGATGATTCCAAGAGCCAATCGCTGTATTTTTGTGATTAATGAATTACCGGATTTACAGGCGCGTATTCAGGTAGCATTATTTAATATTTTGCAAGAAGGTGATATCCAGATAAGAGGGTTTAAACTTCGGTTGCCATTGGATATGCAGTTTGTATTTACTGCTAATCCAGAGGATTATACAAATCGAGGTAGTATCGTTACACCTCTTAAGGATAGGATAGGTTCTCAGATCCTTACGCATTATCCAGAAACTATCGAAATTGCCAAAACCATTACACAGCAAGAGGCACAATTAGATTCTAGACAAAGTAATCTGGTTCACGTACCTGACTTGGCAAAAGATTTATTAGAACAAATTAGTTTTCAGGCTAGAGAAAGCGAGTTCATTGATTCTAAGAGTGGTGTAAGTGCAAGATTGAGCATCACTGCTTATGAAAACCTGTTAAGTACTGCAGAATATAGAGCATTGAAATCCGGAGATGAGAATACTCTATTAAGGTTAAGTGATTTTATGGGAGTAATTCCTGCAATTACTGGTAAGGTAGAATTGGTTTATGAAGGAGAACAAGAAGGTGCAGCTTCTGTTGCACAAACTCTGATTTCTGATTCGATAAAAACATTGTTTCCTGACTATTTTCCTAAAATCGAAAGATTGGAAAAAGAAAGCGAAAGAAGTCCGTATCAGGAATTGGTTGATTGGTTTTTTGAAGAAAGTGGTTTTGAACTTTTGGATGAAATTTCAGAAGCAGAGTATAAAAAGAAGTTAGATGCTATAGAACCTTTACAGAAACTTATTAAACAGTATCACGAAGATCTGAATAAAAACGACAGTTATTTTATGAAAGAATTCTTGCTATGGGGATTGGTGGAGCATAAAAAATTAAGTAAATATCGATTGTCTGAGGGATTTAGATTTAAAGATTTATATGGTAGTTATATTAGTGATTTATAGTAGATACAGTTGATTGTTAATGGTTTTTGTTGATTGGCAGGTTATATGGTAATAACCCTCAGGGTTACATTACATTTCTATAAGCTAACAACTATTAACTTAAAAATCACCACCATACAACAAAGCACTTAGAAAAAGAATCTTCATTACTTTTTATCCAAAGTAATGGGGATTTTTTATTAGAAAGTTGTTTGTTTAACTCTTCTGAAACATGGTCAAAGGTATGCCAGGTAGTATTATATTTAGGATGTACCATCCAATTTTTTTTCTCGGGAATGTGGTATACATTCGATCCGTATTTTTCTGATTTGAATTCCTCTGCTCGTATCCAAAACCCTACAATGCAACCATTATTTATGTGAGGTAATTGTTTATTTTGATATGATAATGGAATAAACAAGTTTCCGAAGAAACATACTTTCTGTATAATAGAATTAGTAGAAATATCAAACTCTTGTAAACGAGCGATAGTTTCAGGTTGGTGGAGTAGTGGCAACTGTTTTTCTTTTAATTTGGTTACTTTCTCTAACAGGCTGTCTTTTCTGTTTGGACCAATCCATCGTTCTAGTGATGCGTCGCTTATATTAGGATCATAGAGGTAAAACTTATAAATCAATTCTATATGTAATACCTGTTTTTGAAGCAAATCTTTTACTAAAAAATCTATTTCTCCAATAGTGATTTTATTTTGAAAAATCTGAAGGTTTTTTAGAAGCGTTTGGTAATCTTTACTGCTATTGAGGAAATAATCAAAAAACTGTTCAATCCTTTTTCCGAGCACTTCATTCTCTGGAATCTTGATCGCTATCTCAGTATTAATAATTTCATGGTTATGCTGAAAATCAAACTGTGGTAAATCAAAAAGCGAAGAATCTTTCCAGAGCAATTTACTGTTCAAAAAACCTGCATATTGATGATTGACAGACATGGGTATTTATTGATTTCCGAAGATGGAAAAATATTTATCTAAGATGGGTCTTAGGATTTTTCGATCAACAGGCTTAGCCAAAAAGTCATCACAACCAGCTGCCAAAGCCTTTTCAATGTCTTCTTCTGTAGAATAAGCTGTTTGTGCTACTACCGGGAGATTAGGTCTCAGCTTTTTAATTCGTTTGGTAGCATCATATCCATCCATTATAGGCATTTTAATATCCATCAAAACTAAATCTATTTTTTCATTCTCATGACAAATCTCTACAGCCTCTTTACCGTTTTTAGCACGATAAATAACAAACTCGAAGTCAGCCATTTTGCTTAAGACCGTCTTTAGAAATAAAAAATTTATTTCCCCATCTTCTGCAATAAGCACGATATGTTTCTTCGGTTTCGTTGTTTCTTGATCATCAGTAGACAGTTCTGCGTTTTTTTGCATTTGGGTATATGGAATTTCTAATAAAAAGGCACTACCTTCACTTTCTTTACTCACAAAGGAAATTTTTCCTCCAATTAAATCTGTGTATTGTTTAGCAATTGCCAAACCTAAACCAAGACCTCCAAAATTTTTAGAAATTTCTTTTTCTGATTGAGAGAAGCTTTTAAAAATAATATCCTGATCTTTTTGTTTAATTCCAATTCCTGTATCCTTAATAGATATGTGGATGAAATCTCCCACAATATAAGAAAAGATTGTTATCGAACCGGCATTAGTGAATTTTATACCATTATGAACTAGATTACTTAGAATTTTATATAGCTTTGATCTATCTGTAAGTATTGTATTTTCTTCTTCCGGAATATCATTTTTCAAGTGGATAGCGAGATTTTTGTCTTTTGCTTTACGCTCATACTCTGATACTAATTCTAAGAGAAGTTCACCTATATTCGTTTCGGTAAATCGTACTTTACTTTGCTTGGTTTCTAAAACAGAAATCTCTAAAATATCATTTACTGAAGTTATCAAATCTTTACCACTATCAATGATAATCTCTGTATATTCTTTTCTTTCTTCGGGGGTTAAAGAATCTGATTTGAGTAATTCAGAAAATCCCATAATTCCGTTCATCGGAGTTCTAATTTCGTGAGATATATTCTGAATGAAATTGGTTTTAATTCTATTGCTTTCTTCTGCGTTATCTTTTGCAATTTGAAGTTCTTTTGTCTTCTGGTTGATCTTAAATTTTAAATAAAAATGAATAAAAATAATACTAGCCAAAGCAGCAAAAAAGATAATAGATGATATGATCCAGAATTTGGCTTTTTTATAAAAAGGTTTGACGGTTTTGAATAACCAATTGTTTAGAATTTCCTGCTTTTCACTGTTGGAAATATTGCGAGTCGCCTTAGAGAAAATAGTATTTAATGTTTTATTCTCTTTACGAACAGCGATACTCGGAATATAATTATAGTTAATTTCTGTAATAACCTTTAAATCCGTGAGTCCTTCAGATTTGATTAAATAATTTACCAAAGCTTTTCCTCCTACAAAAGCATCAGATTCCCCTGATTGCACACTTCGCAAACAGCTAATATCGTCGGGATAATTTTTAATATTCAAATCAGGATAGTTTTTCTTCAGATAATCATCTATAGAATACCCTTCTGGAGCAGAAACCGTCTGATTTTTGAAGTCTTTTAAATCTATTGATGAGTCATATTCTTTTCTAACGACCAGTACAAAAGGTGTTTCAAAAAACTCTGTATAGAAATTCAGATACTTTTGTCTTTCTTTAGTTTCTTGCATTTCTAAGATAATGTCAATCTTTTTATTTTTGGTATCCTCTAATAATTGTGTCCAACTCGTATAGTATTGTTTTTGGAATCTATAATTAATTTTATTTTCTATTAAATTCAAATGATCTACTAAAATTCCATCAATGCTATCATTTTTGTTTAAAAATTGATAAGGAGGATAGTACGGGTATACAGCAACATGAATTGAATCCTGTTCCTGAAGCCATTTTTTTTCGGCCTCGTTTAGAATGGTATCATCCGAACAAGATGTGATGCTTATGAATAGGCATAGGAAAAGAAAAGTATATGTGATTTGGTTTTGCATATATTATTTAAGGTTGGTGCGCTTATTTCTATTTTTAAAAATAGGAAAATATTTATTCAGCATAGGTTTAAGAACTTTTCGATCCACAGGTTTAGATACAAAATCATCACAGCCTGCATCCAGAGCTTTCTGCACATCTTCCTCAATGGAATATGCTGTTTGTGCAATAACGGGTAAATCGGGTCTCATTTTTTTAATATATGAAGTAGCATCATAACCGTTCATTACCGGCATTTTAATATCCATCAAAACCAGATCGATATTTTGGTTTTCCTGACAAATCGTTACGGCTTCCTGACCATTTTTTGCTCTGTAGATAGTGAAATCATAATCGTTCATCTTTGTAAGAATCGTTTTTAAAAACAAGAAATTTGTCTCTCCATCCTCAGCAATTAATATGATATGTTTTTCTTTTTTTGAAAGGTTTTTATCAATCTCTTCATTATTATTTTTTTCATTTTTCGAAACCGGATTATACGGTACTTGTAATGTAAACGTAGTTCCTTTATTTTCTTCACTAACCAGTGTTATTTGTCCTCCTATAAAGTCTGCATTTTTTTTCGCAATAGTCAATCCTAATCCGATACCGTCATATCCTCCGATGGTATTTTCAGCAGTAGATGTTAAATTATTCTTTATTTTGGTTTGATTTTTTTCGCTAATACCAACACCAGTATCCTTTACAGAAATTAATAAAAAATCCTCTTTTATCTTATAGGAAATGGTAATAGAACCATCACTTGTGTATTTGACCGCATTATCCACAAAAACGTTTAAAATTTTGTTCAGCTTTGGGCGGTCCATCAAAACTATATTTTGAGAATTTGTTAAGTTACTCTCAATATAGAAGTTTATGTTTTTTTCTTCCGCCTTAACTTCATAATAGGCTACTAGAGATTTAAACACATTCCTAAGATTAATTTCTACTAATCGAAGTGTGAATCTTTTGGTTTGTAATTGAGATATCTCCAGAATATTGTCAATAATCGATAATAGTTCTTTGCTATTTCCGATAATCATTTGGGTATATTTTTGTCTTTCTTCAGGACTTAGATCTTCTTCGTTTAGATATTCAGACAGCCCAATAATCCCATTCATTGGAGTTCGGATTTCCTGCGGAATATTATTGATAAAATTTGTTTTTAAACGGTTACTTTCCTCAGCTATATCTCTAGCAATGATGAGTTCCTCTTTTTTCTGTTGTATCTTATATTTTAAATATGAATTAAAAAATGCTCCCAGAACAAATGCTAATAAAGAGACCAATGAAACTATGATCCAGAACCTTGAGGTTTGATAAAAAGGAACCACATTTTGGTACAGCCAATTATCTAAAGTAGATTCTCTTTCTTCTTTCGTAATACTTGCAAGAGCCTTAGAAATAATTCCATCGAGAATGACATTACTATTATTGATAGCAATACCAGGTTCGTAATTCAAATTAGTACCCGAACTTATTTTCAGATTGTTTAATTTTTTAGATCTTATATAATGATTGGCTACAGCTCTGGGTCCTATATAAGCATCATATTCGCCAGCATTTAAGGTTGTTAAGCAGTCTAGTTCATTTCTAAGGGTCACGATATTTAAATCAGGGTATTTATCATTCAAGATTTCGCTGATTCCGTAATTTTTTGGAAGTACTAATGTTTTATCAAATAAGCTTTCTATATTACTTCCGAAGGTTGTGTTTTTTCGTGTAACAATAACATGTTGAGATTCAAAAAGAGGAGGATAAAATTTTAAGTAAGCCTTTCTATTTTGTGTTTTTTGAATTTCAAGAATTAGATTGACTTTGTTTTCTTTTACATCTTCAATTAGTTTTGGCCAATCTCTATATTGTTTTCTTTTGAATTTGTGATTTATTTTTCGTTCTATAATTTCAAGATATTCTATAAAAACACCATCAGCTTCACCTTGTTCATTGATGAATTGATAGGGCGGATAATAAGGATATATAGCAACAGTAATACTATCATTTTGTTGAAGCCATTCTTTTTCTAAATCACTTAATTTCAAGGTTTTTGAGCAGGATAATGCTATAGAAAGTAGGAGAAAGAAAGGGAGTGAACATAGTAGCTTTTTTACCATATAAGTATATTATTTAAACACCTACCTTTATTAGTCCCATAAATAAAGATAGTGTTTTAATAGTAGTTTTGAAAGGAGAAAGTTTCAAAACTTATTGATAGGATGGTGTAAAATACTGTTTATTAAAGATTTAAATATCTTTAGAAATTTCAGTGCCATCTGGATATAGAGCAAAACGTCCTTTGTGCTTTTCATGAACGTGATCATAACTAGGCCAAGGCCATCCACCGAATTCTGTTTTCTGATATTCCATAATGGCTTCTCTTATTTCTTGTTGATTATTCATCACAAATGGTCCTTGTTTAGCAACGGGTTCACCTATTGGTTTTCCTTGCAGAAGTAAAAAATGAGACTCAGTATCACCGTTTGTAATGGTTAATTCTTTATGACCATGTGTAATGATTCGGTGATTTACCGGAATTGTATATCCTTCACTTTCGATTTCATTTCCTTTAAAAAAATAAATGGAACGATCAATTCCTTCAGAAGAATTTGGAAATGTATATTCAGAATTTGGAGCCATTTTTATTGTCCAGATATTAATTTCATTTTCCGGATTGGCCGCCCAGGAATCAGGAGCCGGATCGACAGCAGTTTTTCCTTCTAAATCACCAGTAATTATGGTTATTTCTATGAGTTTTCCTTTATTATCTTTTACAATCGCTTTTGGTATATCTTCATTCCAAAGCATTTTAAAATGTGGTGCTACCATTTTCTTATCTCTGGGAAGGTTCAACCAAATCTGAAATAATAAAAACGGATTTTCTTCTTCTGAGTTTAAAAGCGGAAACATTTCTGAATGTTGTACACCTTTTCCGGCTGTCATCCACTGCACATCACCATTGCCAAAACGACCTGCTGCTCCTAATGAATCCGAATGATCTACTAAACCTTTTTGTACAATGGTAACCGTTTCAAAACCGCGATGTGGATGCGCAGGAAAACCGGGCACAGTAGTACCGTGATACATTCTCCATCCGTCTTTTGGAGTAAAATCTTGCCCCATATTTCTTCCTGCCAGTAAAGCATCGGGACCTAATTTCTCATTTCCTTTAGGGTACTGATCTTCGTGATATGCACAAAACAAGAAAGGATCGCTGGTTTCCCATATAAAATCTAGCGGTTTAATTTTTATAATGGCTTTCATAATTTGGCGTTTAGAATTTAATAAATCTGTAGAACATCAGTTTTTGAAAGTAAAGCATTCAGAGCAGTTATATTGTTTTGTAATTTCTTGAGGGTCATAAATTTCATTTCCTTTGATAACTCTATAAATATCACGTGTATATTTAATATTTTGTAATGGATTACTATTTAGAATAACAAGATCTGATACTTTTCCGATTTCAATTGTACCTGTGATTTTATCTTTTTTAAGATATTTAGACCCATTATATGCTGAGGTTTGTAAAGCTTTTAATGGAGATAATCCTGCGTTAACCATTGCTTCTAATTCGTTATGTAACGAAATTCCTGAGTAAGTATATGAATTATAAGCACCACTATCGGATCCAGCCAAGAGCTTAACATCGGCATCTTGTAGAGATTTAGTGAGCCTTATAAAAAAAGTATTGAGGTTTTTTCTTGATTTTTTAGCTTCATCAGATGCTGTGAGTGCCCGTTTGATACGTCCATCATAGGTTTTAATAATTCCTTTTCCAATAATTTTTAGATAAGGGTCGTTGCTATGATCTACTTCATCAAGATAACTTAATATGTTACCAATATGCAAAGTAGGTACAACGTAGGTATTATTATTTTTTAATAATTGAAAGGTTTTTTGGGCAGTTGAATCACTATAGGTGGAAATCAAGCCATCCATGGCATTCCAAAAAGTAAGTTCTTTATTTATAATCGCTTGTGTAATCTCTTTTTCATTATCAGAGCAACCTTTTAGTATATAATACAAATGTTCTATAGCTCCAATTCCTGAGTCTACTGCTTCGTTTAGCTCAACAGTAAAAGGCATGTGGCCAGAGGATATCATTCCTCTTTCTGTTGCCTGTTTTAAAACTTCTAAGTAGTTTTCTCTAGAAATTCTACTGTCATATATTTTTACAAAATCAGAAGGTATTCTTTCTAAAGAGTCCAGAGCTTTTATAATATCTTCAGAAGATTCTACAACTAAAGAGCCAGCCCAAGTTGCATTTGCTCCGTCTAGTTTAGGACCAGATGTGTAGATAGTTGGGCCTATAAGACTGTTATTTTCTATTTCTTTCCTCCACCTTAAAATTTCAGAAGTAAGATCTCCTCCTGCATCTCTTACAGTTGTGATTCCGTTAGCAATGAATAGAGGAAGCAAGTTTTTATTTTCCTTAATTAAAGAATCTCCGCCTCTAAGATGAATATGATTATCCCAAAATCCTGGAAGTAAAAATTTGCCTGTACCATCAATTCTATTCTCAGCGATGTAATGATCAACACTATCTATTGTTTCAAGTTTTACGATCGTTCCATCATTGATGTATACTGTTTTTTTCGTCACGTTACCATCTTCAATTCGGATCAGGTTGATATTAGAAATCACAATATCATATCGTTCCTTTTCCTTTTTGGAACAACTTAAAATACTTAAGAATAGAAAAGTGAGTATTAATATGTTATCACTTTTTGTAATTGATCGCATCATCTATTGTGAATTTACTTTTAAATGAAAAAGCGTAGGGAGTTTCACCATGTTCTTGTAAATAATACAAACGTTCCTTGGCTTCTTCTGGAGTAGGTTTATGACCATTTTCTATATACCAGAAGGCCATATGCATTCGAGGCATTTTATGAAACCATTCTTTTTTACGCTTTAGAATTTCTACGTGATCCGATTTGTACGTAAAATTGAATAGCGTATCCATACTTTTCCAAACAGACATGTTGATGATTAAAAAAAGATTATCGAATACCGTAATAGCTGTTGCATTTCCTTCCTCGTCTTTCAGTCTCCATACAAAACCATCGCTTTGCTCAGCTAATTCATTTATACGATCCAGGTTGTTTACAAAATCTTCCATAATAGGATCATTAATGGGAGCTAACATTTCGGCAATATTTACTTGTGCTAATTGCATATTATTTATAATTAAAGTATCCGATTTCATCAATGAATCAATTATTTATTTTACCAATACTCAAAAATTTTAGAGATTTTACCATTTTTAAATTCGAAGAGGGTCATTTCAGAATTTCCTTCTTGTACGACTCCATCTTTTTTCTCTACAAACCTTTTCTCCACAACCATTCCATTAAGACCAATAATCTTGTTGATAATTTTAATATCAATGATGCTACCATTATACCCGCCGTTTTTCTGGTTTCTTACATATCCATTGTATAATTTTTCTCTGGTATAAGTACCTCCGTATTTTGGATGAACATATATAAAATCCTCTGTAAAAAGCTGAAAGATGTTATCAATATCTACTACTTTAGAATTAGCCTGAAAAACCTTTAGATTTAATGAGTAATAATTTGATACAATAGTTTCAAGTGAGTCCTTATGACTTTCATTAATTTCTTGAGCAATCATCATATTACTTGTAATAAGAAATATGCTAAGAGTAGCTAGTATTTTGATGGGTTTGATCATAAATCGATACTTTTAAAATATACATAACCGTTTTTCTAGTTTTATTAGCTTCTAATTATGTCCTAAATGGCATCCACAGCCAGGTTTCATAAAACTTTGAGATGCTTCGTGCCAAGGAAATGCTGTGTTAGATTTAGAATTTTCCCACCAGAATTTAGTTCTTTCTTTAGAAGTATTACCAATTTCATTCATAGTATCAGTATCATATAACCTACCGTTCACCATCGTATACTTTACAGTTTCAGTATTTCGAATATCGTCTAGCGGATTTTTATCAAGGACAATCAAATCTGCTAATTTTCCTTCTTTTAGGGAACCAATATCATTTCCTGCGCCAATATAATGAGCACCATTAATGGTAGCAGCTTGCAATGCTTGCATATTAGTCATACCGCCTTGTTGAAGCATCCATAATTCCCAATGCGCTCCAAGACCTTGTAATTGTCCGTGTGCACCCAGATTAACTTTAACTCCTTCATTGGTTAACTTTGTTGCTGTTTTCGAAACTAAAATATGTCCATTTTCATATTCCTCATCAGGTACCATTGTTCTATGACGAGATCTGGCATCTACAATCGCTCTTGGTGTATATTTTAGGAGTTTTTCATTTTCCCATACGTTATCTTTTTGGTAGAAGAAATATTCTCCATTCATTCCTCCGTAATTTACAATTAAGGTAGGCGTGTATCCGGTTTTACTTGTCTTCCATAATTCGTGTACATCCTTATAAACCGGTGCTACTGGTATATTATGTTCTATACCTGTGTGACCATCCATTATCATCGTCATGTTATGATAAAAAGTAGAACCACCTTCTGGAACCACGTTAATTCCTAACTCGCGAGCTGCTTGCATCACTTGTTGCCTTTGATCTCTTCGAGGTTGGTTATAGCTTTTTACGGACTTTGCTCCAAAGGCTTTTGTTCGTCTGATAGAAGATCTGGCATCTTCCAGGTTGTTTACAACTGCTTTAAAATCGCCATCAGCACCATATAATATAAAACCGGTAGAGTAGAGGCGTGGTCCGACCATTTTTCCGCTTTTAATCAGTTCTGAAATACTAAATACGGTTTCTGTATTAGCTGATGGATCGTGAGCAGTGGTAACGCCAAAAGCCAGATTTGCGTATAACTGCCAATGTTTTTGGGTGGTTAGTCCATATCTAAATGCTCCAACGTGTGCGTGAGCATCTACAATACCAGGCATAATTGTTTTGCCTTTTGTATCAAATACTTTGGCATTATCAGGAACCTGCACTTCATTTGTTTTACCAATTTTTTCAATTGTATTTCCGTTGATAATAATGGTTCCTTCTTCAATAACTTGATCACCTTCCATAGTAATGATACGAGCATTGGTAAAAGCAATTTTTCCAGATGGTGTATCTGTTTTTGTTACTAAATCAATACTGATACCTTTTGATGTAACTTCTCCTACTTTTTCAGGGGAATTAGGTAAGAAAGTGAATCGATCCTTAATCTCATTAGCAAAATATTCATCACCTAAGGTCCAGAATACTTTTTTACTGTCTTTGGACCAATGTAAGTTGATCCCTGCATCTTTGGATAATTGTGATACAGGTACTGATTTGGATTTGTTATCCAGATCGATTGTTTGGCCATTGATTATTAATGGAGCTACATAGGCTTTATGAAGATGTGTAAAGGCTACCCATTTATTATCCGGACTAGGTACGAGTCTGTTAGCATATTTTGACTTTATGTGTGTCTTTTTATCTTTTCCGTTTAGGTTAACTGATTTTAATTCTTTGGTTAAGTTCCCAAAATAGGTGCCTCCTGTTTGATAGAAAATACGTTTTCCATCTTTAGTGAAAGTTGGGTATTCCCCTTGTTTTAAAATTAGTTTTTGATTCGCTCCAGAAGAAGACATAGTATATATTCCGGTTTTTTTATCAAAACTTCTTCCTTGGTCATTATTTCCTCCTTCTTTTCGATAAGTGATTAAATTACCTGAAGGATTGTATACAGGTGTTCTATAGATTCCTTTTTCTACGGTTAATTTGGTAGGAGTTCCACCTGCAGCAGGTATTTTGCAAACCGACCCAAGTGTTTCATCATTCCAGGTCACATATACTATATATTGACCATCCGGAGAGAAGCTTGGTTCGAATTCAAAATCTGATTTCTGTGATGTTAGACGTTGAGGTTTGCCTTTAGGAAGCTTTTTACTCCAAAGATTTCCAAGAGCACTAAACACTATCGTTTTTCCATCTGGGGAAGTAACTGTATGACGAATTACTTTAGCAGCAAATTCTTTGGGTGCTACCGGAGCATCAAAATGTACGGTCTCTGCTATTTTTAAAGTAGCATCTACAGTAAATGGGATGTTGGTAACGCTAGAATTGTCAGTATTAATTTTATGAATCTTTCCTGCAGACCAGAATATAATTTCTTTATTATTAGGCATCCAACTGAAATTAGGATACACACCAAAAATGGCCCAGGCTTCTTGTTGGTCTTTATTTAATTGGTCGTATACAGGCCATTCTTCTCCTGTTTCCAGGTCATGGATATATAAAACAGTTTTGGTTCGCACTCGTTTTACAAAGGCTAGTTTTTTGCCATCTCTAGATACTTGGGGTCTAGCAGCTCCGCCAGGACCTCCAGTTACCGTTGTGGTTTTTCCTGTTTCAAAATTATATCTCTTGATAACATAGATTTGTTTGTTAGGATCCTTATTGTATTGAAAAAATCCTCCTGAATACATATCCTCGCTATAATACATATATCTTCCATCTGGAGAAATATTAGGCTCGTTTACATCTTGTTGATCATTTTTTCTTTTGGTTAGTTGTATTCCTGAACCTCCGGTGATATGATACTGCCACATTTCTCCAGCTCCTAAAGAACGCTGAGAGGTAAAGTGTTTTCTGGCGATTAGATAATTGCTATCAGGCATCCACACGGCATTGTTTAATAGTCTAAAGGTTTCTTTGGTAATTTGTTTGGCATTACTACCATCAGTATTCATTACCCAAATATTGTCTCCGCCACCAGCATCGCTTGTAAAAGAGATTTTAGTTCCATCCGGACTAAAACGTGGTTGTACTTCAAAAGGAATTCCTGAGCGTAAAACTTTTGCTTTTCCACCAGAAATCGGAATACTGTAAATATCTCCCATAAGATCAAAAACGATGGTTTTTCCGTCTGGACTGACATCTAGATTCATCCAGGTTCCTTCATCGGTTGTGAAAGAGTGGTCTTTATAATTAAATGCTCCTGTTGGATTGGAAACATCCCATTTCTCTTCTTTTTTTTCGTCTTTTTTATCTTTTTGTGCTTGAGCATTGAATACTAGAAATACTCCTAGGAATAGGGTAGTGATGATGTGTTTGTGCATGATATTCGATTTATCTAAATCGAAAATAATGAATTCGATAACAAAATGTCTTAAAGTGTTGTTAAGTGAGTCCTTTAATTGGTGGGTAAGTGAGTTTTTTTAAATCTTAAGAATTTCTCGAGACTTTTCCTTATACTGGTTAGTTATATTATCTCCCGTTATCACGGGTTTTTATATTAGCTTTACAAAGTCTGATAATTTCCAAAATTCTTTTATCTCTTGTTTCCTGGCGTTTTGCCTGGTTAAGCCAGTATAAATAGCTCTTTCTATAACCTCTGCTGAAATTTAAATAATTATCATAAGCAGATTGATTTTTATCAAAAGCTTTTTGCAAGTCATCCGGAACTACTCCGTTTTCAACATCATCCAAAGCTGTCCAGGAATTATTCTTTTTTGCTGCTTCAATTACATCTAATCCGCTTTGATGCATTAAACCATTCTGGATAAGATCAATGATATATGTTTTATTCAGTTTACTCCATACACTTTTTGGTTTACGTGGACAGAAATATTGTCTTCTTCGTTCTTCATCCAATCTTTTTACAGTAGAATCTATCCATCCGTAACAAAGCGCTACTTTAACTGCTTCTTCCCAACGCATGCTGGGTTGTTTGCTTTCAACTTTATAAAAAATCAAATAAACACCATCACTAGATAAGTGGTTTTCATGAAGCCAATGACGCCATTCTTTATCGTTTTTGAAATATAACTCTGGTTTAATTTTCATTTTTTAATAGGTTTTATCCAATCAATTGCATAATAGTAATTGATACTTAGCCAAAGTCGATTTTTGGTTTCAGATTCGAAGAATTGACTGATACGATAATCTGGTCCTATTTCAATTTTACTTTTCGGGTTAAGTTCGTATCCGATAAATGGGATGATCCTTATTTCTAAATCTGTATTAGTGTTTTGGTAGGCTCCTAAGTATTCATTGTTGACTTTGAGATAAAATTCTCCCGGATCTACTCGGTAGCCGTTAAATGGTACTTCTATGGTAAAACGATACCGAAGCCTAAATTCTGGCGATTCTTTTCTGCTAAAAGTTTGATCTGTAACAAAACGATGAGCCACTCTTATAGACTCTAATTGGCGAGCTATGGAATACTGAAATATAGACCGATGAACAAGTTTGTCTTCTTCAAATCGTAATAAATATCCTATATTAAAGACTTTGTCTGATGATATTTTATAAGATAAGATCGTTGTAAGATCAGTTAGTAAGTAATCATAAGAGAAATTTTGATTGGGTTGATGTTCCCACAATTGTTGACGAGACTCAAGACTATTAATTAATTTGATATTATTGGATAATTTATTTGATACGACAATTTTAGGTAATAACCCTGAGGTGAATGATGTTTGTGCTACTAACTGATAGCAAATCATACAGCAAAAGCATGCCAATATAAATCTTCTTTCTTTATTCATTTTTAATAAATAAGATTATCCGTATTAGCACTTACAATTTTCAAAATTTGTAATAGGACACCTTTCTTATTGTATAACAATTCGTAATTGGTGTACTGTTTATCTTTTTTTCCTCTTACAATAAATTCATAATTCAGATCGTAACTTTGGGGTGTGGTTTTTTGATTAATCAAGGATATAAGAGCAGATCGAGAACCAACCCATTGCTTTTGTATTTTTTTAATTTTTGATTTAACAAAAACACTATCCAGAGAACTTTTAATTTGTTTTCTTAAGCTTTCCGGAATAGAAGCGAATGAAACTTTTTGTTCAACATCTTGTGGCTTTCCATTCGTATCAAACTCGATACTGTATTTTATGTTTTTGTAACAGGTTTTTGCTTCAATACTCTTGCCATTCTGACTCTCCTCAGCATACCATTTGATTTTTTTGTCAAAAGGTCCTTGATTCATAAAGTCCAAAGCTAATGTTGGGACATCAGAACTTTTAATTCGGAACTCTCTTTCGAGTTTATTTTGAGAATATCCTGATATACTAAAGCATATCGAAAAACAAAATATCCATATAATTGAATTACTGTAAAACATGTGCTTTGACCTTATTTTTATTGATATGTTACTAAAATAATAAGAATCTATTCTTTGGAGGAGTCAACAGTTATAAATCTTGTTTAAATCTGAAATATATAATATAAATAAACCCATAACATTATCAATAATGTTATGGGTTATATAATTTTGTGTAATATAATCTTCTAGAAGAATCTAGTATAGGCTCTAAAAGAACCACTGTTAGTTGGTCTTGTTCTTCTTACTTCTCTTTCTGTATAATCAGAAGTGTAGTAATATGCATACCAGATTCCATTGGTGAAGTCAACCTGATATTGCAATTGCCAAGAATAACTATTAAATGGCCATATACCACTGCTTTTCCAAGCATAGAACTGAACTCTAGTCAATCCGCATACTACATTGGTCCAAGTGTACACATCGTCACGTTCTCTCCATGATCCTCCATAGTAAGAATTACGAGTATTAGAATACCATAATCCATTATCACAGAATCTAATGTCTGTAGGAGTCGATACTACTGGTGTTCCACCGCAATATGAATTTCTAAACCCTGTAGAACCTACATCATAACAAGCTTTTTGAATCCCAGTATCCGTATAATTTGGATCTAAAATTTCTAGAGGAGCTAAGGATTTATTGATCTGTCTTCCTGAGTTCGCCAATGCTGATTGTTCTGCAGTTTTTGCAATACGTTCAGGTACCGGAAGCTTGGTGTTAGTTAAAGAAACAAAGATATCAAAAGGTGTTAATTCTTCCCCTAAACTGCTATCTTCATTACTTTTTTCTGCAATACCGTATAGTTTCTCGATAACAACCATATCGTCATTTTCTCCGACAGCAATAAAACGATATTCATGACCATCTTTTTGAATTTTTGCTATCTCTAGAGAAGTTTCGCTAACTTCTGTCGGATAGACTGCGTCCTCGGTTGGTGTTTCGTTTACCTTTTGAAGTGTTTCATCTTGTAATTCTTCTTCTTTGTTATCACACGATACCAACGCAATTCCAATGGTAAAGACAACGGCAAGCGTTTTAAAAATTGATTTTTTCATAATTAAAGGTTTTAAAAGTATGTATTTTGTTTACTTAGGTGTTCCGGAATTACCTTTGTGGGAACAAATGTATATCGTAAGTATTTGTAATTCAATAAGTAAAAGACGGTTTGTGTATAGTTGTACAACCGATAATGCTAGGGTGTTTTTCCCTTTTTTAATGGTTTTAGGTAACAAACAGAAGAAAGGATTTTTTTCTATTATGTTTTCGTTAATAGAAAAAGATACAATTATAAGTCGTTAATAATTATTGATTTAGCTTATAGGAAGGTTGCTGAGAAACCTACAAGATGTTGATCTGTATTGTTATCTCTTAGTAGATATCATAAATACAATCATTTTGGCTCCAGAGACATTACATAATCGTAGCTTTCATCTAGATATGTTGCTAAAGTATCCAAATCATCTAACATAGATTCAGGAATTAAAATATATCCTTTCATAACAGCACCGTAAGATTTGTATAAGGTGGAGGGAAATTCTTCGATATATTTCTGTTGTACTTCTTTAGAGAATCTAATTCCGATTTCACTTGCTTTATTAAATAAAGAAAACATATATCCGTTGGCAGAAGTGTATGGCATTGTCTTACCTTTTCGTTCGAATCTGGAACATTTGGCTACTAGTTGATCATAGATTTTTAATTTCTCTTCCCACATGATGGACTTGTATTTATATAGAACGTATAGCTTTATTGTTTCTCTACAAAAAACTTAAAATTTTGCATCCATTTCTCACCTTGTTTTCTATACATACCTGGAAACAAGATGGCCATTAGTTTTGGCATGAACCAATTAATTCTAGTGTATTTTATCTCATATTCATACCTTGTTTTATGCTCATCAAGCGAAATAAAAGAACATTTCATGGTATTGTCCATATGCTTATGATGGTAAAAAGCTTCAAAAGTATCCGGAAGGCCATTTGCGGTAATCGTTTCGGTTAGCTCCATATCATATTTATCGGATTTATAGTACATTTTCGAAATTGCACCATCTTGTCCCTCTGTACCACTAATCAGTTCTTTTCGAACAAAACCCTCTTGGTATTCGCCTAAGTACTTTGGGTTTTTAAACATTTCAACGACTATTGATCTGGGTTTATTGATATCTTTAAATCCTTTGAAATTCATTGTGGTTTGTTTTTAATGATAGTATTCTGAAAATCATTATTTACTATTGGATTACTAATTTACTTATTATTTTATAATCAAGTTACAAGAGTGATTTCCTATTATTTATAAGTATTAGCCAATTTTTTTGCCATAAGTATGGTATGATCTTCAGAAGTTCCATCTTTTTTGAGGTATGGTTTATGAATGGTTTTAATAACTGTAAAATGATGTTCGATTAATTCCTGGTTAATATCATCTAAATTATGGTAATAAAAATATATTTGATCCCCTGTACTACCAGTTTGATAACCGGATTTTTTATAATCACCTTCAACAAAACTGATATATAAAACCCCATTATTGTTTAGTAAACCAGCACAATCATTTATAAAGCTAAAACGATCCGATTTTGACAAATAGGGTAGATAAAAACCACAAATAATACCATCAAACTTAGAAGTCAACGTATTGATTTTTCTTCCATCCATGACTTTAAATTTAGCAGAAGGATTATTCTTTTTTGCCAGTGTTATCATATTAGGGGCAATATCAATTCCCAATATATTGCAGTCTGGTCTTTTGGATACAATATGCTTTGTAATGTTACCCGGTCCACACCCAATTTCCAAAACCGATGGACTTTCCTGAAGTAATTCACTGCAAAAAAATGTGTACGTGTCATTATACAAATCCATATCCATAAACACTTCTTCGTATAAGGAGGCTATTTTATTCCAGGTATCGAATGTTGTTTTGTAGCGGTTCATGAATTGATAGCTCTAATAATCTTTATTTTCCTGTCTTGCTATTTTCTAGGTGTTTAAGATATCTATCCTTAAGAGTTTCATATGCTTCTTTAAAGTCAGTTCTGAACAATTCATTGTATTTTCCAAAGATAGTAGTATCATTCTTAAGCATGTAAGCATAGGCTTCATAGGCAGTAATGGTAGGTAAGTCAATAATATTTTTTATAATATGTTGTATTTCTTTTTTAGTTTGCTCTATTTTTTCAGTGTTGTTTTCGTCTTTTGCTTTTTTATAGATTACTAGATTGAGATATATTTTAATCATTTGTGGAGTCCCATAATTGTCTAATATTTCTATAGAACGATCACAGGCGAGATTTACACTATCAGCATATATTTTGTTATGAGAACCATGGTATAAATTTAGATTAGCCAAGGCAATATCGGACCAGGTGTTTGCGGAGATTTGCAGTTTACTATCATATTCATTAGCTAATGTGTTAACCGAAGAATAATCAAGTTTTTCGTATGCAATTCCGATAATTTTGCCAAAAATATTGGTTCGTTTTTTGGCATCTTTTGTTTGTTCGAGACTTTTATCAAGAATAGATTTCAGATTTTCTTTTGAGTAATCTGATTGCAGTTCATTGATCTCGTCCTGAATATCCTTTGTCTCTTCCAGGGCTGCAATTCTACGTTCGGTATCCATATTTTCCATGAATATACGTTCTAATAGTATTCTACTCCACAGATAGCTAATAAAGAATCCCCCAAAAAAGTAAAAAATCAAGGTTGAGGCTATAATGGTGTATCCTAATGGCGCATTGGCAAATCCAGAAGAGAGTTTGTCAGCTAACCCACCGATTAATTCAAAAACTTCTTTAGATTCTACTAATCCAACCCCAACAATTATTTTTGTTAACCAGTCGGATAGTTGTTCCAGATTACTATTAGATTTTACACCCTCAGTAATATTCTCTTGTAACGTTCGTGGAATTCCAAAAATAAATCCAATAAGAGCTCCCACAGAAAAACTGGCAAGCATAATCATAGATAGGGTGGAGAGCACTGTAGTCCAAAAAGGCTCTGAAGTTATAGAGTAGAGAATTAGTAGTACGAAACCAAAAATGAGCAAGGAACCTGGAATAATAAAACTCCATTTAGCTTCTAGTTTTTTTTGTCCTGTAAGTATGGCTGGTGCTTTCATAGACCCGAATTTTATGTGTAAATACTCTGTATCGAACCTTTCTTACAGTTTTAAAAACTATAAATGCGATAGTGGTAATTACTAATGTTTTAAAAAAAGGGGGATTAATCTATGGGAGCTTAAATATAAGATTTTTTTTTGAAATAAGACAGTTAACTATCTGTAAGTATGTGTGTTGTGTTTTATTTGTCTTAACGAATATATATTGATTTAAAATAAACATATAACAAAGATGGTCGATTGTGAAATGTTTAAAAAGAATTATGATGGTTTGTCTAATAAGTTTTAGATGCTAATATGTGATAATTCCTTTGCCGTGAATTCCTTTTTCATAGTTTTGCATTTTTAAAATAAGATGATATGATTTCTGTAGATGGAATTGCGGTAGAGTTTAGTGGAGAAACATTGTTTAGTAATGTTTCTTTTGTGATTAATGAAAATGACAAAATTGCCCTAATGGGTAAGAATGGAGCTGGTAAATCTACTATGATGAAGATCATTGCCGGAGCACAAAAAGCAACCAGAGGAAATGTGCGTTGTCCAAAAGAAGCGGTGATTGCTTATCTACCACAGCATTTGTTAACTGATGACGATTGTACGGTTTTTGAAGAAGCATCCAAAGCTTTTGGTCAAATTCACGAGATGCAGCAAGAAATGGATCGACTTAACAAAGAGCTCGAAACTCGTACGGATTACGATTCTGAGGAGTACATGAATATCATTCAGAAAGTGACTGACTTAGGAGAAAAGTTTTATGCAATTGAGGAGGTTAATTATGATGCGGAGGTAGAAAAAGCATTACAAGGATTAGGTTTTAAAAGAGAAGATTTTACGAGACCTACAAGCGAATTTAGTGGTGGATGGCGAATGCGTATTGAGCTGGCTAAAATATTATTACAAAAACCAGACCTGATTCTCCTCGATGAGCCAACCAATCACGTGGATATCGAATCAGTAATATGGTTAGAGGACTTCTTGCTGAATAAAGCAAAAGCAGTTATTGTCATTTCTCATGATAAAGCATTTATAGATAATATTACGAATAGAACCATAGAAGTTACTATGGGTAGAATCTATGATTATAAGGCCAATTACACGCATTATTTACAATTAAGAGAGGAAAGACGCTCACATCAGATAAAAGCATATCAGGAACAGCAAAAGTTTATTGCTGATACAAAGCAATTTATAGAAAGATTTAAAGGCACCTATTCTAAGACGAATCAGGTGAATTCTCGTGAGCGTATGTTGGAAAAATTAGATATTATTGAGATTGATGAGGTAGATACTTCTTCTTTAAAGCTTAGGTTTCCTCCCTCAGCTCGTTCTGGTGATTATCCTGTAATAGCCAAAGATTTGTCCAAAAAGTACGATGATCACGTGGTGTTTAAAGATGCTAGTATGTCTATAGCAAGAGGAGAAAAGGTTTCTTTTGTGGGAAGAAATGGTGAAGGAAAATCCACGATGATCAAGGCGATTATGGGAGAAATTGATTTTGAAGGACAATGCGATCTGGGTCACAACGCAAAAGTTGGATACTTCGCCCAAAACCAAGCAGCGTTATTGGATCCTAATCTTACCGTATTCCAAACTGTGGATGAGGTGGCCAAAGGAGATGTAAGAACGCAGATCAAGAACATACTTGGGCAATTTATGTTTAGTGGAGATCATATCGACAAAAAAGTGGGAGTCCTTTCTGGAGGAGAAAGAACACGATTGGCTATGGTCAAATTACTATTGGAACCTGTGAACGTGTTAATTCTGGATGAACCTACGAATCATTTGGATATTAGATCCAAAGATGTTCTAAAAGAAGCTTTGACAGCTTTTGATGGCACCTTGATATTGGTATCTCACGACCGTGATTTTTTGAGAGGATTATCGAATAAAGTTTTTGAGTTTAAGGACAAGCGTGTTATCGAACATTTTGAAACTATCGATGCTTTCTTAGAAAGAAATAGAATGGAAAGTCTTAACGAAATTCATCTTAAGAATTAGTAGAATTTATGTTTTTATCTTATTAAGAATATTAATCGAGTAAATAACTTTGATATTTTTTTAATCTTTCATTTAGCATTTGTATGACAGCGTGGCTGGTGATGGTTGCCCCTGATATTCCGTCGATTTTTTTGTCTCCTTTGATGAGATTTTTACCATTTTGCAGTAGACAGAAAGTGTTTTGCGTTAAGGATATTTTTGTGCCGGTGAACTTATTTTCAAATGAGTCATAGGTTATTTCTGCCCCGTAACCTTCGGATTCTGCTTTGTGATTAAATGCAATTTTACTAATTTCTTGTGAGTTTTTATTGATCAAAATTTTAGCCCATATAGCATCCATATAACCTTTACCAACAGCAAAAAGAATAACTTGATCAGAGTTGGTAATTTCAAAAATTGGTAGTGTCATTTGTTGTTGAGATGTTACTGCCTTTTTGTATAGATCGATACCTTCTGTTATATTCGAAGGAGATATTTTTCCAGTCGAGTCAATGATTTTTACCTGAAATAGTTTATCAATATCAGAACTATCATTTGCTTTTATATTAGCAAATGTGACCAACTCTTTTATAAAAGGAGATGATTGGGTGATTCCTTTATTTTCTTTTTTTTGTTGTGCTGAATTTGACTCGGGAATCTCTTGTTTTTCAGTGGTTATTTGTTTTTTACAAGCCCAGATACCTGAAAGTAAAACCATTAAAAGCAGTAACCGTTTCATAGTTTAGTGTTTAAATCAAAACAAGTATAAAGGTCGAAAAAACTATAACGTTTTTCTATGACTTTTGTCAGGAGGTTGATTTCGGATATTTACTTCAATTCTATTGTATCGATTTCTAACCTAAACTGCTCTGCTTTTTTATTACCAATAAGAAAGGCAATTTCTTGCATTGTTTCCGCAGGATAGTTCGGCAAATCTAGTGTTCTGCCTCTAAACGCTGGATACATTTCTGATAAGGAAATCTCAATAGTTTGCCAATCACCGGTTGTTTCAAAATTGGCGATATATGAAAAGCGGTCATTGGCATTCGTTTTTGTTCTGAATTGATATTTCTTTTTATCTCCTCTCAATCGTACCAACACCTTTGTATATCCTTTGACGTTTTTCGTATCAAAACGATAACGAACCGACGAAAATCCTCCATTATTTTCTAAAGAAACGGTTCCTGAAAAAACTGCATTTCCTTCGTTATTAATTTCAAAATTCCCTTGAGACAAACCTCCCATTACGCCATCATCAACTACATTCCAATTAGAAAGGTTACTATTTTTATCAAAATCAAAAATAAGCAGAGAAGTTGTCATTAAAAATAAATATGTATATGATAGTATCAGGTTCATAACTTTTGGACAGAAACCTTATGTGCTATTCCTGTAGTTGTTCTATTTTTTTAAGGATTAAATCAGCTTCAGCTTGTTTGTCATCACTGGCTTTGCGATTGGTGTGTGACAACTTATAAGACTCTTCCATTAGAGATCGATACTTTTTCTGAAGTACTTCTTTTTCCGATTTTTTCTTAAATAATGTAAACATAGCGTCGTTTTATTATAAAGATAATCTATACGCCTTTAAACATATGAGAAAGTTATCTTAAATAACGTTTTTATAAGATTTTGTTTATCTGAGCAGGATGATGATACCACCGATGGCAGTCATAACTAAAATAAACCTTCGATACTGCTGATCTTTAAAAAGCTTTACCACTTTTAGTCCGATAATAAACCCTAGCAGCACTCCTGGTATTAAATATAAATCAATCAATAAAGATTGTTGTGTTACCGTTTTCCAACTAAAAACGTGAAAGGGTAATTTTACGAGATTAATGATGAAAAACAACCAGGCGGCAGTACCAATAAATTCATTCTTTGGAATCCGCATCGCAAGAAAGAAAATATTAGAAAATGCTCCAGCCAAATTACCTATCATTGTGGTGAATCCCGCTAAAAAACCTGTAGAACCTGCAAACCACATTGCAGTAGGGATATTTTTCTTTTCATATCGTTCCCAAAGAAACATAATGACAACACTGATAATTATGATAATGGCCATTCCTCTTTTAAAAACTTCTTCACTAAGATCCTTACCAACAAAAACAGCAACTAGTACTCCGCCAATCATCCAGGGAAGAAATTTGATAAGATATTTCCATTGCGTATGTCGATTGTAATAGATCACTGCTAAAATATCAGCAAAAATTAAAAGCGGTAAAACGATGCCGGTAGATGCTTTCGCTCCATAAACCAAGGCCATCATAGTTACGATAAGAATTCCCATGCCCTTTAATCCGGATTTTGACATTCCTAGAATCATTGCAGCTATAAATGAGATAATATATGCAGTCATATAGTGATGTTAACATATTGGGATTTATCTCTTCTTTTACTAACGGTTAATACCATTCTGTTGTATTTTGGCTTATTATTTAAGATAAAGATGTAATAAATTTATAGCTTCTTGATTTTGTTTTTCAGTGGCTATGGATAGGGCAGTATCTCCGCTAAAACCTTCTTTGGCATATACATCAGCTCCATTTTCTAGAAGAAATTTTGCAATATCTAAATGTCCAAACCGAAAACTTTCTATAAGTGGAGTTGTCATTGACTCAGGGTGCTGATAATTAATATCTATTCCTGTTCTAACATAATATTTTACTAATTCTAAATCTCCGGTTTGTGATGCTAATAGCATGTCTTTCCAATTGCCTCCTGACATAAATATCTATTTTGTTATTATATTTTGTGTATTCATTAGTAAATGAATGATGTTAGCAATAGGTTGCAATTCTGAAAGTTCAGTTGTGATTGATTCTAAAACACTACTACCAACAATTATAAAGTTTTCTTGTAAAGCCTTGATAGCTTCTTCGGCTTCAGTAATTGTAATACCTTGAGGTACCTGATAATATGTTTTATCATAGTCCTTTGGCTCCAAACAATCAAAATCAAAATGCAAATAGAGATTCGTGATGTTTTTTGATTTTAAAATGTGAATCAATTCAGTAATATTTGTTTTTTTTGGCGCGTAGATTTCATCCTCATTAATTCTGATTTGTTCTAAATCATCTAAATCCCTTACACCGATATAATGGATTTGCGAAGCTTTGATAGTAGAAAACAGTAATGAGTTCATATCTTCAGCACCTTCACCTAGTAATGTTCTTAGCGGCATACCGTGAAAATTACAACTAGGAGACTCACAGGGTTTATTGATATCTGCGTGGGCATCAAACCAAATAATCCCAAGATTAGGGTATTTCTGATTGAGATAGGAAACAGGTACAATTTCTAATCCGCAATCTCCTCCAATCGTTTTAATAGCGTTTGGTTGCTCCTGATCGATGCTTTTTTTCAGGTGTGCTAATTGTTCGGTTATTGCATCGTAATTGTTAATATTATGTTTTTTTTCTCCGTCTTCTCCTGCAGAAATCTTTGACAACGGAATATGAAGAAATTCAGGATCATTTAAGTAGTCCAAAATAGCTTTAGCTCCATTTTCGATAACCTTTCCGGTTCCTGATCCTTGCCATTGTGGGAAGTAAATTTTCAAACGTTCTTTTATTAAATGGATTTAGCTTTTATATAGAAATTGGGGTCAATACCAATTTCATCAGCTTTTACCTTTAATACCTGCCATTCTCTATTAGGTTGCACCCATTGGTCTTTTCCATCAATTATTAACCGCACAGGCATATCAAAATCTTCTACAATATCGATATATCGATATTTTAATCCGTTATCATCAAAACCGTATTCTAAAGTAGGTATTCTGGTATCTCTTAGGTACTGATTAAAAAAAGCTGTTAGATCAATTTTAGTCTTCTCACTAATATAGTCTTCAATTTGTTTTGTGGTAACGGTTTGATGATAAAACTCTTTGTTTAAACCTCTTAAAATAGATCTCCATTTTTCATCATCTTCTATGAGTTGGCGCAAGGTATGCAACATATTTGCTCCTTTATAGTACATATCACTAGAGCCTTCGTGATTTACATCATATTGACCAATAATAGGTTTGTCGTTTCTAATGCCCTGTCGAGTACCAATTACATATTCTGAAGAAGCTTCTTTACTGTAATGATAATCTAGAAATAAGTTCTCTGAATAGGCTGTGAAACTCTCATGAATCCACATGTCTGCTATATCTTTATAGGTGATGTTATTAGCAAACCATTCGTGGCCGGATTCGTGGATGATGATAAAATCAAACTTTAAGCCCCAACCGGTTCCGGATAAATCATTACCCAGATATCCATTTACATATTTATTTCCGTAGGTAACAGAGCTTTGATGTTCCATTCCTAAATAAGGCACTTCTACTAGTTTAAAACTATCCTCATAAAAAGGATATGGCCCAAACCAATATTCAAAGGCTTTCATGGTTCTGGGTGCATCTTTAAATTGTTTTTTAGCTGCTTCGAGATTATCTCTTAAAACATAGTAATCCATATCCAGCTCACCTTTTTCTCCTTCATACTTTTCGCCAAAATGTACATAGTCTCCAATATTAATGTTAACTCCGTAGTTATTGATTGGATTGCTTACAAACCAATGAAATGTATTTGTGTCTGGATCACGTTCTTCTACTTTACGAAGTCTTCCATTGCCTACATTCATCAAACCCTTTGGAACAGTAACGCTTACTAGCATGCTATCCACTTCATCGTACATATGATCCTTGTTTGGCCACCAAACACTGGCTCCTAATCCCTGACAGGAAGATGCTATAAAATGTTTTCCGTTAGCGTCTTTTTTCCAGGAAATACCGCCATCCCAAGGCGCACGAACGGCTTCTCTAGGCTTTCCGCTATAATATACTTCCAAAGAATTAATAGTACCTTTTTTTTGTTTTTTATCGAGCGTAATAAAGTGTGCATTCTCTTCAGAAGTTACTTTTAACTCTTTTCCGTCTTGTACTACTTTTTCTATAACCAAAGGAGGTTGCAAATCTACTTGTAACACATTATGATTTTCCAATACTTTATAATGTATGGTGTTTTTTCCTTCTATAGTTTTTTTATCAGGATCTACAGATATGTCCAGATGGTAATAAGAGAGATCCCACCAAGCTCTTTCTGGAGTAATAGAACCTCTTAGCGTATCTTGCCTGGTAAATTGTTGTTGCTGATCAAAAAGAGATGTTTGTGAGAAAATTGATGATAATCCGCAAACAAAACATATGGTAAAGAAAAACCTAGTCATTTTTTTTGGTTTAATTTATTGTAGTAAAAATTCAAGCGGGATATGTACGCGTTCATTCCAGCTTTTTTCGTGGTGTGCAGCGCCTTCAAACTTCTTGGTAATCCAATTTTTTCCTTCTGTATACCCTTTATCTTTCATCATTTGATCTACCCTTTTTTGAAATGGTTCGTATTGGGCGTCTAATGTTTCAGTTCCAAAATCGAAATAAATTTTGTGAGTTGCCGGATCCGGAAGGGTAGAAGGTAATGTTTGCATATAAGCTTCTCCCAAAACGGGAACCGGCCAATGTGTCGAAACACAACCTGCAGCACCAAAAACTTCAGGATATTTACAGATAGCATATAAAGATATCAATCCCCCCATAGAAGACCCCATGATGGAAGTGTTTTCAATCTTTGTATATACATTATACGTTTTGTCAATAAACGGTTTTAATTCTTCTACTAAGAATTTTAGGTATTCATCAGAATATAAATCATCAAAACCGGTATTTTGTTTTAAAGCAGCTTTTACTTCAGCACTACTGGTAGCTTCAGCTGGAGCTTCAGGCATATACTCAGAAAAACGTTTTTTTTCTGTATTCCAAGGAGCAACAACAATGGTGTTTTTAATCTTTCCGATTTTTATCAAACTATCTACCGTTTCATCAACACCCCAATCAATACCTGTATAGGATGTCTTTGGGTTAAATACGTTTTGCCCATCGTGCATATACAATACGTTGTACTTATCTTTAGAATTAGCGTCATAACCATCAGGAAGAAAAACCTCTACGTTTCTTGGGATTACATATTCTGATTTGAAGTTTTCATGAATGATAACTTTGCCTTTTGTATTATCAGTGATTACTTCAATATTTTCTGCAATTAACTTTTGATCGATTTTTGATTCTTGTTTACAGGACAAGAATAAAATAACACCTATTAGAAAGATAGATTTGTATGAATACATTTGATTTGAATTTTGTTTAAAAGTAAATAAATTATTCCTTTTGGATGTATCAAGAATAGTTAATGATACTGTAAAAAGAAAACCCTCCTGAAAAAAGAGAGTTTTCTTTGATTATTAAAAGTATTTTTAAATTATTGTTTGACTAGTTTTCTTAGTGCTCTTCCTTTTTCTGTTTCTACAGAAACAAAATATATGCCTGACGAAAATTCAGAAATGGAGAAGGAAGCTTCTTTGGTCTCAAAAATTTTGGTTCCCGCTACAGTGTATATCTCAACTCGTTTTAATGGAATTGATATGGTAACATCACCCGAAGTGGGGTTAGGGTAGATTTTAAAATTAACTGATTCGAAATCATCAATTGTCAATAATGGATTATATTGAATGCTAAATTGTGTAGCGGCAGTATTTCCATTTCCGGCGATGTCATTCACAGAATTGGAATTAATATCTATGGTTACTTCTCCAAGAGCAGATGCTGTAATGTCAGCTGTAAAGGATGATCCAGATCCCGAAAGATTAGAGGCTGTTCCATTTCCAACAATTAGATCATTAATATCGAATCCAATGATATCCTCACTAAAAGTTATTGTTATTGAAAATGGTGAATTGTCTGTTGGAGAGGTTTCGGCAGAGGTTATTCCGACATCTGGAGAAGTAATGTCATAGTTAGCGACTGCCTGCGAAGCTGCCGCATTACCATTACCGCCAATATCAGTGGCGACATTAGCATTTACATCAATTGTTACCGGACCACTAGAGGAAGGAGTAATAAGCGCTGTATAAGTGTTTCCGTCTATAACCATAAAATTACTGGTTGTACCATTTCCAACTGTGATATCTGTTTCAATGAAGTCAAAGATATCTTCACTAAATTCAAAGGTTGCAGTAAAGGCTATGTTAGTATTTGCTGGAACATTTTGGATCTGTACTGTTGGAATAATGATATCTTCTACAGTTACAGTTGCATCAGCAGTATCCGTATTACCATTGACATCAGTAACTGTTAACGTTACCATATTAGCACCAATATTAGAGCTATTAAAAGTATCAGGAGTTACTGATAAACTTGCAATACCACAGGTGTCACTGGAACCATTGTCTATTTGTGATGCTACTATAGAAGCATTTCCCATAGCGTCCAGTTGTATAGTTATATTTTGAGTCAGAACAGTTGGTGGCGTATTATCCAGAATAATCACGTTCTGTGTAGCAGAAGATGAATTACCTGCTGTATCAGTAAATGTCCAGGATACTATAGTTGTTCCCTGATCCGTAATAGGAAAAATAGTACTTGTTACTCCTGTTATAGATCCATCACAATTATCAGTTGCAGAAGGCGTTGTTGGTGTCGCCGAGCACTCGGCATTGATATCCGGTAATGTTGTAGGTGATCCATTAGATACTAATATATAAAGTTTACGGGTTGTATAATCAGTTCCATTCTGTTCTAAGGTCCAATCGGGATCTCCTGTTGGGTTATTGCCGATTCCTAAATCAGGTATAGCACCACCATTAAAACCACTAAAGCCAAAAAGCGTCTGGGATGCACCATGATTATGTATCTGAAAAGAACCATATCCATTATTAGTATTAACCGGTGCAGTATCATCAAAATCATAGGTGCCAGAATCTCCTCCAATACTTTGATCGGCAGTTCGGTTATAATTTCCAGGCCATATTTCTACATTTCCGGTTGCAATTCCAGTTCCGGTAGTAATTCCTGCTTTATTTGATGCAATATTCATATTAGAAACAATATTGCTAAAATTTACAGGATTTGCATTCGTACTTGGAATTCCCATTTGAGAAAGGTTACCTCCTGTAAAATCATCCATAGATATCCATATCCATTCTCCATCCAATTCTATATAATATGCTATACGAGAAGGAGCAATACCTGTTACTCCAGAATTATCAATTGTGTAAGGAACGCTTACTGTAAAATTAGGATTTGAAGGAATGTTCAATTCGTACAATAGACCATATTGATCAGCTTCTGATACATTAGATAGTGCGGATTGTGGAGCCTCTGGTAATCCAGAAGGTATAAATGATGTTCCGTTAGGAACAGGAGCAAAATTATCTTCTATGGTTACTGTTGCGGTACAAGTATCGATATTACCACTTGTGTCGGTAGCTGTTAAGGTTACCACATTTGCGCCTAGATTAGTGCAGTTAAAACTAGTAATATCTAAGGATAATGATACTCCACCTCCAGTATCCGCAGAACCTCCATCTATTTGCTCGGGAGTTATCGTAACATTTCCAGAAAGATTAAGCTGTGCTGTAATGTTTTGGCACAAAGCCATTGGAATATCTCTGTCTACTGTATGTATATCTCCAGAGGTAAAAGCGTTAGGAGGGGAGTTACCAAGATCATCTGCAATATCAGTCGCATCATTTAAATCAAGTCGGAAACTTCCTGTACCAGAAATTGATGTAATGGTTATGATAACACTAGTTCCTGAAGATGCACTAACTGATGATATGATTCCTGTAGCCGTTCCTGAAATCGTGGTCAAGGTAAAATCATCGGTGGTAATATTATTAGCATTTTCGTCAAAAATCACTGTAAAAGTTACAGATTCCATATTTGCTGCTGGTGTACCGTCTAATGTAATACTTTGAGTAATGGGTGGAGTTGTATCCTGAGCGTTTCCTATTTGATAGCCTATGAGGTATAGGCACATCATCAGTAATAGTTTTTTCATAATACTAAGGGTTTATTTACGGTTGTTGTATTTCTTAGTGCTATTTACTAAAAAGAAAGTATGCTATATTATGAACCTTAGATATTTTAATAAATCGCTATAACTACTACAAACATTGGTGTATTTTTGTAATTTAATAACAGTGATACAGGATAATTATATCATACAGATTTTATAATAACCGATACTGAAAAAATAGTAAATGCCATACCTTATAATACTAGGTAAGTCCTTAGATGGGTGTAACTAAGATACAAAAAAGGGTTGGGTTCTTTTTATGATAAATATCATAGACTAAAAATTGTGCAAAAGAAAAATCATTAATTATGAATAAACAACACTTGAAAGATTCTAAATAGATGTATCAGGTAAGCTAATTCAATAAAATACTTTTTGTCAATGATTTAAAAGAGTTTTTTTACCTAAAAACTCCAGATGGGAACACAACTGGACTCTCGTGCCCATTTTTTCCTACGGTTGCGATACCAAAAAAGTAATTATCAATCACAATGCCTTCTAAGGTGAAATTATCTACATCACCAACAAAACGACTATGATCCCAGGTTGGAGAAGTGGTGTCTCTCCAATAGATTTTATAGCCCTTTATGTTTGGGTCATTTGTTTTTTTCCATTTGAATTTAGCAGATGGTTCTACGATGCCTCCGATTTTTACTTCTTTAGGAGCAGGCGGTGCCCAGGCAATGCTAGCAAGGTTGATTGCGTTGACAGCTGTTAATTTTGCAGCATAGTCAAAATTAACGTGTTCGACCACATCACCATATTTGATACCGTTTTCTTCTCTAATATCCTGATGTTGTTGTGTATAATTTTCGTGTGCTTCCATAATACGTATTCCGGCAAAACCAGCATCATTAAACGGACGATGATGACCACCACGACCAAAACGATCCAAACGATAGATCATCATCGGATTCATTTCTGGCATGTAAGTTTTGGTAGTTTTATGAACATATCGTGCTAACTGACGCGAAATTCCGTCAACTTCGCCACCATAAAAACGTCTTCTTTCTACCTTTTTTTCATCATCGGTAAGATTTGTTGGTTCAGAGAATATTCTAAAGGTCCTATTATCAATAACTCCATCAACTCCTTTGATATTTCCGATCATATCATTGTTAAGTACACCAATGATCTCCCAATTTTTATTTTTTGCGTAGTTGGCTAGTCCTTTACCACCAAATAACCCTTGTTCTTCTCCGGATAATCCAACATAGATAATACTGTTTTCAAACTTATATTTGGATAAAACTCTGGCTGCTTCAATAGCTCCAGCCATTCCGCTGGCATTATCATTAGCGCCTGGAGCATCATCCGTAAAATTGGTTGGATCTGTGATGCGCGAATCGATATCGCCACTCATTATAATAAAACGATTCGGGTATTTAGTACCTGGTTGTATAGCCACTACATTTACCACCATCACATCTTTAATAATTCGCTGATTGGTTCCTTTTTTTACCAAGTCTTTTTGATAAAACACTTCTAGGCAATTATTACAATCTTTGGAAATATTATCAAATTCTGACTTTATCCATCTTCTTGCAGCACCAATTCCTCTGGTATTAGAAACAGTATCACTAAGTGTGTGACGTGTTCCAAATTCGGCCAATTTTTTTATATCGGTTTCTATTCTTTCTGAAGAGACCGCATCAATAATATCGTATATTCTTTGATCGGTTTGTGAAGTTATAATAATTGAAAAGAAAAAGAGTGTTGAGGTAAGCAGTAGTTTCATTTATATGATTTTGATCGCCTAATTTAAGTAAAAGCGATCATAGGCTGTTGCTCCTTAACAAATTTATAAGACCAGGAACTATGATCATCTTTAATGGATAAAATATAAATTCCCTGTCTGTCACGGTCACATATATTGTCTTACACTTAGCCTTTTTTTATTGTTCATTTGACTTTTTATTCTGCTTTTGTTGATTATTTTGTGTTAAATAATTAATAGCAATTAAAACCTGAATATTATGATCCATCAAATTTAAATCATTTGGGTTTTCGAATATGTGATTTTGGACAGAAGCTCTACTGGGTACATCACCAGAGGCAGAAATTTCTTCGACATATTTAGCAACATAGTTGTTTTTACTTCCTATTTCTTCGAGGTAATTCATATATTTCCCAGATGTATTTATCCCAATTGAGTTGTATTCGACTTCTTTGGTAAGGTTTTGTCTTTTGTGGTAATTCCAAATCTCATTAAAAGTCTCATTTGAGATTGAATTATACATTTCTTTTTGTTTTTCAAAATCAACAATTTCACGGATAGGTTTCCAACCATTTTGTACTAATTCGGGAAGCATTTTTTCAAAACAACTTTTGAAATCAGACTTTTTATTATTCTTGCAAATTTGTTCAGTAAAGAATTCTGTTATTTTATTTACATCTGAAATTTGATTTGATGAGAAGTGTTTTTCCAATTCAGGTGTTCTAATTTCTGATTTACAAGAAATTAAAGCTAACAAAATTCCATATACAAGGATTATAATATTTTTTTTCATAACTATTGATCTTCAATTTCTCTTGTATGATGCGCTTGTTTCGTTATTAAATAAAAGCAATATATGCGTCGATTGCAGTTGTGTTATTTTCTCTTTAAGTCAGTTATTAATAATGGATTTTCTTTTTTTAATCTATCCAGTATTCTTTTAGTTTCGGTTGTTTTGGGATTTTGTTTTAGTTGTGCATATTCGCTCGAAGTAATTCCTACCATTTGTAAAAACTGAATTTCTCCATTGGGCGTATTAATTTTTCCCATCTCCGGGTCTTCAATAAAAGCGATTGCAGTAATATCGGTTTCTGTATTTAATCTAATAGGACCATTTGCAGGAATGAAATGATATTCTTCAAACCATTTTTTGCTATTGAAAACATATTTTGCGAGATTCTGCATTAAGGATATCACCCATTTAGGATCTTCATTATCTTCTTCAAAAGGGATTAGTCTAAATGTAAATTCAAATCCCCATCCACTAAATTCTTCTTCACAGTTTTCCAAATCGTAATATAGACTGGACATTCCATAAGACACAAAATGGTAATGGTCTTTCTGGTTTTTGCTTTCGTAAATGCTTACTCCATCTAGGGGATCTTCTCCGCCGAGCAGATATTTGATAATTGTTCCATAATGTTTAGGCTCTTGGTTTGGATATAATTTCTCTGTCAATTTATCTATACTTAACCAACCAACGGCATCATCTTCTTTAAATTTATTTTTATACTCGTCTTTATTCATTTTCTAGTTTTCATTTTGATTCCTAGCAATATCATATATCTAATATCGCACATATTTAGTTTATATATCCAATCGTAACTATTTTACATTTGTATAATTAGGTGTATGCTGTTACGGGTATTTTGGATGTGGGTTCTAAAAATAGTATAAAAATTCTCCCATAACAAAATGAGAATTTTCTAAGTAAGTGGTAACGAATATTGGCTGATTTCGTCCTTTTTGTTTAAAATCAGGTATTTCTACTCTAAAAAATAAAAAAGTATCATTAGATATTTGTAATGTGATAAAGGAAAACAAGCTATCAAGTAACTAATGATACTTTTTTATTTTTTTATTACAAAGGTGGAATCCGAAAAACCGATTTTAAATAGAGTAGGTTCATAGAAATTTAATAAAATGAGTGTTAAACATATTAGAGTACACGTAGGGAACAACTTAAACGCTATAGTAAAAGACGGAAAGAATGTAGACGCAGTAGTTACTTTTAAGCCTAAAGATGCACTGCCTTATTCCACACCACAAATAGGAGGAGGAGTTGAATATCAGTTGCCTAATGGATTAGGTTATAATTCGCACGAACTTGATTTGACAATTAGTGTTCGTTCCAATACATTAGGGGACGCAGAGACAATGACCGTGATACCTTTGAATGCCAACGATCTTTACGTTAATTTAGAAGGGACCTATAATGGTGCAGTTGATATTCAAACTGCTTTTAAATAAACAATAATTACATTTGTTATAGATAGTTAACCCAAGAAACTGTATCCAGCAGGTTCTTGGGTTTCTTAATTTGAATTAGAAATAGCGGTCTAAGCTACGAGCAGTTATTGGATTATACCCTGTTTTTCTAGACTTACAAGAACTAATTAGCACTAAAAAGGGAATTATACTGAACAAAACCTTTATAATTATTCTCATATTGGTTTTAATTTGGTTGTACCTTTAATGTTCTGTAAAAATTCGTTTTAATGCATTTTTTCATAGTGTTGACTGGTTGTTGTTAATTTCTACAAGCGCATTCATGATGTTCGTTTAAATATGCAATTGTTTCCATGCTCAGTTTTTCTACAATTGGAATATTTATGTCAGCCAGTTTCTTAAAATAAATACAAGCTTTCCCCATTTTGAATTTTCCTAAATCCATCAAAAGATGATCGCTTTTTTCTGTTTTCGAATAAACATAGAGTGAAAACTGTGTTTTTCGTGGTGAGAAACCTAGCAATGGAGCATCACCTTCATGGCCACTAGCATATTTATAGTGATAGCTTCCGAAACCTATTATTGTCGGACCCCACATTTTTGGTTCAAAACCTGACCATTCACTCATTAATTCTATTAATTTATGACTATCAACTTTCTTTTGTTCATTGTCTACATATGATTCAATAAAATCAAAGACGTCTACTTCTGTTTCCGTGGTTTTATTTTTGGCCATTTGTAATTATTTTAAGTTGTTTCGCAATGCCTGTCAACAAAGTTATACACGTAATATTACATATATTTTTCTAATATATCCATATAACCTTTTAGAAACGTACAATAAACGTTTACTACTATAGATATTTAGGATGTTGGCTCAGGAAATAGTCTAAAATTCTCCAGATGGTAAAATCGGTTTATCGCAGAAAAGTAACTTTAGAAATTTTTCCGTTTTCTACTTCATAAATAGCGATTACGTTAGAGTATCTTTCCCCAAATCGCACATATTCACGATCAACCACTTTATTACCCAAAACTATACGGTTTTTAATTTCACAATAAAGATTTGGCACCTTTTCGAACATACTTTGGAAACTATTTCTCATTTCTTCTTTACCGGACATGGAGAGTTCATCCGGGAAATTAAAAATCTTTATGTCATCTGCATAGGTGTTCATAAAGGCATCAATATTCCGAGCATTGTATGCATTTACTTGTCTTTGTACGATTTGCTCGGGAGTCTCTTGTATGAGGTTTCGTACTCCGAGTATTTTACCACTTTTAATTACTTCATCTATGGTATTTAGATTCTGAATATTTTCGATTGGATTACTAGTAAGAATAACCAAATCCGCTAATTTTCCTTCTATTACAGAACCAATTTTTGATTCAAGCCCAAATCCTTTAGCTGCATTAATGGTAGATGCTTTGATGATATCAATATTAGAAATGTTTGATTTTTTCATGGCTTCAATTTCCTGAATATATGAGGAGGCGTGCATGGTTCCAATATTTCCTGCATCTGTTCCAGTGGCGATATTGAT
The DNA here is from genome assembly GCF_042684305.1 of Aquimarina rubra. NCBI lineage: Bacteria > Pseudomonadati > Bacteroidota > Flavobacteriia > Flavobacteriales > Flavobacteriaceae > Aquimarina > Aquimarina rubra. The sequence continues at coordinate 308,296 of NZ_JBHULE010000002.1, read as the reverse complement.
TCCTTCTTTTGTGAGTTTTTCTAGGTTCAGCAACATGATACTATCACTTTTCTGATACCTTTCCTCTAACCGTTGACTGTCTTTTCTTAAACCACGAATTCTTTCCGGAACTTCTTCATCAGAAAATCGATTCATATCTGTTAAGGTTCCATAAACAGTGGGGTGTGCAAAAGCAAGATCCTGTGGGTGATTAGCTGGATTGCCCAGATATGCTTTCCCATAGTTTCTGGAAACTATTAGAGTTGGAATGTAGGTGACATCATTATCTTTAAGCATTCTAATAAGCTCATTATCTACAAGTTGGTCTCTAACGCTGTGCACAAGGATATTTGCGCCTGCTTTTATTGCCAGTTTTGCAGTGTTTAAGTTTGTAGCGTGTACAGTTAATTTAAGATTGTTTTTTCGAGCCAATTGTCCGATATGTTCTACAACAGGATAACTCTTTTCTGCAGGGAATGTTTTACCATCGATATACCAAATCTTGATAAAATCCGGTTTAGAGGCCAACATTTTGTCAAATAATGCAGTGGCTTCTTCTTTTGTGGTAATTTCTGCTATCGGTACATCTTTTAGTTTAGAAAAAGCTTTTGGTTGATACGGAGAGAATAACGGACCCGTAAGATACACATTTGGAGAGAGATTTTTTTTAGCGATACTATCTCTTACAGTAAAATTATAAAAAGGACCTCCTACATCCATCACTGATGTTATTCCTAGTCTAAGGTATCTTTTAAAACTATCCGGTATGATATCTTTTGCAAATTGAATCTCATCTTCATAAGAAAAAATGTGTGTCATATCCACCCCATCGGGTCTAGTATATAAACTTCCAGTTTGAAAAAAGTGGATATGAGTGTCAATCATACCAGGCATCAGAAATTTCCCTGTTCCATCAATTACTGTAGGATTTTTTTCATTAGTTTTTATTTTTTCGGAAGAAATTTTCGAGATGTTATCTCCTTCAATTAAAATATACTTTTTTGCTTCTACTTTTCCAGTCTCTACATTAATGAGATTGATATTTTCTATTAAGACAGATTGAGAGTATATCGAGGTGTAGGTACATATTAATAAGCCAAGAAAGGTTAAAATATTCTTCATGTGTATCTTTTGTGTGATTTTTATTTATCGGATTTCTCTGCTACCAGCGCTAATAAATTACTGATACTATTGGTGGTAATTCTAGTGATTTTCTTGATATTAGAGTCAGTCGCAGTATAAAAAACACTCCAATCGGTATCGGTTTTGGGATTGTATTTGTAAATCACGTTATTTTTGGGCATTAATATAGTACCGTTAATCAACCAGCACATATCTTCTGCTTGTGGAATGGTGTTTATGATCTTTTTGGTCGCACCCGTTATTGGATTCAATGATTTTATTTCCCATTGATCGTTTTCCTTGCTGATATAACTGATCAGATTTGTATTTGGAATTTTATGTAATGAGCGCCCTACTTTTTTCTGAAAGGTATAATCGCTTTTATCCTTTAGATTAGAAACTACTAGTGATAAACCTCCATCTTCCAGAACCGAAGAAACTAGTAGATCTTTTGTATACCAGGTATGATATCCAACTACAAGGTCCTTGAGTAGTACTTTGGATTTTCCGGTTTTGAAATCATATTGATATAACAATTGTTTCCCCGTAGTATCTAATCGAATCGCTGATATCGCTTTTTGATTCGGGATTTTGGTAGGGGAGTATTCGCTGCCGATCATCGTTTCAGAAATCCAATCTACTTTGGCATCCCTAATATTATACTTGGCAATATCCGTCTGACCATTTCTGGTACCGGCAAATAACACAATGTTATCATTATAAAAGAAGGGTTGATTATCATAGCCCGGATTGTCAGAAATATTTCGTTGATTTTTTAATGATAATACATCTCCTTTTATAGAGATATCAAACAAATATACTTCGGTTTCGGTCTGGGAAAATAGGAGAGATGTATATGTACAAGCTATCAGTATCAGTAAGTATCGCATACTTTTTGTTTTCTAAAATACATTGAAAAAATTACATAGAAAAAGTTTTAGTGAGTAAGTGTGTATATACTGCTAATATCAGGATCACTTTGATAATACTTCGGTGCCACTTCGACAACACTTCGACAACACTTCGACAAGCTCAGTGTGGCAGCTCAGTGTAAAAGCTTAGTGTAAAAGCTTAGGGTGACAGCTCGGATTGATAATTTATTATTGCAATTACTTTTTTCTCGAACCATACAAACCCAAGATGGGACCGATGGCTAAAAATATAAACAAATAGGTAGCATCCATTTTGGTTGTCAAATAAGAAAGCAACTGGATACTAAGGATTGTAATCGCAAAACCAATACAATTGACGATAGTTAATCCTGTTCCTCTTAGCTCTGGTGGAGCTGCTGCAGCAACTAAAGTTGAAAATTGAGGAGAATCTGATATTACGACCATACCCCAAATGCAAAGTAAAGAGATAAAGATTTCTGCTGGTAGTTGAAAGAGTAGTGGAGAGGAAAGGCAAAACAATCCGGAAATAATTAATGAATATCTTGCTACTTTTCTACTTCCTGTTTTTAAGGATATATAACCACCAAGAATACAAGAAAAAAATCCAACAGCAATCACAATAAAGGACCAAAATGAAATAGGGAGCCCAACCCTGTTTTGTTCTACATATGTTTTTAATAAGACAGGAACAAATCCCCAAAAGGCATACAATTCCCACATATGCCCAAAATATCCCAAAGCAGCCTTCCTAAAACTAACAATCCCAAAAAGCTCGGTTATTACCCCTAACTGAAGTTTTGAAACAGGTTTTCTATAAGGACCATTAGGTACAAATAAGAAAATTAACAAACCACCAATACACGCAAGTAGGCTCGTGGATTGAATCACTACTTTATAATCACTGTTCCAAGAAAGTTCTTTTAATAAATGAGGTAACGCAGTACCCAGCACCAAAGCGCCTACTAAATATCCTAAGGCTTTTCCTAAGCCATCTTTATAATAGTCGGAGGCTATTTTCATACCTACCGGATAGATTCCGGCAAGAAAAAAACCGGTACCAAAACGAGCAGTTAGTACATTTAAGACAGTGATATTTGGTATTAATAAGGCGATATTACAGAGTCCTCCAAGAATAGCTGATATCATAAAAACCCTAGACGGGGGAAATCGGTCTACCAACGTTAATAAAGCAAAGGTTAATGTACCTGCAATAAATCCAAACTGAACTGTGGATAGTAAATATCCAAGAATGTTAAAACCTACATTAAACTGAGCAGCGAAGTCATCAATAACTGCATTTCCTGCAAACCATAACGAAGTACAGAAAAACTGTGCTATAATAATGACCGGAAGTATATAGAATTTATGTTTCAGAGGTACCTGTTTACTAGATGTTAATTAAATTCTTTTAATAATTCGTGTACTTGATCTGTACCTTCTACATAATATTTGGCGACTGTTTTCTTGAGGCCTACTTTAACTGTAAATGCAGAAGCTGGGAGTTCTTTAAACATATACTCGTCTGTCCAATCATCACCAATGGCAAAAATAAAGTCATACTCCTTTTCGACCAGCATTTTACAGGCTGATTTCCCTTTATCAATTCCACTAACCTTAATTTCTAAAACTTTATCACCTTCCAGAATTTCCAAATTATGGTTGGCGATTAGATGTTGAATGGTAGTTTTTAGTTCCATAGACCTTAATTTACCTAAATCTGGATCTACATTTCTAAAATGCCAGGCTAATGAGTAATTTTTTTCTTCTATCAGTGATCCGGGCGTTCTGTCTGTAAAAGATTCTAATACAGGAGCAATTGATTCGAACCAATCGTTGTTTACACGTTCTAAAAGTTCCCAATCTTTATCACTTTCTTTTAGCCACGCACCGTGTTCTGTAATCAGGGTGTAATCTTTATGACCAAACCATTTATTAAAGGTAAATTTATCTCTTCCTGTAATGAGTACCAGTTTGGTATTACTATCTTCTTGCAAAGCATCCAAGATATCAAATATCTTTTGTGTTGGTTTTGCGTTTTCGGGAATTTTCTCAAATGGAGCTAACGTTCCATCATAGTCAATATATAAAATTCTGTTTTGAGCTTTTTGAAAATCAGCAATAATCTCCTTTTTTATTGAAGGAGTTAATTTTTTGAGCGAATATTTTTTTGCAGAATTCTTTTTAGTTTCCAAAGATTCCATAAAATCGTTTGCCCATTTTTCTACATTATATCTTTTTAATCGTTTTTGTAAGGCTGTATTTCTCTTTATTTGCTCTTCTTCCGGCATTTCTAAAGCAAACTTTAGTGTATCGGCAATTTCTTCAAAATTATTGGGATTGATGATGAGGGCTTCGCTCATTTCTTTGGAAGCTCCGGTCATTTCACTCAGAATTAAGACACCTTTTTTATCAACTCTCGAAGCAATGTATTCTTTGGCAACCAGATTCATTCCATCTCTTATGGGAGTTAATAAAGCGACTTCGCTAGAGGTATATAGATCAATTAAATTTTCGAACGGCATCGAACGATAAAAATACCAAATAGGTGTCCAGCTTACTTCAGAGAATTTACCATTTATTCTACCTACCAATTGATCAATCTCATTTTTGAGGAGTTGGTATTGGGGCACGTTTGATCTGGAGGGCACGGCTAGCATTACCAATCTTGCTTTTCCTTTAAATTGCGGGTACTTATCTAAGAAATATTCAAAAGCTCTTAATCGGTTGGCAATTCCTTTGGTATAATCCAATCGATCAATGGAGAGTATGAGTTTTGCTCGATCTCCATTAACTAAATGTTCATCTATTTTTTGTTGTATTTCTGTTTTGTCTTTCTTTTCTTTTTCGTTGTGTATTTTGGCGGCATTATGAAATTTGTCATAATCGATACCCATAGGAAACGAGTCTACTTTAACGATCCTATTTTCTAAAAGAACGTTGTTAAAATTAATCTCAAGTCCCAGAATTCGCTGTGCAGAACTTAAAAAATGACGTTCGTAATCATAGGTATGGAAACCAATGAGATCAGCGCCCAGCAATCCTTTTAATAATTCCTCTCTACAAGGAATCGTTCTAAAAACTTCGTAGGAAGGAAACGGAATATGTAAAAAGAAACCTATGGTAACATTGGGTTTCTTTTTGCGGATCATCTCCGGTAGTAATAACAATTGATAATCGTGTACCCAGATAGTATCATTTTCTCCCAGGTTTTCGATAACTACATCCGCAAACTTTTGATTAACGGATTGATAGGTTTCCCAATTGTCTTTATCAAATTCTGTGTATTCCATAAAGTAGTGGAACAACGGCCATAAGGTATTATTGCTAAAACCATAATAAAACCCATCTATCTCCGACTCTGTTAATGGAACTCCAACACATTGATGTTTTTTTAGTGCTTTTTGGACAAGATTTCTTTTTTCAGGATCTAATTTTTCTTCGGTTAGACCACTCCATCCGATCCAAATACTATCACTTCCGGAGTGAACTGACTTCATTCCGGTTGCTAATCCACCAACACTTGGTATTGTATTGATAGAATTATTATTAATTTCTAATTGTAAGGGTAGTCGATTTGAGATTATGATAGTTTTACTCATAAAGGGTGGTGAAAGTTGGTTGACTAATTTTGATTGATTAAATTTCGGTTCAGTGAATAAAGGTACGTTTATTTAAAAGAACAGGAAATTATATGAACAATTTGGATTACGGAATTATAGGAAATTGTAAAAGTGCGGCGTTAATTTCGAAAAAGGGTTCGATAGATTGGTGTTGTTTACCAAATTTCGATTCTTCTTCTATTTTTGCTAAAATTCTTGATGATAAAAAAGGAGGTTCTTTTGAAATTTTAGTTTCTGATGCATATACCGTTTCTCAAAAGTATATTGCTAAAACTAATATTCTGGTTACCGAATTTAGAAATGGAGAAGATGTTTTTGAAAGTATTGATTTTATGCCTCGTTACCAAGAGGCAGATGGTTCTTATTATGCTCCTTCGGATATCATTCGTTATATAAAACATATTTCGGGTTCACCTATTTTTAAGGTTAAATATGATCCTAAGTTAGAATACGCAAAAGAAGAAACGTATTTTATTGCCAAAGAGAACTATATTAAAAGTATAACGGATAAGGATAAATATGATACTTTATATCTTTATTCAGACCTCAATTCTGAAGCTATTCTCAACGGAGAAGAAATTCAATTAACAAGTCATGCTTATTTTGTGATTAGTTATCATGAAAAATTGTTAGCTCAGTCTTTAGAACGTTGTTATCTGAAGTTGCAGCGTACAAGAGTGTATTGGATGAATTGGAGTGAGAAGACTACTTCTTACAAAGTGTATAACGACCAAATTTTAAGAAGTGCCCTGGTATTAAAGTTATTAAGTTACGAAAAGTCTGGAGCTGTATTGGCAGCTGCTACGACCTCGTTACCAGAGACGATAGGAGAGGTCCGTAACTGGGATTATCGATTTTGTTGGATAAGAGACGCATCTATGGTGATCAAGGTGATTTCTGATTTAGGTCATAAAAGACTAGCACAACGATTTCTTCAGTTTATTATTGATATCATTCCGGATAAAGATGAGAAAATACAAATTATGTATGGAATCAATGGAGAAAAGGACCTTACCGAAAAGACACTGGATCATTTAAGTGGTTACAAAAATTCCAGTCCGGTACGAATCGGAAATGCTGCTTATCATCAAAAACAAAATGATATTTATGGAATTTTGATGAATGTGATCTATCAGCAGTTCGTAAAGTTTGACTGTGACCTGGATAACAGCGAGAGTTTATGGACAATTAGCAAAAGTATTGTACATATTGTGAATGTTAATTGGGAAAAACCAGACAAAGGGATTTGGGAGTTTAGAACCGAAGAAAGGCATTTTACATTTTCAAAACTGTTATGTTGGGTTGCTGTAGACCGAGCAATCAAAATAGGGGAGTTGATTGGTAAAACAGACAATAATCCAAGGTGGATAGCACTTAGGGATAGAATCTATGACGATATTTATAAAAATGCCTGGAATGAGGAAGTTCAGGCGTATACACAGTCTTATGGATCGTCTGATCTGGATGCTTCTACCTTACTAATGGAATCGTATGGTTTTATTGACCCCAAAGATCCCAGATTTATAAGTACCGTAAAAGCAACCGAAAGAGAATTGTGCAACGACGGACTGCTGTATCGTTATAAAAACAAAGATGATTTTGGATTACCTTCTTCTTCTTTTACAATATGCAGTTTCTGGTTTATCAATAGTCTTTATAAAATAGGTGAAAAGGAAAAAGCCAAAAGAATGTTCGATCAGCTATTATCATACAGCAATCATTTAGGATTGTTTAGTGAGGATATCGATTTTAAATCAAAAAGATTATTGGGTAATTTTCCGCAGGCATATTCTCATTTAGCGCTTATAGAAACAGCTGTTAATTTTTCCGGGGGTGTAACTAAAGAGGAAGAGCTTATGGATACCATAGCATAGTGATATGTGATAAATTATATTGATTTTGATATGGGTAGCTATTAATAAACCATTATAATCACAATTAAAACAAAAAATAAAATCTTTGGGAATTTTTATTCCCAAAGATTTTAAAAAATAGGCTAACTCTCGTTTTTACTATATTCCGTAAACAGAGAAATTAAGATTTGGTGCAGCTACACTTGTGAATTTATAAGATGGATTGCTACTAAACTGACTTTCATTTGTTTGTGTCATGTAAAATCCATCGGCGCTAAATAACAAAGCGAATATGTTAATAAGACCATCCGGGTCTCCAAAGAATTCAGAAAAAGTAAAAACTACTCTCTCATTTGCTATAACTTCTCTGGTGAATGTAGCAAAGTTGAAACTTCCATCATTCATATTAAAAATAAAATATGATTGATTAGAAAAGAAAGGATCATCAAGAACCATATCCACTCTATACAGGTCACTTACCTTAGCTAGGTTTATAAAATTCTCTGAAGTTTGACTAAGAAAAGTGCTTCCAAAAGATTCATCAAAGTAAGAGTAGGTTGAAAAATCCACTCCAAAAGAATTTACATCAGCAGAAGCAAGTTCAGGGATGATTTCGGTAGCTACAGGAGCTAAGTCATATCCGATGATGGTAGTCACACCGCTATCTGTAGAGGTATAAGTGCCAAAGTCTTGGTCATATACAAATGTAGTAATGCTTAAATCTCCAAGAGTTAATGGTTGTAAAAAACGAAATCCTTCATCGGTTACCGCAATAGGTAAAGTTTCTGTAGAAATAGATCCAGTTGCCGCATCAAAATTGGTAACACCTGCAGTTCTTTCTAAATCATCAAAATAGGTAAAGGTTCTATTATACAATATCTCATTAGCTTCATTTAATACAACTAAATTTCTAATAAATCTGAAAGTATTATTCTCATCTTCTAATTGTGAATAGAAATCTCTTAAATTTTCAATGATCTCCTGATCTTGTGCAGATGCTTTTTCGAAAATTATTTCTGTTGGATCAGAAATATCTGTTTTACTTCTAAAAATAATCTGATTATCATTAACTTCTTCGAATATAAACTCAAATTCAGCACCAAGACTAAAGTTTTGAGCTTCGAATAAAGCGTGGAACGTAGTATAATTTTCGAATACTAATTCAGGGAATTGGCTAATTCCTACTCTAAAGGTTGTTTCTAAATCATTCTGACCACCTAATACATCTGAAACAATATCTACTGTGTTATCTTCATTAAAATTTAAATAAATATTATTTCCTCCAAAATTGCTTCCTGGCTGATATACGGTTTTCCATCCAAATTCTGAATTAATTAAGGTCTCGCGATAAGATTCTAATAATAGATTTACTCTTGTGTCAGAATCCTGTTCGAATAAGGGTTGAACATCATCATCACTACACGCAAAAACTGCTAATAGTAAAAACAATAATGAACTAATTTTTATATTTCGTAACATATTATTATGTTTTGTATTATTAATTAAGGGTATTTAAAAATTCGTCTCTCACTATTAATAAATCAATACCAACATCTTCCTTCATGTATCGTAAAACAGCGTTATATTTCTCTTGAATTCTTTGACGTCCAATATTTCTTTGAAAACAAGCTTCATCTCCACCGGCACAACTTTCAAGAGTTAAATATGTGTTTTCAAATTCAACCGGATCCGTAGTAATTATTCTGGCAACAATCTCTGCAAAGTCTTCAGCTACCGAAGAAGTACCGTAAGGTGTAACCATACCGCGTGAAATAGCATTGTTTATGGATTGAGTACTGTTTTCACTTCCGGAAATCAAGGTTGTCCAAGTACCTGGAGAAGTGTAATCTTCTCCTGAGATTTCGTAGAATGATTCTACATCAAAATTGAAATTTTGATCAATAATGTGAGCAAATTCGTGGTGTAATGTCCTAAATGATTGTATAATCCATTCATTGTTATCAGGACTATAATCATTAACCTGAGTTAAAGTCACTCGTACCCCGGCATCTGCCGTACCTAAAGTAATAGTACCGTCGCCATTATAGAGAGGAGATCCTAAAAATACAATCTCTGCAGGAAAATATCTCTTCAAAAATTCTTCTCCTTGATCAGATCCCATATTGTACGGCTCTATCCAGGCTTGTTTTATTAATTCTGCAACAGGTTGCACTACATCTCTCCTTGGAGGAACTGCAGTTCTGTTTGGATCGATATAGCGATCTACAAACTTGTAAATAATAACACTTCCGTAAGGGTCTCTAAATTCCTCTTTTAAATAAATATCCAAAGGGTCTGTAGACTCTTGCTCTTGTTCAAAAATACTTTCGGCAGTAATGCTTTTTTCTCTTTCACAACTAATGAGTGTAATACTTAACAAAGAGATTGTAAAAAGCTTTTTTATAAAATTATTTGTTTTCTTCATGTCTAATATTATCTAGGATTAGGTGCGATTCCAAAATCTATTGCACTATCTGGGATTTGAATTGCTTTTCTTAAATCATCTGTAGAAAGCTCTAAGGTCTCTCCTCCAAAATTTTCAGGAAGTCTATGTGATACAGAAAGATTAAATCTTTTTATGTCAAACCAACGAAGACCGTGATCCCAAAATTCTTTTTTTCTTTCGTCCAAAATTAATTGTTCAATGGCATCAATTGCATCAGAGGCATTGTAATAAGTGATTATCTGATTGATATCGTTATATTCTTGATTGTTATATCTCAATCTTGCAAGCACATTGATGTCTGATAAAGCATCGTCTTGCGCTCCAGTAAATAATAATGCTTCTGCACGGTTTAGTAAAACCTCTTCACCTTTTAATTCTATAGAAACGTGATATGGTAATCCAGAGTTAGAACTTAAGTTTTCTCTGAAAAAATATTCTCTTAATCTAGCCGTGTATCTTGCGTCTGTTCCCACATTCCAAATACCTGTTGAAGTCCTTTGATCAAAAGCATTTAATGGATTGTTAAATAATACACTTAAATCAGTGATGTTAAGTCTAAAACCTGTTCCTACTCTTTGATGATTACTGAATTTTTGCATTACTAATACGTTGCTGTCATCAGTTGTTTCATTGTATTTATCTGCAATGTCATTGTATGTTGATCCTTGCAGTTCATCATAATTTTTCACATACAACTCTGGATTTCCATCAAAGAAAAGGTCACTATATTTAATACAATTTACATAATCTCTTTTCCATAGATAAAAACGTGAGGCAAAAGCTAATCCTGCCTTTTTTGTAAAATGATATTTTTTTGATCCAGAGAAAAACTGATCGTTTATTAGGGATAATCCTTCCAAAAGATCTTTTTCTACGAAATCATATACTTCTTGTACCGTGTTTCTTTCATAGGTCGGAAGAAAACGGGTTTCCGGCTGAAGCACATAAGGGATACCCAAATTTGTTGATGCGTTTTGATCATAATGTAAGGCAAACACATTAACCAACATAAAATGGCTATAAGCTCTGGATAATAATGCTTCTCCTTTAATAGCGTTTTTAAAATCAGTACTTCCAGGTAAATCATCGATCACAGCAAGCACCTCATTCGTTTGTGCGATAGCTTCGTAGGATCTGTCCCAGAAATAAGTAGGAGTATCCTGCGAGATTCCGTCAACGTCTTGCCAAGAATATAATTGAAGTGAATTTTGATCGATAAAATTACCTCCGGCATTGGCTATGACACCGCCATTTTCTAATCCGGTTGGACCAGCTAAATCTGTGTACATATCTGTAAAGGCGTAACTACCTTGTGAATAAGAATCAGCAACTACTTTTGCTGCTTTTTCTGCAGTGTCGAGTTCTAATCGGTCATCTGGTAATTCATCTAAATAGTCATCACACGATGTGAATGACAAAATAAATGAAACCAGTAGTATATATGGTGTTAATTTATATTTATTCATTTTTTTAATTTTTAGAAACCAACGTTAAGTGAAAATGTAAATGATCTAGCTATCGGTAGTGCTGTTCCTCCCGAATTGAAGAATTCTGGATCCTGACCATTAAGTGCTTTATCAGAATAAATAAGGAATAAATTCTCTCCCTGAATTCTAAATTGCGCAGATTCAATTCCTAAGCCTTCTATATAGCTTTTAGGAACATCTAATCCTAATGACATAGATCTCATTCTAGCATACGTACCATCCGCAACTCTTGCGTCACTAATGTTATATAGATCATAGGCATTGTCAGCACCAAGTTGATTTTGTATCGTTCTATCGCTTAAGATAGCAGGTATATTGGTTGTGTTTTCATCTCCTGGAAGTCTCCATCGGTTAACCAAATCACCAGATAAAGAGTTGAAATCAGTATAGGAAGGGCCAAAATTACTATTAAGGCGTATTTTATAATCAAATTTAAAGGTGATATTAGCACTTAATGTAAGATTTTTATACTTGAAAGTGTTATTAAAACCACCTGCACCTCTTGGTTGTGTAGGACCTTCGTACTTTAAAATCTGTTCTAGATTTTCTCTTTCCTGAAGATTGATATTTGTTACTATGTTATTATTTTCATCAAAAAATGTTGGAATACCAAACTCATTTAATCCCGCGAACCTGGTTGAATAAAGAGCAGATATCTCTCTTCCAGAGAATGGAGCTCCTGATGGCTGCGTTAACTGAACTAAAGTTGGATCAAAAAGTAGTTCTGTTATTTGCTCCGTATTGTACCCAACGTTAATATTTGTATTCCATTGGAAGTTGGATGTTTTGAAGTTCACTGTAGAAATTCCAAATTCATAACCTTCGGTCTTAAGATCTGCATAATTTCCACTCTGGAACGCCTGTCCACCAACACCACTGGTTTTTACTATCCCAATCAAGTCAAATGAATTTCTATTGTAATATCCAATTTCTCCGCTAAGTCGATTATCGAAAAATGAAAATTCTAATCCTGTACTAAATTCTTTCAGCTTCTCAAACGTTAAATCGTCATTTGCCAATGAATTAATAGCTATTACAGTTTCTTGATCAGTTGGTCTTAAAGGAACTCTACTACGTAAGTCCAATGTCGCACTGGTTAATGGTCCTCTTCCTCCAGAAAGTCCATAAGTAGCTTTTAATCTTAACTGATTAATCCAGTCAGCTGTAATGAAATTTTCTTTATGAATATTCCAAGCACCACTTACATTATAACTTGTAAGATATCTTGATTTTGAACTAGTTCCCTGTAAATTAGATCCGTCGTAACGTAGAGTACCGTTTAAGATGTATTTGTTTTTTAGGGTGTATCCCGCGTTTGCAAAGAATCCAACAAATCGGTCTCTTAGATTACTTATTCCAAAATATTGATCATTCTGATTAGTTAATTGATCAATAGCGTCAGGATCTGTATTTACGATATATCCGTTATCATAAGAAATACCAATACCTGTATACTCTCTGGAATTTCTTGTAGAAGATTTTATTTCCTGTCCCAGAAGAAAAGTAAATTGATTGTCATAATTAATTTCAGGGTTCCAAGAAATCGAATTTCTTATGTAGAAATAGTTTAATACATCTTCGTTATAAATATTCAATCCTCCTTCAGGTAGAATTGAATATGGCGGTCTTGTAGGATTGTCCGGATCTTGATATAAGAAAGGATTAATATCTACTAAAACACCTTCGTCTGCTCTAAAAGCTTCTGCTTGATTAGAATTATCTCCAATTACATGCTCTCTTCTGGTGATAGCTTGTCTGTAATTTACAATAGAATTGAAGGTTAAATTATCCTTTATTTTATAATCTAGGTCAAGTTGTGCAGAAATATCTGCTACATCAATATTAATTCGATTATTATTTAATTCGTTTATAATATTGAAGGGAGCATAGTTTTTTCTAAAATACTCTAAATTACCATTTTCGTCATAAGGAGTAACACTACGACTGTTTGTAAGCGAGTAATTGTACGGATTAATGTCAAACTCACGATTATACTCACCGGTAATTGGATTAAAAGTTCTGTTGTTCGTTCCAGGAACAACTTGATCTCTAATACTAAGCGCCAAGGTTGTACCTAAGGTTACTTTTTCTGAAACCTTAAAAGTATTTCTTAATCTAGTTGTCAATCTTTCTGCTTGATCCCCGATCGTAACACCTTCATCCTTTAAATATCCTAAAGAAAATAGATATGTAGCATTATCAGACCCTCCGGATAAGCTTACCGAATGATTCTGAACCGTAGTTATGTCAGAAAAAAGTACTTTGAACCAGTCTGTATTAGCGGTTTGGTATCTTCTAAAAAAATCATCAGATAATTGTCCATTAGCTCCAATTTCTACATCATTTGTTCCTCTAAGATTAAAATAACTTCCTAAAACCCCATAAGATTCAGCAAATTGTGCTGTAGTAAGATCAATTAAATTTTTATCTACTAATTCTGCGTAAACAGATAATTCTTGTTGTGAGTTTAAGACGTTAAACTGCTCATATCTTGGTCTTAATCTATAAGAGAAGTTACCCGAGTAGTTTATTTTTAAGGCGCCATTTTTACCTTTTTTCGTAGTAATAACGATCACACCGTTTTTTGCTCTTGCACCATATAAAGCAGTTGCAGAGGCATCTTTCAGGATAGAAAATGATTCTATGTCATCCGGATTTAATCCAGCTATCGAAGATCCAATTACAGAACTAATATCTCCTGATCCTAACTCGTTTTGAGATAATTCTACATTATCTTCTAATATAACTCCATCAACAACCCAAATAGGATTATTATTTCCGTTTAAAGAAGTGTTACCACGAATTCTAATACGAGGAGAAGCTCCAAAAGTTCCTGATAAATTATCAACAACTACTCCGGCATCTCTACCTTCTAGAAGTCTAGATGCGTCTCTTGCTCCGTCGATTTTGATATCCTCAGCGTTTAGTCTGGTTGCAACTCCGGCAAATAACTTTTTATAGCTTTTTCTATATCCATCAGTGATAATTACTTCATCCAGAGACTCGACAGCTGATTCCATCTGAATAAAATATTCTTTTTTATCTCCTGTTAAGAGTATTTCCTGATCCAAGAATCCTAAACTCTGAATTTTAATAGTTTCTCCTTTAGAAACAGAAATGGTGAAATTTCCATCAAAATCTGTAATCACTCCGCGTTGGGTACCAACAACCGAAACTGTAGCTCCGGGAAGAGGCATGCCTCTATCATCCGTGATTTGTCCTTTAATTTCAAATTTTCCCTGAAATAGAAATATTTCAGCAGTGCTAAAAGAGTTTTTAGCGGTTAATGAAAATCGTTCTGAATTGTTCATTTCAGTAATACGACTTTCTCCCTTAATTACATTTAGACAACATAAGATAAAAATAGCAGTGAGTAAAGGCTTGCTATATTTTATGCTTAGATTAATTCCAAAATGAAACTTGAGTAGTTTTTTTTCCATAAGCTTTGTTAAGTTTTAAAAATACATTTAGAAATTGGGTGTGCGTAAAAAACTACAATTAATATTTAAAGTTTTATTAGTGCTTTTTTAACGCGGTTGCGAATTTAGCATATTTCATCAATATTTAAGGGTTTTTTGCACATTAAATTTACTGAAAAACCGTAATTAACAATTGTTTGATTGTTTTAATGACACAATAAATCTGTTGAATGTATTGTAAATAAACGGTTATTTGTGTTGTTTTGGCGAAAGAAGTTAAAACCTGTTTATTGTAAAAATTTTGAACTTTTATTGTTGTAATAAGTTAGAATTCTGTTGATTTAGTATTAAACGGGAGGGATTTCATTGCTAAAAAAGATGAATAACAATTGATTGTTTTTACTTTTAAAAAGGTAAATCAGATTTGATTTTGAGAAGTATCTTAGAGAAGTGTTTTAATGATAACCAGTCCCAAATAATCTGTTTTTATTATTTGGGACTGGTTATTATTAAGATTTAGAAGAAGTTAGATTAGGAAAAAGTATTTTAGGTATTTTTAGAATTTTTTACTCCACAAGAACTATAGTCCCAAAGATATCAGCATTGATCCAGCCTTGATTTTTATCTTGTCCGGGAACAAAAACAGAACCCATAAAGTTCTCTCTTTCTTTACTACTGTCATTATCATTGTAGGCAATAGCAAACCCTAGTTTTTGGTCTTTAGATAAAACTACCGGATCATTTGTCTTTCCTTCTTCATAAGTATCATCGTAGACGATTAATTCAAATTCCCAGACGGTAACGTCTCCATCAGTTATACGTTTTGTTGTAACGTGGTTATTATAGAGAACAGGTTTTTTTTGTGAATCCAGATCTACGACATTGCCATCTAACGCAATGTGATACGCAAAAGCATTGTTGTTATACTGATGCTCACCACCAGAGTTGTCTGCGTCTATAAATATCTCTACACAATCATCATCCCACCATAATTTTAAAGGATCTTTATGTTGATCGTACAATATATCATCTTTGATTTCTACCAAAATATATAGAGCTTCTGGAGTCCAGGTCATTTTATATCTGCCTAAAAAATCTTTAAAATCCGGAAATTCTCCAATCCAATTTTGATCCATAGGATACCATTTGGTTTCATTCCAGATCGGGTCATCCATATTGCCATCTACATTTGGAGCTATTTCGGCTTTTTTTATCTGTCGGATTTGGTGATCTTTTTTTTCTTGTTTCTTGAGGGTCGTTTTTTTATTAACATCAGCAATTACTTTTCCTGAATTACTATTACCTTCTTTTTTACAACCTATGATGAAAGCTAAGACTAGTATAATGGTCAATTTTTTCACGATATTACTATTTTGTTTTTTGAATTTACTTTTTAGAATTAAATCGAAAGATATTAAAAACTACTTCTATTTTAGGAAGAATATATTAAAGTTAAGATTTTGTAAAGTTAAAGAAGAGGTAATTACAAACATCATAAAATAAAAAAGCGGTCGTTTTGTGCTAAACGACCGCTTTTTGAATACACTTTTTAAAATGTATTAATGGTTATAGGGACAAAAAATTATTGTTTCACAACTTTTAACTTCTTTAGCATAGTACCATTTAATTTTATTGTACAAAAATAGATACCGGATTCACCTAAATCTTTTGCGCCGATTTCTATAGTCTGATTTCCAGCTTGAGTATTTTGACTGTATACCGTTTTAGTTTGCCCTAATATATTAGAAACAGATACTTCTAAAACACCATTTTCTATTGTGTTTATATTAAGAGTACCTCTATCTAAGATAGGATTAGGCCACATAGTGATATTATTTTCAAATATTGAAGCGTTTTCTTTATCTGCTTGATCCGCTAATTCCATAGCTCGGTTAGAAGGACAATTAGTTGGGCAATTAGTTGACCACGTTCCTGTTCTTTTTCCATTACTCGTACCAGTAACTCTAAACCATCCATCTGTGCCTCTGGTTAGGTCTACAGTTTGATCTCCATTTCCATTATTGAATACAACACCAACATTAGTAGCAGATACTCCGTTTGGTAATGTAAATGTTTTTCTGGACCATGACGTTCCACTTAGGTTATTCATAATCGTTCCTGGCCAACCTGCTGTACCAGAAAGTGTCTGATTGGTAGACTTATTATATAAATATAGGTTTGTATTACCGCCCCATCCACTTGGCTTTAGGAAGTTTAGTGTTACATCATTAGATGGTCCAGGGCCACCAGTACAATCGCTTGGGCATGTATCAGACCAACTGTTGCCTCTATACCATCCATCAGTACTTCTGGATAGGTCATCAGTTTGATTGTTTCCGTCATTGAAAATAACTCTGAGGTTATTAGCAGATACTCCCGCCGGTGGAGTAATGGTAAATGAATACCAGTCTGTTCCAGAAATGTTGGTCATACTATTTCCTGGCCATCCACTAGTTCCTGGTAATGTAGCATTAGCTCCGGCATCATATACATATGCATTGATGTTTGATCCCCAATCTGAAGGTTTAAAGAAGTTAACCGTATAAGGCGGTACTTCTTCAGGAGGAGTTCCACCTTGTGTCCATACTGCATAATCAGTACCCGAAGTTTGTAATGTCCATCCACTACCATTTGGAGACCAGTTTCCGGATCCTAATTTCATAGCAAGTGTTCCTGATTTTCCATCGATATATGCTGCATAAAGATCTCCTCTGGCTTCAGCAATACTTATAGATGAACCAGAATGTACTCTTACACTTTTTCTGGCAGCGATAAGATCTTTAATAGCATTTTGTACTCCTGATCCTCCTTCAAAAAAATGCGTCCAAAATACCATAGGATTTCCTGGATGTGTTAGAATATAAGCATATCCTTTTCTAAGATTTGTTTCTCCACCTGGGAACACATAATTAGATCCACAACATTGTTGTGCAAATCCGGTATCGTGATTATCCAAGAAGGTAACAGATTTAGAAGGGTTGATACCGATCATACCAGAAGGTCTTCCCTGACCGTCTCTCAAATACGATAGATTATTATCTCTAATTGCATTTTGAAGACTTACTTTAGTATTAAAATCAAAGGCAGAAGAAGACTGTTGCGTTCTGTTTACAAAGTTATTAGTCTGAACTCTACTACTTTCTAATAGTTCACCTACTGCAAAATAAGGATTGGTAGCATCATTATATTCTTTATTGTAGATAGGATCATATCCGTGTACGAAATCATATCTCCATCCATCAAAACCAAGATCGTTTTGTAGTTTCTTCATCCATTTAATGATCTCTGCTCTTACTGCCGGGTTTTTATGATCTAAGTCTCTGGCAGCTGCAAAACCACCACTAGAACCATCGGATTTAAGTTCAAAACCTGGAACAAAATCACTATTAATACTAAACTCTACAGGACCATTAACGAAATTTCTACCTTCATCATCCGCAACAATATAAAAAGTTGGCCAAGCTGGATTTGTAAAAGTAACCGCATCATTGGTACCAACTCTATGGTTGACAACAATATCACTAATTACTTTTAATCCCAAACTATGGTATTGATCGATTAGAGTTTTAAGCTGTTGTGTAGTACCGTATGCACTGTCAAAATTGTTAATTTCTCTTGGTAAATATCCTTGAGGCGCCGCAGAATTACTTGGAGGTGGCATCCATATTAAATCAATTCCTGCGTCACTAATGGTATTTCTGACGTTAGAAACAACATTATACCAAGTCTGACCTGCTGGTTGATTTTGCACATTCCAGTCAAATGCCTGAAACATTACGTCCTCATCTTGTGCCTGTAATCCAATAAAAGGCAGGCAAAACAGAAGACTAACTAAAGTTTTTAGAAGGTTTTTTCTTTTCATTTTTAGATTTTTTGTGTTCCATATAGGAACAATAGTTTGTAATAAGTGAGTGTGTGTTCTCTCGCAACTTTTCGTTGCGGGAGGATAATAATCTGAAGAAAAAACTTAGAAAAGTCTCGTACGGAAGTAAAGATGTCTTTTTCTAAAAATGAAAATTGTTTTTAGCTCGTTTCATCAACTACTAAGAAAGATACTGGTTTGAGTATTGTTTTTAGTACCGTAGTATTAATTATGACGACTTTTAAACAGATTTTTTTTCAGGGACTTAGAGTTTAGAAATTAATCTTTGGTTTTCTAACTATTGATATAAAGATTAATCTAATCTCAATTAAAGTAGCTCAAACAATTTTGAAATTTTCGGGAGAGGATAAATTGATTTCATAATTCATAATTTTTAGTTTATAAAAGTGTCTCTTGTGTTATTATTGTACTAAGTTATTACGAATTATTCAATTTGGTTGTTTTGAAAAGCTACTACAACGTTTTCGTGTTGATAAATTCTTATCATTTCACATAATATGTTAAAAAACAAGCTTTAATTAACAGTTGTTTATCTAATTTGTCAGAGTTTTATAGTAATTATTCATGTCATAACTATAATAAGAAGGACTGATGAAATAACGCTGAGAATGATTTTCAATTATAGAATTATTTGATTAATTATAGAGAGAAAACTCTGTTCTTATTATGAATCTGGTTGCGAAATAATGTAAATAAAAAACCGCCTTTCCCCCACAGAAAGACGGTTTTCTTAAATCAAAATATCTTGTTCTAAAATAGCGTTACACCAAAATGTTATTTATGGAATCACACATAATAATAGTTTTACTGTTTAATGATTTTACTAGTATGTACTTTTGATCTATTGGATACTTTTAAGAGGTATAACCCTTTCGCCAATCCATTGATATCCAAAGAAACGGATCCTTCATTGATCACACCTTTAAGTATGGTCTTACCATTCATATCACTGATGGTATATGTAGATGTTTCATTCGTGCCTGAACTAATCGTAAACTGATCCGCTACAGGATTTGGATAAATAAGGACTTCGTTAGTATCTATAATATCAGGATCTTTATTGCTTTCTATTGGAGTAATAATCCAATGCAAGTTTTGACTATTACTTGACGAATCCCAAAGTGCTATATTTTGACTATCTGATCCGCCCGAACCTCCGTCTAGAGCAAATCCAGATGCATTTCGTTTTATTAGTTTAAACGCTCCACCGCCAACATCTACTTTTTGCCATTGCTGGTTTTGGTTATTTTCATAACAAGTCCATAAATATACATTCTGACGCGTCCCTCCACTGTAATTTCCATCAATACAATGGTTAGTTCCTATTTTTTGGTAAGAATAATAACCATTTCCACGATCGATCTCAATCCATTGTTGATTAACATTATTAGGGTTAGCTGACCATAAGTATACATTTTGTCCGTCTGCACCACCTTGATTACCATCTATAGCAAAATTAGAAGCATTGCGTTTTTGAATATGAACTAATGAACTGCCCCCAGTAGTACTACCATCACTTTCAGCGATTTTAATATTAGAAATCGTATATACTTCATCAGCGTAACTCGTTTTGGCTTGGATAATAAGTTCTAATTTATTACCACTAATATTAGCAACTGAAAGCGTTTTCAAAGCAAAAGCATTTACATTTTTAGCAATGGTTTTTTGAGGACCTCCATCTACTTTATAATACACATTGATATAATCCGAATCTTCCATGTTTCCTTCCCCCTTTATATTCAGGCTGATGTCCACTTTTGAAGCACAAGAAATATCGATGGCTCCAGAACTGTAGTTTGCTGTCTCATTAGAAACCGTGAAGTTATTATCTTTCCAAGGTAAACTACATCCAGGAGGAGTAACATCAGAAGGATTTACTATATCATATCCATCTGGACCATTCCAAAGAGTAACATCATCGTAAGTAACCGTTCTTGTCTCTCCACTTACGTACTCTTCATTAGCATAATTATACATACCCCATGAGCCAGGTGTAGAATAGGACTGATTATACTGACCATTTTCGTTCTGATCTCCAAAACCAATAGTCTGACCTGTTTTATTGAGCATTAGTTCATCATCTATCCAAACCTGAACGATACCGTCACTAACATTTTTTAATTTCACATGAATAACCACTTTTACAAATTGATCTTTTGGAAAGTCAGGATAAATAACATATCTGGTAAAGTTTTGTCCCATATTATAACGGTGTTGCCATCTAAGCGACCCATCACCAAAATATTGAAGCATAAAATAATGGTTTGCAGCTCCTTCTCTAAAACCCCAAGTTTGCATTAAGGACATTTCAGTATTTGGATTGTTAGCCAATGTGTTGCTATGTACTTTTAACCAAAACCCAGTCCAGAATTCCTGTTTAAATACATAGGCATTATCCTTAGCTCTAAATTCTGTTTTTTTAGAAGATGTTCCGGTACCGGTATAATCACTAGGTTTCCAGGTACATTCGAGAGCACCATCCTTAAAGGTCATTCTGTTGAGGTTTGTAGTTTCAAATGGTCCCAAAGTACCATCATCGAAGTCGTGTTTTAAGAAATCTTGAGCACTTAGAGTGGAGACTAAGCCTAAGCACAGTGAAAATGCTATTAGATAAAATGATCGTTTCATAATTTATTTGCTATATTTTTTTATGGCTTATTTTTTAATGATTTTACCGGTAAATACCTTGGACCTATTGGATACTTTTAGGAGGTATAAACCCCTTTCCAGTCTATTGATATCTAAAGAAACAGCTCCTTCATTGATCATACCTTTAAGTATGATCTTTCCATTTATATCACTGATGGTGTATCTAGATGTATCTGTACTGTCTAAACTAATATTGACCTGATCAACTACAGGATTTGGATAAATAAGAACTTCGTTAGTATCTATAACATCAGGATCTTTATCGCTTTCTATTGGAGTAATGATCCAGTGCAAGTTTTGACTGGTACTAGATGAATTCCAAAGTCCAACATTCTGAAGATTTGATCCACCAGAAGCCCCATCTAGGGCAAATCCAGGTGCATTGCGTTTTATTAACTTAAACGCTCCACCACCAACATCCACTTTTTGCCAATGCTGGTTTTGGTTATTTTCATTACAAGTCCATAAATATACATTCTGACGAGTCGCTCCACCATTGCCTCCGTCCATACAAAAGTTAGTATCCTTTTTTTGGTAAGAATAATAACCATTTCCCCGATCAATCTCAATCCATTGTTGGTTTTCATTATTAGGATTTTGACTATATAAATATATATTTTGACCATTATCGCCTCCCCAATTTCCATCTATAGCATAACCTTTGGCATTACGCTTCGTAATATGTACTAATTTGGTGTTTGAGATACTAGTCCCATAAACTTCAACCTCAGCTAAATTCATAGTAGGTATTTCATTGGATTGCACTCTAACAGTCTGACCAGTAGCTGATGGAATCTCTATAATCATTAAAGGATTGGGAATATCGGTGAATGTTTTTGAATATGTTGTATTACCGTCACCATCAAAAACTGATACAGTGAAGTTTGTTAATCTTCCGATACAACAAGCATCGGTTCTATTGTACACATGAATCTCATCAATGCTGAATTCATTTCCTAAATCTACTTCCCACCAAGCATTAGGACCCGTAGCCGCAATTACTGAATCTGCACCAAAAGATCCATTAGTATTGCCATCAATTGCATACGCAGCAACTCCACCATTTTGCGTTCCTGATTGCGAGGCTGTTCCATTTAAAGCTAAATTGTCCCCATTATCGATAGAATCTAAAGTAGAAATATACTCAGAGGTTGCCATATATCCTTGTGTGTCAGTAACTGCAAAAAATATTAATTCAGCATTCGTAGGAATAGCTGCAGAAATAGTATTACCGGAAATAGTTGCATTGATTGATTCCCACGATTTGTCATTTAAGTCTATAGTATCACCATCATTGGTATAAAATAATTGAGCACTATTTATTCCAATAGCTGAACTAGCAGTCACATACCCTATGTTTGAGTTAATAGAAATATTTTCTATTTGTGGTAATGCGGTACCTCCATTAACAACAGCATTAGCAAATCGATATACCTCATCACGATTTCTCCATGTTAAATGGCCATGTGCAAAGTTATCTACAAACAATAAATTAGCAGGTCCGTTAACTGCTTGTGAAGATTTCTGGTTTACAGATAGGGAAAAATGAAAATCATTAAGTCCGTTGAGCCACAAAGTAGGAAAGGTTACGTTATCAAAATACGCACTTCCATCGTAATAGGTGTTTACAAAGTCCGCCTCTTCTTGGCTTGTTATAGCATCTCCTTGATGTCCATCTGATTCGGATAAAAACCCTCCGCCATAAACCGGTAAAGCCCAAGCAAGTCGATTATCTACGCCCATGACAGTACTCGTAATGGTTCCGCCCCAGCTAGAACCCATAACTCCAATTTTACTGGCATTAACCTCTGGGAAAGAAGCTATAAGAGAATGTCCTTTCATTACCTGAGCAATAGCGTGATAGTACCATTGTTCTTCTATAGGTAATCGATAATCGTTCCAAACTCCATCGCGTTTTGGACCTGGATTGGGGGTTGGGTCGTTATTAGGATATTGCCCCTCTAAATCCATGCTAATGGCCGCATATCCTTTATCATTCCAGTATTTTACTACTTGAGGAAATGCTGTTCCACCGCCACCGTGAGCGTATACAACAGCGGGCCAACCTCCTGCTGGAGGAGTTCCGCTTGGCGTACTGTAATAGGCAAATACTTCCACTTTTTCACCTAAATAGTCAATAGACTCATATAACATTCCTATCATTCCATCTTGGGCATCCACATCTGAAGTTTTCCAATTTGGAACTTCTTTTAATTCAGTGACGTTCCAGGGACCAATTGTTTCATTATTTTGGTCACCTAAAACCGTTAACACACGTGATCTATCCGGCGCAGCATTATATATATCGTTACCAGCTTGCGAGGCGGTAATATATGACCGCCCTTCTCCAACAATACGAATTTTACCATTTACTATTGTAGCCACACTAGTATTCCCACTAGCATACGTTACTGCCAAACCTGAACTTGCGGTTACTCCCGGGTCAAAATCAGGATCACCTAAACGAATAGTTGGAAATGGTGGAAAAGTAATTACTTGGTCTTGTTTAATATCCCCAACAACCACTAGTGGTCGCTCTGCGGGTACAGCAGATGTAAAAGTCCCTGCACCAGCTTGGGTTGCTCTAATGGTTGTTTTTCCAGGACCTACAATACGTACTTTATCATTAACTATTTTAGCTACGTTGTTATTAGAACTTGTAAAAGATACTGGTAATCCAGAGGTTGCAGTGGCTGCTATAAAATCGGCATCACCCACGTGTTTTGTAGGTATATCGGGAAATTCAATATATTGGGTTTCTCCAACTAAACTAGCACCTTCTGGTCGTGTATAAGGCACATAATCCACTTTTGGATTCATAAGAAGTCTTCGATTAATTTCCTTCATAATAGCCATTTCATCAGACATCATATGACCCGCTCGACCGTCTCCTAAATTTGGTGTTTGGTTGGTGTTTGCAAAAGTAATCATCCCACCATAATCCGTAATTCTTCTAACAAACCTATAGGCTTCTTCGGTATTGAAAACTATAGGTACTTGTGGAGAGTGCCATCTTTCCCTAATAGGAAACCAACCGTGTTTTTGAACTTTTTTGCCGTTACTAGCGGTATAGAACGGTTCCGCCATTATATTGGGTATCATGAACTCTTCATAGGACCATGAGTTTGGCGGAGCTCCTTGTCCCAAAGGTACAATATGTCCATCCGTAAAATCAGGTAAAGGATCATTGGAATCGTGGAGTTTTACATAATAATTGGCAGGGTTTGTGTCATTAAGACCATCTGAATCTACATAAACATCTTCTCCATTATGTGTTAATCTACTTGCTCCTCCAGAAGCAATTAAAGCCGTAGGATCAGCTTCGCGTATCATCGCTACAAAATCTCCAAAATTACCATCGCCTCTCAGGGCAGATGTTGTATCTAACCAGTACCCATCGGCATAACCTGCGGCAGCTTCTACAAAGCCTTTTATGAGATGACGATAAGCCAAATATTCATTTCCGCCAAATTTAGTGGTGTAATAGTTCACCCAACCTTCCTTGAGGTCACCAGTAGCTCTATCTAAATAGTTTGTAGAAATGTAAAGAATTATTTTCTTGCCTGAATTTCTTAAAAGCTGAATTGCTTCTACAGCAACCCCATCATTTTCCACGCTGGGAATCATTGCAGGATGTATTTCATTAGCTACATCAACATTGGTATTTGCTCTTGTGTTGAAATAATGGGAATGTGCAAAATACGACAGGTTGGTAATTACGTGACCTGCTGTAGGAAGCTCATCTACTATTTCTTGAGCACCACTCATATAATCTTTTTGATTCAGATTAATTTCTGTATCCAGTCTTTCTCCTCCAAAAATAGGAAACGTCACTCCCCAAGATCCTTCAAAACTAACTTGAGAAAATGTGGCTGTTTGCGAAGCTATTAATAATAAGATGAATAGGACTAAGGGCTTTGATATATCGAACAGCCGACTTCCGAACTGAGCGAATACATTTTGATTGTGGTTTTTCATAGTTGAGTTTGTGTGGTTTTAGAGTTTTGTATGATTTGTTTCTCAAGCGAATAGTTTTTGAGAGACTAAGCTCATTGCTTGTAATGCGGTTCAGATATTAAAATTGGTTAACCAATTTTAATATCGTACAATTGTACATAATTTACAGATAGAGTAGGATTGTTGTCTAGAATTAGTAAGTATGTAACTAGAATTCGTATGTACTTGAAATACAATTTAATAATGCAGGCAGATGATTTTTGATGATTTAATTTTATTGTGATTCTATTTTAGGATGAGCTAATATATTTAAATAAAAAACCGCCTTTCCCCAACAGAAAGACGGTATCTTAAATCAAAATTAAACAACTTCCTAGTTTTAATCCTTAGGAACGGATATATTATTATGAGAAGCAGTATCCGTTTTCTGCGGCTACTTTATCTGCGATTTTAGTTCTTAATGCAACCACATTTGGTTGGTTCGCATATTTAGTGAAACGTTTAAGTCCCATTAACATCATACGTTGCTCATCACCTTCAGCAAAAGAAACGATTGCTTCTTTTCCTTTTTTGATCACGATATCTACTGCATTGTATAAGTATAATTGGGACATTGCGATCTGAACTTCTTGAGAATTTTCTCCAAAACGCTTTGCATTTTTCTCTGTACGAAGAATCGTAGATTCAGCCATATAGATTTCAATTAAAATATCAGAAGCAGCCATTAATAATTGTTGGTGCTCTTCTAATTTTGGACCATATTTTTGAACAGCAGATCCTGCTACCATTAAGAATACTTTCTTAAGTTTTGCCAGAATTTCTTTTTCTTCTGCAAATAATTCAGAGTAATCAGGTGTGTCAAAAGAAGGAATTCCTGTTAATTCATCAGCAACTTTCATAGCAGGTCCTAAAAGATCTACATGTCCTTTCATTGCTTTCTTTACTAACATTCCTACTGCTAGCATACGGTTGATCTCATTAGTACCTTCATAGATACGAGAAATACGAGCATCTCTCCAAGCAGACTCCATAGGAGTATCTGCAGAGAATCCCATTCCTCCAAAAATCTGTAGCCCTTCATCTGTACAATTCTGAACATCTTCAGAAACTGCTACTTTAAGGATAGAACACTCAATAGCATATTCTTCTACACCTTTAAGCTCTGCTTCCTGGTGCGAGTTTCCTTCCGCTTGACGGATAGCAATTCTATCTTCAATATTTTTTGCAGCTCTATAACTTGCAGATTCATCCGCATAGGTATTGGTAGCCATTTCAGCAATCTTAGACTTGATAGCTCCAAAATTCATAATTGGAGTTTTGAACTGAATACGCTCGTTAGCATATTTAGTTGCTTCATCGATCACTCTACGTTGTGCATCTAAACAGGCAGCAGCCAATTTGATTCTACCAACATTTAGAGCGTTCATAGCGATCTTAAAACCATTACCTCTTTCTGATAACATGTTTTCTACAGGAACTTTTGTGTCACTAAAGAATACCTGACGAGTAGAAGAGGAGTGGATACCTAATTTCTTTTCTTCATCACCTAGAGAAATACCATTAGGGTTTTCAGGATCATATTCTACGATAAATCCTGTAATATTTTTGTCATCTTCTATACGAGCAAAAACAATCATTATGTTACAGAATCCTGCATTAGAAATCCACATTTTCTGACCGGAGATTAAATAATGCGTTCCATCTTCAGAAAGAACTGCTTTCGTTTTACCAGAATTAGCATCAGATCCTGCTCCAGGTTCTGTAAGACAGTAAGACCCCATCCATTCACCAGTAGCTAATTTTGGTACATATTTTTTCTTTTGCTCTTCGTTACCATATAATGTTATTGGCATCGTACCAATACCAGTATGTGCTCCAAAAGCAGTACTGAAGGATCCAGTCGCACCAGAAATATAGTCACATACTAACATGGTAGAAACAAATCCCATTCCAAGTCCATCGTATGCTTCAGGTACGGCCACACCCAAAAGACCAAGCTCACCAGCTTTCTTCATACATTCTTCTGTATACGCATAGTCTTTATTTTCAAATCTTTCCCAATGTGCCCATAATTCACGGTCTACAAATTCCTTTGCACTATCACGCATCATCTTTTGCTCCTCAGAAAAATCTTCTGGAGTAAATACATCTTCAGCTTTCGTTTCTTTTACAAGGAATTGTCCTCCTCTAAGAATGTCTTTGTTTAAAGTTTCTGTACTCATTTTATTTTATATTATTCGGTTTTTGAAAAGAGAGAAAAGAAGAAAGAAAAAGAGACTTTTTAATTATTGAGTCCATTTTGAAAACTCATTGTCATTCTTTGCCATTCTTCAATTTTTTCTTCTAGTTTTTTTAATTTATCGTTATTAATATATTTTCTGTGGTAAGCAACTAGAAGTTGCGTTCCTAATTCAAAAGAAGAACTTAGCGAATAATCAATGAAATTATTAAATGATTTATCCGTTCTTCCTGATCCTTCAGCTATGTTGCTAGGCATAGAAACAGAACATCGACTCATCTGTGAACCCAAGTCATATATTTCATGTTTAGGAAAAGTTATCAAAATATCCGATATGTCATTCGCAATTTCTAATCCTAACTGCCATATCTTTAGATTTTTATAATTATGTCTTTTCCTCAAAGTCTAAAAAATCTTTATTCTATTTTCTTTACTCTTAATTCTTAATTCTTAATTCAAAAATTCAAAAATACCAGCAGCACCTTGTCCTGTACCAACACACATGGTTACCATTCCGTATTTACCTTTCATATCTCGCTTACGCATTTCATCAAAAAGCTGAACAGAAAGTTTAGCTCCGGTACATCCAAGTGGGTGGCCTAAAGCAATGGCTCCACCGTTTACATTTACGATATCCTGATTAATGTTTAGCTCGCGCATTACAGCTAATGACTGAGAAGCAAAGGCTTCATTAAGTTCGATTAATTCAATATCATCTTGTTTTAATCCGGCTTGCTTTAATGCTTTTGGGATTGCCTTTACAGGACCGATACCCATAATTCTAGGTTCTACACCTGCTGCTGCATAATTTACAAGACGTGCAATTGGTTCAAGATTTAGTTCTTTTACCATATCTTCGCTCATCACCATTACAAAAGCAGCTCCATCACTCATTTGTGAAGAATTACCGGCAGTCACACTTCCACCAAGTTCGAAAACTGGTCTAAGTTTGCCTAGTACTTCTTTACTAGTTCCTGCACGTGGTCCTTCATCTTTAGTTACTGTATATGACTTTGATGCTTTTTTACCGTTTTCATCTACATATATTTGCTCTACATTGATAGGAACAATTTGATCCTGAAAACGATTTTCTGCTTGCGCTTTTAATGCTTTCATATGAGAGTTATACGCAAACTCATCCTGATCTTCGCGTGATACATTGAATTGGTGAGCTACTGCTTCTGCAGTATTACCCATTCCCCAATAGTAATCTTCGTGACCAGACTTCGCTAAGTCATAATTTAATTCTGTTTTATAACCTGTCATAGGAACAGAACTCATACTTTCTGCACCACCGGCAATGATACAATCTGCCATTCCAGCTTGTATTTTGGCGGTAGCCATACCAATAGTTTCGATTCCTGAAGAACAAAATCTATTTACAGTTACACCAGGAACATCAATAGACTCTAATCCCATTAGAGAAATTAAACGTGCCATATTCAGACCTTGAGATCCTTCTGGCATAGCATTACCAACAATTACGTCATCAATACGTGCTTTATCTAATTGTGGTAGCTCTTTCATCATATACTGAATCGTTTCAGCTGCCAACTCATCAGTTCTTTTAAATCTGAACACTCCGCGAGGTGCTTTTCCTACGGCTGTTCTATATGCTTTTACTATATATGCGGTTTTCATTTTTTTTAGATATTTTAGATTATTTGATTTTTAGATTGGTTGGATTTTAATGATCTAATGATCCAGCAATCTGGTAATCTAATTACTCAATACTAATTACGTAACGGCTTACCCTTTTTAAGCATATGTTCTATACGCTCCAACGTTTTGCGTTCTGTACATAAAGACAAGAAAGCTTCGCGCTCTAGATCTAATAAATATTGTTCGGTTACAAGTGTTGGTTCTGATAAATCTCCTCCCGCCATTACATAACCTAGCTTGTTGGCTATTTTATGATCGTGCTCAGAAATGTATTTACTAGCTTCCATCGAATCTGTACCTACTAAGAACATACCCAGCGCTTGTTTACCAAGTACTTTTACATCCTTGCGTCTTACGGGTTGTGTATATCCTTGTTCTGCCATTAATTTAGCGTATGCTTTGGCAGTTGCGATCTGACGATCTTTATTCACCACAACGATATCTTTTCCTTTTTGAAGAAGGTTCGTATCAAAGGCTTCATAAGCTGAAGTTGACACTTTGGCCATTCCAATGGTCAAGAAATGTTCCTGAAGTACATTAAGCTCTACATCATCCTTTTTGAAAAGGTCTGAAGCTCTTAGTGCCATTTCTTTGGAACCTCCTCCACCAGGGATCACACCTACACCAAATTCTACTAATCCCATATATGTTTCTGCAGCAGCCACTACTTTATCAGCATGAAGTGCAATTTCACATCCACCACCTAAGGACATACCATGAGGTGCAACTATTGTTGGGATTGAAGAGTAACGCATACGCATCATCGAATCCTGGAAGTATTTAACTGCCATATTCAATTCGTCATATTCTTGCTCTACGGCCATCATAAAGATC
This sequence comes from Aquimarina rubra, assembly GCF_042684305.1. Lineage (NCBI taxonomy): Bacteria > Pseudomonadati > Bacteroidota > Flavobacteriia > Flavobacteriales > Flavobacteriaceae > Aquimarina > Aquimarina rubra. The sequence goes on along the minus strand of NZ_JBHULE010000002.1, from coordinate 278,253 downwards.
ATTCCGATATTAGCTCCGACAGAAAAATTAGCTGCTTGATTACCAACTACCAATCCCTGGAAGTCTTTCTCTGCAATGTCAATAGCTTTGTTTAATCCGGCAAGTACATCTCCACCAATGGTATTCATCTTGCTTTGGAACTCTACATTCAGGATTCCATCTCCAAGATCTTCCACAACAACACCGCTATTTTTGAAAACCTCTGATGATTTTCTGATATTATCTAGGATAATAAATGCATCCTGACCAGGAACTTTTACTTGTTCTTTTTTAGGAATATCATAATAATAGGTAGCTCCATCTTTTACGGTGTAGAAAGAAGTGCTTCCAGATGAGATCATATCATTAACCCAAGCAGCAGGTTCATATCCTTCTGCTTTCATCATTTCGATTCCTTTTTCAACTCCAACTGCATCCCAAATCTGAAAAGGACCGTGTTCCCATCCAAAACCAGCTTTCATTGCATCATCAATCTTATATAAATCATCTGTAATCTCAGGGATGCGATTTGAAACGTAAGCAAAAAGAGCTGATAAGTTTTTACGGTAGAATTCTCCTGCTTTATCTTTTCCTGAAACCAATACTTTAAAGCGATCTACTACTTTATCAATAGTTTTAGTTATTTCTAAAGTAGCAAAGGATGCTCTTTTATTAGCTCGGTATTCTAGAGTGTTTAGGTCTAATGAAAGGATTTCTTTCTTTCCTTCTGGAGATACATTTTTCTTGTAGAAACCTTGCCCTGTTTTGCTTCCTAACCATTTGTTTTCCATCATCGTATCGATGAAATCAGGAAGTTTAAATAGCTCGTGTCGCTCATCATCAGGACAATTGTCTGCGATACCGTTAGCTACGTGCACTAAAGTATCTAGTCCTACCACATCTACAGTTCTAAAAGTAGCTGATTTAGGACGCCCAATTACCGGACCGGTTAATTTATCAACTTCTTCAATAGTCAGGCCCATATCTTTTACCATATGGAATAAGCTCATAATACTAAAGATACCTATTCTATTACCTATAAAAGCAGGTGTATCTTTAGCAACTACGGATGTTTTTCCTAAAAATTGCTCACCATAACCGTTTAAGAAGTCAAGTACTTCAGTAGAAGTATTTGGTCCTGGGATGATTTCAAATAATTTCAGGTATCGTGCAGGATTAAAGAAGTGAGTTCCGCAGAAATGCTTCTGGAAATCTTCGCTTCTTCCTTCGTTCATGAATTTTATAGGAATCCCTGAAGTGTTCGAAGTAATAAGTGTTCCGGGTGTTCTATGTTTTTCTAAATTTTCGAAAACTAGCTTTTTGATATCTAGTCTTTCTACAACTACCTCTATTATCCAATCAACATCTGCAACTTTTGCAATATCATCTTCCAGGTTTCCTGTAGTGATACGGTTGGCAAATTTTTGATGGTAAATTGGAGAAGGTTTGGATTTAAGAGCGGCGGTTAGTGAATCATTTACTAACCTGTTACGAACCACTTTACTTTCTAGTGTAAGACCCTTGGCCTTTTCTTTGTCGTTTAATTCTCGAGGAACTATATCTAATAATAGTACTTCGACGCCGATATTAGCGAAATGACATGCAATACCGGAACCCATAATTCCTGAACCGACGACTGCAACTTTTTTAATGACTCTTTTCATTTTTTAACTTCTGGTTGTTAAGATGTTATAGATTCTTTTTTTGTGTAAATTTTCTTTGTTGCAATGAGATCATTTATCAATTGAAATACTTCTAAGAAAGTATCTAGCTTTTCTTTAGGAACATGCTTTCTTACAGCATGGTCAAAAGTAAAAACTACTTCTTTTGAAAAATTTCTCATTTCTACTCCGAAAGGGGTTAGATATATTAGAACACCACGTCCGTCCTGAGGATTTTTCTTTCTAAAGATTAATCCTTTTTCTTCCATGGTTTTTAAAGTACGTGATAAGCTGGTGGCTTCCATTCCCATTTTAGGGCCTAATGAGGTAGAAGGAGTTCCGTTTTCGGGATCAATGCTTATTAATGCAAAACCCGTTGCCATGGTACTACCTTTTTTACCTGCTTCTTCGTTATACATTTTGGCAACAGCCATCCACGTAGCACGAAGTGCATAATCAATTGTTTTTTCTCTCATTCAGAAAATTTGTTATGGTGTAAAGGTAATAAAAATTTACTATGCACGCATAATAAATTACACAAAATATTACGAAAAGAGTAAGTAATTTACATTTTTCTATTGAATTAATAAAAAAACTCCTCATAAAATGAGGAGTTTACTGATTTAAAGTTAAAGTTTTACACTATACATTTGTAATCAGTGAATTGAATTAGCCATAAATTTTACTATATAGATCTTGATATTTTGCTTTGATTACTCTTCGTTTTAATTTCATAGTAGGAGTAAGGTGTCCTGCATCGATGCTCCATTCGTCTGGGGTAAGCTCAAACTTTTTAATACGTTCCCATTTTCCGAATTTTTCATTATGCTCATCTACTTCTTCCTGGAAACGATCAATAACCGTTTGGTTGCTAACGATCTCGTCATTGGTACTTCCAATAGAAATTCCTTTTCTAGAAGCCCAGTCGTTTAAGAATTCATAGTTTGGCTGAATAAATGCTGCAGGCATTTTTTCTCCATCTCCGATTACCATTATTTGCTCAATGAAACGAGATTGTTTCATTGCGTTTTCTATAACCTGAGGTGCTACATATTTTCCTCCGGATGTTTTGAACATTTCTTTTTTACGATCCGTAATTCGCAAGAAGCCTTCACTGTCAATTTCTCCAATGTCTCCAGTGTGAAAATATCCATCTTTTAGAACTTCTTTGCTTTTTTCTTCGTCTTTATAATAACCGATCATTACTTGTGGACCTTTTACAAGAATCTCACCATCTTCGGCAATTTTAACTTCTGTTTCGGGAAGCATTTTTCCAACGGTACCAATTTTAAAACCTCTGTCTCTAATGTCATTTACAGAAACTACAGGTGACGTCTCCGTCAATCCATAGCCTTCCATTACATTTATACCTGCAGCGTTAAAAACTCTTGCCAATCTGGATTGCAAAGCTGCACTTCCTGATGCTATTACTTTTAGATTTCCACCCAATGCTTCCTGCCATTTACTAAAAATTAGTTTTCTGGCAATACCTAATTTTTTCTCATACCACCAGCCATTAGCACCATAGGGTTCATATTTTAGTCCTAGTTCAACCGCCCAGAAAAATAATTTCTTTTTTACACCTGTTAGATCCGCTCCTTTAGCAATGATTTTATCATATACTTTTTCTAGCAATCTAGGAACAGCTGTCATCATATCAGGCTGTATCTCTTTTAAGTTATCACTTATTGTTTCCAAAGATTCGGCAAAGTAAATACCTATACCTCGATATTGGTATAGATACATTAACATTCTTTCGTAGATATGACAAACAGGTAAAAAACTCAATGCTTTGACTTCTCCTCCAAATTCTGCAAATCTAGTGGAACTATGCAAGGCATTAGTTACTATGTTTTTATGACTTAACATAACTCCTTTTGGTCTACCTGTAGTTCCAGAGGTATATATTAAGGTAGCAAGATCATCTTCTTTTACAGAAGCCATTAAATTCTCAACTTCTTCTTGATTACTATCATCCTTACCAAGTTCTAATACTTTATTCCAGCTATCGCAACCTTCTACATCATTAAAAGAGTATACTCCTTTCAAGGAAGGTACATTGCCTTTGATATTATTTACTTTTTGTAAAACTTCATCGTCTGATACAAAACAATATACAGATTCTGAATGGTTTAATACATACTCATAATCTTCTTGAGAAATTGTTGGGTAAATAGGCACATCTTGTGCCGCAATCTGTAAAACACCGATATCAACAATATTCCATTCCGTTCTGTTATTAGATGAAATGATAGCAACCTTATCATTTGGTTTAACACCTAATCGTAATAAACCACGGCTGATCTGATTAGCTTTTTCTACATATTCCTTGGTGGAAGTGGCAACCCACTCACCGTTATATTTTGTAACTAAAGCTTTGTCTAAATTGTATTTCTCTAATTGATAATGTGGGAAATCAAATAATCTAGTAATTGTATTCATACGTTGTTTCAGATATTTTACTCTGTTTTTAAAGACCTTTAAGTTAATCATAATGTTTCAAAAAAACACACGATTAATTGTTGTTATAAAGTTGCACAAAAAGTTTGACTTTTTTCTTTAAAATTCTCTTTCTGTTTTAAAAGTGGAGAATTTAAAAACTACTATGCGTGCATAGTTTCGCAAATTATAAAAAATCTAATAAAATACAACTCTAATATATAAAAAAAGGAGCTATCTTTTGACAACTCCTTAAGTTTTATGGGTTTTAGTTGAATAATTATTGTTTTAAAATTTTAAAAGTTTTGACGCTGCCATCCATTTCTATGGTAAGGAAGTATAATCCAGAATCTAGTTTTAAGATATTAAATTCTTGATTACCAGAAGTGTTATTTTTTTTATAGACTTCTTGACCAATTACATTTCTAAGCCTAAGATTAAATATTTTAGAAGAGGAAGGAGCTATTTTTAAGATATTATTTACAGGATTTGGAAAAACTTTAAATTCTGAGAACACATTATCCCTAACATCTAAGACAGTTTGATTGACAGCATTTATTTTTAGGTCGTCAAAAAAGAAACCATCTTCTTCTGTGGCACTGTCAGAAACAAATTGAAAACGAACTTTTATAGTTTCACCAAGGTAATCACTAAGACTAATTTCTTCTAATACCCAATCTGTTTGAGTTCCGTCATACAGAGGTTCTCCCGTTGGTTGTCCCGAATTTGTACTTCCGGAGTTGGTAAACTTTCCACACTGTGGAATCCAAGAATTTCCATTATCGATTGACACTTCAAATTGTGTGTAATCCCAGTTGTTTTCAATATCCCATTTGGCATAGAATTGAACATTTGCAAATGTAGCATCACTAAGATCAATACTTTGAGTAAGCTCAATGGTTTTGTTCTCATTTGAGTTATAGTTACCTGTTGGAGATTCCGTTATTGACGCATTAGAAGATACAAAAGCGGATGTGGTTGTAGACCAGCCGGATTGCGTATAACCGGTTAAGCTATTTGCATTATTATTGACTATGCTCTGAATAGCTCCATATTTTTTAGTAACATTAATCGACTCCGTAATTAAGCCTCCATTGATCTGAATGGTGTAAGAGATGTCGTCACCTATCTGAATTGAACTATCAACAATTATTTCAATACTATCGGAGATATCCGTTCCGATCTCAGTGTCTGTATAGCTTTTTGTACTACCAACACTAGTGATATTGCCGGATATAGGTAAGATGTTTACCGTAAAATTTCCGTTTCCAGTTACACCTAATCTTTTCAGCGAATAGTTTGCATCGAAAGTAGTAGTTTCTCCAATAAAGATGCTACCGGTGCTTTCTATGTGAGCATAGTTATTCGTCATTTTGGCAGCAGTAAGATTCAGATACATCATTTCTTTACAAATTCCATCAATAAGATTAGATGTCGGCCAGAAATCGGTTCCTACTTCCGGAGTGAAAGAAAAAATTTTGTTGTGAGGTTGTGTTGTCCCTCCATACATGAAATCATCACTATCACCTGAAAAAGGTGCATCTCTTATAGGGTTATAACCATTTTGCGATGTGAGTTCTGCACCTATCGCTACAAAAATATCTTCATCTGGGGTTGGTTTGTTTGCGGCATAGGAGTAAGGAAAGAATAGTAGCTCACCAAAAGTATGATTGTTCAATGCAATCATAAAATCGTGTTGCTCGATAAACCATTTCATTGCTTGATTTTCTACTTCAGAGAAAGCGCTTGTACCGTGATAGGTTGAAGAATTCATATTGCTCGATGATCCCGGACCGCTCCAAATTGCAGTTGCAGAAGTTCCATCAGGATAATGATCATAGTTACGATTATTGTCTACACCACCATTATTTCCCGAAGCATTAAATCTGTTTTTTCTCCAATTTCCAAATCCATTAGGATTAGTTACTTGATTGTATAGATATCCATCGGGGTTTACAACAGGGACAAAATACAATTCTGTATTGTCAACAATTTGTTTGATATCTGTATCAGAGTTGTAATTTTCTAATAGATACCACATATAATAAATAAGCTGCGATAAACTTGCAGGTTCTCTGGCATGATGTATGGCGTCATATAAAATTTCTGATTCATTTTCATCTACATCTGGATTGTCAGAGATACGAACCCATTGAATCGCGTTGCCGCCAATAGATGGAGTAACAGAATTATCTGGGGTGCCATTTGTTAAGAAAGTTCCGATATTTGCTCTTGCAGAAATAAGATTTGGATATTGTGTGCGCATGGCATCCAGATTGTTTAACATTTCCTGGTAGGTCAAATATCCTCCCATAGATCCTAATTCAAAATTAGATGGAGTTGGGTAGTCTAATGTGGTTTCATTACCAGAAGGACAGGTCAGGTTTCGGGTAGTTTTTTGAGTTTTGGCGATTTCATTTCGCCTAAGAAAATCTGCTTCAGCATCTTCAATAATAATGTCTACTTGAAAACCAAGATTTCTTGCAATTTCAATTTCTGTTGAAGAATAATCAGAGATAATAAAGATTCCGCGTTTATGTTGACCGTGATCCATAGGCACGCCTGCCTTCATAAGCCTTTGAAAACCCTCAGGAGTATTGTACGTGATTTTAGCTCTGCTATAGGTTGGTTTTATTTGTGCAACAGAGAAAGCCGAAACCAATAGAAATATGGCTATGAATAGTTTTTTCAAGGTTTGCGTATTTAGGTTTAAAAAATGATATTGTTCATGTAACTGTAAAAATACCAATTAAATTGTCATTGATATATTACAGGTATATCTGTGTAACTGTTATCTGTGTAAAACAGTTTAGTAAAAACAAACCCTAAATTTTTTTAATGCAACGTTAAATGTTCTCTTTATCATTGTTGATTTTCAATCCATAATCGAGCATTAACAAAACCTTCTATCCAAGGCGATACTTCATCTTGTCTGCCTTTTGGGTAATTGGCCCAATTCCATTGAAAAGTAGAACGTTCTATATGAGGCATCATCACCAAATGGCGTCCTGTTGTATCACACATCATAGCAGTGTTGTAATCTGATCCGTTGGGATTAGCTGGATATCCTTGGTAGCCATATTTTGCAACTATATTGTACTGATCTTCAGAAAGAGGAAGGTTAAATTTTCCTTCACCATGTGAAATCCAAACCCCTAAGGTGCTTCCTGCTAAAGAAGATAACATTACAGAATTGTTTTCCTGAATTTTTACCGAAGTAAATCCACTTTCGTGTTTATGAGAATCATTATGATGCATTTTTCCGTGTTCACTATGCTCAGGATTGATTACTTCTAACTCCATAAATAACTGGCATCCGTTACAGATTCCGACGGATAATGTATCTTCTCTTTTGAAAAAGTTTTTGAGAGCTGTATTCGCTTTTTCATTATAAAGGAAAGCACCTGCCCAACCTTTTGCGGAACCAAGAACATCGCTATTCGAGAATCCACCAACTGCTCCAATAAACTGAATATCTTCTAATGTTTCACGACCTGAGATCAGGTCGGTCATATGCACATCTTTTACGTCAAAACCAGCCAGATACATAGCATTGGCCATTTCACGCTCAGAATTACTTCCTTTTTCACGAATAATAGCTGCTTTGGGTTTTGGTTTGGTCCTATCAATTACCGGAAGTTTTCCAGTAAATTGCTTCGGAAATGTATATTGTAAAGGTTGCTTAGCAAAATTGTCAAAACGATCTTTTGCAAGGTTATTTGCAGTTTGCTTTTGATCTAAAAGAAAGGAAGTCTTAAACCATACTTTTCTTAAAGCATCAACATCAAGGCTGTAAGAATCGTCTGAGTTCTTGATTTCTAAGGTTTCTTTTTGGGTTGTCTTACCAATTTTGAAAAACTCAAGATTATTTTTAGAAAGAATAGTTTCAATATCAGAATTTGGCGCACTTTGGAATACAATTCCTGCGTTTTCCGCAAAAAGTAACTTAATAGTGTCTTGTTCTCCTAGTTCCGAAAGATCTAATATTGCTCCTAAATTTACATCAGCAAAACATAACTCTAATAAAGTAGTAATCAAACCACCGGAGGCTACGTCATGACCAGCAACAATTTTGCTATCTCTTATTAGTTGCTGAATAGTATTAAAAGTATTTTTAAAATTCGCCGAATTATTAATACTAGGAGCTTCAGAACCAATTTTATTGATTACTTGTGAAAAGGAAGATCCTCCTAGTTTATACGTATCCTGAGATAAATTAATATAATAGATGTCTCCACCATCTTTTTGAAGCACTGGTTCTACTACCTTGGTAATATCGTTACAATTTGCTGCCGCAGATATAATAACAGTTCCCGGAGAAATTACTTCTTCGTTAGGATATTTCTGCTTCATCGAAAGTGAATCTTTACCGGTAGGTACATTGATTCCTAAATCAATAGCAAAATCAGAAATTGCTTTTACAGCTTTATATAAACGAGCATCTTCACCTTCATTTTTACAAGGCCACATCCAGTTAGCGGATAAAGAAATAGATTGTAATCCATCTTTTAAAGGAGCCCAAACGATATTGGTTAAAGCCTCGGCTATAGAATTTTTACTTCCTGCTTCAGGGTCGATCAATCCAGAAATAGGAGAGTGGCCAATAGAAGTAGCGATACCTTCTTTAGAGGTGTAATCCAATGCCATTACTCCACAATTATTCAATGGTAATTGTAGTGGTCCCGTACATTGTTGTTTCGCTACTTTTCCGCCAACACAGCGGTCGACTTTATTTGTTAACCAATCTTTACAAGCAACTGCTTCTAGTTGTAGTACTTGTTCAAGATAGGTATGAATATTTTCTTTTTGGTATGAAATTTCCTGATAATTACGATCAATTGTTTTATCAGTCATAATAGTTTTAGGAGAACTCCCAAACATATCTTCTAGAGCCAGATCCATCGGTTTGTCACCTTTGGTCTTGGATTCGAAAGTAAAACGGTCATCGCCCGTTACATCTCCTACCTGATACATCGGAGAACGTTCTCGCTCTGCAATACGTTCTAAAGTGTTAATATCTTTCTGTCCGATCACCAATCCCATTCTTTCCTGAGACTCATTACCAATAATTTCTTTGGCTGACAGCGTAGGGTCACCAACAGGAAGTTTATCTAAATCGATTTTTCCTCCGGTTTCTTCTACCAATTCAGAAAGGCAATTAAGATGTCCGCCTGCTCCGTGATCGTGAATAGAAACGATCGTATTTACATCACTTTCTACCATACCACGAATGGCATTGGCAGCACGTTTTTGCATTTCAGGATTAGAACGTTGGATAGCATTTAATTCGATACCACTACTGAATTCTCCCGTGTCTGCTGAAGAAACTGCGGCTCCACCCATACCAATTCGATAATTTTCACCACCAAGAATGACAATTTTATCTCCGGTTTCAGGTTTGTCTTTAAGTGCTTGCTCAGCTTTACCATACCCAATTCCGCCAGCCTGCATAATTACTTTATCAAACCCTAGTTTGCGAGCATCTTCTTCATGTTCAAAAGTTAGAATAGATCCAGTAATTAGTGGTTGCCCGAATTTGTTTCCAAAATCCGAAGCTCCATTCGAAGCTTTGATCAGAATATCTACAGGTGTTTGGTATAACCATTTTCTTTCTTCTACTGCTTGCTCCCAAGGACGGTTTTCTTCTAATCGCGAGTAGGAAGTCATATAAACTGCTGTTCCTGCTAACGGTAATGAACCTTTTCCTCCAGCGAGACGGTCTCTGATTTCTCCACCAGAACCTGTAGCCGCACCATTAAAAGGTTCTACCGTGGTAGGAAAATTATGTGTCTCAGCTTTCAGTGAGATTACACTTTCGAACGGTGTTTCTTGATAGAAATCAGGTTTGTCGGCACTTTTTGGTGCAAACTGAGTTACCTTTGGCCCTTTAATAAAAGCTACGTTATCTTTATATGCAGAAACAATATCGTTAGGATGTGTTTTTGAGGTTTTCTTTATTAATTTAAAAAGAGAAGTAGGTTGTTCTTCTCCATCAATAATAAAGGTTCCATTGAATATTTTGTGCCTACAGTGTTCTGAATTCACCTGAGAAAATCCAAATACTTCAGAATCTGTTAACTTTCTTCCTATTTTTTCTGCCACACCTTCCAGGTAGGCTACTTCTTCACTACTAAGTGCTAGACCTTCTGCTTTATTATAAGCTTCGATATCATCAATTTCCAGAATCGCTTCAGGTTCAATATCAATGGTGTATATGTCTTGATTAAGACCTACATACTTTTGCGAAAGCATAGGATCAAAATCGGTAAAATCCTCTGCTACTGATTGAAACTCTTCAATACGAATGATCCCTTCGATTCCCATATTTTGGGTTATCTCTACCGCATTGGTACTCCATGGTGTGATCATTGCGGCTCGTGGACCAACAAAAAAAGCGTCAATAGACGCCGATGAAATTTTAGGTTGGTTGCCAAATAACCATACTAATTTTTTAATGTTTTCAGTTGAGATTTCATTAGTGGTTTGTACCGCAAATACGTTCTCATTTTGGTTTCCGAAGAAGTGGATCATGCTCCCAGACTTTGTGTTGTTTTTAATAAGCTGCAAATTTACTATTTTATATAGAAAGTATGGTATAAAACTTAAGAGGAATAATCGAGTTATTCACTAAATTTTAAACAATACTATAAATAAAAAAAAGCGGCTTAATTGCCGCTTTTCTTTTTATCGTATGATTACCTTTTTGGTAATACTTCGCTGAGATGAAATAATCTCTACAAGCAGCATTCCTTGAGGCAGGTTTGATAGCTGAATAATTTCTTCGAGATTATTCTTTGCTATGATTCGTCTACCTGTCAAGTCATAAATATTTAATTCAACATTCTTACCATTAGGAATATTAATGGTTATAAAACCATCTGTTGACGGATTTGGATACACCTTCAGATTTTCCAGAGATAAGTCATTCACGCTTAATAAAGGGTCAAAGCAAGTCCAACTAAGGTCGTCCACAGCTACTCTGTTATTGCCACTGTCTTCGGTAATAACAACTACCACATTTCCGCTTACATTAATATCATTTAATATTGTTGTCTGTACGGTATCGTCGTAGGGAATAGTTCCGACTAAACTTCCATTGACATATACATTAAAATTACCAGTTGTACCCGTAAACTTACGTTGGGTAGTTACTGTCAGGTTTCCAATACCACCAGAAATCGATGGCGATGTCAGCGTTCCATTATCTGTTCCTCTTCCGTCAAGGGTAATCGCAGCTCCTGTGATTGTTTGATCTGTTCTGGCCTCTGTGGCAGTCCACATTCCTCCATCATCACCGCTCCACATAACTGTGGTGTAAGAACTGGATGCAGCTCCTATATTAGTAAATGTTTCTGTCGCACAATCACCTCCTCCGGTTCCGGCTAAGGTTGTTCCATTTACAGCGTTGCTCTGTGCAGATTCATTTCCTGCAGCGTCTTTGGCTAAAACTGTAAAAGAATAGGTGGTTTCTGCGCTTAAACCATTTACAGTTGTACTCGTAGTCGCCACTGATTTATTAAATACTGAATTTACATATACATCATATTCGGTTACAGCAGTGTTGTCAGTAGAAGCTGTCCAGGAAACATCAATGCTATTCGAGGTTTCGTTAGATACCATCAAGTTTGTTGGAACTGTTGGTGCTTCAGTGTCTACTGTTACATTCCATATCATTTGCACATACTCGGGATGGTCAATAAATGGGTTTCTGTTATTTTGTCTGGCAAAAATAGCATCATTTCTATCTAATTCTCTCTGTGATACCGGATCTAACAAATGCCAGGTGACAAGAATACTTAAAAAAGTATCATCAAAAACCTGATCACTAGTTCCATTAAACATTGTATATGAATAACCAGCTACATTATCTTCATAGCGAGTCGCAAAATAGAAATGCATTCTAGCGATATCTCCTTTAAACTCATCAATAGGCTCGAAAACCGTAGCAGTATATCCAGCTGAATATCCAGCATCTAGATTATTACCTCTTTTTGAATTATTTGTTGTGGTTAGGTTTGCAGTTTCTACTCTTCCAAATGGGAGACTACCACGTGCACCATTTACAAATTTATCGGAAGGAACTACAAAATGAGCATCTGAACGTTGTGGCGTAACCTGACTAAATACAGATTGCGGAATTATATGTTCACGGTTATAGAATTGACCTTCTGCAGTTCCGCCAGATCCAGGGTCCTGATCGGTAAAATGAGTATATTCTTTCACATCCATACCGGTTGGATTTTCAGTATACATATCTAGAACGGTACCATTATTCTCATAGTAAAAATCAGAGTCAGAAGTGACATACGTTGTGTACAATCCAGCGTAACCAGGGTCTGTGGATTGAAATTCCGGTGTTAAACCATCATTATCACTATCAATAATGTTTTTTAATTGTGTTTTTAAGGTGTATCCTGATCCGGTTGCAGAGTCATAATATCCCGCAGGAACTTGGCTAAAGCCAATGCAAAATGTACAAAGTGCTATTAAAAGTAATTTTGTTTTCATTGTATGTTATGTAAGTTGTGTTATTTTCTTTCTAGCAATGCCATATAAAATCCATCAAATCCAGATTCTGAAGAAAGCACTTTTTTATCTTTTACAAAGATAAACTCTTTTCCTATTTCTTTGGTTAAGAATTCTTTAACCTGATTTTGGTTTTCTGATGGTAAAATAGAACAGGTAGCGTACACCAATTTTCCGCCTGGTTTTACCATTTTAGAATAACTTTCTAATATCTCCGATTGCGTTTGTCTGATTTTATCCAGAAACTCCGGTTGTAATTTCCATTTAGCATCGGGATTTCTGCTTAAAACACCTAATCCACTACAGGGGGCATCGATCAGAACACGATCTGCTTTTCCGTATAATTTCTTAATATCCTTTGTGCTCTCGATGGTTCTAGGCTCTATATTATGTGCTCCTGCACGCCTAGCTCTTCTTTTTAGTTCTTTTAATTTATTGCTATAGATATCCATAGCAATAATCTGACCTTTATTTTCCATCAGTGCTGCCAAATGAAGTGTTTTTCCTCCAGCTCCTGCACAAGTATCAATAACGCGTTGCCCTGGTTTTACTTCTAAAAAATCAGCTACCAATTGGGATGAACCATCTTGTACTTCAAATAATCCATTTTTAAAAGCTTCTGTAGAGAATACATTCGCTCTTTCTGTAAGCTGAAGTGCAGATGGATACCCTTTTATGAACTCTGTATCGATATTTTCATCTTCAAGAATACTTCTAAGTTTGTCTCTGGTTATTTTCAGAGAATTGGCTCTTAGAACTACTGGTGCTTGTTGATTTAAGGCAGCAATTTCTTTATCCCATTTAGCTCCTAATTCTTTTTCTCCTAATTCATCCATCCAGTCAGGAATAGACTCTCTGAATTTTCTGGTATTACTTAGTTCATCAAAACGACCTTTAATACGTCTGGTTGGAGTAGGCTCGATTTGTTTCCAATCTGGTAATGTAATTCCTCTTAATGTTGCCCAAACGGCAAAGATTCTCCATAGATTTTCTCTGGAAAAGGGTTCTGAAACATCAGCAATTTCTGCATACAGACGTTTCCAACGTACAATATCATATACAGTCTCAGCTACAAAACTCCGATCACGAGATCCCCATCGCTTGTCACGTTTTAATAACTTTTGAACTACCTTATCGGCATAAGCTCCTTCATTAAATATTTCGCTAAGTCCATCAATAACAGCAAAGACCAGATTTCTATGTAAACGCATCCTTTATTTTTTTAGGGTTTGCAAAGGTAGTTCTTTGCTTTAGAATAGTATTATATTTGATTCAAAAATATTGGGGATGAGATTTTTAATATTGTTATTGATGGCAGTTTTCTTTATGAACTGTAATTCTGAAGTTCAAAAAGTAATTAGACATGATTTTACAGAAGTTGTCATTGAACCTTTTTTTAATGATTCTATAAGCATCAGAGCTATAGGAGTAAATGATGATCTGTTAATGTTTGCTGGCAATAATGGTATGTATGGAACTTTTGAAATAGACCATGAATTCAAAATAAAAAATAAGATAGTCGAGATTTTGGATTTTGAAGGAAAGAAAATTCATTTTAGAGCTATTGCTGATACTGAGACTGATTTATTTCTATTAAGTATTGTATCACCAGCATTGTTGTACAAAATTGATAAAGATACTAGAGAAAAGAAGTTGGTTTATAAAGAGGATCACGAAAAGGCTTTTTATGATGCAATAGCATTTTGGAATGACAAAGAAGGAATTGCGATGGGAGATCCGACAGACGGATGTTTGTCTATTATTATTACAAGAGATGGAGGAGAAACCTGGAATAAGATATCTTGTAATGAATTACCAAAAACCATGGAAGGAGAAGCTGCTTTTGCGGCAAGTAATGGAAATATAGCAATTGTAGGTGATCACACTTGGATCGTTTCGGGTGGTAAGAAATCCAGAGTATTTTATTCTTCAGATAAAGGAAATAATTGGAGTGTTTCTGAAACACCGATAATTCAAGGTACTGAAACTACCGGAGCATATTCGGTGGATTTTTATGATGAAAATAACGGGATAATTTTTGGAGGTGATTATACAAAACCAAAAGGAAATCAAGAAAATAAAGCGATTACAGTAGATGGAGGTAAGACTTGGAATGTAGTTGCAGATGGAGTAGGAGCAGGCTATAAAAGCTGTGTTAGATATATGCCTAATAGTGGAGGTAAAGAAATGGTAGCAATAGGTTTTACAGGAATATCAATTTCGAATGACTCTGGAAATACCTGGAATGATATTAGTGAAGAAAGCTTTTATACGATCCGATTTATAAATGACAGTATAGCTATTGCAGCCGGAAAGAACAGAATTGCAAAATTGATTTTTAAACCCTGATTATGTATTGGAAAATCTATTACAACTTCTAACCACTGCAAAACATATTGTTTTACTATGTTTTTAAGCTTAACCATTGCAATGCTATGCTGAAACTTATAAAACATCATGTTTTATAGCAGTTGAAACTTTCATAACGGAGTTCCAATACATAATAAGGGTTAAACAAAAAAGTAAATGATAAAGGGATCCCATTTACTTTTTATTCAAAATCAGCAAGATTTTTTATGGTCAATTTCCTTGTCGTCTGTCACGTAACTGTTTTAGAAGCCTTTTATTAAAATCCATTTCAGCTTTTACAAGCTTTAGAATTTTTTTATGGGGAATAATCTGCCTCAAATCTGTGATTAGCTTTTTTCGAGCAATAAACTTTTCCTCTTCAGCTAAAAGGTAATTATTTAAAAAATCTTCAGCTTCTTTTTCATTTAAATTTTCAAAGCCATTTGTCTCTTTAAGCGCCCTTACAGATTTTCGTTCTTTCCTTTTCAAGCTTTCCATCGTATCTTCGTGTTCATTGTAAATTGGCCAAAACTGTTGTGCTTCTTTACTGCTTAAATCCAATTGTTCTGTTATATAAGCTATTTTTAAAGCTTTTACTCTTCCTCTGGGACCTCTTTGGGAATAGGAAACGTTAATGGTAAAAACAATAATAAATAGTAATAGTATCTTTTTCATGTGTTCTTTTTTATTCAACATATATAATCTCATCAGCTAACTCTTCATCCGATAAATAATTTTCTAATTCTTCATCGCTAATTTCATCCTCATTGATGGTATTTACAAAACTAATATTGTCATCCAACAACTCTGCAATTTCTGCATCACTAATTTCTGCGTTCCCTTCTTCAAAGTATTCCTGAATATCAGTAAGAGCTAACGTGTCAAAACTAAATGAGTCAGCTCTATTACTGTTTATTGAAACAGAGATAATCATGGCGATCATAGCTGCAATACCAGAAACGTATAGAATATTCTTTCTAGTGAAGAGCGATACTACTTTGGTGTCTGGATTTGCTCCAATCGTTTTTTGCAAAATAGTGTTTTCTACATTTTCGAAGTAATTGTCAGGAGTCGTTAATCCAGTTTTTAAATTATCAGCAAGAGTAGAAGAATCATTTTTGTCTATATTCAGTTTTTGCATCAGCTGATTCTCAAACGTATCGAAATAACTATCAGGTTCTTTTAAACCAGAAGATATTTTATTAGACACTATGGAATCCTCTTGGTCTTCTTGAGAAATTTTCTCAAAAAGTCTCTTTTCGAATGTATCGAAATAGTTATCAGGAACTTTGAATCCTTCTTTGTTGTTATGTAAATTATTTTTTTTCACTATATATATGACGATGTAAAGGTAAAAAGGTTTAATTTGATTTTAGGAATTCTTCGATTTTTTTAGAAGCTAAATGATAGGAAGCTTTTAAAGCACCTTCGCTAGTTTCCAAAATTTCTGATATTTCCTTGTATTTCAGCTCCTGAAAATACTTCATATTAAATACTTGCTGTTGTTTTTGAGGTAACAAGGCAATAGCTTTCTGTAATTTTAACTGAATTTCATCGCCTTCAAAATAAACATCTGCTTCCAGATTTTGAATAAGTTGTTGCTGTAATTCTTCGTTACTTATATTATATTTTCTTGCCTTTTGATTTAAGAAGGTAATGGACTCGTTAGTGGCTATTCTATACATCCAAGAATACAATTTGCTATCTCCTTTAAACTTAGATATGTTTTTATATACTTTAATGAATACATTTTGTAGTATATCATCTGTATCGTCGTGGTTTTTAACCATATTTCTAATATGCCAATATAATCTTTGTTTATATGCAGCAACAAGTTTGGTAAAGGCACTATTAATGTCTTTATCCGTTTGTAATGCGATAAGTAAATTTTCTTCTTCTTGAATATTCAAAAGTAAAATAGATTTAGAAGGGGTTAGTCTTTATTGATATGGTAGTTAGACTAAAATACGGAAAAAAGGTTTAATAAGATATAAAAAATTATTTTTGTAGGAATTTGTAAGAATATTTGATAATTGAATAGATTAATTACAATTATTTTAGATTAAATACACAAAATGTTTGGTTGTTTGTAAAATTATCGTATCTTTACATCGTGATAAAGAGTTAATACTTTCATTTCCCCCAAGGTGAAAGTTTTTTAAAGAATTATGTTTTCATTTTAGAATAAGCCCCTAGATTAAGATGATTTGTTTGAATTAAAAAAGAGCGTGGAGACGCTCTTTTTTTTATGTCCTGAAATTACACTAAAAATAATTGAGTGAGCATGTTTAATTTTAAAGTAGGAAAAAGATTACTTTTTAGTGATTTAGTTAAGATTAAGTATGATAAAAAACATTATTTTTAGATAAAATGCACAAAAAATTTGGTTAATTAAAAAAAAGTAATATCTTTACATCGTAATAATGAGTTATCACTTTCATTTTCCCCAAGGTGAAAGTTTTTAATAAAAGTGAGTTTTAATTTTAGATTAAGCCCCTAAATTAAGATGATTTGTGTGAAGAAAAAGAGTGCGAAAGCACTCTTTTTTATTTGCAGTACTTTCTTTTTGATTTCCCGTAGGTTTAGAACAACTTTCTTTTTTATATTTTAAAAGTAGGAATAAGATTACTTTTTGTTTCGTTTTTAATTAAACAAATGTTAAAGTACACTTTTTTATAGATAAAATACACAAATTTATTTGGTGGTATGTGAATTGATTGTATATTTACACCGTAAAAATGAGTTATTGCTTTCATTTCCCCCAAAGTGGAAGTTTTTATAAAAGTGAGTTTTAATTTTAGATTAAGCCCCTAAATTAAGATGATTTGTGTGAAGAAAAAGAGCGTGGAGACGCTCTTTTTTATTTTTATATATTTGGTAATCAGTAATTAACTGTCGAACGACTGCATCGTAACCAATTTTTGATAAGCTCCATTTTTTGCAATTAGTTTTTCGTGAGTACCTTGCTCTACTATCTTTCCCTTTTGCATTACGACGATTAAATCTGAATTTTGTATAGTAGATAGTCTATGTGCGATCACGATACTGGTTCGATTTTTCATCATATTTTCTAAGGCGGATTGTACCAATCTTTCACTTTCTGTATCTAATGCTGAGGTAGCCTCGTCCAGAATCATTATCGGGGGATTTTTAAGTACAGCTCGTGCAATAGAGAGTCTTTGTTTCTGTCCACCGCTTAATTTATTACCACTGTCGCCAATATTGGTTTCTATACCTTTAGGTAGGTCTTTTACAAATTCCCAGGCATTCGCAATTTTCAAAGCTGCTATAATTTCATCTTCGGATGCATTCTCATCGCCAATCAATAAATTATTCTTAATAGTATCATTAAAAAGGATAGAGTCTTGAGTCACAAGTCCCATTAATCCTCTCAATGAATTTTTAGTGATATCTCTAATATCAACTCCATCTATTTTTATGGCTCCTTGATTGACATCATAAAATCGTGTTACGAGGTTCGCGATCGTAGATTTACCGCTACCGGATTGTCCAACGAGCGCTACCGATTTTCCTTTAGGAACATGTAAAGTAAAGTTGTTCAACACATACTCATCTTCATATTTAAAAGATATACTCTCTAAAAGAATATCAGTATCGAAGTTCTTTTTATCAACTGCTCCGGGTTTATCTTGTAGTGGAGATGCTGTGTTAAGAATTTCCAATACGCGCTCTGCTGCAGCATTTCCTCTCTTTACTCCATAACTTGCTTTAGAAATTGCTTTAGCTGGAGTTAAGATATTATAAGCAAGACCCATATATACTAGAAATGCACTTGCTTCCAAAGACTTATCAATGAAAACCATCCTGCCTCCATACCATAATAAAATAGCGATTACGCAAATCCCTAAAAATTCACTAGTAGGTGATGCTAAATTTTGTCTGTTTAATAAAGAATTAGAAAATTTATAAAATCTAGAAGTAGATTCTTGGAATTTATTACCAAAGATATTTTCTGCATTAAATCCTTTTATAACCTTCAAGCCGCCAAGAGTTTCTTCAATTATTGAAAGAAAATTACCTTGTTCTTTTTGTACTTTATCAGAGTGTTTTTTTAAAGATTTTCCAATCTTAGATATCAAAAATCCGGAAACAGGGATAAAAATAAAAACGAAAACAGTCAATTTAACGCTAATTCCAAACATCACTATAATAGTGAATATGATCATTAATGGTTCTCTAACAATCAACTCGAGTATAGAAAGAAAAGAATGTTGTATTTCTAATACATCTGTAGAGATTCGTGCAATAACATCTCCTTTTCGTTTTTCGGAGAAATAACCAATTGGGAGATTAGTGATTTTTCCATATAGTTTATCTCTCATGTCTCTAAGAACACCGTTTCTTAAATAGGTAATAAAAAACATAGCCAGATAATTAAAGATGTTTTTTATAAAAAACATAGAAATTACCAACCCTACCATTACCGTTAACACATATATTTCACCGTGTTCTTCTGTTTTTAGAGTTACGAAATAATTTAAATAGTCCTCAAGAAAGGATTTTAATTCTGTTATCCCTTGGTATTTGGGTTCGATGTAAACTGGTTCTGTTTCACCTAACAAAACACTAAGCATGGGAATCAATGAAATAAATGATAGTGTGCCAAACAGCGCATAAAAAATATTACAAATAATATTTAGGATCCCATAAGATTTATAAGGTTTCGCAAAGCGAAGAATTTGTTTGAAATAGTTCATTAATTATTTGGAAACGGCAGCTACCGTTATTTAAGTTAATTGTAAATCTTTTTTGATTTCCAGTATTTTATTATCCAGTTTTTGTTCCACAGTATCAAAAGCTGACAAATCGTCAAGAGATTCTTGTACACTGATATAGAACTTAATCTTGGGCTCTGTTCCACTTGGTCTTGCAGCAATTTTACTTCCGGATTCGGTATAAAAAATCAATACATTAGATTTAGGGACATCGATAGCTTGTTCTGTATGGTCCTGAGTATTTTTGGCAATACTGGATTGATAATCTTCAATCAATACTATTTTTTCTCCATTAAGTTCCTTAGGAGGATCATTTCTTAGGTCAATCATCGTTTGTTTGATCTCTTCTGCACCTTTGATTCCTTTTTTTACAAGGGAAATCAAACTTTCTTTATAAAAACCGTGATCTGTATATAATTTCAGTAATTCTTTATAGAAAGAGCTTCCTTGTGATTTTGTGTATGCTACAATTTCGCAAGCCAATAGGGTAGAAGTTACCGCATCTTTATCCCTCACAAAATCTCCTACCATAAAACCAAAACTTTCTTCCCCACCGCCGATAAAATGTTTTTCAGGGAAGTCTTTGATCAACTTAGCAATCCATTTAAAACCGGTAAGTACTTCTTTATATTCTACTCCATACGCTTCTGCAAGATTTTTCATCATTGGAGTAGATACTATGGTCGAGGCAATGAATTCGTTACCTTTTAATCCTTTTTCTTTATAATATTTTAATAAAAACCAGGTCATTACAACCATAGTTTGGTTTCCGTTCAATAATTGTAATTGTCCGTCATTATTGCGTACTGCAATTCCTAGCCGATCACAATCCGGATCTGTACCGATTACGATATCCGCATCCACTTTCTTTGCCAGATCCATCGCCATCGCCAGTGCTTCGGGTTCTTCAGGGTTTGGAGATTTCACAGTAGGAAAGTTACCATCAGGTACTTCCTGTTCTTTTACAATGTGTACATTGCTATAACCGGCTTTTTTAAGTGTTTCTGGAACAGCAGTAATAGAAGTACCGTGCAAAGATGTGAAAACAATGGTCGTATTGTCTTTTGCTTCCTGTGTTGCGGCAAAACTTCCTTTTTTTACACTGTTTGCTATAAAAGGAACATCAATTTCTTTATCTATTTTCTGGATCAACTCTGAGTTTGCATCAAATTTAATCTCGCTATAGCTTAAGGAATTGATTTCTGCAATGATTTCACCATCCTGCGGTGGGACCAATTGTCCTCCATCTTGCCAGTATACCTTGTATCCATTATATTCAGGTGGATTATGGCTTGCAGTTAATACGATTCCGCAATGACAACCCAATTCTTTTACAGCATAGGATAGTTCTGGTGTTGGTCTCAAATCAGAAAACAGATATACTTTAATTCCGTTAGCAGAAAATACATCTGCCACAAGTTGCGCCAGTGTATCGCTATTATGTCTACAGTCATAAGCGATAACGGTTTTAATTTGTTGTCCTGCAAATTCTTTGTTTAAGTAATTACTTAAACCTTGTGTGCTTTTTCCTAAGGTATATTTATTGATACGATTTGTACCAACACCCATAATACCGCGCATCCCACCGGTACCAAACTCCAGATCTTTATAAAAACTTTCTTTAAGCCCTTCTGGGTTTTGCTGTTGTAATTCTAAAATCTCTTTTTGGGTTTCAGTATCAAAAACAGGTGATAACCATTCTTCAACTCTGGTGTTTATTACGGAATCAGAAACTTGCATTTATTTAGGTTTTATTAGCAAAAATACTATTTAATTTTGGTTTGGCAGCTCCTTTAAAAAGGATGCTTTTTGGGTTACATTTCCGTTTCAAAAATGCTTTTAAAATTAAAATGTAATCCTAATTATTTACAGATGTATCTTCTCTGAAATATTATATCGTTTTTTATCTCTTTTACTGGTAAGCATAATTTCTCCCAGAAATCCGGCTAAGAAAAATTGAGTTCCTAATATCATCGAAGTTAATGCGATGTAAAATTCTGGTCGTTGCGCAATGAGTCTTCCTTTTTTTTCTAGTAGTAACTTATCTATTCCAAGGTATAGCGAAAAGCAAAATCCAACAATAAAAAGAATCGTACCAATCAGTCCAAAGAAATGCATGGGTCTTTTACCAAAACGAGACATAAACCAAATAGTAATAAGGTCTAAGAAGCCATTGACAAAACGACTCATCCCGAATTTGGTTTTACCATATTTTCTGGCTTGATGTAGTACTACTTTTTCTCCAATTTTGTTAAAACCTGCATTTTTTGCAAGCACAGGAATATAACGGTGCATTTCTCCGTGTACATCTACATGCTTTACGACTTGATTTTTATAGGCTTTTAATCCACAGTTAAAATCGTGCAGTTGTAAACCAGATGTTTTTCTTGCCGCTGCATTAAAAAGCTTGGAAGGTAAATTTTTGGCGATTACAGAATCGTATCGCTTCTTTTTCCAACCGGAAATAAGATCATAATCTTCTTTGGTGATTAAATCAAATAGCTCCGGAATTTCTTCTGGATTGTCTTGCAGATCAGCATCCATGGTAATAATTACATCTCCTGCTGCCTCTTCAAAACCTGCATGTAATGCCTGAGATTTACCATAATTTTTTAGAAACCTTATACCTTTTACATTTGGATCTTTTTTGGATAATACTTCAATGGTATTCCAGGACCTATCCGTACTACCATCATCAATAAAAATGATTTCATAAGAGTAGGAGTTAGATTGCATCACTTTTGCAATCCAATCATATAATTCGGTAAGTGATTCTTCTTCGTTCAGTAATGGTATGACAACAGAAATATCCATACTATGTTGATGCTACTTTAGTTTTAAACACAGACCCTGCAATTAGTGATATAACGGCTCCTAAAAATACAAACCAAATCGTGTACATAATCACACCAATATAGGACATGCTGGTATCTTGGTTTTTAAGGTTTTCTTTTACTTGATCCAATTGCTCCGGAGAAAATTGCTCCGTAAACTTTAATTGCATATTTATCTGAAAATCGGGATCAATATACATATCATATACATAGGCCATAGAACAATAACATAATCCTATGATTCCCATAATGATGATACCTGATTTTAAAGCATCTATGATGGTTAAGGTGCCTTTTACTTCTTTGTATTTTTTAATTACATATATGATAATCAAGATTTCTAATATAAAAGCGATTAAAAAAGTAAGATAGTATAGAATAGGAGCGATATCCATCATCCTGGATATATAGTCTACAGCTACTCTGGCGATACCGGATAAAAGAGCGATACCAAGGATATAGTTAAGAAAATTTTTCTGAGTTAATCCCATTGATTATTAAAAAAATGATTTGGTTGACAAATATAGGTATTACATGAATAGGAAATTATATAAAAAAATTGGATTGCCATCACGGCAATCCAATTATACTTTTTGAATGATAATATCTTAATATTGAGGCTCTTTCTTTTTAACAGCAAGACAAGCCAATAATCCGATAATGATATAGACAAGTATTCCCCAGAACCAACCTTTTACTTGATTCCCAAGGCTAAATTGGTTGCTCTCCTCTAATTTAGCTACTTGTTTTTCAATTTCGGACTCCGGCGCTCCAAATTTTTCCATAAACCCAACGGTAGATTCTATAATTTGTTCGTTAATTGCTGTGGCAGCATCAGGATCTACAACTACATAGATTAAGATACTTACTACAGAGCTTATTATAGTACCGATGGCAACTGTGATTAAATAGGAGGTAAATGCTTCTTTAAATCCAATAAATCCTCCTAAAAGTTTTCTGCTTTTTACGGCAGATACAATACCAAAAACAATGATCATAATCGCCAGGCCAATTCCTGCGATCCAGTTGGTATACATACCCTGATAAACGGTATAGGCAAGGACGGTTACCAGAGCTAAGATAACACCTAGTATAACTCCCAGAGAAATAGCACTCGATTTAACAGATTTTTCCATAATTATTTAGTTTAGGTTATTTAAATATAACACATAAGTACATAAATGTAGTGAAATGTTACAAAATGATCGGGAAAAGTTTGTTTAGGAAATCGATCGTGTTAAAAAATATCCATCCCATGTCTTTAATTCTAAGGAGTGATAAAAAAGTCTTTTTAGGTCACTGAGTTCGCTGAAATGGAAGGGAGATGTAGATGGATGTAAAAATGAAATCTCAAAAACAATTACTTCGTCGTTATAGCACAATAAATTGTCTTCTGATTTTATAAGAAGACTAAAAGGAGCTTAATGGTAATGAAATAAATCCAGGGAACTCGATGTTTACTTAAAAGGATCTCGTTTTTTTTGGATGATAAGACCGCCTATTAATGAAAATAAAAAGCCTATAAATATATTTTCTGCTAAAGCACCAATGAGCATTATATGTGGCGATGTAATTTTATTAGTAAGTTCAATTTTTCTATCCATATTTTCTAAAGTAAAATCTTTAGCGTTTTCAGCAATTTTCTTTATTTGATTATCAGCTAATTCGGTTATGATTTCAGGGTCAATTACTTTAAGTAATAAGATTTCCCATATAATAGCCATAAGACCACCTAATACGATTATTCCTACTCCAATTTTTATAGCTTCTCCAAGACTTATGTAATTATCATTATTTTTTCTATATGACAATTGACCAATAATAATACTTGTAATAGTAATGAATAAACGTATGACTAAATGAACTAAGCCTTGTTCCGTATAATTACCCATTAAGTAGGAAGTAAGACTAAAAATAATGCTTGCAATCCCGAAAAGAATACCATATTTTACAATATATTTTTTTATAGGAATACTCTTACTTTTCATTGATAACTTTTAGGTTTGTTTACGATGATTATTGCTCAGATGTAATAAATTGTTGGTACCAAGATAGTTATTTTCTACTATTCAAAGCGATAATTATTAAAAAAAGACTATATTTACATCATGGAATTACGGTTAAACCATCGTTTTGATTGTTTTTTACAAGTCAAACATAATAAAAGTTGAAACACCTTTTAGCCGTTTTTTTAGCTTTTTAACTCCCAAAATATTGGTTTATGAAAACAAAATTACTATACGCAATAAGTTTCTTACTTATTTTTTTTACTTCTTGTTCAGTGGATGAGAGTATTACTGAGTCGTCGATAAATGAAAAAGAAATAAAAATAAAGAGTTTTCTAGACGCTTTTTCTAAAAATGCAGTAAATTCTTCCAGTTATTTTAAATTTGTAAAAGGCATGCAAACTAAATCATCTTCTGGTTTGACAGCCGAAGAAATGGCAGAATTAGAACAAGAATTTTTAAGTCAACAAAGTGCAGAGTTTGTTGCTTTGTACAATTATATTGTCAACTTGAATTTATCAGAAGACGAACTTAGGAATATTATAATAGAATATTTATCTTCAAATAATAGTAATAGCGTCAGTACCAAAAATGATACTGATGAGTGTGCCCTTGGAGATGGAGGTAGTAGTTGGTCTCTATTAGCTTTGGTGATTAAAATCTTTTGTGAAGAGGGAGATACAAGAGAGGATGATTAGTCATCTTTATTAGAAAGGTTAATAAATATTTTTAGACATAGGTAATTTATATTTAGGCTATTGCTAAAATAATTTTATTCAGCGTTGCTATTTTATAAAAAATGTTTAAATTTGCACCTCGAAAATGATAATATAAAATAATGAGAAAAGATATTCACCCAGAAAATTATAGACTAGTTGCCTTTAAGGATATGTCAAATGATGAGGTTTTTTTAACTAAATCTACTGCGAATACTAAAGAAACACTTGAGGTTGATGGTGTTGAGTATCCGTTAGTGAAATTAGAAATTTCAAGAACTTCTCATCCTTTCTATACAGGTAAATCTAAATTAATCGATACTGCAGGACGTATCGACAAGTTTAAAAACAAATACGCTAAATTTAAAAAGTAATTTAGCATATAATAAATTATTTAAAAGCCTTTCTTTTTTAGAAAGGTTTTTTTGTTTTTGTACGTTACCGTATTTTTGAATTCAGATTACTAAATGTAGATATTCGGCGTGAAATTTTACTTGTCTTCGATACAATCCCGATTATGATCGGGATCACTCAGACTGACGTAAAATTTCGTCGTGAAAATCTTCTCGATACGATCCGCTTTGACATATCACTCGAAGTGACAGTTTTCTTAGATTTGACTTTATCTATAATTCATATTGATCTGCTAATAAATATAAAACCAACGAAACCAATTAATACAAACATTTCATTTGACAGCTATGAATTATATTCTTTTTGATGGGGCTTCCAGAAATTCATTACTTCCTTTTACTTATACCAGACCGGTAGCGGATATTAGGATCGGTATTTTAACCATTCGCGAGAAATGGGAAAAGTATTTAGGCTATACCACCTCTACCATCACCGAAGAGTATCTTAGTGAAAAATATCCTATGGTTGAGTTAGAAGAGAATGTAATGATCAATGCATCCTACTTGCCCACAGAGAATCTGGCTATTATGGTACAAAACTTACAACCGGATCAAGCTATCTTTTATGAAGATGAACCGATCGCGTTTTATACAAAAGAGGATAAGGAAGTAGATTTTGATACCTATGATGTGATTCAGTATAATTATGAGGTGTTTACGGTGCAACATACTTGGGATATTTTTTCAAAAAATGAGCGCGCTATCAAAGAAGATTTTGATTTACTAACCAAAGACCGTAAAAGCCAACCCATTCCGGAAAGTAATAATATAATTGCGCCAGAAAATATCTTCTTGGAAGAAGGTGCAAAACTAGAGTTTACAACGCTTAATGCATCTGCTGGGCCAATATATATCGGTAAAGATGCAGAAGTTATGGAGGGAAGCCTTATTAGAGGTCCTTTTGTGCTTTGTGATCACGCCACCATCAAAATGGGAGCAAAAATATATGGAGGTACCACCGTTGGACCACACTCTAAAGTAGGAGGAGAGGTAAATAATTCTGTAATATTTGGATATTCTAATAAAGGACATGACGGGTTTATAGGTAATACGGTACTAGGTGAGTGGTGTAATCTGGGCGCGGATACCAATACCTCTAATCTTAAAAATAACTATGCACCGGTGCGATTGTGGAGTTACGAAACCGAAGGTTTTGCTAAAACAGGATTGCAATTTTGTGGATTGATGATGGGAGATCACTCTAAATGTGGAATCAATACCATGTTCAATACTGGAACAGTTGTGGGAGTCAATGCTAATATTTTTGGAAGTGGATTTCCTCGTAATTTTGTGCCTAGTTATAGTTGGGGAGGAAACAGTGGTTTTACAACCTATTTGACCAAAAAAGCTTTTGAAGTAG
Source organism: Aquimarina rubra (assembly GCF_042684305.1). NCBI lineage: Bacteria > Pseudomonadati > Bacteroidota > Flavobacteriia > Flavobacteriales > Flavobacteriaceae > Aquimarina > Aquimarina rubra. Next base: position 251,234 of record NZ_JBHULE010000002.1, on the reverse strand, counting down.
CAAAAGTGGTGATGTCCAGAAGAAATATAGAATTAACAGAAGAAGATCAAAAAATACTGGAACACATTTTTGAAGAAACAAAAACGTGGCGTAAAAGTTATGATTCATAAAAAAAAACACCCTTCAAAAAATGAAGGGTGTTTACAGTTTTATCTTCTTTAGAAGAATTTATTTGTTAAAGTGGTATTCTGTTACCACATCAAAATCAAAATTTTGTCCTGTAACTACTAAATTAGTACCATCATTGGTAGAAACGCCGCTAATCTGATGTATGTATCCAGATTCTTCTATATAACTATATTCGGAGTTGTCGTCAAGGGATATTGTCACATTTTCGAATTCTATAAGACTTAATTCTCTATTTTCTTCATTATAAGCCCAATATCCTGTAGATGTTTCTCTTGAGCCAAATTCATCGTTTACTGTTTCGTTCACAACAGTACATGTTGATAATGTTTGCTCATAAATAAATTCTTGTTTTTGAAAAGAAAGATCTGTTAATGTGTAAGTTCCATCATTATTCAATTCTAATTTCATTTCGGATGTAGCGTAACACCATCCTTCGTTTTCTTCAACAGTTAATGTTTCCAGGTTGTTGCAAGTTACTGTGCCAGGTCCTTCACAAAAATTGATTTCGCCTACAGGAGTAGTCACTCCGTTAGCAACTTGTTTAGTGTAGTTCCAGGTTCCGATAAGATTGGTGTTTCCTCCCCAAGCTTCTATTTCTACACATACTTCTACTGGATCACTGATATTACCAGCATTGTCATAAATACAAATTAAATAACAGAATTGACCAGGTTCAACAGTGTCTTCAAAATCTACATCAATTTCTGTATTTCCTTCATTAATTTTCGCACGTTTTGAATTACTTCTTCCAAAACCAGAAGGAACATTAAAATATTCATCGGCAATTCCTTCGTCTGTAGACTTTATTTGGATGTAAGCTCCGGCATATGCAGCAGGTGCATCAAACGTAATGTTAAATCCGTTTTTTAAGAATGCTGATTGTGATGAGTAACTCATCGAAAAGGATATGTTTCCTGTAGATTGTGGTGCATCTCCATTTACTCTTGTGGCACCTTCAATAATAATGTTTTGTGATACTGTCGAAGGATCTAATATGGTTTCTTCTTCTGGGTTATTGGTTTCTGTAGGCATGATATTGGTGTCATCGTCACTACAAGACAGAACTGCTAAAAATAGAGCTGCTACTGCACATAGGTAGGTTTTTTTCATAAGATTAGGGTTAAAAAAATCTGTTAATATAAAAATTAATCGGTTGCGAATATACTTAAAAACATCGATTAAAAGTTGTTTTTAATCGATTAAAAGTTGTTTTTTTGCAAGAGTTTACTTTATTTCTCCTTCCAAACCCGTTTCAAAACCAAGAAGTTCTGTGGGTTATTCGTTAATCCTTTTACATTTTTTTGCACAAAACGGGTTGCCTGATCGTAATATAGAGGTACGATTGGAGCATGTGCAATGACAATGGAGTCCATTTTTATATATAGCTTTTCTCTGAGTTTGTTGTTTGTGACAGAAAAACTTTTTTCATAGAGGCTATCAAATGTTTTGTTTTTAAAATGTGTGTAATTAGGGCCGTTTGGCGTAAAGTTTTTACTATAAAAAGGTGATAAAAAGTTTTCCGCATCGGGATAATCAGCAATCCAACTGGCTCTAAAAGTATCTAATTCGCCGCTCCATTTCTTTTTCCTTATAGTAGAAGGAGTCATTACATCAACAATGACTGTAAGACCTACTTTTTCCATTTCTCGTTGTATAAACTCAAATAGACTTTGGTAGTTATTATCCGTAGCGATTCGGATGGTTGGTTTTTTGTTGCCACTTATTTTGATGTATTCTTTAATAAGCTGTTCAGCTTTTACGGGATTGTATTCATATCCTTTTTGTGCATTATATCCCGGTAACCCATTCGGTATAAAACCACTATTTGCCGGAGTGCCAACGCCATTTTTTAAATAAGTAATCATTTTTTGTCTGTCAAAGCCATAATTGATTGCTTTTCTGATCAATTCAGATTTTACCTCTTCGTTATCACCTTCGAGATAAAAACCTAGATATTCTGAATTTAAGTACGGACTTTTTGTAAACTTAATTTTATCCTTAAACTTCTCCCTTAGTTTTCCACCGGGAGTTAAAAGCTCATCTTTGTAGGAGGCATCAAGACTGTTTAAAAAATCAATATTTCCTTTGGCAAATTGCAGAAATTCAGTTTGTTTATCCGGTAAAAATGTAACGGATACAGCTTCGAGATAAGGTAATTGTTTTCCGTTTTTATCTTTTTCAAAATATAATTCATTACGCCTAAGAACTAGTTTTATATTTTCTTCCCACAGTTTAAATTTAAAAGGCCCTGTTCCAATCGGATGGGCTCTAAAATCAGATCCGTAGAATTCTACAATTTCTTTAGGAACTACAGAGCAATACCGCATACTCATCAATCCTAAAAAGGCGGGAAATGGTTTTTTTAATTGTATCTGAAAAGTGGTGTCATTAGTAGCCTGGTAGTGTTCTACATTTTTTAATACCCAATTTCCGGGAGAGGCAACTTTGGGATCAATGAGCCGATTAAAACTATATTCAAAATCTTTAGCAATTACAAAACGTGTGCTGTCTTGGGTATTAAATGCAGCATGTTTATGAAATCTAACATTGTTTCTTAGCGTAAAGGTATATAGTAAGTTATCATCAGAGATGGTCCACCTTTTTGCAATATCAGGTTGTACGTGTAATGAATCATCTAGCTGTACTAAACTATTGAATAATTGATTTGTGGGCCATATAATAGATGGATTTCTGGCAAATGCCGGATCCAAAGTAAGGATGTTAGAATATTCATTATACCTAAATACCAGATGATCTTTATTTTCTGTGGAAGAATTTTTGCACGAAAAGCATAATGAGCACAGATAAACTATTGCTAAATAATGAATTATAGAAGTTAATTGATTGATTTTCAATTTTAGTAAACGGATTATTGTTGGTATCTTTGACGGCTTTTAATTCTAATACTGACGAAGGTCGGGATCTTTTAATTAAAAACAAGTGTAAATATAAACAGATTTCTGTCTTTGCAGAAATGACTTCATATTTGTTAATGAGAAAAAAAGTTGCTTTTTATACCTTAGGTTGTAAGCTGAATTTTTCGGAGACATCAACGATAGCCAGAAACTTTACAGATGAAGGTTTTGATCGTGTGGATTTTTCTGAAAACGCTGATATATATGTCATCAATACCTGTTCTGTTACTGAGAACGCAGATAAAAGGTTTAAAACCATTGTGAAACAAGCGCAAAAGACAAATCCGGAAGCGTTTGTGGCAGCTGTGGGTTGCTATGCTCAGTTAAAACCAGAAGAATTGGTGGCAGTAGATGGTGTGGATTTGGTATTAGGTGCAACAGAAAAATTTAAAATTACAGATTACATCAACGATTTGTCTAAAAATGAATTTGGAGAAATTCATTCCTGCGAAATTGAAGAAGCTGATTTTTATGTGGGTAGTTATTCTATTGGTGATCGTACCAGAGCATTTTTAAAAGTTCAGGATGGATGTGATTATAAATGTACGTACTGTACGATCCCATTGGCAAGAGGAATTTCACGTAGTGATACGTTGGATAATGTATTAAAAAATGCAAAAGAAATTTCTGAACAAGGAATTAAAGAGATTGTGCTTACCGGAGTGAATATCGGGGATTACGGAAAAGGAGAGTTTGGTAATAAAAAGCACGAACATACTTTTTATGAATTGGTGCAAGCATTGGATGAAGTAGAAGGTATAGAAAGACTACGAATTTCATCGATAGAACCTAATTTGTTGAAGAATGAAACGATTGATTTTGTTTCAAAATCGAGAACGTTTGTGCCTCATTTCCATATTCCACTGCAATCCGGTAGTGATGAGGTCCTAAAATTAATGCGCCGTAGGTATCTAAGCGATTTATATGTAGATCGGGTGAAAAAAATTAAGGAAGTGATGCCACATGCCTGTATAGGAGTAGACGTAATTGTTGGTTTTCCTGGGGAGACGGATGATCATTTTCTGGACACTTATAATTTCTTGTCAACATTAGATATATCGTATTTGCATGTGTTTACATATTCTGAAAGAGAAAATACGGTAGCAGCTTCGTTAGAAAATGTGGTTCCACAAGATGTAAGAAAGAAAAGAAGTAAAATGCTTCGTGGTTTATCGGTGAAAAAACGAAGAGCTTTTTATGAAAGTCAAATAGGAACAAAAAGAACTGTCTTATTTGAATCTGAAAATAAAGAAGGGTACATACACGGATTTACAGAGAACTATGTAAAGGTAAAAATGCCTTGGGATCCTTCTTATGTAAATACGTTGCATAAAGTGAAGCTAACGGTTATAGATGATGACGGAATGGTGAGGTTTGAGTTGTTGGAAGCTTGAAACGATGTGAGTTTGACATAGAATTCGCGGATAATCGGCTTTTATAAGCTTTACTAGTTCTCCTTCTCCTGGTGGGAGAGGAAATTCATTTTTTGATGATGATCTAATTAGAATGAGGGTTGGTAATTTTATAAAGAATTCAAGTTAAAATAACGATTGAACATTACCTTAAGAAACAAAAAAAACCTGCTTTTGAGCAGGTTTTAATTTTTTAAAGAGCTTACTTCTATATATTGATCCCAACTGGAAGTAAATCTTTATATTTTCTTCTGTTCTTTCGCATAAATTTAGCGATAATAGGACTTGTAGGAACTAACCTAATATTACGTTCTTCGATAATATTAAAAACAGCTACTATAAAATCTTCAGAATATCCCTTCTCGATTTGCTCATCACTCATGATAAGCTTGGTAAGGAATATTTTTCTCTCTTGTTGAGCATACTCGATCTTTGATTTTTGACCTTCGATAGTAGTTTCGAATTGTCTTAAGAATTCGTTGTCTACTATTTCTAATTCCACATCGCTCATGTTCTCCATATTTTTTTTAATTTACTATTTAATAAAAATTAAAAGGGGTGTTTCAAAATATATAGTTTTTTGGTTTTCAGAATTCCCTATTTACTCCTGAAGTTAGTATATTGTTCATATGAAATTTTGCTATTGTTATGTAAACCTAACTAAGATTTGTTAGTTAAATTTTTCCCTTTTACAATAATTTAATATAAGCTTTACTTTTTTCTGATAAAGTATTACTATAGTTTTGAGCTGCAAAGATAAGAAAATTAGAACTTTAAAATGTACAAACCATTGTTAAAATACCTAGTATGAAGCAAGTTAACCACGTTTATTTTGTTCCGGGTATGGCAGCAGACGTGTCTATTTTTGAATTTATTAATCTTCCTAAGGATAGATTTGTGAAACATACGATACCCTGGAAGATTCCTGAAAAAAACGAATCCATAGCGGATTATGCAAAACGCATGTGTGAAGAAATAGAACACAAAGATTGTGTGCTGATAGGAGTTTCTTTTGGCGGAATTATGGTTCAGGAAATGAGTAAGTATCTTAATGTGAGTAAATTAATTATAATTTCTAGTGTAAAAAACAGACACGAATTACCCAGAAGAATAAAATTAGTTAGAAAAACTAAGGCGTATAAGTTAATGCCAACTGCCTTGGTGTCCAAGATTGACAATTGGGAAAAACTGGCGTTTGGTGATTTTGCAAAAAAGAGAGCCGCACTGTATCAAAAGTACTTATCAGTTAATGATAAAACGTATTTGGATTGGGCTATAGAAAAAATTGTATGTTGGAATCAGGAAAAGACGATGGAGGGCATTGTACATATTCATGGAAACAAAGATGTTGTATTTCCGATTTCACATATTAAGGATTGTATTACGATAGAGAAAGGTACTCATGTAATGATTATTAACCGTGCTAGATGGTTTAACAAGCATTTGCCAGAAATAATTGAGAATTAATTACCAATATTTCAATATTTTACATTATTTTGGAGACCATAGAAATTATTCCCCAATAAAATCTACTTAAAGATGAAGATGATAAGAAAAGTTTTAGTTTTTTTAGGAGTGCTATTTACCTTCGGTATTTTAGTGAATGCTACACAGCAAGAGCCACAGAAGTCAATTGCCCAAGAACTTTTAGAAGAAAAGTTAATCAATGACTACAATGTTTATGCAGTGCCAATGCCGGATAATATAAATTTTGCAGGAGAATTGGTTCCTGTAGAAAATCCGGATATTCGTGAGCGAATGGATAGAGAACTTTTGGTAAATACCTATTGGCAATCTAATGGACTGTTACTTTTTAAAAGAGCAAATAAATATTTTCCAATTATAGAGCCAATTCTTAAAGAAGAAGGCGTTCCAGACGATTTTAAATACCTTGCTGTTATAGAAAGTAGTTTAACACAGGCAGTTTCTCCTGCAAGAGCTACTGGTTTTTGGCAAATATTAAAAAATACAGGAAGAGAATATGGTTTAGAGGTTAATGACAATGTAGATGAGAGATACCATATTGAAAAATCTACTAGAGTTGCTTGTAAGTACCTAAAAAGTGCAAAAGAACGTTTTGGTAGCTGGACATTAGCAGCTGCAGCATACAATGCTGGTCCTGCAGGTATTAATAAACAATTACAAAGGCAAAATGCAACAACCTATTACGATCTTCTTTTAGGGCAGGAAACGGGAAGATATGTATTTAGAATTACCGCAGTAAAAGAAATTCTTAGTAATCCTAAAAAATATGGATTTAATTTTACTAAGGATGACTTATATGAGTACATCCCAACGTTTAATGTTTTGGTAGATGAGCCAATTGCGGATTTTAATGATTTTGCAGCCAAGTATAATATCAATTATAAAATTTTAAAACTTCATAATCCTTGGTTACGAGAAACGCATCTTAATAACGGAACAGGGAAAGAGTATTTGATAAAAATCCCTAGAGAAGGCTATTATAAAACAGGAGTAGGACAGTAATATCAGACCTTCAGATTAAATATTTTAATCTTTTTTATAGTGCCATAGCTACAATTATTGTAAAATTGTGGTATGGATACGATGACGATTATTTCATTAGTAGTAATTGGTTTGCTAGCCGGTTTTCTAAGCGGAACTATGGGTATAGGTGGCAGTGTGGTGATGATACCACTACTGATATTGTGGGTTGGTTTTACACAGCATCAAGCACAAGGAACCAGTCTTGCAGTGCTATCTGTTCCTGTTACGTTGTTAGCAGCTTTTAATTACTACAAAGAAGGACATGTAAACTGGAAGTTTGCTGCTATTATTGCAGTTACTTTCATTGTAGGAGGTTATCTGGGAAGTAAACTGGCAATTTCTATAAATCAAGCGACTTTGAAAAAAATCTTTGGAGGGATTTTACTATTGGTGGCGTTAAAAATGATTTTCGGTAAATAATGAAACTAGTTTTTTAAACTATTCCACTCTTCTTCAGTATAAATATGAGATAAATAAAGTTCTGTTTCAGAGCGATCCTCGAAAACCCTTTTATATTTAACAAAACCTAAATCTTTTATATAATAACTGTATTGGTCATATGTGTATGTTTCATTTTGATCAGTTATTTTAAAAAGATACTCACCTTTTAGTTTGATTGCATTATATGTCTTATTTAATATTTTAATTTTTTCAATACCCTGATACGTTCTAGTCTTTTCAAAATATATTTCGCCATAACTAGAATCGTATTTAGTTGAATATTTATAGGGTCCGGGATTATTCCATAGGTAAACATTTTTCTCAATAGGTCTGGAAACCCTAGTATCTGTTGAGTCTTCAAAAAGAACAAATTCCAACATCTTTGAGCCGGATGCATCGAATTTTTCTTTAAAATATTCAGTTTGTTTAAAACTAGAGTTAAAGGTTTCTGTGATTAATTCTTTATTTATAGTATCTGAAGTTATTTTCCAATATTCAGTATCCAAAGAATCTTTAGTACTTCTTTTGTATTCATATATTTTGGGTTTTTGAAAATCCTTTAAATCGTAATAGTATGCTTTATAGTCGACTTGATAACCGAATATAAATCCTGGTATTAAGAAGAGGATCAGATTTTTCAAACGGAAGCGATCTAGGTACTAATTTCTATTGTTGTCAAGAGAATCTTTTTCTCTTCTATATCTTTCGTATTCCTCATCAATATCACGCTCTTCTTGTGTTCGTGTATCTCCTTTTAGTTTGGGCTTTTTTTCTTCTTCTACCGTAGGTGCTAATGCTCCTTTGGCGTCAAGGTCTGCAATTAATAAAGAAACTCCTTTGGACAAAGAATTATAATGAATCGTATACGAGTTACTGAGTGTTTCACTAGAATGATGCGTGACTATTTTGCGAATGTCTAATAGCTTATTGTCACTATCCATAAAATACATCATAGGAAAACCAAGAGAGTGTTTTAAATTATTAATGATATAAGAGTTTTGATTGGTTTTTTCATTTACATAGAGTAATTGAATATTCTCACTGTATTCACCAACTTTTTCTTTCAGTCTTTCTTTTGTATCCCAAAACAAGACAATAAAGTCAATTTGATCATGAAATTTATCTGATAGGTCGTTTAAAGCAGGTATTTCTCCTATTCCCGGAACACACCATGATGCATAGGTGATTAAAAAGATCGGTTTTTCAAGTTCTTCAAAAGAAATAGGTTCCCCCTTTATTGGGCTCATCTTAAAATCATCCATATAAGTGCCTACTAAATGATTTTGTACAAGAGAGTCAAAAAGAAACTTAGCATATTCAAGATCTTGATCTTTATACGCTTCATTACTTTTTAGGTTATATTTTTTAATGTGCGCTGCAACAGCTACAGAAAAAGGAACTTTTCTTTCTAGCTGTCCAAAGGCATTGCCAAAATATATAAAGAGTATTCCTAGAATTAATATTTTCTTCATTACAACTTAATTACGGTAGCTAAAGTACTATAAAGTCTTTAAAAATAACAGTTATCTAGGTCTAAACCTTTCTTTTATTAATTTAAATACCGCTACTATTTTACTTTTAAACTAATAGATAACGCAATAATGAGTACAATTAGTGTGCCTAAATCTTCTTCATTTGCTGTTTCATCATGGTAATCTGTTCTTTAAGCATACCATGTTTATCCAGTTTCTTAGCTTCAGTAAGAAGATTTTGAGCTTCTCTTTTTCTTCTTTTAGTCATTGCGATCCCTGCAAGATTCAATTTTGCAACTGCAAGGTCTTGATTCATAGATAGCCCTAATTTTATCGCTTTCTTTAGATATTTCTCTGCTTGAGTAATATTAGTCTGAGATAACATAATACCTAAAAGGTAATTATAATATCCTTGTTGTTTAGTCGTAAGTGCACTCTCTGGGTTTTTAATTCTGTCTAACCATTTCTTTGCACCGGCAAAATCCTGTTTACGTAATCGTAAGAATGCTAAAAGAATTAATTCATTTTTAAAATATAAAAAGACAAAAATTGAAGCTAATAAAATCAGCATAATCCCATTACCGATATATCCTTCTATCATTTGCCAAACGGCTGCTCCAACAATTAATGCTGCAATTACTAGTTTAATATTTTTATTATACATGAAATGTGTTATTTTTTTGTCGCGGCAAAGGTAATAAAAACAATTAAAAATATTTTGATATTTAGGTTTGTGAAAGTAAAAACTCTTCGTATATTTGCCCGCAGTTTTGGGATGAGAGCCCCATTAATTTTACAAAAAGAGATTTCAAGAAGATTTATAAAGATAGATAGCAATGAAAAGAACGTTTCAACCATCGAAGAGAAAGAGAAAAAACAAACACGGTTTTAGAGAGCGTATGGCTTCTGCTAATGGTAGAAAGGTCCTTGCTCGTAGAAGAGCTAAAGGTAGAAAAAAGCTATCTGTTTCTTCAGAATTAAGACATAAGCACTAATGATTCTAGTGCAATGAAAATATTAAGGTGTTACTTTTAGGAGTAACGCCTTTTTTTATATCTGGTCGATTCCTAAAAATATTTTTTAAATTTCAATACCAACACCAAAATGCCAAAAAACGAAAAACTCAAAAGTATATTGATCATCGGATCGGGACCAATCATTATTGGCCAAGCATGTGAGTTTGACTATTCAGGATCACAAGCTTTACGTTCTTTGCGAGAAGATGGAATAGAAACTATCCTCATCAATTCTAATCCGGCAACTATTATGACGGATCCTTCCATGGCGGATCACGTATACTTAAAACCACTGAATACCAAATCAATCATTGAGATTCTTAAAGAACATCCTCAGATTGACGCTGTGTTACCAACGATGGGTGGACAAACTGCTTTGAATCTTTGTATAGAAGCAGATGAGAAAGGAATTTGGAAAGATTTTGATGTTGAGATTATAGGTGTTGATATCGATGCTATCAATATCACAGAAGATCGTGAGCAGTTTAGAGAGTTAATGCTTAAGATTGGGATTGGAATGGCACCTCAAGCAACGGCAGGGTCTTATCTTAAAGGAAAGGAGATTGCTCAGGAGTTTGGTTTTCCGTTGGTAATTAGAGCATCCTATACCTTAGGTGGGGCTGGAGCATCTTTTGTATATAAAGAAGAAGATTTTGATGAATTACTGACTCGAGGATTAGAGGTTTCTCCTATTCACGAAGTAATGATTGATAAAGCACTAATCGGCTGGAAAGAGTACGAATTAGAGTTATTAAGAGATGCCAATGACAATGTTGTAATCATTTGTGCGATAGAAAATATGGATCCAATGGGAATTCATACGGGAGATTCGATTACTGTTGCACCGGCAATGACACTTAGTGATAAGACATACCAACGTATGCGTGATATGGCTATTCATATGATGCGAAGCATTGGCGATTTTGCAGGTGGATGTAATGTGCAGTTTGCAGTTAGTCCCGATGATAAAGAAGAAATTATCGCTATTGAGATTAATCCTCGTGTATCTCGTTCTTCAGCGTTGGCATCTAAAGCAACCGGATATCCCATTGCTAAAATAGCGGCAAAATTAGCGATTGGTTATACATTAGACGAATTGGATAATCAAATTACAAAATCTACATCGGCTTTATTTGAGCCTACACTCGATTATGTAATTGTTAAAATACCTCGTTGGAACTTTGATAAGTTCGAAGGATCTGACCGTAGACTGGGATTACAAATGAAATCAGTAGGAGAGGTGATGGGGATTGGACGTTCTTTCCAGGAGGCATTGCATAAAGCGACTCAGTCATTAGAGATTAAGAGAAATGGATTAGGTGCAGATGGGAAAGGTTATAAGAATTATGATCAGATCATAGAAAAACTTACATATGCCAGTTGGGATAGAGTATTCGTGATCTATGATGCAATCCAAATGGGGATTCCGTTGAGTAGAATCCACGAGATTACCAAAATTGATATGTGGTTCTTAAAACAATATGAAGAATTACATTTATTAGAAAAAGAGATTTCTACATACACTATTCAGTCCTTAACAAAAGAGTTGATTCTCGAAGCAAAACAAAAAGGATTTGCAGATAGACAGATCGCTCATATGGTTGGTTGTTACGAAAGTGAAGTATACAATAAGCGAGATGAACTAGGAATTAACAGGGTATACAAACTTGTAGATACTTGTGCTGCAGAGTTTAAAGCACAAACTCCTTATTTCTATTCTACTTTTGAGGCAGAAATCGAAACTCCTGATGGACAGGTTACCGTAGCGAACGAAAGTGTAGTAACCGATAAAAAGAAGATAGTTGTATTAGGTTCTGGACCTAACCGTATCGGACAAGGAATTGAATTTGATTATTGTTGTGTTCACGGAGTATTAGCATCTGCCGAGTGTGGATATGAAACAATTATGATCAATTGTAATCCTGAAACCGTGTCTACGGATTTTGATACAGCTGATAAATTATACTTTGAACCTGTTTTCTGGGAACATATTTATGATATCATAAGACACGAGAAACCAGAAGGTGTTATTGTTCAGTTAGGAGGGCAAACTGCCTTGAAACTTGCAGAAAAACTAGACCGTTACGGAATTAAAATTATTGGTACAACCTATCAATCATTAGATCTTGCCGAGGATAGAGGAAGCTTTTCTACCTTGTTAAAAGAAAATAATATTCCTTATCCGGAGTTTGACACCGCCGAAACTGCTGATGAAGCGTTAGCCGTAGCAGATCGTCTTAATTTTCCGATATTAGTACGTCCATCTTATGTGTTAGGAGGACAGGGAATGAAGATCGTAATTAATAAGCAGGAATTAGAAGAACACGTAGTTGATTTACTTCGTAAAATACCTAACAATAAATTATTGTTGGATCACTATCTGGATGGAGCAATAGAAGCAGAAGCAGATGCTATCTGTGATGGAGAAAATGTGTACATCATAGGTATTATGGAGCATATAGAGCCTTGTGGAATACATTCTGGAGATTCTAATGCTACATTACCTCCATTTAATCTGGGAGAGTTTGTAATGCAGCAGATTAAAGATCATACACATAAAATAGCATTGGCGTTGAATACGGTTGGGTTAATTAATATACAGTTTGCTATCAAAGATGATACGGTATATATTATTGAAGCGAATCCAAGAGCATCCAGAACAGTACCTTTTATTGCAAAAGCATACGGAGAACCTTATGTAAATTATGCAACCAAGGTAATGTTAGGAGAGAAGAAGGTCACAGATTTTGATTTCAAACCCCATTTAGACGGATACGCTATAAAACAACCTGTATTTTCTTTTAATAAATTTCCGAATGTAAATAAGAAACTAGGACCAGAGATGAAGAGTACCGGAGAAAGCATCTTATTTATTGATGATCTTAAGGATGATCAGTTTTATGATCTATACTCTAGACGTAAGATGTACTTGAGTAAGTAATTATTTCAATTATATAAACATAAATCCCGCTTTTTGGCGGGATTTTTTTTGAGTTTATCTTAAGCAAGATTTTCGACCTCTAATTTGCTTTCACCATTTGCTTTACAGTATAAGTGTTGGTTATAGAATCTGTTAATTTAATGAAATAGGTTCCATCGGATAGATTCTTAATGTCTATCTTATTATTATCACCAATTTCAGATATTTCTCTGATAATTTTTCCTGATGAATCAAGAATAGAGACGTTGTAGCTTTTTATGTTTTCACGAAAGTTGAAATTAACGATTCCTTTTGTGGGATTAGGAAATACAGTAAATAAATCATCTTTGGATACTGAGGGAACAGATAGTTGAGGGTTTTCAGTTATTGAGAAATTTGCAAATAGTACTTCTTCATCTCTTAGATCAGAGGCATTAACAAGGCTTCTGTAAATGCCCCATTTAGGTCGGATAAAATCAGCATTTGTTTTCCACATTCTTAATTCAGAAGAAGAATAATTCAGGATTTCTACTCCTGTATTCATATTAGTAATTATAATAGTATAGGTCGCATTATTAGTCTCCCCATAAGTGACTGTTTCCGAAACTTCTACCCAATTCCCTTTTAATAAAGAAAGATTTACCGAAGTAAGCGTTGATTGAGAAGTAGTGGGGGCATATCTTAATTCTAGTTTATCGGGATTTCCTTTTCTGGCCGTTAAAGTAATCAGTGGTTGACTCTCTTCGGCAGCATCTGCACCTACACTTTTTAGCTGATGAAGATGGGTGAACTTACTAGAAGCTTGAAATCCGGCATCAAGTTTAAATTTCCATTTATACAACACAGTTTCTCCAATAGTTCCTTTTAAGTTGTCAGGTGATTGATTATAAGATTTAATTTCATTTCGCTGACGATCAAAATTTTTACATCTATCATTATCTTCTGATACGTGTATACTAAATTTGAAAACATGATCATTTAATTCACTATTGAAAACCTCAGAAATATGCCTTCCAAAAGAGGAGTGATTATCACAGGAGCCATCTACTTCTCCCGGAGATTCTATAGGATTGTATCCTGAAGCTAAAACGGAGGTAATTAACTCATAGGTATTACCGGTTCCATCGGCATTCAGGGTTACTTGAGCTTGGGTTGCTAGAGTAATTAGAAGGCAAACGAATAAATTAAATGATTTCATTGCAGTTGTTTTTAAAATATATATTGAAGAGAAATACCCTTGTAAAATTTTGCAAGGGTATTTTCTAACTCAAATTAAAATCAAACTATTATAAAGTACGCTAGTTCTTTACTACGGTTTTGGTAATTCGTGCACTTTCTCCGTAAACATTCATATAATATAATCCAGTTGATAAGTTGCTTAAATCAACTACATCCAAGTTATTTTTTTTCTGAACTAGTATTTTTCCTGTTGCATCTAATACTTCGATAGAAGAAATAAGATCGTTTTTAGAATTTATGTTTATAACATTCTTTGTTGGATTAGGGAAAAAGGAGATGTCATCTGTTAATTCTTGTTCTGTTACAGATAATATTGCAGGTACTAGATTTTCTGACCCTATATGATTTATGGATTCACCTTCATAAAACTGAGGAACTGCATCTATTTGATTAGAGCCTCCAGATCTTATAGTGTAATTAGGAAAATCACCACTTGAACTAATATTAGCAACAAGCCAATCAGAAGATACACTATCCGAAATAGTACTTCCAGTTGAATTACCAACACGTGCAACATATTCAATAGGTAGAGAGGCATCTGAAGTTCCTGGGGGATTTAAAGGCAAGAAAAATATATTAGAACCAGCTTGAGTGGAAAAATTGGCATCTCCACTATTATCAGGTTCAGAAATAACAATTTGTGAAGAATAAGCAGCTTCACCATCAGCACCAGCACCGTCATCGTCAATAAGACTTATTGAATCTAAAATTGTCCAGGACAAGAATGTGGCATCATCTATAGTACCATTATTCATACTATCTAAATCATCACTCGTATCAGGGATATCTGTATCTCCAGTAGTTTGTACTATAAACCAATTTTGTGATAAGTTTTCTATATCAGGAGTAGTAGAGGTTACAATAGCAGCTCCTGCATCTATGGTGAATGAGCCTTGAGAGGCAGCTGTGGCAATGACGATAAAACCATTGGCGCCCATTACAAGACCATCTAAGCTTTCAATATAATCTATCCTCCCAGTTCCAGTAGTATTTTCTTTATCTCCCTCTACTGATATAACATATATGTTGTCTAATACTTGGCCAGGAGTACAATCGTCGCATCTTAGTTCGATGTATTCACGATCCGTATCAGTACCTGGCGGAGTTGCTAATATTTCACTGAAGAATATTGACTGAGCATTAATAACTCCAAAACTACCGAAAGTAGCTAATAATAGTAATAAATTTTTCATAATCGAATTATTTGATGATAGAATGAATTTAATTTTTATATGTTTGGTTGACCAAATTGGTTAACCAAATATATAAATTTATTTTTATTTAACACAATTTTTATTGAAAATCATGTGATTCAATTGATTTGTTAGCAATTTGTTATTCGAAATAAGTCTTTAGATCGATGAATGCAGAAAAATTAATGATTGCTACGCTTTAAATCTTTGACAATCCTTAGTGAACTCTTAGTCAATTCTGTTATTTTATGATAATCAAAGTTTCCATTTTCATCTTTCGTAATAAGCTTGGATCCCATTCCTACGCAATGCACTCCTGCATTGAACCAGTCTGTAAGATTTTTTTCTTCTGGAGTAACACCTCCGCTGGGCATAATACTTGTCCACGGACATGGAGCTTTGACACCTTTTACAAAATCGGGGCCACCTACTTGAGCGGCAGGAAATATCTTTACGATTTCTGCCCCTAACTCTTCAGCGTAATTTATTTCAGTAAGTGTTGCACAACCTGGTAGCCAAGCTATTTTACGACGATTACAAACTTTAGCTATTTCTGGATTTAGAACAGGTGAAACGATAAAATTAGCACCCTTCTGAATAAATAGAGATGCAGTACCTGCATCTACTATAGATCCTATTCCCAGAATCATACCCGGTAGTTCGTCGTCAATCCATTTAGATAGTTCTGTAAAAATATCCTGAGCGTGATCACCTCTATTAGTAAACTCAAAAACTCTGGAACCGCCATCATAACAAGCTTTGATCACTTTTTTGGATATATCAATATTCTTATGATAAAATAGGGGAACAATACCTGTGTTTCCCATTACTTGTGCAACCTCAATTCGTGTATATTGTGCCATATTATCTTTTTATTCGACCTGATAAATTACCTTGAATAATACTTAATACTTCTGCTTCTGTTACCAGATTAGCATCTCCTTCTATGGTGTGTTTTAACGCACAAGACGCATTAGCAAATTCCATTGCTTTGGTATCCTCATAATGCATTAGTCCGTGAATTAAGCCTGCTGCATATGCATCTCCCGTGCCGATTCTATCAATTACGTGAGTAATTTCTAATTCATCTGTTTCAGAAAACTTTTCTCCGTTCCACATTCTGGCTTTTATTTTATGCCAACTGGCATTAAGAGAAACTCTTGTTTTATCAAAAACTCCTTCTATATGGTTATATTTCTCCATTAAAAGTTTACTTGCTTTTATAAAGTCATCATTATCATAAGAGAAATTAGTTTCCAGCAATTCATTAATTTCATTAGGGCCACCAATGAATATGTTAGACAAGGCTACTAACTCAGAGAGTACCTCTTTAGCTTTATGACCATAATTCCACAGACCGCTTCGGTATGCGGGATCTGCAGATACGGTGATTCCTTTTTTATGAGCAATTTCTATTCCGTCTTTTAAAGCTTGAAACGCATTCATAGATAGGGCAGGAGTGATACCTGTCCAGTGAAACCAATCGCAGTTTTCTAAAGCAGACTCCCAATCAATTGATTCGGGTTGTATATTACAGAAAGCTGAGTTTGCCCTATTGTAGGCAATGGTACTTGATCGCATGACTGCACCAACCTCCAGGAAATATAATCCCAGAGGATGACGCGAGTCAATAATCAAACCAGTATCTACTCCCAGTTTCTGCAAGTAGCTCTTTGCTGCATCACCAACGAAATCGTTGGATACTGCTGTAATATGTTGTGTTTTGTTTCCGAATTGGGCAAGTGATATTGCTACGTTCGCTTCGGTTCCACCAAAGTAGTATTCTAATTGGTTAGATTGTTTTAATTTTTTATTTCCCAAAGGAGCTATACGCATTAAAACTTCTCCAAAGGTTACTACTTTTTTCATTCTGTATTGTTCTTTATTTTTAAATTCCTAAAGCTTGTCCTCCTCCAATCTGGATAGTTTCTGCAGTTATAAAAGCAGCGTCATTGCTAGCTAAGAAAGATACAACAGAAGCTACATCTTCCGGCTGGCCTAGTCTTCCTAATAAAATATTATTTTTCCAAGATGCAAAAACTTCAGGTTTTGTTGATTTTATTTGGGCATGAAATGGAGTGTCGATAGTACCCGGTGATACTGCATTTACTCTAATACCATACTCAGCCAGGTCTTTTGCCAATGCCCTTGTTATTGCATTAACAGCGGCCTTTGATGTTCCATAAATTCCAGCTCCGGGACCTCCGGCGGTCCATCCTGCGTTGGATGTATAGTTAATGATTGAAGCATTTTCTCCTTTTTTAAGATAGGGAATAGCAGCTCTGGATGCAAAAAATGTTGAGTCCAGATTTAGTGCCATAACAGATCTGTAAAATTCTGTGGTCATTCCTTCAAACCTGGATCTTCCTCCTAATCCTCCGGCATTATTTACCAGTAGATCAATTTTACCATATTTTTCTCCTATAGCCTCTATATTAGAAGTAACTGCTTCTTCGTTTGTAACATCGAATCCATAATACTCGGCAGTTATTCCTTCGGCAGTAAGCTCTTTTACTCTTTCTGCTCCTTTATCGTCTTCTATACCATTTAAAATTACAGTATATCCATCGTTACCTAATCTTTTTGCAACAGCGAAACCAATACCGCCAGTTGCTCCGGTTACGATAGCAATTTTTCCTTTTGAATCCATTTTTTTTATATTAATAGTTATTAGTTGATTAAATATTTATTTTTCTAAGGGTTTTATTATTTCTTAGCAGTTAATGGCTGAATGTTTCCGCATAAAATCCATACACTTGCCAGTACTATTAAGGTCAAAACGCCTCCAACTATAAATGCTGGGGTGTAATTTCCTCCGGCAGTTAAAGTAGATACTAGTGCGGTTAGACCTACTCCAGCAAACTTTGCCGACATTCCGGACAGGCCAGAGAGTGTTCCAACTGTCTTTTTACCAAATAAGTCGCTCGGTAATGTTTGTATGTTTCCAATAGCTGTTTGAAATCCGAAAAGAATAACGGCCATAATAATTACAGCATTGACAGGGCTTCCCGGATCAGATAACAAATAGAAACAAGGAAGCATAATTAAACAACCTAGGGTTATAACAAACTTTCTAGTTTTATTAATACTCCAACCTGACTTAATACGATTCTGTGCCAAAAGTCCTCCAAACCATGCACCAATCATAGCTCCTACATAAGGTACCCAACCATAGATTCCAATTGATTTAACATCCATACCATATACTTCTGATAGATAGATAGGAATCCAGAATACAAACAGCCACCATATAGGATCAATTGCAGCTGAGGAAAAAATTACTCCCCAACTCTCTTTATGAGATAGCATTTTACCAGTTTCTGGATTGTATTCATCAAGTTCGTTTTCATTTTCAATTTGATCTACATTTTCTGATTTCGATTTGTCAAGAATATAATTCCTCTCTTTTTCGGTAAGCCAAGGGTGCTTTCCCGGAGGTGCTTTCATAATTAGCATCCATGGGATCAACCATAGCAATCCCATAGTTCCAATGATAATAAATATCATTTGCCAACTAAAATGAATGGTCATAAAGGCGATGGCAGGAATTGATATGATACCTCCAATGGCGGCACCTGAGTTGAAAATTCCTTGGGCAAAAGCACGTTCCTTAGCCGGGAACCACTCTGCATTTCCTTTTGCAGCACCAGGCCAATTTCCTGCTTCAGCAATACCTAAAATAGATCTGAAGATCGAAAAACTAAGAAAACCTTTTGCTAATGCGTGTAATGCAGTTGCTATAGACCAAAAACCTATTGAAAGGGCGAAACCTAACCGTGTACCTATTTTGTCAAAAATCTTTCCGAAGATAGCTTGACCAAAAGCATAAGAAAATAGGAAAATCGAGGAGATCCAACCGTAAATATCTTTTCGTTCGTCTGCGGACTTATCTGGATATAATTCTTCAGCAATATCTGGCCACAACACACTAAGTGATTGCCTGTCGATATAATTAATCACAGTAGCTAAGGCGATTAAGCCTATAACCCACCAACGTAATCCTTTAATTTTAGTCATCTAATTACTTCTTTTGATGTGAAATTTCTAAAAAATCCTCGCGTATTGGGCTGAATACATCAATAAGAACTCCTGCTTCCAGGCAAACAGCACCGTGAGGAACATTAGGAGGAATAAAGAATCCATCACCTGCATTCAATATTTTTTTTTCATCTCCGATTGTAACTTCAAAACTTCCGGATTCTACATAGGTGGTTTGAGAATGAAAGTGATCGTGGATATATCCAATCGCTCCTTTTTCGAAGTTTACTTTAACCATCATAATATTTACGTCATAACCGATCATCTGTCGTGTAATACCTTCTGCGGCTTGTTCCCACGGCTTATCTTTGGTTATAAAGAATACGTCGCTTTTTATTTTTGAGTAGCTCATTGTTTAGTTGGTTTTTAAATTATAATTTCCCGTCCATTGATATGCTTGGTCATCAATAGTCACTTTATGTTGTTTGTGTGGATCGTGTTCTTGATTAACGATCATTAATGTATAGTGTTCATTATTTTTGAATATCACTTCTACAATGGTGTACATCTCATCAGAATAGATCAATTGAATATTATTAACATCAGAATGCGGATTTTGAACTGATTCCAATTTCGGATCAAAGTTTCCATGAGGTTCTATGATATTGACAAAAACATGATTTTTCTTATTGTTTTCTCTTATCATATAAGAAGCATCATTTCTAAGATTAAAATTAGGATCATTAGCTCCTAATCTTGAAAAAACCATTTTACTGTCGGTATTTACAAGGCTGGAGATAGAGTAGAAGCTATTTTGGTTTAACCAGGTTAACGTAGCAAAGTTTTTATTGCTATTGCCTTCTGCTAATTTCCATAAATGTTGGTATCCATTTTTAACTCCAAGAGGTACTAATGTTTTTTCTTTTAGATACTCAAAATTAGTTTCCATTACTTGTCCTTGATACATAAAGTTAAGATCATATTGATGCGATTCTTGAGCCTTAATTGCGTATACATCAATAATAAAAGGAGGTCTTTCTGAAGCTTCTTTTTTGACTAAAGCCAATGTTCTTTGCATCATAACTCCTTGATATGCATCCTCTTCCTTTGCACTAACAATTTGAAGATTAGCATCTTTTAAGTTGGAAAAAAGTAATTGAGGACTCACTTTACTCGATGTTTTTACATTAGCACCAAACTGAGAAGTTTCATCTACCGTTACTGTGTTGTGGGCAATAGTTTGTTTTGCCCAGGTATTATTTTCAGGAAGATATCGTCCTCCTTCTTTGGATTCTACGTTTAGAAACCTGGCAGCACCGTAGTCCTGTAAAATTTCTTGTTTTCCATCATATAGAAATATGGATAGTCTATCAAAGTGTCCGTGTCCCATTCCTTGCGAAGCGAATTTAAAAACAGAAGTAAGTTTTTGATTATTTCTTCCATTAGGCATTCTTAAGAGTGCTAATCCGCCGTCTTGACCATCTTTGCCATCAGTAATTAGTAATGATTTTTTTTCGTACGCTTTTGGTTTAAAATCTTTCAAAGCTTTAGCAACTTCTAATCCCGCTCCGGAGATACTTACTTTTTTGTGCTCTAAAATGATAGGCAGTAGCGAGGTATCTTTATAATAGGCGTATGCAATATTGCTGGCAAATATCAATTCACTGGTTAAATAGTTTTTTTCTTTTAACGCATCGTTAAATGGGAAAAAAGCACCATTTTCATCAGTTAGTTGCAATACTGTGGTTACCGCTTTACCTAATAATTGATCTCGGTATTCGAAGATGTTTAGATCAGGTTGATTGATTTGGATCGCTTGTGCAAAAAGCATAAAAGGCATCATAGCATATCGCTGGTAATAAGGACCTTCAGAATAATATCCTTCTGGAGAAAAAAGCATATCGATTTGTTTAAGAAAACCGGTTTCTTTATCCTTATTACTTCCGTATAACGCACGATCGACCATATCCTGATCTTTGAGAACATATCCTGTCATACCAACACCCGCTACTGCCCAGGTTCCATGATTATGTATTTTATTAAAGGTTTTTTTAGAATCTACACTGATAAATTCTGCTACTTTCTTGAAGACATTATCTTCGATTATTATTTTGTTTTCTTTAGAAATAGCATCACTTACTAAATTATATGCTTGTATGGAATTAACCAACCATACACTTTCATTGAGTCCTTGCCAGAAAAGTTTTCCGGCAGGATGATTTTCTTTGCTTTTGGGATGTAAAGGTAATTTTGGATACATTTCTGCATATCCTAATAACATATCAGCTACAAATTTGGAATATTTAGTATCTCCGGTTATTGCATAGGTAATTCCTGCAGCATACATTTCCCCATAGTTACGTTTGTGTTTCTCGTGGGTATATCCACCGCCAGGATCCTTAGGCATGGGTATTTCTACACCGTTAAGAATAGCTTTATCTGCTTTTTTCTGATGTTGATCAAAAGAGGTTTTTAAAACCTTGTTTTCAGCTAATAATCCTTTGATTTCTTCTGCTTGAGAACTAGATAACGAAAGCACGGGCTTTTGGTTTTTAAGCTCCGTTTTGTTTTCTGTTTTGCCTTCTTGGTTACAGCTAAAACTAAGAACACTAAGAGTTAGGGTTAGGCAAAGAATGCCTAACCTTAACAGATTAGTATGTAAAGGTGATGGGATCATCTATGATTTTGTATGATTCGTTATTTATTATTTTTTAACCTTGATCTTTCCAAAATGTTTGGTCTGTAATAGAGGCAGCAGAATAATCTACAGCTCCAAATTCCGTCAGTACTCTATCTGTTACAATTATCCAGTCATAGTCAGCAGATCTAGGAATATTATCGGATGAACTACCAGCGGTGAGGCGGAAGTGGAATCTGGAGAAATCAGCAGCGCTATCCATAAATCCATTAAGTCTTACAGCAACCAATACCCATTCTCCTGCTGTATCTAAAAGAGGACCATTGGATTCTCTACGCTGTGCACTCGAAGTTCCCAAGTAAATTTTTGTTCTACAATTTGCACCATTAATTCTCATCCAGAAATGTAATACAGGGTTACCACCAAATCTACCCGCAGGATCGATTAAAGCAGCTGATTCTTCTCCCATTTCTTCGGTACCAAAATCGTCGCTAAAATCATAGCAATATATAGATGCTAAAGTACTGGTTGTAGCTTTTGGATAATCTAAATGCAAATATCTATTTCCAAAAGGTTCTGTCATTCCGGTAAATCTTGGCTGCTCTGATGCATCTTCTCCTAATGATAATACTACTTCTGAAGGATCTCCATTTTTATTATCTCTTACGGTTTCAAGAGCTTTAGTATCAAAGTCGTAATATTCATAATAAGGACCATTAATATAAGGTATATTAAATACCGTTTGGCGCATTTCAGTATCTGTTATAATAACTTCTGCAATACCTGTTGTTACTCCAGATGGTACCATAAAAGTTAATTCTGTGGGCGACGTAGTGATTGTTGCTTCAATACCATCTATAGTTACCGATGTTGTAAAATTAATATTAGCTCCAGTGATGGTTACCATATTATCTCTGGCCATTATTCTAGGTACGTTATCCGGTTCTGGTGTTGGTATGTTTACCAGAAAAGAAGGACTCAATTCTTGTGTAATGTCGCCATTGTTACTATTAAATACTAAATTAACGGTAACAGGATCCAACGTACCGGGATTAGGAACGGTTACTACGATTACATCATTTTCCTGGAAGGAAATTACACCGGCAACTCCTCCAAACGTTACACTTGATACCACACCAAGGTTAGAGCCTTCTATAATCAGTAAGTCGTTTGCTGTAGCTTCACTTGGGATAGTACTTGTTACAGAAGGTACAGGGTAGGATACACTTAAACTTTCTGTTGAGGTAGCCGTAAATTCAAGATTTTCTGCACCTTGTCTACTTAAATCATTGATAAGCACGATAGGACCAGAGATTACCGCTGGATCGACTCTTAATAAAATCTGTGTATCACTTATCTTACTTTTAATTTCAGTTGGTATACCACCGATAGTTGCTCTATCAACAAATTGAAGAAATTCTCCTTCTACAAGTACGTCTTCAAGTATTTCTACATTTAACGGAGAAAAACTGGTGATTATCGGGGTTGCCGATTCTATTTCTTCAACAGTTTGATCTACTTCTATATCCGCATCACAAGATGAGGATATTACAAATATCAACATTAAACAGAAAACCAATAGCCCTGCTAAGATTCTCTTGAAAGATGCTTCGTAATTTTTCATAATTCTATGGTGTTAATTTTATTTTTTTGCTTCCCACTTCAATCCAATGCGTTTTGTTTTAAGCAACGGTGATTTCTCACTTGGAATAAAGTTGTTTTTATCGTCCCATTTAGGGTTTTTATATTGGATATCTTTTGCAGATGCTCCTTTTGTTGTTTTTACCGTACCACATTCAAAAATGACACAATTGCTAATACTATTTTTAGCTCCTTTTAGGTTAACAGGGTTAACCACTTTATAACTTTTTTCGAATACAGAGTTTTTGATATCAACCCAAACAATACCATTAGTTTTAAGAACAGTACCTTTTTCTATATTGCCAACGTTGCTGAATACCGAATTATCTATTACCAGTTTTCCTCCTAAAGTAGACTCATCAGTTCCACCTCGGTAATAGTTTACTGCCCATTGCTCTATATCTTTAAAAATGGTGTTGTCGATATATACTACTTGAGCACTATATTTTCCGGTATCATCTTTCTCTTCTGAAAGGTTTATTCCTCTATAAACATTTTCGATTCTGGAATTAACTATGCTCAACGTGTCTGCAAAGGTTCCTTTGTATCCTTTATATACACTACTACCATTTTTATTTTTAAAATCATGGATGTAGCAATTGTTAATAAATACAGAGTATGGTTCAGATATACCTTTATCAGGAGAAACTACTGCATATTTTATAGGAGTGTTTAATTCTCCTGAAATTTCCAGATTTTTTAGTCGTAACATGGTACCTCCTTCAACTCTAAAGAAATAGGTTGGATTTTTTTCTAATCCTTCTTTTACTTTTAATAAAGGTTTTTTGTCTTCAGAATTTCCTTCAATAGTGATACTATTGCTAACTTTTATTCCTTTTTCTAAAATATATTCTCCAGGCTTTAGTTTAAGAATACTACCGGTAGAAGCTTTTTTAAGCGCTTTGCGCAAAGTTCCTATTCCAGGTTCTACCTCAATAATTTCTGATGTAACTATTGGTTTTTGTGGTGTAACTTTAGAATCCCACGAAGTACCACTTTGTAAAACAAGTGCCTTTGGAAGCTTATTATTTCCAAGATTATATGCTCCGGCAACAAAAGTGTCTCTCTTTGTTCCAGTGATGTCAAGTTTGGTCGGCTTACCTTCAGGTTTAGAATTTTTTATTAATTCCTCATTGGTAGTTTTTGGAATGTAAAGAATATTGTCTAAAGCATCCCAGTTGACTTTTACTTTTGTAAACCCTGACTGATTGAAACCTTTTTCAGAATCAAGAATATTCCCATAGAATTTAAAGCCATCTAATTTATCGTGTACAGTTGCAATATCACCGTTTTTATCATTGAAAATTAAATTGTTGGCAAAAACAGTGTTAATAGGTGCTAAAGATCTTTCTTCATCTTTTCCTGCACAAAGCTGAATAGGAGAACAATTAATGATGGTATTGTTCTGAATGTTAACATCCTTAACCTGATGGTATCTGTTTGCAGGACTGTTAGGTACGCCATTCATAATTACAATTGGGCCTCTAAACCCATCTCCGGTTAGATTCATCATTAGATTATTTCTAACAACATGGCCTGCATTAATTATTCTGATACCGCCTGTATTTGGTTTTTGGTTTCCAATAAATACATTACTTTCAATTAAACACCTGTTACCGTGTCTTAGTGTCAAAACACCTTCACTTTCCAAAAAAAGATTGTTACGGTATACGTTATCACAAGATTTGTTAGAAATAATTTCTACTTCTCCATTACATTTTTCGAAAACATTATCTTCTACAATGGTTCTGGAAGATAATAGAGAATTTTTGCTAGTTCCAATTCGTATCGTTTCTCCTCCATTAAATCCTAAAGAAGGTCTTTCTCCAAAATAATTATGATCAATTCTATGATTATTCTGGATATGTTGTTCTCCTTTTAACCAAACGACCAGTGTAGTACCAGAATTAGTTTTACCTGCAAAATAATTGTGATCTACTCTGTTATTTTTTCCCCAGACACTAACCCACTTGTAATCTGTTGCTTTGGAGCTCGGGTTATAATAGGTGATAGCACAATCAGTAAGTCTGGAATGTGTTGCAAATTCTTTAGAATTCACTCTAAATGAGATCACAGATTTATCTGAAGTAAAACCATTTTTGAACCATAAACCTTTTACAATTAAATGAGTTCCTGCTATCTTTAAGCTAGAATCTCCGGTAATAAATACCTTACCGGATTCTTCTGCTTCAATGACGATTGGGTTTTCTGAAGTTCCCTGACCTTTTACAACTAGTTTAACATCTTTCCACTCTCCATTTTTAAGTATGATACGATCTCCTGCTTTTACAGATTTTATGGCACTATTAAATTCATCAATAGACGCTACTTTAATCTCATTGGCGAAACCGATACATCCAATAAAAAATAGTTGGATTAATACTAATCTAGTTATGATATGTTGTTTAGTTATAATCATTAATAACCTACATTTTGAGCCAGATTCGGGTTTAGATCAATTTCTCTTTGTGGGATTGGTAACAATAACTGAAAATCAGAGATAGGACTTGCATCAAGATCTGGATTATCCGGATTGTTGTATGCAAATTCTGTGATAAAGTGCTCATTTATAACGGTTAAAGCTCTGTTGGTTCTTAAAAGATCGAAAAACCTGTGGTTTTCAAAGGCAAACTCGAGACGTCTTTCGTTCTCTAAGGCAAGTTTAAATGCAAAACTTGAGTTTATATCTGTTTCTGTTAGGGCAGTTAGACCAGCTCGTTCTCTTACTTTGTTTAATTCTATTAAAGCTTCAGAAATTCCTCGGGCATCGATATAAGCTTCAGAGAGCATTAATAGTACATCTGCAAATCGTGTCACAGGCCAATCTACATCTCCATCGTCTAATGCATTAAATTCAGAATTATATTTTGTTACGTGTTTGTTGAAAATCTCAGTTCCGTTAGTAGCGATATAACTATCAGCCATAGATGAAAGCTTTCTTTGGTCATCGGTTACGTATGAGTTAGAAACATCTTCGGTAGGAACATTAAGCCCGTCACCGTTTCCGAAAACTACATTTCCATCACTTTGTAAAGGAGCAAAGAAGTTAGGGAAAGGGGAACCTAAACCAATAAGTCCTTGTTCATATCGTACTGAAAAAATAACTTCACTATTTATCTCATTACCTGGTTGAAAAAGGAGATCGTAATTTGATATAAGATCTCTATCACTTTGATCCCTTACATATTCAAGTTGAGTAATAGCAGCTTCTAGATCTCTTGTAGGACTTGATAAATGAACTTTTCCTAATATGGTTCTAGCTGCAATTCCTGTTGCTCTTCCGAATTCAGAATCATCATATACTTCTGGTAAAAGGATGATTGCTTCGTTTAGATCGTCAATAATGAAGTCATATACTTCGGTTACCGGTCTACGAGATAACTCGAAACCTTCTTCGCCAATTAATACTCTATCTGCAATTACCGTACTTCCATATAATCTTGTTAAATTGAAGTGCATCAAAGCTCTCATAAATCTAGCTTCTCCTTCGTATTGATTTCTTAGATCCTGATCTTCTACCACATCCAAATTAGCCAAAATTCTATTGGCCAATGCAATGGTTTTATAACAAGATGCATAATATTCTTGATTTATAGAATTGTTAGTATCTACCGTAAGACGATCTAATGTAAAACGAGGAGCATCGGATTCTGGTGATCTATCTGGATTGGTAAAGGTATTATCAGAACGCAACTCTGTAACATTCCATTCTACAGCCATTACATCATATAAACTAGAATATGTTGCAATTAACCCTCTATTTAATTCTTCCTGGTTACTGTAGAAATTATTATCTGATCTAAAAGAAATTACATCTTCTTCAAGATCACAAGACATTGTTACTAATGCCAAGCACAATGCATAAATATTAAAATTTATGAATCTGTTTTGAAGTTTAAAAATATGTTTCATTATAAATATTTTTTCGCCTGTATTTCGGTATCCGATATTAGTTTGACTTAATTCTTACTGAAATAGACTTTGATTAATTACTTTTTAGAAATTGATATCCAATCCAAGTGCCAGCTGACGCTGCACTGGTGTAACTCCTCTTTGGTATCCTCTGATTAGAACATTTCCTCTATCTGTATTTCCTTCAGGATTATTTCCTAAATAGTCATCGGCTGCATTATACCATAAATTCTGACCAGAAATATATACTCTCATTTTTTCTAGTCCTATTTTGGTAGCAGAATCGTTAGGGATTGTATATCCTAATACTACTTCTCGTAAGGAAATATAAGACGCATCCTGTACAGCATAATCAGTTTCTAACCAAGGTACTCCGATTCTAACACCTGGTCTGCTTGCAGGAATATTCTCATTGAACCATTGATCTTCTGAGTATACAGCGCTGTAACGTTCTACTTCATTGTAAAATGCTTCTCCCCATACAACTTCACCACCTTGCGATCCTTGAAAAGAGAAGTTAAGGTCTAGATTTCCATAAGTAAACGTATTGGTGAATCCCCAGATGAAATCAGGAAAAGGATCACCAATTACGGTTCTATCATCTTCATTAATAATACCATCACCATTTACATCCACCCTTTTAAGACCACCAACTGCATCAGTGATACCACTTGGACTGTTTGCAAGATCATCAGCATCCTGAAAAATACCGTTTGTTCTATATCCGTAGAACTGAATATATGGCTCTCCAACTCTGGTGATGTATTGGTCGGTTCTTTCTCCATTGTTAATAGCTCTTTCTGAACCACCAAAGGAAATAAGTTTATTTCTATTAAAAGAAATGTTTGCGTTTCCTTGCCATTTCAGTTTACCTTTTCCAAGGTTTGTGGATAGATCGAATTCCCAACCGGAGTTTTGTACTTTTCCAATATTATTCCATTGTTCGTCAAAACCAGTCGTGTTAGATATTTGCTGTCTTAATAGTAGTTTTTCTGATAATTTGTAATAATAGTCAACAGTTAGATTTACTGAGTTATTAAAAAAGCCAAGATCAATACCGTTATTAAATTCTGTGTTTGTTTCCCAGGTGATATCAGGGTTTCCTTGAAGCGGATCTACTTCTCCCTGACCAGTAATTAAACTACCATTTGGACCTATACTATAATTACTAAAATCAATAATCGTTTGTGAAAGAAAAGAGAATAAAGGAGGTGCTGCTCCACTAATACCCCAACTAGATCTAAGTTTTAGATTGTTCACAGTATTTCCAATACTATTTCTCCAGAAGTTTTCGTTAGCTACATTCCAACCAATAGAAACAGATGGAAAAACTCCATATTTATTGTTTTTACCAAATTTATTGAAACCATCTGCTCTTCCTGCTAAAGAAAGTAAATAACGATCTTTATAGGCATAGTTAATTCTGGCTAAGTAAGAAGATAATATGGTTTCATCTTTTAGGGTAAATGTATTTGGTAAATCTATAATAGTTCCTGCATTGAGCGTAGTGATCGTTTCATCATCAAAATTGGTAATTCTTAGATTACTAAGGCGCTCCGCGGTATTCTCATAAGTAATACCTACTAATAACCCAAGATCATGTCCATTAAAATTTCTGTTATAATTTAAAGTATTTTCGTTGATGTATTTAACAGTAAGTTGATCTGCTAAAATACCTTCAGTTTCTCCATCACGATCTCCGTCTGACCCAAAAAATTCTTCAGCAGTACGGTATCTGACATATCCTCCTAATGAGGATCTTAAAGTAAGTCCTTTAGCAATTTTCCATTTTACAGATCCATTGGCTAGTAATCTGTATTCAAAACGATTTCTTCTACTAGCTTCTTGTCTAGAGATAGGATTAAAATTTGATGATGACCATAGGTTTTCTAAATTCCCAGTGTTTTCTGTTTCGCCAGTTACAGGGTCTATATAGTCAAAATTCAGATTTCTAAAATGTAAGGCGTGCGCATAACTTCCTACAGGTTGTCCGGTTAAATCGGATGTATATTGGTTATGTCTTACAGGTATCCAAGTTTCATATCTTCCGGTATCCGTAAAATTAATAGAAGATCTTCTAGTAAGTGTATAAGAAGGGTTGATTTTTAAATCAAAACTTAAATTATCTGATAATTTAGATTTAAGTCTAGCAGATAAATTTAATCTTTCTAAATCATTATCTTTTCTAAGGCCTTCGTCATAAATATAATTTGCAGATATTAAATAGTTAGTTCTGGCTCCTCCACCATATACGTTGAGCTGATAATTATCAATTCTCGCAGGATTTCTTAGGGCTTCTTCTTGCCAATTTGTTGGTCCGCCAATGTTTTGGGCGATAGTTCTTTTACCTATTTGAACATTATCATAATTTATGAAGTTAGGTTCCCTGTTTTCCTGTTGAGCATTAAAATTTTCTACTAGTTGATCTCTATTTCTATCCAAGTCAGAGAATTGGATGGCATCAAGAAGGTCAATGCTTCTTGCTGCTTGCTTGAAACCGGATAAGGATTTAAATTCAAATGAGGTTTTTTCTGCTTTTCCTTGTTTAGTTGTGATCAGTATAACACCGTTAGCACCTCTAGATCCGTAGATAGCTGTAGAACTTGCGTCTTTTAAAACTTCTATAGATTCAATCGTACTGGGATTGATGAACTGAAGTCCATCATCAAAAGGAAATCCATCGACCACAACTAAAGGAGCAGAGCTAAGACTAATAGAACCAATACCTCTTACTATGATCTCCGGTTCATCACCGACATTACCAGTAGTGTTTCTTATTTGAACTCCGGCAATTTTACCTTTTATACTATTAGAAACATCAGAGTAAGGTAATTCATCTAAATTCTTGTTTTCTAATTTGGCTACAGAAGCTGTTAAACTTGATTTTTTCTGAACCCCATATCCAATAACTACAACTTGTTCCAGTTCTGATGCTTCTTCTTCTAGAGCTACATCCAGGGTTGTTTGATTGTCAATTGATACAGTTATTGTTTTCTTTCCGGTAAAAGAAAAAGAAACTACATCTCCTTTTTTTACTTTAAGCTGGTAATATCCATCAAAATCTGTTGTTGTTCCTGTATTTGATCCCAATATTAAAACGTTAACGCCTGGTATTGGAATTCCATCTTCCTGAGAAGTAATTGTTCCTGTTAATGTAACGCCGTCTTGTGCAAGCATTGTACAATGATATAGGACAATCAGGACGACTGTAATGATCTTTTTAACATACATAAGTAATTATTTTTTGTTTTACGCTTTTAATTTTAATCGCCATCAGTTTTATTTTCGACTCAAAAGCAAGATTTGATAATTACTTATTTCTTAACAAAGCTTTAAAATGATAAATCCAAAAGTGTTTATCTATTTTTCCTATCTTTGTGTTAATCTATCTATAAGTAATTATAGTATTAATTTTACTTTTTTAATTAAGTAAAGTTTCGAAAATTAAGGGATAAGTGTGGTAGCTGTCCCTTTTTTTATTGCTGTTTTTTTTTGTTACATATTGTAGTGGTATTAGAATTATTCCCCTTGTTTTTATTTATTCTTGATCATAACAAAATTTATATAAATCTTTAAAGTGATCTTCTAGTTTAGCAACTGCTCTATCAGGATCTTTATCAATAATTGCATCAATGATCGCTTGATGTTCTTTTATTAGTAAGTGGTTTTCATCTTTATTACAAACTTTGTTGGCTACAAAATGTGTAATAATTTCGGGTGTAATTACTAACATAAGAGAGTTGATCACACTATTACCACTTGCTTCAGATAGTTTAAGATGAAACATTAAATCTTCTTCTACTGCGTTTAGTCCGTTTATTGCCTTTTCACTATACGCTTTATGAGCTTCTTGTATTTGAAATAGATGCTCATCGGTTCTTCGGGTTGCAGCTAGGCGCACTGCATTGGTTTCTAATATCAATCTGGTTTCTACCAGTGATTTAAAATCTGGTTCCTGTAATTGTAAAATATCTGACATCATTCCATTTAGGGCAGTTACACCTATATTGGATACACGAGTACCACTTTGAGGATATTTTTTTACTAACCCATAAAATTCTAATTTTTGGATAGCTTGACGTAATTGATTACGGCTTACTCCCAATTTTTCTGCTAATATTCTTTCTGCAGGAAGCTTATCGCCCGGTTCGAGTTGCTTAGAAACAATTAATTCCCTAATTTTAGAGATAATTATTTCTTCGGAACCTTGCTTGGGACTGGACAAGACATCCGTCTCCTTTTCCGTTTTAATATTCATAATACTGGTTTTGATTTTAACTGGTTGACCAATCTGGTTAACCAAAAGTATAGTTTTTTTTTATTTCCACAAAATTTATATGTTAAAAATATTAAGAAAGCTCAAAAAAGTCGTGATTTTTTGATCAAAAACTTATTCTCAATCCTTTTCGTATTGTAAAATAGGTATTTATGATGTGGAATTATGATTAATCAATACTATAATAAAATATCCCTTATTACGAGGATTAATTGACGATGCACCTTACAAAAGATTGAATTATTAGCACATTTTTAATGTTATTAAACAATCATCTCTAAGTAATTTAACTATTTGATAATTAATTTAATGTGATTATTTAATTGAATTTATTAAGATTTAGTCAAAATATGATTTAGTTTTTGTGAAAATGATAATTCTGAAAGAATGTCGGTTTTTTCCTTTCACCTAAAGATTTTTTTTATGTAATATTGTACTATCTAGTTAACGAAAGGGGCTACGGCCGACGATTTAGAGTTACTATTATGAAAACGGCAAATTTTATTATTACAGAAGTTAGTGTTCAATTTTTGAACGGATCAATTAATACCAATATATCTGCACGCCGCTTTCGTCGCCCCTTGGGGGTCTAAAATTATTCTGAAGTAGGTGCGTCCTGCTTCCCCTAAAAAATATTCCAATTTTGCTTTAGTTTGAATTTCTTTTACAGAAGAATTAAGTCTGTATTATTATTTAATTAAACTAAATGTCAATCTCCCACGGAATTATACCCTATAAATTTTAAGTATTGAACTTTTTTGATAAACGTAATTCGTTTATGAAACAGATAGAAATTATCATAGCTAATAATGACCATTTGGGTTATGCACAGGAAATTTGTGACGTAATATCAGACTCTGCCAAAGTTAGAGGAACTGGCATAGCTAAGCGGACACCTGAGTATATACAGACCAAAATGAATAATGGAAATGCAATTATAGCCTTGTGTAAAGGCAAATTTGCAGGGTTCTGTTATATCGAAGTTTGGGGGCACGAAAAGTATGTGGCTCATTCTGGTCTTATTGTACATCCTGATTTTAGAAATCAAGGACTGGCAAAAAAGATTAAAGAATTCACCTTTAATTATTCGTTACAGAAGTATCCGCATTCCAAAGTTTTTGGTATCACCACAGGTTTGGCGGTAATGAAAATAAATTCCGATTTAGGATATAAACCAGTTACTTTTTCTGAGTTAACTGATGACCCTAAGTTTTGGGCTGGATGCAAAACATGCACGAACTATGATATTCTTACTGCTAAAGATCATAAGATGTGCCTATGCACAGGAATGTTATATGACCCCGCTAACGGAATTAAGAAAAAAGAAAAGTGGTACGATAAAAAAGTATTAAAAAGATTAAAAAAAATTAAGCAAACCATGCTTACAAGCAATAAACAATTGTTGTTATGGAAAAAGTAGTAGTAGCATACAGTGGAGGTTTAGATACTTCATACTGCGTAAAATATCTCATTCACGAAAAGAATCTGGAAGTTCATACTATCTTGGTAAACACCGGTGGGTTTTCTGAAGAAGAACTAAAACATACCGAAAAGAGAGCGTATGAATTAGGAAGCACATCACACATAAATAAAACAATTTTGAATGAATTTTATCAAAAAGCGATCAAATATTTGATTTTTGGTAATGTTCTTAAGAATAATACCTATCCATTATCGGTGAGTGCAGAAAGGATTTTTCAGGCCATTGAGGTAATTAATTATGCAAAGAAAGTCGGCGCAAAATATATTGCACACGGTAGTACAGGAGCCGGTAACGATCAAATAAGATTTGATGTTATTTTTCAAACATTAGCTCCCGAAATTGAAATTATCACTCCTATTAGAGATTTAAAATTATCGAGACAAGAGGAAGTTGAGTTTCTTAAAAAATACGGAGTTGACTACAGCTGGGAAAAAGCTCAGTATTCTATTAATAAAGGTATTTGGGGAACTAGTGTAGGAGGAAAAGAAACCTTAACATCCAATAATGCTTTGCCTGAAGATGCTTATCCAAGTCAACTTCAGAAAGAGAACGAAGAAACCATTACGTTAAATTTTGAGAAAGGCGAATTAGTCGGTTTAGACGGAATCAAGGATACACCAGTTAAGAATATTCAGAAATTAGAAGAATTGGCGAGTGCTTTTGCAATTGGTAGAGATATCCATGTGGGAGATACTATTATCGGAATTAAAGGAAGAGTGGGATTTGAAGCAGCTGCACCTTTGGTAATTATCAAGGCACACCATTTATTAGAAAAACATGTATTGACCAAGTGGCAACAATACTGGAAAGAACAATTAGCAAATTGGTATGGAATGCTTTTACACGAAGGAAATTATCTAGATCCGGTTATGAGAAACATCGAAGTGTTTCTTGATGATTCTCAGAAGTCGGTAACTGGCGATGTAATAGTGAAGTTAAAACCATATCATTTTACATTGGAAGGAATTGAGTCAGATTTTGATATGATGAAATCAGATTTTGGTCAATACGGAGAGATGAATAATTCTTGGACCTCTGATGACGCAAAAGGTTTTATCAAAATCTACGGAAATGCAAATAAGATATATCATAACGTAAATCCAAACGAATCATGATCAAAGTCGGAATAATAGGAGGATCGGGATATACCGCAGGAGAATTATTGAGGTTATTAGTTCATCATCCAAAAGTTGAGCTGGATTTTGTTTATAGTACAACTAATGCAGGAGTTTCTGTAAATAAACAACACGTGGATCTGTTAGGGGATATAGATCTTTCTTTTACAGATACCATTAATCCGGATGTAGATGTTTTATTTCTATGTCTTGGTCACGGAAGATCCAGAGCATTCTTAGAAGCACATACTTTTTCTAATGATACTAAAATCATCGACTTGGGAAATGATTTCAGGTTAGAAAATGACAAAAGTTTTCTAGATAGAAATTTTATCTACGGTTTACCAGAATTGCAAAAAGAAGCTATTAAAACAGCTCAGAACATTGCAAATCCAGGATGTTTTGCTACAGCGATCCAGTTAGGATTATTGCCATTGGCTTCAGTAGGGGAATTAAAAGAGACAATCCACGTGAATGCGACAACAGGAAGTACGGGAGCAGGAGTAATGCCTGGTGGAACTACACATTTTAGCTGGAGAGATAATAACTTTTCTAGTTATAAGGTGTTTACACATCAACATTTAGACGAAATAAATCAGAGTATTTCACAATTGCAAAACGATTTTGAAGCTCCGGTTTTCTTTATCCCTAACCGAGGTAATTTTAGTAAAGGAATTTATGCTACCATGTACACGAAGTATGATGGATCCGAAGAAGAGGCTAAAGAGCTCTATACTTCCTTTTATAAGGATACAAAATTTACTGTGGTATCAGATCAAGAAATTCATCTGAAACAAGTTGTAAACACGAATAAATGTATTCTCCATATCAGTAAGAATAATGGAATGTTAGTAATAACGTCGGTTATTGATAATTTAATAAAAGGAGCATCCGGTCAAGCTATTCATAATATGAACTTGATGTTTGGAATAGAAGAAAAAACAGGATTAGAACTAAAAGCGAGCGCTTTTTAAAAGCAACAAGTGTCACACTGGGCTTCCTCCAGAGACGGACAGGTGTCGAAGTGCAATAGCAAAGCTGATAAAATTGAGTCTTCGACAGGCTCAGACTGACAAAAGAAATGAAGATGAATAAAATAACAATCATAGGAGGAGGTAACTTAGGGAAATCCATAATATCTGGATTATCCAATAGCAATCTTTTCGAAGCAAAAAATATTACTGTAGTTGATAAATCGAAGTATAACTTAAAAGAAGTAGAAGAAAAACTAGGAGTATCAACTTCACAGAACATTATAGAATCCATAAAAGATGTAAAATGGGTAATTCTATGCGTACAACCAAGACAATTAAATGCAGTTCTGCAAGAGATTAAAGATGTGTTGACCAAGGATCAGATATTAATTTCTACGGTAACAGGAACTTCTATCGCAGAAATTAATGAGGTAGTTCCCAATAATAAAGTAGTGCGGGTAATGCCTAATACAGGAGCAGCAAAAAAACTGTCTATGACCTGCATCGCAGCTAATGATGATGTGAAAGAGGAATTGTCGATTGTAGAAAAAATGTTTGATACTATTGGAGAAACTTTGATAATTGAAGAAAGATTAATGCAGGCCGCTACTGTTTTAGGAGCTAGCGGTATTGCTTTCTTTTTGCGATTTCTTAGAGCAATGATCCAAGGAGGAATTCAGATGGGATTCCATCCACATGAAGCTCAGATTATCGCGGTACAAACGGCTATAGGGGCGGCAACATTAGTAGCAGAAAATGGAACGCATCCTGAACGTGAAATTGATAAAGTAACCACACCACAAGGATGCACGATCGAGGGGTTAAATGAAATGGAACACCAAGGGTTAAGTTCATCTGTAATAAAAGGAGTGATGGCTTCTTATGAAAAAATTAATACGATTAAGTAAGAGGTAAAGATTTAATAAAATAGAGCATAGACTTTTTATCTATTTTCTCTTCTCTTTATTCTCTTTATAAAAAAGAAAAATATGAAACTATTTGATGTATATCCACTGTACGACGTCGAGCCTGTAAATGCTTATGACAGCATCGTAATAGATAAAAATGGAACTGAATATTTGGATTTATATGGTGGTCATGCGGTGATATCCGTTGGACACGGACATCCACATTATGTAAAAAGACTAAAAGAACAAATAGAAAAAATAGGATTTTATTCTAATGCCGTTCAAAATAGTCTACAATCTGAATTAGCCGAGAAATTAGGAAAACTTTCTGGATATAACGAATACCAGCTGTTTTTATGTAATTCTGGAGCTGAAGCCAATGAAAATGCACTAAAACTTGCTTCTTTCTATACAGGAAAATCCAGAGTAATATCATTTGATAATGGTTTTCACGGAAGAACTTCGGCAGCAGTTGCCGCTACAGATAACCCTAAGATTAATTCACCTCTAAACAAACAACAAGATGTCACTTTTTTACCATTAAATAATTTAGTTTTAGTACAAGCTGAATTAAAAAAAGGGGATGTATGTGCTGTAATTATAGAACCTATACAGGGAGTTGGAGGTTTAGATGAAGGAACAACGGATTTTTTTAAAGGATTAGAAAAACTGTGCAAAGAAAATAATGTTGTGTTAATTCTAGACGAAGTACAGGCTGGGTTTGGAAGGACTGGAAAATTCTTTGCGCATCAGCATCATTCGATTACACCTGATATTATTTCGATTGCAAAAGGAATGGGTAATGGTTTCCCAATAGGAGGAATTATGATCGCACCACACATTGAACCAAGTTATGGAATGTTGGGGACAACTTTTGGGGGAAATCATCTTGCTTGTGTTGCGGCTTTATCAGTTTTGGAAATATTAGAAACTGAGAATTTGATTGATAATGCTAAGCTAACGGGAGATTATTTTATCTCTGAAGCACTACATATACCGGGAGTTAAAAAAGTAAAAGGGAGAGGATTGATGTTAGGGTTAGAATTTGATTTTGAAGTAAGTGATCTTCGGAAGAAACTCATCTATGATGAACATATTTTTACAGGAGGTGCTATGAACAAAAAGTTACTACGAATACTTCCTCCATTAACCATTGGTAAATCAGAAATAGATCAATTTATAAAGGCATTAAAAAAAGTTTTAGTACCAGAAAAGATATAAATATGAGTATTACACTAGATATATCACAAAGAAACGCTGTATTACAAAAGATGGCAGTACTGGTTGATCAACATAGAGATAGCATAATAAGTGCAAATCTAAAAGATCTCGAATCTTATACTGGAGCTGATGTAGCGATGCGTGATCGATTAAAAGTAGATCATCATAAAATAGAAGCTATGATTTCTGCTCTCGAACAACTGGCAAGTCAGGAAGATCCGATAGGAGTAGAGCGTTTTCGATTTACCCACGATAACGGCATGCAGGTATACAATAAAACGGCTTCTTTTGGAACAGTGTTAATTATTTATGAATCCAGACCGGATGTAACTATAGAAGCAGCTGGAATTGCATTCAAATCGGGAAATAAGATTTTATTAAAAGGAGGTAAAGAATCTCTAAACTCTAATTTAGAAATAGTGAAACTTTGGCATCAAGCACTTAAAGAGAATACTATTTCAACAGATTGGGTAGAATACCTTAATTATAATAGAACAGAAACTCAAGCATTTTTAGAAAAACCGACTCAAAATGTGGATCTTATTGTTCCCAGAGGAGGAGAAAAACTGATAACGTTTGTAAAACAACATGCGACTTGTCCTGTTATTGTAAGTGGGCGTGGTAATAACTTTGTTTATGTGCATAATGAGGCAGATCGAGCTTTGGCTTTAGACAATATAATCAACGGTAAAACAGATAAGATTTCTGCTTGTAATGCAGTGGATAAGGTATTGATTGACAAAAACCTTCCTAACAAGGAAGATTTTGTTCGAAATCTCATCACAACACTCAAAAACTTCAATGTGGAAATATTAGGTGATGCATCTTTATCAAAATATGACGAAGTAAGTCCTATTTCTAATGAAGGTATATGGCAAGAAGAATTTTTGGACTATAAAATTGTGATTGGAGAAGCAGAAAATGCTCCAGAAGCAATTTCCAAAATAAATAAATATAGCGGAGGGCATTCTGCTGCAATTATCACCAGAAATCAGAAGCAAGCGGAGACTTTTATGGCAAATGTAGATTGTGCAGCAGTATATCATAATGCTTCCACAAGGTTTACGGATGGTTTTCAGTTAGGATTAGGAGGAGAACTAGCAATAAGTACAGATAAATTACACCAAAGAGGCCCAATAGGGTTACAGCATCTGGTTACAAATAAATGGTATATACATGGAGATGGACAGATCAGATAAAAAGAGAATTATACTCAAGATGGGATCTAATGTTTTGACAAAAGGAACAGATCATATTTCTAGAGGTAAAATAGAAGATATTGGCAGGCAAATAGTTGCCTTGCAGGATACATATGAATTTGTTATTGTCAGTTCAGGTGCAATAGCTGTGGCAAAACAATTTGTAAATCTAGAAAGTAACGGTAAGGAAATTAATGTAAAACAAGCTTTGGCCTCAATCGGACAACCGCATTTAATGCGGATTTTTCAGGAGAGTTTTAGAGATTTAGGGTTACTAACCTCTCAATGTTTATTGTCTTATTCTGATTTTGAAAGAGAACAATCCAAAAAGAATATCGTGAACACCATCAATGTTTTAGTAGCAAATAATTATATACCTATCATAAATGAAAATGATACGGTAGCTACCGACGAAATTCAGTTTGGTGATAATGATAAGTTAGCGGCACTAACAGCTTGTTTGCTAGAAGCTGATTTGCTAGTAATCGCTACTAATACGAATGGCATTTGTACTAAAGAATCTGTAGAGAATAGCACCTATGATACCATAGAAGAAGTTGATGATATAGAATCGTTAGCAAGCGAAATAGTTTCGTCAATTTCTATACATGGTACTGGAGGAATGCAATCTAAAATACAAGCAGCAAGCATTACCCAAAACGCAGATATAGAAACCTGGATCGTTAATGGTCTGGAAGATAATTTTATGGTGAACGCAATTGATAAAAAGATTTCTTTTACTAGAGTTGTTGTAGAAAATAGAAAACAGAGTTTAGAAAATAGAGTATATGAGTAAATGACATAATTATAAAAACCTAAAAATTAGAAATTATGGAGAATAAATTAGAAGAGTTTCAAAGAATGACAATGAGTTTTCAAAACAAACTTTAAAAAGTCTTTACTCTATTTTCTCTATTCTTAAATCTTGGAAAACTACTATGAACAATTACTTTTCAATAAAAGATATAGATTCACTTGATCACTGGGTGAATGAAGCGATTGAACTAAAGAAAGACCCTTTGTCTAATAAGGCATTAGGAACAGATAAAACCATTGGGTTATTATTTTTTAATCCTAGCTTACGTACTCGTTTAAGTACGCAGAAAGCTGCTTTGAATTTAGGAATGAATGTGGTCGTAATGAATTTTACCGGAGAAGGTTGGTCTTTAGAATATGGCGATGGAACCGTAATGGATCAAGGTAATTCAGAACACGTCAAGGAAGCAGCTCAGGTAGTTTCACAATATTGTGATGTGTTAGCAATCAGAGCTTTTGCTAAACTGGAAAGCAAAGAAGAGGATTATGAGGAAAATGTATTAAAAAGTTTTATAAAGTATGCCAGTATTCCAGTAATCAATATGGAAAGCGCTACAGGTCATCCCTTACAGGCATTAACAGATGCAATTACCATCACAGAACATAAAACAACGCATAAACCAAAGATTGTACTATCATGGGCACCGCATCCGAAAGCCTTACCACAGGCAGTTGCAAATT
The DNA here is from genome assembly GCF_042684305.1 of Aquimarina rubra. Lineage (NCBI taxonomy): Bacteria > Pseudomonadati > Bacteroidota > Flavobacteriia > Flavobacteriales > Flavobacteriaceae > Aquimarina > Aquimarina rubra. The sequence continues at coordinate 211,147 of NZ_JBHULE010000002.1, read as the reverse complement.
CTTTTGTAGAAATGACGCAGCGTATGGACGCAGATTTTGTAATTACCCACCCTGAGGGATTTGAGTTAGCCAGTCAGATTACTAATGAGGTGCCCATAGAGTACAATCAGGAAAACGCTTTGAAAGATGCCGATTTTGTATATGTGAAGAATTGGAGTTCTTATACACACTATGGAAAGACATCTCAGGATCAAAGTTGGAAAATTACCGAAGAGAAAATGAAGCTAACTAATAATGCAAAGTTAATGCACTGTTTACCGGTAAGAAGAAATGTTGTGGTAGATGACGTTGTTATTGATAGTGAAAATTCGATAGTAATCGAACAGGCTAATAACAGAACCTACGCTGCTCAGTTGGTGTTAAAGAAGATATTAGAAAATAAATAAGCGATCACAGTTTCTTCTTCTTTTTGGGGGAGAAAATTAAGGTGAAAAGAATAATTAGAATGGAAACAAAACAAAAATTATTAGTTGCAAAGATTGGTGGCAACATCATAGAAGATAAAAATGCCTTGGATTCTTTTCTAAAAGATTTCTCTAAAGTTGAAGGTCCAAGAATCTTAATCCACGGTGGAGGAAAATCAGCTACTAAACTAGCTTCAAGATTAGGAGTAAGAACCGAAATGATCGATGGTAGAAGAATAACTTCTGCAGAGAATCTGGAGATTGTAGTAATGACCTATGCAGGTTTATTGAATAAAACTATTGTTGCTGGTTTGCAAAAAAATAACTGTAATGCGCTAGGATTAACAGGAGCTGATGCAAATTTGATAGTAGCGGATAAAAGACCTGCTCAGTTTGTTGATTATGGATATGTTGGTGATGTAACTAGTGTAAATAGTAAAACTTTAAAAGGTTTTTTAGAATTAGGAATAACTCCGGTTTTTTGTGCTGTAACTCATGATACGAATGGTCAATTGTTCAATACTAATGCAGATACGATTGCTTCAGAAATTGCTTCAGCAATGGGGGCATATTATGATGTGTCACTTTTCTATTGTTTTGAACTTAAAGGTGTTCTGGAAAATATAGAAGATAAAGATTCCGTAATTGAGTATATAAATTTAGAAAAGTACTCTGAGTTAAGAGACGCTGAAGCAATTTCGGATGGAATGTTGCCAAAATTGAAAAACTGTTTTGATGCATTGCAGAAAGATGTAAGTAAAGTACATATAGCTAATGCGGATTTTATAAAAGATAATACTATAAAACATACGACTTTGAGTTTGTGAGCATTTTAGTTGTGAGTTCTTGAGTTTTAAAAAATAAGAAATGGAAAGTATTAGAAATAAAAAATATAAATCAGAAATTGATGATAAAGAGAATCTTACATCTGATAACTCAGATACTCAGATACTCAGATACTCAGATATTGAAAAACTAACAAGCAAAGCCATTAAGCTTTTACTTGCATTAATCGAAACACAGTCTTTTTCCTCAGAAGAAGAAGGCACTGCAATCTTGATTGAAAATTGGTTTCACCAATATGATATTCCTTTTGAAAGAGAGAATAATAATATTTGGGCATATAACAAATATTTTGATGAGACCAAACCAACTATTTTATTAAACTCCCATCACGATACGGTAAAGCCTAATGGTAATTATACCAACGATCCCTTTAAAGCATTTGTAGAAGATGGAAAATTATACGGATTAGGAAGCAATGATGCTGGAGGATGCTTAGTTTCTTTAATTGCCACATTTACATATTTCTATAATAAAGAAGACTTGAACTATAACTTTGTTATCGCAGCTTCTGCAGAAGAAGAGAGTAGTGGTCCGTTAGGGTTAAAAAGTATCCTGAAATACTTAAAAAATGTTGAATTCGCTATTGTTGGAGAACCAACATTGATGCAATTAGCGATCGCAGAAAAAGGATTGTTAGTATTAGATGTGTCTGTAAACGGAACAGCTAGTCATGCAGCACATCCTAATGATGATAATGCTATATATAACACACTTGATGTAATTGATTGGTTTAAGAAGTATCAATTCGAAAAGACTTCCGAAACTCTGGGAGATGTAAAAATGACAGTAACACAAATTAATGCTGGTAACCAGCATAATGTAGTGCCTTCTCATTGTAATCTGGTTGTTGATATTAGAGTAAATGATAAGTATAAAAATGAGGAAGTTTTAGAATTGGTTAAACAAGCAATGCCTAAGAATGTCGAGGTGAAACCACGATCCTTACATTTAGGCTCTTCATCAATACCAAAAGATCACGCTATTGTAAAATCAGGAATTGCATTAGGAAGAACAACTTATGGATCACCTACACTATCAGATCAATCGGTATTAAGTTGTCCGTCGTTAAAATTAGGACCTGGAGATTCCACCAGATCACATTCTGCGGATGAATTTATATATGTAGAGGAGATCAAAGAAGGGGTAGCATTATATATTAAAATTTTAGAAGGAATCGTTTAAAAGAAATAGGAAAAATAGAGAAAGGAAATAAGAAAATAGATTGAAGCGCTGGGTTGTCTTTTCGCTATATTCTTTTTTCTGTACTCTTTTAAAAATAGAGAAATGAAACTTTGGGATAAAGGATTACCAACAGACCAAAAGATAGATATGTTTACTGTCGGAAATGATAGGCAACTGGATTTGGTCATTGCAAAATATGATATACAAGCAACCTTAGCCCATGCTAAAATGTTGCATCAGATAGAATTACTTTCTGATCATGATATCTCGGCAATAGAGACAGAACTAGATGTATTGGCAAATCATATTGAAGAAGGAACTTTTGTAATTGAAGATCAGTTTGAAGATGTACATTCTAAAATTGAATTTGAATTAACAAAAAAGATAGGCGACGCCGGAAAGCGGATTCACACTGCGAGATCTAGAAATGATCAAGTGTTAGTGGCTATGCATTTATATTTGAAAGAGGAATTATTAGGTATTAAATCTCAGGTCAAAGAATTGTCTGAAAACTTATTAAACTCTGCAGAAAAATATAAAGAAGTGCTATTACCGGGATATACACACTTTCAGATTGCGATGCCGTCTTCATTTGGATTATGGTTTTCGGCATATGCAGAGAGTTTTGTGGATGATGTATATTTTGTAAATGCAGCATTAAAAGTTGTAGATCAGAATCCTTTAGGTAGTGCAGCCGGATACGGAAGTTCATTTCCCATTGATAGAGAGTTTACCACCAAAGAACTAGGTTTCGAATCGCTAAAATATAATGTAGTAGCTGCACAGATGAGTAGAGGTAAATCCGAAAAATCTACTGCCTTTGCCATGAGTAGTATTGCAGGAACATTATCTAAACTGGCAATGGATGTGTGTTTATATATGAGTCAGAATTTTGATTTTATGGGCATTCCATCAGAATTAACTACGGGTTCCAGTATCATGCCACATAAGAAGAATCCGGATGTATTTGAACTAATTAGAGGAAAGTGTAACAAAATACAGGCATTGCCTTATGAATTAAGTTTGTTAACCAATAATTTACCTAGTGGTTACCATAGAGATTTACAATTGCTAAAGGAAGGAATTGTTCCGGCGATTCAGGATCTAAAAGCATGTTTAGAAATGGCAATCTACGCATTGAAAAGCGTCAGGGTGAATGAAGCCATTTTAGATGATTCTAAATATGATTATCTATTTAGTGTTGATACACTTAATGAATTAGTGATGAAAGGAATGTCTTTTAGAGATGCATATGTAAAAATTGGAATAGATATCGAAAACGGAAATTATAAGCCTGAAAAAAACACAAAACACAGTCATATCGGGAGTATCAATAATTTGTGTTTAGATAAGATCAAAGAGAAATTAAATTCAGTCTAAAAACAATATCATTTTGTCATTCTAGTGCAGGCTAGAATCCATTTTGAATAAAGAATTATAAGATATATTAGAAAAGTTGAAGCTGTTAATTGAGTGTAAGTTGAGTTAGTTTAATTTTTTTGGCTTCAACCTAGACCCTCATCGGAGTAGTTAACCGGTGAGGGTTGTTTTTTTAGTAGGGTAAAAGTTTAATAATTAATATCTTAGATGAAATTTATAAAACCATGAAAATAAGCTGTTTCGGAGAAGTACTTTGGGATATATTTCCACACCATAAAAAAATTGGAGGTGCTCCACTTAACGTTGCTTTACGATTAAAAACAATGGGGATCGATTCTTCTATTATCACTAGAGTTGGTGTAGATGATTTAGGGCATGATCTTATCGCTTATATCGATAAACAAGGGTTGTCTTCAGAAACAATACAGAAAGACTATCAACATCATACAGGAGAGGTATTAGTGAACCTGGATAGTGAGGGTACAGCTTCTTATGAAATCAGTCGTCCGGTTGCTTGGGATTTTATCAATAGTTCGAAGGAAGCTCTTAGGGATGTCAAAGCATCAGATGCAATAATTTTTGGTAGTTTGGCTGCCAGGAATGATATTTCCAGAAAGACTTTATTCGATTTGCTTGATGAAGCGAAATTCAAGATTTTGGATGTAAATCTTCGTCCACCGCATTACGATTCAGCATTGCTTTCTGAATTAATGAAAAGAGCAAATTTTATTAAGTTAAACGATGAAGAACTTGATGAAATCTGTAATCATTTTAGCATTAAAGAAACTACACTGCACAAGCAGATAAAAGAAATAGCAAATCATACAAATACAGATCAAATTTGTGTTACCAAAGGAGGAAAAGGCGCCACATTATTTTATGAAGGATCTTTGTATCATAATAATGGATACAAGATTGAAGTAGTGGATACAGTAGGAGCCGGAGACTCTTTTTTAGCAACTCTAATTTCTAAGCTACTACAAAAAAGTGATCCCCAATTAGCCTTAGATTTTGCTTGTGCAATAGGAGCAATGGTCGCAGGAAGTGAAGGTGCAAACCCTGTTTTTGAAGATAAAGAGATTGAAGATTTTATCGCCAATCAGTGATTAAAGTTTTAGAACTTTTTTAGAATCATAGTTTTTTTATGAATGTTTGTTTTGAATAATAATTGTGCTTTTAGTGTCATTCCGAATTTATTTCCAAATCTCATCCTGCTATCATAATTTATTAGACATTAAGGATAATCAAATAATTTTTATCAGGGGTAGGGTAATTCCAAAGTGTTACGTTTTAATACTATCAATTAAAACTTTTATAACCACAACTAACTACCCATGGATTTACTAATCGGATATGCTATCAGGCTTATTACCTTTCCCGGATTAATTTTAAAAGCTTTTATAAATAAATTAATATGCAATATGTTGGGTTTGCAAGTGCAAAAGGTAAACTATCTTGCATTGGATGAACATGTATTATCCGTTGAACACGAAAAGCCTCGCAGTTATACATATGTTTTAGCAATGGTGCTTATTCCTTTTTTGGAAATGTCTTTATTAGCGATGGTTTTATTTAATATGGGTAAGTATTTAATTCCTAATAGTGAAATCATATTCTTATGGCTGGGAATCTCTGTAGCCACGCATTCTTTTCCGGAGTCCGACGTGGGTCATTTACTTTTCAAAAAAAGCTTAAAACAGATTAAAGATGGAAATTATCTGGCAGCTTTTAATCTACCTCTAGCATTATTGATACAAATTAGTACAAAACCATATTTCTTCTGGTTGCACTTGTTATATGGAACTTTATTATATTTTTTAGTTGTTTTTCAAATGAATATATAATTCAAAAAAAACAGTACTAAAGTTCTCTTACCCAAATATTTCTGTAATGTACAGGATTGCTATGATCTTGTAATTTGATAGGTCCTTTACCATGTGGATCGTTTTTAGGAGGGCCAATATATTCTGTACTTCCTAAAATTTCTACATGATCTTGTACAAGTACTCCATTATGAATCACTGTAAAAAATCCTGATTTGGTTTTTCTACCATCTGTATCAAATTCAGGTGCATGGAAAATAATATCATAGGTTTGCCATTGATCATTTGGTTTGGTAGCATTTACTAATGGAATATGTTGCTTATAAATAGAAGTTGCTTGTCCATTTGAATAGGTACGATTCTGATAACTATCCAAAATTTGTACTTCATATTTATTCTGAAAGAAAACTCCGCTATTTCCTCTTCCTTGTCCTTCTCCTTCAACTACGTCTGGAGCTTTCCATTCTAGGTGTAATTGAACACTTCCAAAATTGTTTTTTGTTTGTATATCACCAGTTCCTGGTTTTACAGTCATGGTTTTATCAGGATTGATAGTCCAGGCGGCGGCTGTGGAATCTTTAGTCGAGATCCATTGATCTAAACCATTTCCGTCAAATAGAATTGTTGCATCAGATGGTACGTTGGAGTCATTAAAAGAGATCGCTTTTGGTTCTGGATCCCAGACTTCGGTTTCTTTGGGGTCGGTGATTTCTTCCTGTTTAGAGGGGGCTTTTGTTTCAATTTTCGTTTCTTCTTTTTGCGGGGTTATGGTTTTATCCTCCTTACAAGAAAGAAAGAAAACAACAATAATTAGCGGGGTTATAAAATTCTGTTTCAATTTTCTGAATGTATTTAATGAATTGTATGGGTTTCTATAATTTCTAGAGTTATTTCTGATAAAAATAAAACAAAAAGAGCATGCTTATCTGGATTAAGAATACTTTGGTTGAATGACATTGCATTAAATACATTCCAATTTGTAACATAAATGTCATTTGAGAAGGCATCAACATTTGGATTTCTACGAGACCTTGGATTATCAAACCCTAATATTGCGTGACACATTTCATGAATCATTACACGTAATCTATTATTATAAGAAGTAGTGAAAAATGGATCATACAAAATAAGGTAGGATCTTTCGTCTTCCGGTTGCCTTCTATGACTATGAGTACCTATGCTTTCGGCATATTCATATCCAGATGAATGTCCTCTCACAAAATCATCTCCGTTAATTGCATTAGCAGATCTATGAACTTCATAGTGTGAGGAGTGTCTATTCAATCTTTGCAAGTTTCTATGGATCAATCTAAAATTCCAATTGTAATTAGAGATATGTGTATGTGGTCTTAAATTACTAGTGCTGGAAAGAAAAGTAGCAAATAAGGAATCTTCTATCAATTGTCTTTGTCGTGGTATTAACGTTCGACCAGGAGTGATAAAGTCGTGCATTAAATAGTAAGCTCTTCTGATAAGTTGTATAGCTCCATGGTGAGCTTCTCTAACCTGCGTGAATTCAGCATCATTAAAATTTGTAATTGTAGTACTCATTGTAAACTTTTATGATATTTGAAATTACCAATTAAGCAGCAACTTGATTAAAGATATGAAATTCAGGCAACATCAAGAGTTGTTAAAACCTAGAATTTCCCGAAGTTGTTTTTTATCAATATCAGCTCCGGCAAAATCATCAAAAGCTTTTTGTGTGGCTTCTATGATATGCTTTTGAATAAAAGGAGCGCCCTCTTTGGCCCCTTGCTCCGGAGATTTGATACAGCATTCCCATTCCATTACTGCCCAGACATCACAACCATATTGCGTAAGCTTAGAGAAAATCGTCTTAAAATCAATTTGTCCATCTCCAGGAGAGCGATAACGTCCTGCACGATCTATCCAATCGCTATATCCGCCAAAAGCTCCTTTTTTTCCGGTTGGATTAAACTCAGAGTCTTTCACATGAAATGCTTTGATAAACTCGTGATAGTGATCTATGTATTCTAGGTAATCCAATTGTTGTAGTACAAAATGGCTTGGATCATATAAAATATTTACTCTTTTATGATTCCCGGTAGCTTTTAGAAAACGTTCAAATGTAATACCATCGTGCAAATCTTCGCCCGGATGAATTTCATAACAAACATCTACGCCTTGTTTATCAAAATGATTAAGAATAGGTAACCATCTTTTCGCTAATTCTTCAAATCCCATCTCCACCAATCCTGCAGGGCGTTGCGGCCACGGATGCATTGTGTGCCATAGCAATGCTCCAGAAAAAGTTGCGTGCACATTTAATCCTAATCGATTACTAGCAGTTGCTGCATTCTTAACTTGTGTTATTGCCCATTCAGTACGCTTTTTCGGATTGTTTTTACAACTATCTGGCGCAAAATTATCAAACATCAAATCATAGGCTGGATGTACAGCTACTAATTGCCCTTGCAGATGTGTGGATAATTCTGTTATTTCTAGGCCGTAATCAGTAATTTTACCTTTTAATTCATCACAGTAGGTTTGACTTTCTGATGCGGTATCAAGGTCTATCAATCTGGTTTCCCAAGTTGGGATTTGTATGCCTTTATAACCTAGATCTGATGCCCATTTGCATAATCCATCCAGTGAATTAAATGGAGCTTTATCATCCATAAACTGAGCTAGAAATATTGCCGGGCCCTTTATTGTTTTCATGTTGTTCTAGAATTTTTTAAAAATCGCGGTTCCTTCTCCTTGCGGAGAAGGTTAGGATGAGGGGATTTTAGTTGAACACCCTCACCTTAATCCTCTCCCTCAAGGTAGAGGAAACTCTATATAATATTAATTCATTTTTATCCAACTTGCATTGTTTTTACTGCTCTCTACTGCAGCATATATAAATTTCATTCCCCTCACACCATCGATTACTGTCGGAAAATCGGGATTAGTTGAAATATCTTTTCCGTTTTTTACACCCAGCAATTCTTTAGCGAAGCTTCTGTAAATAGTGGCAAAACCTTCTAAATATCCTTCAGGATGCCCTGCTGGAATTCTAACGTACGCTGATGACTCGGGATATGTGCCATTTCCACCTGGAGTGTATATTTGCTTTGGTTTGTCTAACCATTTTACGATAAGTTGGTTAGGGTTTTCTTGATACCATTCTACACTACCTTTGGTGCCATAGATTTTTACTCCAAGGTTGTTTTCTTCTCCGGTTGCTATTTGTGAGAATGACATAATTCCTTTGGCACCGTTTTCAAAACGTAATAAAACATTTCCATCATCATCCAGACTACGTCCATCTCCAAAAGCAGTAAGATCCGCGGCAATTGCGTTAATTTTAATATCTGTTATATATTCAATTAGATTTTCAGCGTGAGTACCGATATCGCCTAGTGCGCCTCCAATTCCCGAACGTTTTGGATCCACTCTCCAAGCTGCTTGTTTTTGACCGGTTTTTTCTACTGCTGTAGAAAGCCATCCTTGTAGATAATGCACGTTAATTTTTCGGATAGTTCCTAAATCTCCTTTGGCTATCATTGCTTTAGCCTGTTTTACCATTGGGTATCCTGTATAGTTATGAGTCAACGCAAATACTTTTCCTGAAGATGAAACTGTTTTTTCCAATTCAATTGCTTCATCCAAGGTCAATGATAAAGGCTTATCACAAATCACGTGAAAACCGTGTTCCAACGCCATTTTTGTAGGAGGGAAGTGCATATGATTTGGAGTGACAATAGCTACAAATTCCATTCTTTTTTCTTCGGGAAGCTTAGCTTCTTTCTTGATCATTTCTTCGAAACTTCCATACGCTCTATCGTCTGATATGCCAAGTTCTTTTGCAGAAGCTAGACTTTTTTCCTTACTAGAAGAAAATGCTCCACAAACCAAATCGATCATACCGTCTATACTGGCAGCTTTACGATGAACATCTCCTATAAAAGATCCTATACCACCACCAACCATTCCCATTTTAAGTCTGGACATAACTAGTTTTCTTTATATTCTATTTTTTCATTTTTGAAGAAAATCGCAAATAATATCATCACTACAGCCGCAAAAATAGCTGGGAATATCCATATATTATTCCAATCGTGTTGTCCTTCTGCTACTAGATTAGCATCTGTAATTTTTCCGGCAACATAAAACCCAATAAGCATTCCTAATCCATAAGTGGCAAGTGTAATCAAACCTTGCGCAGCACTTTTAAATTTTTCTCCTGCCTTAGAATCTGTATAAATCTGTCCGGACACAAAAAAGAAATCGTAACAAATACCGTGTAATGCGATTCCAACTAGGAGCATAAAAGCGAACTCCCCAGAGTTTCCATAAGCAAATAACAGATATCTAACAGCCCAGGCTAACATTCCCACTAATAATGTTTTTTTGAAACCAAATTTCTTAAAGAAAAAGGGTAGAAGTAACATAAAAAGTACTTCGGATATTTGACCAATGGTCATTTTTGCGGCAGGGTTAGATACACCAATTTCTCCTAAAAACTGCCCTGCGTGTTGATAATAAAAAGCAAGTGGAATACATATTAATATAGAAGCTAAGAAGAACATTAAAAAGTTTCTATCTTTCAAAAGTTTTATGGCATCCAAACCTAAAATATCTGAAATAGTTACTTGTTGATCTTTACTAACTTTAGGAGGTGTCTTGGGTAGAGTAAAACTAAATATTCCTAATATCCCTGACGCAACGGCTGTCATTAAAAAAGTGTTTTTTAGCATTCCTGAAGCTACACCTTCTGTAGAATCCCAATGGAAAACATAACTTATCACAAGCCCAGCAACAATCCACCCTATAGTACCAAAAACCCTAACAAAAGAAAATTGTTTAGCTGGATCCGTCATCTGATTAAAGGATACAGAATTTACCAATGCCAATGTAGGCATATAGGCAATCATATATCCTAACACATACGGGTAGAATACCGAAAAGTCTGAAGCATTCGCCATTTGATACATTAACAAAGCTCCTATAAGATGTAGTATACCCAATATTCGTTCTGCATTAAAAAATCTATCTGCAATGAGTCCAATGATAAACGGAGCGATAATAGCACCCCAGGATTGAGTAGAGTAGGCCATGGCTATTTCTCCACCATCAGTATTCAAGGTGTTTGGCAAATAAATACCCATAGTTACAAACCAGCCACCCCAAATAAAGAATTCTAAAAACATCATTAGGGATAACTGAAACTGAATGAATTTCTTCATAATAAATAGTGGTTAGTTTAATTGTTTACCGAGGTTTAATAATAAGTCTCGGGTAGCTATAACACCTTCAATTTCACTCATTCGTTCTCCTTCGTATTCTACTCCGATATAGCCTTGATATCCAGATGCTTTGACGATTTCTAGCATTTTTTTATAGTCTATCGTAGTTTCATTTCCATTGGCATCAAAATCATAAGATTTTGCACTTACTCCTTTTGCAAATGGCATCATTTCTTCAATTCCCTTATATTTCGGATACTCCTTAACACACTTAGCGCCCCAACGTTCGCCTCCTTCACGTTCTAAACAAAAATTACCAAAATCAGGCAGTGTTCCGCAATTAGGTTTGTTTACTTTTTGCATTACTTTCACAAGTAAAGAAGCATCAGACGATAAGTACCCATGATTTTCTACAATCACGTTCACTCCTTTTGTTGCAGCATAGTCAGATAGTTTAGTGAGTCCATCGGTAGCTACTTCTACCCATTTTTCAGGATCATTAGTGCCAAAAAGGTTGACCCGGATCGAATGGCACCCCAGAAATTGGGCTGCGTCCACCCATTTTTTATGATTCTCTACGGTTTGATTTCTTTCTTTTTCATCTAGCACAGCTAAATCTCCTTCTCCATCTACCATAATTAACAGATTCTGTACGTTATGTTTTTCACTTTTTGATTTTAAGGAATCGAGAAGTTGTTGTAAGGCTGTTTCAGGATTTTTCGCGTCTTTATATTTACCAGTATACAACTGACTTACATACTCGATTCCGGTAAATCCTAATTCTCTTGCTTTTTCAGCAAAATCTATCGGATCTAATTTACCGGATTGTATTTCTCTATGAAGTGACCATTGTGCCAGTGATAATTCAAAGAAAGGCTCGGATGTAGTTGGTTTTTCTATAACTTTTTCTTCTTCTTTTTCCACTGAAGTGGTGTTTTCAGTTGTTTTATTCTTGCAAGAACTAATAATTAATATGCATAGTAGTCCTTTAAAGATGGTTTTGTGCATAATGTTAAGTTTAGTTAGGTTGTTGTTATTATAAAGCCCAGTCTTTTCCTCCGGTTAGATTTTGAACAGAATCGCAGCCCACATATTCTCCTGGAACAGGTAAATAATTAAGCACATTTTCTGCAATATCTTTTGAAGTCTTAAATCCGAAAATGGATAAACTTCTAACAGAAGAAAGATAGCTAAAAGATATAGCTTCTTGTGGAACATTGGCTAAATCTTCGGGAGTTTTTACTTTCGATATTGCTTCCCAGTGTTCTTTTTGTTTTTCTTTAGGAAGTTTTAAATAGTTGGATAATAGCGCATCATATTCTTCAATAGTAACATCATCTATACTTTTTTCTTCGCTTACTCCCAGTTCTTTCATAATAATACCTGCACCATATTTAAACATTTGTGCTTCTTCTACTTCCTCAAGAGCGTTATTAATAAACTTGTCAATAAACATAGGAACGTGCAATGATTTGGCACCTGGTATATCTGTTTCAGGAATGATCAAATCTACAATTTGTTCTAAAGCTTTTCCTTCGTCTATGGATAAAAGTTCTGGTGTCCAGTCTAATACGTATTCTTTTTGACAACTTTGCAAAAGACTAAATATTGTGGGAGTAGCGGCAATGTATCCTGCTGATAATCCTATGTTTTTTAATGCTTCTCTTCTGTTCATAGTATGGAGATTAAGCGTTTTTTTGTAGTTGTTTTGCAGCGTGATCTGCGGCTCTGGCTGTAAAAGCCATATAGGTTAATGATGGATTTACACAACTTGCAGAGGTCATAAAAGCTCCATCGGTAACATATACATTAGGCACTGCATGGATTTGGTTATTTCCGTTGAGTACAGATGTTTTTGGATCTCTACCCATTCTGGCAGTCCCCATTTCATGAATCCCAAGTCCCGGAGCACCAATACTATCCCAAGGCTGAACATCAGTAAAACCTGCTTTAGTAAGCATATCCATTGCCTGTTGGATCATATCCTTTCGCATTTCTAATTCATTTTCTTTGAATTCTGCATCAAAGGTCACCGTAGGTAGTCCCCATTCATCCAATTTATCATAATCCAACGTCATTTTGTTTTCATGATAGGGTAGGCATTCACCGAATCCCATAAGACCCACTCGCCATCCACCTGGTTCCAAAATCTTTTCTTTTAGTTCCGTTCCATATCCGAGTTCTGCAATGGTTTCTTCCCAATTGCTTCGACTTGCTCCTCCTTGGTATCCATATCCACGCTTAAAGTTCTTTTGATCGGTTTCGCCACCTATATTTCTAAAACGAGGAATATAAATTCCATTGGGACGTCGTCCTTTGTAATATTTATCTTTAAATCCATTGTATTTTCCGAAGGCACCAGCCTTAAAATGATGGTCCATAATATTATGACCCAATTCACCAGAATCATTGCCCATTCCATTAGGAAAACGCTCTGATTTAGATTGCATTAGTATACTAGCAGATGCGATTGCCGATGCGCAAAGAAATATAACTTTTGCCGTGAATTGTGTTTTTTCTTTGGTTAATGTATCAATCACTTCTACACCAGTAGCTTTCCCTGTTTTATCATCGTAAAGTACTTGATGCACAATAGAGTTAGGTCGAAGTGTCATATTGCCTGTTCTCTCTGCAGCAGGAAGGGTAGAGGAGTTACTACTAAAATAGGCTCCAAAAGGGCAACCTCTCATACAACGATTACGGTATTGACAATTCATCCTTCCTTCGAAGGTTTTGGTTCCTGTAATATGTGCGGTTCTTCCTATGGTAAGAAGACGATCTTTATAATTCTGAGCGATATTCTTTTTTAAATGATCTTCTACACAATTTAATTCCATAGGAGGCAAAAACTGTCCGTCTGGTAACTGCTCTAAACCAAGTTTTTCTCCACTAACTCCAATAAATTCTTCTACTTTATCATACCAGGGAGCAATGTCTTTATATCGTACCGGCCAATCTACTGCTATGTCTTCTTTTTTATTAGCTTCAAAATCAAAATCACATAATCTATAACTTTGTCTACCCCACATCAGAGATCTTCCACCAACGTGATATCCTCTTATCCAATCAAAACGTTTTGTTTCGTTATAAGGATGTTTTAAATCATTAACAAAGAAATGACGATGTGCTTTATCTGTAACATAACCAGTACGATGTTGCTTAGGCTGCTCCGCAATTTCTTCTTTAGAAGGTTCACCTTTTAACTCATAATCCCAAGGATCATCGTTTGCTGTTTTATAATCATCGATATGAGTCACCATACGCCCGCGTTCTAAGACTAGTGTTTTGAGTCCTTTTTCACAAAGTTCTTTGGCTGCCCAGCCACCACTAATTCCTGTTCCTACAACTATTGCATCATATTGAGGTTCTTGTTCCATACTTTTTTGATATTTTCAGACAATCCATAATTAAATTTCAACGAGTACATTCTTGCGATAGAATGAATCGTCATCACAGTCATATTAACTTAATACAACATACATAGAGTTATTATAAGCTCTATTTTAAGTTCTGATAGTAGTTTTATTTGTCTGTTTTCTTCTTGTTCAGGAAGAAAAAGGTATTATAGTATGACACACATATTGTGTTTTGTCAAAGAATTTGTAGCGAGCAAATTCCGGTTCTAATATAAGAAGTTTGTATGCTTTTTAACAATACAATTAACAAATCATTAATTAAATTAGTAAAAGATTAAAAATAAAATCAAAATCAATGTTAAAAGTTAATCGAAGAAAAGCTATTAAGAACCTGTCTTTTGGTATAGGTGCATTAGGCTTTGGAGGAACAATAATGGGGCATTCAGTTTCAGAAAAAGTATTGGGTTCATTTCAAAGCGCTTTAAAAGGGAATATTAATCATTCAGTCTGTCGGTGGTGTTACCAGAATATTCCTCTAGAACGTTTTGCAGAAAAATCAAAAGATATGGGTATTAAAGCAATCGATTTATTGAAGCCGGAAGAATGGAGAATTGTCATGAAACAAGGACTAAGCTGTTCTCTAGCTACGGATACTTTTGCTAGTATCACTAATGGATTTAATGATCCAAAAAATCATTCAGAATTACAGAGAAAATATCAAAACCTTATCTCTCAAGCATCTCACTCGGGAATACAACAGGTGATTGTTTTTTCTGGTAATCGTAAGGGTATTTCTAATGAAATCGGCTTGGAAAATTGTGCTAAAGGATTGAATCCTTTGGTAAAATATGCCGAAAAAAATAATGTCACTCTCATTATGGAATTGCTAAATAGTAAAGTAGATCATAAAGATTATCAGTGTGATCATACTCCTTGGGGTGTTAGTCTCGTGGATAAAATTGGTTCTACCAGTTTTAAATTGCTGTACGATATCTATCATATGCAAATTATGGAAGGAGATATTATTGCAACAATTAACAAATATCACGAGTATATTGCGCATTATCATACCGGAGGTGTTCCGGGAAGACACGAGATCAATCATACGCAAGAGTTAAATTATCCTGCCATAATGAAAGCGATCTTTACGAATGGATTTACCGGATATGTAGCTCAGGAGTTTATTCCAACCTATAAGGATAGTTTGGAAGCACTAAAAGAAGGAATTATGATATGTGATGTGTAATAGTTATTAAGGAATCATTGTTTTTAAATCCTGAATGACATTGATATTATGCCTGATATACGCAAAAAGTATAAATAAGATAATGATCGCTACTATAAACCCTAACAAATTTCCATTTTTACTGCTAGAGACTTTTTTCGAAGTTTTTAAATAGACTTTAGATAATTTTTTTGTGTATTTAGAAACTAATGCAAAAGCCGGGGCAAAGATTAGAATGACAATAAGCATATCTATTAATACCAATAAATAGCCTTCTACATTCACATGCTTTTTTACATAATTAATAATGAATTGATTAATTAAAGCAGCACATAACACTGCGATTGCATAAATTGCAAATTTGGTAAGTTGTCTTTTATTCATGGGGCTATGTCTATTTTTTAATATGGTAAAAATAGAAAATGTTACGAAACTATATTAGCTTGTTGTTCATTTAGAATGAAATGTAAAAGAAAAGCGTCGATTCGAGTGATTTTGTGTAATGAAATGAAGAAAAATTGCCTGTCTACCTGGTATTTCGGTAGACAGGCACTTCTCCTTTTAGTCGAAGCACTCGAATTGACGGATTTTGATGAAAAAAATCTAAATGCAAAACGAGTTATATTAGTAAACTTTATAAAGGAATATTACCATGTTTTCGTTTAGGTCTATCAATTTTTTTGTTTTCCAACATACTGAATCCTTTGATGAGTTTTCTTCGAGTATTTTCTGGTAAGATAACTTCATCTATAAAGCCTCGTTGTGCCGCCCTATATGGATTGGCAAATTTATCGGCATATTCGGTTTCTTTTTCTGCTAGTTTGGCAGCAGGTTCTTCTGCAGCTTTGATTTCTCTTCTAAAGATTATTTCACTGGCACCTTTAGCACCCATAACTGCGATTTCTGCAGTTGGCCATGCAAAGTTAAGATCTGCACCAATATGCTTAGAATTCATTACATCGTACGCACCACCATATGCTTTACGAGTAATCACAGTTACTTTTGGTACGGTTGCTTCGCTTAATGCATACAGCAATTTAGCACCGTGAACTATAATTCCATTCCATTCCTGATCCGTTCCGGGTAAAAATCCAGGAACATCTACCAATACTAATAATGGGATATTAAAACAATCACAGAAACGAGTAAAACGTGCTGCTTTTTTAGAACTATTTACATCCAAAACACCTGCCAGGAACATAGGTTGATTGGCAACAATACCAACACTTCTTCCGCCAAGTCTTGCAAAACCTACAATGATATTCTCTGCATAGTTTTTATGAATCTCATAAAACGAATCAGTGTCAATTATACCACTGATTACTTCATGCATGTCATAAGGTTTATTTGGGTTATCAGGAATAATTTCCGAAAGAATATCTCTTTTTTCATCAGTTAATGGATAAGAGATATTTTTAGGAGTTTCCTGATTGTTTTGAGGTAGATAACTCAATAATTTCTTTACATCTTCCAGGCACTCTACGTCATTGGGAGAAGTGATATGAGCAACTCCGGATTTTGTAGAATGTGTACTGGCACCTCCTAATTCTTCAGAAGTTACCTCTTCATTAGTTACCGTTTTTACTACATTAGGTCCGGTAACGAACATATAACTAGTATCTTCTACCATGATAGTAAAATCAGTCATAGCAGGAGAATAAACGGCTCCACCAGCGCAAGGTCCCATAATAGCAGAAATCTGAGGAATCACACCTGATGCCTGTACGTTTCTATGAAAAATATCTGCATATCCGCCTAAAGATCGCACTCCTTCCTGAATTCTGGCACCACCAGAATCATTTAACCCAATAATAGGAGCTCCAACATTGACAGCAAGATCCATTACTTTACATATTTTTTCTGCGTGAGTCTCAGATAAAGCACCACCAAAAACAGTAAAATCTTGTGCGAAAATATACACTAACCTTCCATCTACTGTTCCATAACCTGTTACTACACCATCTCCATAATAGATTTCTTTCTCCATTCCGAAGTCGGTTGTTCTATGGGTAACCAGAATACCTATTTCTTCAAAAGATCCTTCATCCAAAAAGTAATCTACACGTTCTCTTGCGGTCAATTTTTTCTTTTGATGTTGTTTTTCAATGCGCTGTTCACCACCACCTAAATGCGCTTGATCTATTTTTTCTTGTAGAGCTTTTATTTTCGAATTCATATGTTAGTGCGTTGGTAATCTTAGTGTTTTTTGATCTTCTTGATATTGTTTTAAAGCAACTAAAGCCGCTACTTTAGCTTCAGCTTCCATTTCTAATTTTAATACCTCTGGAGTGTAATGTTTTTTTACAAAATGCGTATCAAATGAACCAGATCTAAAAGCTTCATGCTGGCATACGAACTTTCCAAAAGGTAAAGTAGTTTGTACACCTTCTACAATGTAATCACCGATAGCTTTAATCATTAGTTGGATAGCTTCTTCACGAGTCTTTCCATAGGTTATTAATTTTGATAGCATAGGATCATAATAAATAGGTATATCCATACCTTCTTCAAAACCATTATCTACTCTAATACCGTCTCCAGATGGGATTCTATAAGTATCCAAATGCCCTACGCTAGGTAAGAAATCATTTAATGGATCTTCTGCATAAACTCTTAACTCTAATGCGTGTCCTTGGATTGTGAGATCTTCTTGTTTAATTGAAAGTTCTTCGCCTCTAGCTACTTTAATTTGAAGCTCTACTAGGTCAGTTCCTGTAATCAATTCAGTTACCGGATGTTCTACTTGCAGACGTGTATTCATTTCCAGGAAGTAGAAATTATGGTTTTCATCTAATAAAAATTCTACTGTTCCGGCACCTACATAATCACAAGCTTTTGCGACTTTAACGGCTGCTTCACCCATCTCAGTTCTTAATGTTGGAGTTAACACTGCAGAAGGAGCTTCTTCTACTACTTTCTGATGTCTTCGCTGTACGCTACATTCTCTTTCAAAAAGGTGAATCACATTACCGTGAGTATCTGCCATTACCTGAATCTCGATATGTCGGGGAGAAGCTACATATTTTTCAATAAATACAGATCCATCGCCAAAAGCCGAAATAGCTTCACTAATAGCACGCTGCATCTGTGATTCCAGATCACTTTCTTTTTCTACTACGCGCATTCCTTTTCCACCGCCGCCGGCAGATGCTTTTATTAAAATAGGAAAACCAATTTCGTGAGCAATTTTTTTCGCTTTGACAACATCAGTTATCGCTTCATCTATTCCTGGAACCATAGGAATGTCATATGCTTTCACAGCTTCTTTGGCAGCTAATTTACTTCCCATGACCTTGATCGCTTTGGATTTCGGACCAATGAATATGAGATCGTTCTTTTCAACGGCTGAAGCAAAGTCTGCATTTTCACTTAAGAAACCATAACCTGGATGTATGGCATCTACATGTAATTCTTTGGCAACTTCAATAATCTTAGATCCTAATAAATAAGATTCACTAGAAGGAGCTTCACCTACACAAACAGCTTCATCGGCAAATTTTACATGTGGAGCATTTCTGTCTACGGTAGAATAAATAGCAACAGTTTTGATCCCCATTTTGCGAGCTGTTTGCATCACTCTAATGGCAATTTCACCTCTATTGGCAACTAATATTTTTTTCATAGTATACTAGAACTTATGATATGTCTTTTGATTTTATCTTGGGTAAGGTTTTATTCGAATTCGATTAATAATTTTCCTTTATCGACTGCATCTCCTTTAGTAACAGCAATAGATTTAATTGTTCCCTCTCTTGGAGAAGTAATGATATTTTCCATTTTCATGGCTTCTAAGACCAATAGATAATCATCTTCCTTTACAGTTTGACCAACTTCTACCTGAATGTCTATAATAAGTCCAGGCATTGGAGATTTGATAGAGTTTACTTGTTTAGAAGCACCAATGGAAAAGCCCATTTCAGAAATCATCATATCCAATGAGTTCGATATGTCTACTTCATATGTATTAGAGTTAACCTTTACGGTGTATTTCTTATTATTAAAATCAGATTCTAAAATCTCTGAAAGATAAGACTGATTATCGTTAATAATATGGAATTTCGAATCAGGAGTTTTAATAATATCGGTTGTAGAAATATCATTCTCGGATAGTATAGCTTCAAAATCTTTATTAACTTTTACTTTATAGTTTGCGCTCATAAATAGACCCTTCAATTGATGGATAAATATAAGTATTTAAAGTTATCGTTAATATTTGTTGTGAAATTTTTAAAACATGTTTCGTTAAAGCCTTTGTTTTTACGATAATTTCAATAAAAGGTCTACAGAAAATAAGTAGAAGGGTTGCAAAAAGGTGTCAAAAGAGTTTCATTATGGTTGCAAAGAGATTATGATGTATTTTTGAATAGTAACCTAAAATATCTCTTAACAATTAAAACCTGTCTTCCTTTGAAAACTTTTAATGTATTCATCATCGCCCTTTTGTTGTCTCTAAGTTGTTACGCTCAATCCCATGATAGTCTTGTAAGGGAATTGAAATATAAAATAGAAAAAGCAACAACCGATTCTGCTCAAATAAAATATAAAATTGAATTGGTTAAACAGATTCACCGGTTTGATATTGATACTTCAGTGATAGTACTAAAAGAGGTTTTAGATGTTCTTGAAAATCTGGAAGAAAGCAATTATTATCAGAGCCGTAAAGCAGAAGCTCTTAATTATCTGGGGATATTGAATAGTAAACAAAGCGAAGTTGAAATTGCGCTCAATAACTACTTAAAAGCTTTGGATATAACTCAAACTATTGGGGATTCTGTTGGTGTCGGATTAACACTGCATAATTTAGGGATGTTTTACAGGCGGCAAAAAGATTATAAAAAAGCCAAACAATACCTAAAAAAAGCAATAGCAATAAAACAACAAAGCAAAGATGTCGAAGATTTAGCACTATCTCACCATATGTTGGCGGTTACCTATTATACAAATAAACAGATGGATTCTGCAAGGTATCATATATCTGTTGTAAAAAGTATGCCTTGTTCAGGTATTCGTAAATCGAAGGCCAATGGCACTTTAGCAGCACTATACTTTTCAGAAAAGAGCTATGACAAGTCTATTAATATCTACAAAGAAAATATTGGGATATCCAAAGATGTAAATGATCAAAACGAATTAAGTATCAGTTATTTGAATGTCGCTGTATTATATAATGCACTTAAAGAATATGAAAAAGCAGTTCCTTACCTTGATAGTGCAATAGCAGTTGCAGAAAAAACAAAGAATAAAGGATTGTTGCGAACTCAATATTACAGTAGAAGTAACCTCAATGAAACTAGAAAAGAGTATCAACAAGCCTTACAAGATTATAAAATCTATAAAGCCTATAATGATTCGATCAATGATACCGAAAAAGTAAAACGAATCACAGCTTTAGAATTGAATTATAAATTCGATAAAGAAAAGCAAGCAGATCAATTACGATTGGAAAGTGAGGCAGCAAAAAAACGATTATACCTCATATTATTTGCAATTGCTGTGATTTTGGGAAGTATCATTTTTTGGCTAACGAGAAAGAATGCCAAACATCGTTTAGCATTATCAAATAACAAATTGCAAAGAGAACAATTAGAGAAAGTACAAGCAGAATTGGCTTTGGTTACCAAGGAAAAGGAATTGAAGAGAGTTGTTATAGAAGGATCTTTGCGTCAGGAGATTTTAAATAAAACGTTGGGAGAAATAAAAGATATTATCGGACTTGAAAATGAAAAAGAACGTAAAATCGCTTTGCAATCACTTTCAGCTTCTTTACTTTCTGAAGAGGTTACTAAAAAGACGACTTCAGAAATACAATCCTACTTGGATAAGGTAAGTCTTGATTTTAAAGTGATTTTGGATTCGAATTTTTCGCAGCTTAGCGAAAAAGAAAAAGAGCTTCTGTGTTTAATGACACTAGAATTGAATGCGACTCAAATCAGTAAATTACAAAACAATACGGTGTCTGCAATTAAATCTTCCAGATCGCGAATTCGTAAAAAAATAGGAGTTGGTTCTAAAGAAGATATTATTGACTTTATACAGAATTCAAGAACCTAAATCAAAGCCTACATGATTTCCAAATATAGGCAGATAGTCACCTTGAGCCGGTTGAAGGTTTTTGTCTATAGCATTTGCTTCGTAAGCTTAACATAATAGTCTATCATTTGATCAGCAATAGGTTATAGATTTCTAAATTAACAAACTGCAACCCCTTTGCAACCCCTTAAACCTTTGTAATTCTTAAAACTATCTTAATTTTGCACTCGATTTTAAGGAAAAATTTCAATTCTTGAACCCAAAATGTCCCCTTATGAAACACCTTTACCTTACCTTATTATTTATTGTCAGTTTTTTTAGTACTGTATTTGCACAGGATGAATTCATTTTCAGAGTTCAGACTACTGCAGTCAACGAAACCTTTACCATACCAACTTTTAGTGGAGAAACTTATCTATACAATGTTTTATGGGCAGAAGCAGATAACTCTATTTCTTTAAATTCTAATATAACTGGTGATACCACCCATACTTTTGATACACCTGGTATTCATACAGTGTATATTAGTGCTGTTCCTGGTAATGTTCTTGCTTCGTTTTTTCCAAGAATCTATTTTAATAATTCTGGTGATAAGAATAAAATTATTTCTATCGAGCAATGGGGGAATAACCAATGGACTTCAATGGCTAACGCTTTTAATGGTTGTTCAAATCTAAAAATGAATGCTACAGATAGCCCCGATTTATCTCAGGCTACATCTCTAGAAAACATGTTTAAAGATTGTGTTACTACAGATTTTAGCTTAGGAAACTGGAATGTCAGTACGATTACAGATATGAGTGGCATGTTTGACGGAGCTATGCTTTCTTTAGCCAATTATGACAGAACATTAAACAGATGGGTAACTCAGAATTTACGTTCTAACGTACTGTTTAATGCTGGCTATAGTACCTATTGTAGTGCTTTCTTATCCAGAAGGTTCCTTACAGATCCGACAACAGGATTTAACTGGACCATTATGGATAGAGGGGAGTTATGTGAAGAAGATAAATTTATTACTACCTGGCAGACGACTTCTCTTAATGAGAGTATCACCATACCCACTACAGGTTCAGGATACAATTATACGGTAGAATGGGGGGATGGCGCATTTTCTATTGATACTACAGGAAGTACTACCCATACTTATGAAACAGCAGGAATTTATACTGTAAAGATTTACGGTGATTTTCCACGGATTTACTTTAATAACACAGGGGATAAAAGTAAAATACTAACTATAGAGCAATGGGGGAATCAACAATGGACAAATATGAATTCTGCTTTTGACGGATGTAATAATTTAGTCCTAAATGCAGATGATACACCAGATCTAAGTTCGGTAACTTCTATGGAAGAAATGTTTAGAAGAACATCTAATCTAGAAGATTTAAAAGATGTGATTGGAAGTTGGAATACGGGAAATGTAATGGATATGAGCAGACTTTTTCGTTTTTCAGGTTTCAACGAAAATATTAATGGGTGGAATGTAAGTAATGTTCAAAATATGCGTTTGATATTTGGCAATACTTCTGAGTTTAATCAACCCTTAGACAATTGGGATGTACGAAATGTAACATCATTAAATCTGGCGTTTTCTAATGCAAGGAGATTTAATCAGGACATTAGTTCCTGGAAACTTCAAAGTCTTGCAAATACCTTAGGAATAGAAAATTTATTTCTTAATGCTATAGATTTTAATCAAGATTTGGGTGCATTAGATTTAAGCAATATTCCTGATAATAGCCAGCTAAATAGCTTTTTTGTAGGAACAAGTATGTCTCAAGAAAATTATGATGCAACTTTAATCGGATGGACAACTTTAGACACTGCCAATGGAGAAACTAGAGTGCCAAGAGATGTGTTTTTGGATTCAAATGGAATAAGTTATTGTAACGCAGCTGCTGAAAGACAAAGGCTGATCACTGAAGAAAGCTGGAGTATTACTGGAGATACAATTAATTGCTTAGAAGCTGATAAATTTATTACTACCTGGCAAACCACCACGGATAACGAAAGTATTACCATAAGAACCTCAGGAGATGGTTACGACTACATCGTAGAATGGGGCGATGGAACCATTACTAGTGAAATTGGAAATGCTACGCATACCTATGCAACAGCAGGAACTTATACCGTTAAAATTTCTGGAGCATTTCCACGACTGTATACCAATAATTTTGGTAGCATAGGAAACAAAATGCGTTCGGTAGAACAATGGGGAACCGTTAAGTGGTCTTCATTCGATAGAGCCTTTGAAGGCGCCAGAAATGTAGTAATTAATGCTACGGATATTCCAGATCTTTCGAATGTGACTACTATGTTTGAGGCCTTTAAGGATTGTGAAAACCTAGTGGATAACGGAGGACAAATGCAAAACTGGGATGTGAGTACAATTGAAAGTTTTATCAGTATGTTTCAAGGCGCTAGTTTGTTTGACGAAAATCTAGGGAATTGGGATCTGAGTAGTGCAAGGACATTAGCAAATATGCTAGATGGTAGTAATATAAGTACTGCTAACTATGATGCTACCCTAATAGGTTGGGCCGAGAATCCTAATACTCCGAATAATGTAGGTCTAGGAGCCGTTGGTCTGCAATATTGTTTAGGAGAAGCTGCAAGAAATACCTTGACTACCGTACCTTATAATTGGGGTATTGGAGATGCTGGATCAAATTGCTCTGAAGCTTTTATAATTACCTGGCAAGCAACAGATGATCAAAAAGAGCTTTCTATACCTACCTCTGGATCTGGTTACGACTATATCATAGACTGGGGAGATGGAACACTAGATACGAATCAAACAGGATTTGCCAGTCATACATATACTGCTAATGGCACGTACACCATAAAAATACAAGGATCATTTCCTTCGGTCGCATTCGGGAATAATCCTAATTTTAGAATCCCTGCACAATTGATATCTATAGAGCAATGGGGAACAAATGTCTGGACAGATTTGACCAGAGCTTTCGCAGGGTGTTCCAATTTGGTCATTAATGCTACTGATACACCGGATTTGAGTAACGTTACTTCTATGGAAAAAATGTTTGAGGGAACGACAAGCTTTAGAGATAATGGAGGAGAACTTGGCAATTGGGATGTTTCCAACGTAGAAAATATGACTGATATGTTTAGAATTTCAGACATGAATGAAGCTATTGGTTCGTGGAATGTTGGTAATGTGTCGGATTTTACGGGTATGTTTAGCGGTACCAGATCATTTGATCAAAATATTGATGGATGGAACATTGGAGAGTTTGTGACCGACACTATTAATATGCAAAGGATGTTTGATTCTGCCAATAGTTTTAATAGTCCTTTAAATAGCTGGGATATAAGTAAAGTGACCAACACGTCAAGTATGTTTGGTTTTGCTATGGCTTTTAATCAACCACTTGATGCTTGGAATACTACTAATATAGAAAATATGGGTGGTATGTTCTTTGGGGCATCTAGATTTAACCAAAATGTTGGGGACTGGAACCTTTCTAGTGTTACCTCTATGACCAGTATGTTTCAACAATCTGGTCTTTCTACTACAAATTATGATAAGATATTAATCGGCTGGGCTACTCAGGATGTAGGAGAGACAATTCCATCTAATATCAGTATCAGTTTTGATGGGAGTCAATATTGTTTTGGAGCTGAAGCTAGAAGTATTTTAACGGATGATAGTGGGTTAAATTGGTCTATAGCTGATGATGGAGCAGCCTGCGCTTCCACAGATTTCTTTATAACTACCTGGCAAACTACTACCGATAACGAAAGTATTACAATTCCAACAACAGGAACGGGATATAACTATGACATCGATTGGGGTGATGGAACCGTCGAATATGGTAATATAGTAAATGCTTCACACAGTTATGATGTAGCAGGATCGTATACAGTAAAAATATTAGGAGATTTTCCTCAGTTTGCTTCCTTAGCAGGGGGAGTAGCTAATGCTGAAAAATTGAGAACTATAGAGCAGTGGGGAAATATTCAATGGAGAAGTATGCGCCAGGCATTTGCTAGGTGTAGTAATATGAATGTTACCGCCACAGATGTTCCTGATTTATCTCAGGTGTCAGATATGTACCAAATGTTTTTCCAATGTTTTGAATTACAGTCACCTGATTTTTCAAGCTGGAACACAGCAAACGTTACTGTTATGGATTTTATGTTTTTGGGTGATAGAAATTTCAATGGAAATATAACAACTTGGGATGTAGGCAGCGTTACAGATTTCACACTAATGTTGGCTGGAGCGAGTAACTTTAATCAGGATATCAGTGGTTGGAATATCGGAGAAAATGTAGCAGGCACAATCAATATGAATAGTATGTTAGCAAGTACTTCAAATTTTGATCAAGATTTAGGAAATTGGAACCTACAGAAAGTAACAGATATTAATGATATGTTAAAAGATTCAGGACTTTCTGTAGCCAATTATGATGCTACTTTGATCGGTTGGGCTTCAAATGCCAGTACCCCTAATGACTTAGTACTTGGCGCAGATGGACTCAATTATTGTCTTGCAGAAAGCGCAAGAAATACACTAACAAGCGCTCCCTATAATTGGACTATCGATGACACAGGACTAGAATGCGCTGATGCTTTTATAACTACCTGGGAAACTACCATTGCAAATGAAAGCATTACCGTACCTACAACAGGAAGTGGATATAATTATGCTGTTGATTGGGGAGATGGAATTATTGAAAGTGGATTTACAGGAAATGCTACACATGCTTACGCAACCGCTGGTACGTATACAGTAAAGATTATCGGAAATTTCCCTAGGATTTTCTTTAACAATGATGGAGATAAAACCAAAATACAAACTATAGAGCAATGGGGCACAACCGCCTGGATCAGTATGCATGCAGCCTTTTATGGTTGCTCTAATTTGGTGTTAAATGCAGATGATACTCCAAACTTATCGAATGTAACGGATATGTCATCTATGTTCAGAAGAGCTACAAGCTTTATGGATACTAAAAATTTAATGAATACTTGGGATACACACACTATTACTGATATGGAGAGAATGTTTCTGTCGGCTACCAGTTTTAATGAAAATATTGGAAATTGGAATGTAGGTAATGTAGACGATTTCTTTCTGATGTTTAGTAGTACCAATGAGTTTAACCAAAATATTAACGGCTGGAATATTGGGGAGAATACTACTAATGCTATTAGGATGATTGGTATGTTCAGTTTTGCTCGTGATTTCAATCAACCACTTAATAATTGGGATTTAACTCTGGTGACCAATTTGGCAGATATGTTTAGTAATACTACTTCATTTAATCAGCCATTAGATAATTGGGATACAAGTAACATAGAAAATTTGTCAA
Organism: Aquimarina rubra; assembly: GCF_042684305.1. Classification (NCBI taxonomy): domain Bacteria; kingdom Pseudomonadati; phylum Bacteroidota; class Flavobacteriia; order Flavobacteriales; family Flavobacteriaceae; genus Aquimarina; species Aquimarina rubra. The sequence continues at coordinate 184,361 of NZ_JBHULE010000002.1, read as the reverse complement.
CTATGTTTTTGAACGCTCAGGCTTTTAATCAAAGTCTCGGCGATTGGGATATTTCTAGTGCTATTACAATGTCTGATATGTTTTTTAAATCAAGCATTTCAACTGAAAATTATGACAGTACTCTAATCGGTTGGGCGACACAAGATACCGGAGAAATGATACCCACAGGAATTGTATTCAATGCTGGAAATAGCGAGTATTGCATTGGTGAAGCTTCCAGAAATAGACTAACCTCATCACCTTACAATTGGAATATCACTGATGGCGGACAAAACTGTGATTTTACGAATAGTTTTATCACTACTTGGCAAACTACTGCAGTTAATGAGTCTATTACAATTCCAACAACTGGAGGTGGATATAACTATGCTGTTGATTGGGGAGATGGAATCGTTGAAGGTGGATTTACAGGAAATGCAACTCATGAATATACCACTGCAGGAATGTATACTGTAAAAATTACAGGAGACTTCCCTAGGATATTTTTCAATAACGGTGGTAGTAAAAATAAAATTTTAACCATTGAGCAGTGGGGATCACAACAATGGTCCAATATGAATGCTGCTTTTAGAGGATGTACAAATGTAGTATTAAATGCATTAGATACTCCAGATTTAAGTGTCGTACAGTTTATGGATTCAATGTTTAGTGGTACAACATCTATCGTAGATAATGGAGGTGAAATCGGTAATTGGAATATTACAAATGTGATTAGCTTGGTTAGTCTTTTTGAAGGGTCAGCTTTTAACGAAAACATCAATAACTGGAATGTTAGAAATATTCAGACCATGGGGAGTATGTTTCAGGATAATACATCATTCAATCAACCTCTTGATTTATGGAATCCAGAAAATGTATCAGATTTTGAGCATATGTTTAATGGGGCAACATCTTTTAATCAATCTATAGATGATTGGACTATGACTAGCGCCACTTTTTTTGAGTCTATGTTTGAAGGGGCTGTTTCGTTTGATCAGGATTTAGGCAATTGGGATATCAGTACAACAGATAGAGATGGCATGATCAATATGTTTATAGGTTCGGGCATGTCTACCGATAATTACGATAGTACGTTAATAGGTTGGGCAAGATTAGATGCCGGAGAAACTCAAATCCCTGCAAATGTTCAATTAGATGCAGACGCAACCTACTGTTTAGGTGAAGCTGCTAGAATCACGCTAACCAGTGCTCCTTATAATTGGACGATTACTGATGGTGGCTTGGATGTTAATTGTGATACAACGGCTCCTATAATCACTTTGTTTGGTGATAATCCACAAGAAATTCCCGAAGGTGATGGATACACAGAATTAGGAGCCACTACAGATGATGGTTCTCAGGTGATTATCGATGATTCAGAGTTTAGAGATCAGGTTGGTACCTATACTATTTATTATAATGCCATAGATGCCTCAGGAAATATGGCTGTTGAGGTGACTAGAACGGTAAATGTTGTTCCGCTGTTGAGTACAGAAGATTTTAAGTTAGATCAAATTACTATGATGCCAAATCCTGCTAGTGATTATTTTCAATTTTTTGGACTGAATACTGATGCAGAGATTTCTATATATACGGTAAATGGTCGTAAGATAAAAACTGCCCTTATTTCAAAAGAAGACAAAATGAATATTCAGGAACTTCCAAGCGGGGTATACTTTGTAAAAGTTAGTTCCGGCATCTCAAATGAAACGTTCAAACTGCTGAAAAACTAGTCATTACATTGGAAGTAGATTTTCATTTTTACAAATAGATAGTGCAAAGTTGGGGATATAGCAATATCAACCTTGTAAAATTAAACCATCCGCCTCAGGCGGATGGTTTTTATGTATTTATTTCAAGTCTTAGATAGCTTACAAACTTTAAATATACTTACTAGCAAAGCGCTCTAACTGAAGTACGTCGGATTTAGAATTCTAATTAATTTGTAAACTTGAAATGGGATCAAAGTTTTGAAATATTTGTATAGATCAGCCTGTACTTTTAAGTCCACCAGATAAAGCGTTAACTAGCATTAAGAGATGTAATAAGTATGTATCGCCAAGTTCTTTATCAGTTTCTTTAATATTTCTCCATTTCGTCAAGTATTCGATTTGTATTTCGTGGAGAACTTGTAAGGCAGTATTTCTTAATTTGTTGTTTTCTAGTTTTGAAACTCTTCTGGACGCTATTGGTTCACCCATAAGGTCTGCGATTTTTTGTAAACAGGTAGAATGATCTGTAAGGATCAAATCCATAAGCTCCTTTTTTGTATTAGGTCCCTCTACTAGGTTCGCAAAACTTTTCATGATATCTATGTCTGAATTTAGTAGATTCGATTCGATTTGAATCAGTCGATATTTTAAGAATGGCCATTCTTTAGCTAATTGCTTCAGTTCCTCAAAACTCTCAGGCTGTTGTTTTTGAAATTCTTCAAAGGCTGTTCCTACTCCAAACCATCCGGTAACGTTAAATCGCGATTGACTCCAGCTAAATACCCAGGGAATAGAACGAAGATCATCCAAAGAGCGTTGCCCTGTTCTACGAGCAGGTCTGGAACCAATTTTACTTTGTTCCAAAACATCTATAGGAGTAGCGCTGGCGTAAAAATCAATAAACTTTGGGTGATCTAATAACTTACGATATGTTTTTCGTGCCAGATCAACCAATTGATCCATCATTTGATAACGTTGTTCATCTTGAGTATCACTTAATGGAATCAGGGTTTGTCTGGCAGTTCCGGCTACAAACATTTCCAGATTATATGAGGCAGTAAGAAGATTGGCAAACTGATTTGCAATAGTTTCTCCTTGTATGGTCATTTTAATAGTTCCGCTCATAGCGCCAGGTGGCATGCTATCTAAAAATCGATGAATTTTTCCACCTCCACGGCTAATAGTTCCACCTCGTCCGTGAAAAAAGCACAGTTCAACCCCTAATTTTTGTGCAGCTTTCGTAAGGTTTTCTTCCGCTTTGTATATATTCCATCGGCTAGTCAAAATACCACCATCTTTATTACTATCACTATATCCCAACATAACTTCCTGAATAAACGGGTGTACTGATTTTCGTTGTTTTTCAACAACAGGGTGTTGCAGATAAGCCGATAAAATCTCAGGGCCGGCAATTAGGTCATCAATCGTTTCTAAAAGTGGGACTACCGGAAGATTAGCATCTTGTAAACCTACTTCTCTTAATAATAAAAAAACCAATAACAAATCACTTACACTGCGTGTCATACTCACAATAATGGAGCCAATACCTTCTGTCCCGTATTGATCTACGTACTTTTTAACCTCACGAAGATAGCCCAGTACATTATCAGCTTCTGGCCCGCAGGAGGTTCCTGCTACCAAAAAAGGGCGTTTGCTTTGGAGTTCTGTATTCAAAAACTCTAATCTTTTCTCCTCCTTCCACGAACCATAATCAGCATCTTTATAACCCGAAGCGATCAAAATTTGACTAATAGCCTTTTCGTGGTACGCACTATTTTGTCTGATATCTAACTTGGCTAAATGAAAACCAAAACCCTGTATCATTCTTTCTACAGGAAACAAATATTGTTTAGCGATTCTAACCGCATTTAAATCAATAAGTATTTCACGTAGTTTTTTGAGTTCGTCTCCTAGATCATTTGACGATTTAAAATATGCTACTTCTCCTAACTCATCGTGATCTTTAATTGTGTTTTCAAGTTTAATAAGAAGTAGATTTACAAATTGTCGTAATGGTTCTGATGGGTTCCGATCTAAAGCTTTTTGTCCTTTAGCTCCTAATTGTTTGGCGGTATTTTCAATTTCGTCCAAAAAGGTTTGCGGGATGGAAGTTTGATACCCCGAAAAGCTAAGTTTTGCGGCCAATCCTATGAGCTGGTGTTGTGTCATTTTAAGTGCCTTCTTCCGGTGCAGACGCAAAGTAGCGGCTGTAAACTCTGGAGTAACGAATGGATGCCCATCCCGATCGCCACCAACCCAACTACCAAATTTAATTACAGGAAAATGTTCTGGCCATTCGAGTAACTCCTCAGAAAAACTAAGAGTTTTCCAGGCATCCTGTAGACGCTGATCTGTTAATCGCACAGCTTCCGGAAACACATTTTCAAAATAATGGAGGAGATTATTTCGTTCGTCTTCGAGTCGAGGTTTTTCAATATAAATTTCGCCTGTACGCCACCACCGTTCTAATAAGCTGATAATTTCTTCTTTAATCTTGGATTGTTCGGTAGTAGACCAGTTCGGATTTTCAATTTTTACTAACAATAAATACAACTCTCTGTGAATATCAAGAACTGTTAAACGTTTAGCTTCAGTGGGATGTGCAGTCAACACCGGAATTACATTGATGAGACGTAACTTTTGGGCGATTTCTTGTTCATTGACACCGTCCTTTTTCCATTGGTATAAAGTCTCTCCCCAAGAACCCCGTGTTGATGGTAAGCCAAATTGCGTCTCGGTTTTTCGTCTGTATTGTGTTGCAGCATTTTCTTCAACCAAATTAAGAAGTTCAAAACTGATCCCAATAGCCTGTGTGAGTTTTTGGTTTGAAAGATTCTTTCTATCCGGAATTTTTTGATTGTCGAAAGGCAATGCTTTTGCTAGCTCTTCTTCTCCAATAGATATAAGCATTTGTTTAAATAAAGATGTCAAAAAGTGAAAATCTACTTTTATTTTCTGGAGTCCCTCTTGCTGAAGTGATTCTTTTGTCATTGGTTTTTAGTTGGTTTTAAATGAAAATTTTGATAATGCATGTGGTTACATACTCTCAAAGGTAATTATCTTTATAGTAGTTATAAAATTATTTCTTGTAGATAAACCATCTTACTTTGTTCGATTCTTTAAGGAAAAAGTATAGCTACTTTATATTTTATGTTTTTGAAACAATACATTAAAAAAAACTATCACAAATTGCTCATTTACAAAAAAAGTATATTTGTCAGGTAATTGATACTAATAGTTATGCCATTTATTGAAGGGTTAGGTATTGGCCTGGCCATGATTATCTTTGTCGGACCTGTCTTCTTTTTATTATTGAATAGTAGTTTTCAATACGGAGTAAAAGCCGGAGTGGCTGTCGCTTTTGGAATTATAATAAGTGATATTATTTGTGTTGCTTTATGCTACTATGGACTTTCTTCTTTTATGACAGTAACACAAAATCAATTCTGGATAGGCATTATTGGTAGTATCATACTTTTTGGTTTAGGAATTAATTATCTTTTAAAAAAAGCTGTTATCATCGAGGGTGTATCGTTGGCTTCTAAAAAGTTGAGCACTTTTTTTATCAAAGGATTTAGCGTGAATTTTTTTAACCCGTTTGTGTTTGTGGTTTGGATAGGAGTTTACACATATGGAGAGGAAAAATATTCCGAAACATCATTACTTATGGTATTCTTAATTGCAGTCCTCACTGCGATATTAACTACAGACTTGTTAAAAGTATTTCTCTCAGAAAAGCTAAAGAAATTTATCTCTGAGTATAGACTAAATATTTTTTTTAAAGTTACTGGAGTACTATTGTTACTCTTCTCTTTTCGTTTAGCGTATTTAGTTTGGTAGTATTGTATAAAGTTGATTTTCGCTATATTTGAGTAACAACTTAAAAAACAAACCAATATGGAAATTAATGTTTTGATTGCTGCGATCGCAGCACTTATCCCTATGATCTTAGGGTTTATTTGGTACAATCCAAAAGTTTTTGGCACGGCTTGGATGAACGCTTGTGGTTTTACTGCAGACGATTTAAAGGGAGGTAATATGGCGGTAATCTTTATTGTTTCCTATATTTTTAGTTTCATGTTGGCTACCATGCTTCATACCGCAGTAATCCATCAATTTGGTTTTTTTCAAACGTTAATGAATGAACCGGATTTGACGAAAGAAGGAACTGAAATATATCAATATACTCAGGACTTTATGAATAAGTATGGTACAAATTTCAGAACGTTTAAACACGGAGCTTTACACGGGTCTATGTTAGGGATATTTTTTGTTTTACCTGTATTAGGTACAAATGCCCTATTCGAAAGAAAAGGAGTTAAGTATATTTTAGTCAACGTTGGATATTGGACCGTATGTCTAGCACTTATGGGAGGAGTAATTTGTCAATTCGCTTAAAAAGTAATAATTATATATATGTAAAAAGGGTTCGATATTTCGAACCCTTTTTTTATGATTTATCACCAAGTACTCTTGCAAAAAGTTTTTTAAGCATTGGAGCAGCATCCTCAATAACACGCTCTCTTTCTTTTGCTTTTAATTCTCCGCGTTCGTTGTAATATAGTTCATAACTGAATACAAAACGAGTAGCATCTGTCCCCATTCCTAATTGACCAAACCTAAGATCGTTAAAATAGGTTTTATCGTTGTCTTTTTCGATAGTATACCAACCTTCGGATAATTTAATGAGACGTGGAATTAACGGATCTTCCTTTAAATCTCCTAATAAGTGATGATTCTTAGGAAACTCTGCAAAGTCAATAATATCCGGTTCATCGAGAAATGAATAATAACCAATAAGAAAGGAATCGTTGGTCTCTATATTGGCAGTCCATAAAATACTATTAAGCGGAGTAGGACGGGTCTGTATCTCATTGTATTGTAGGTGTTGATTCTCTAAATTGATCGTAAAATTTGCTTTTGCACTCCGTTGAAGAAAAAGTGTGATCAGCAGGTAAGTACAGCTACAATATAGTCCAAGATTATTAAATTTTCGTCGTTTCGGATGTGTTCTCTTATAAAACATTGCAATAATAAGAAAGATCAAAAAAGGAATTGTATATAATGGATCAGCTACAAAAATATTGTTGAAAGCTACTTTATAGTCCAGAGGCCAGAATAATTGAGTTCCCCAGGTCGTAAATGCATCCAGAATAGGATGTGTAAAAAGTGCCAGAAACATCAATTTTGTCCAGTCCCTCCAATCTGCTTCTTTATTTTTATAAAGCCAAGCAACGAACCATCCCAGAATTGGCGCCATAATAATGCTAAACAAAATAGAATGCGAAAATCCTCTATGTAATTCATTAGCTGTAACATTATCAAAAAACAATTTTGCCATTACATCTAGATCCGGAATTGTTCCTGCAATGGCTCCCCAAAGCATTGCCTTATTTCCAACTTTTTTTCCGATAGCGGCCTCTCCAACAGCAGCGCCTAAAACAATCTGTGTTAACGAATCCATAATTAACTTAATTGAAGTTTAAACGGATTTCGTACTTCATATTCACTGGGAGAAATAAACTCAACCAAAGGTTTTAAAAGTTTATTAGAGATAGAGTTACCATGCCGAACATACAATTTCATTTCCACGGGTTTAGCACCTACACAACTTTTAATAATCTCAGCGGTCCTCCCTAATCTTAATTCATCAACTTTCTTATCAATGGCCAGGTTCACATAGTCATATAACATTCGTTGATAAATATCGTGTGATTTATTAAATGTATAATCAATCCCTATATGATTTGCTTCCACAACATGATCTAATATGAAGGAAGTCGTAAAACCTACTAGTGTATCATCTAGGAAATAGGCTTTAAAAATGAAGGATTCGTTAAGTGAATTTTTTAAATTTCTGAAAGTTACAGCGTTTAGTTTTCCAATTTTGAAATCAGCATTCTCCAGAACTGAAAGGTATAATTTGTCAATTTCTTCCTTATAATTATTTATATCCTCAGCTGTAAAATCTTTAACCGTAATGTCAGCAGATTTTTTGAAAACTTTTTTGGCTCTGGTTCTGAATTTAGTTTTCATACTGGTGAGATAATCCTCAAAATTATTCCAGCTCGGTCGTACTCGCAACACCATGTTTACATCAATCCTGAATTCTCTGAATTTCTGATCTTTGATATAATCACTTTGATTAAAAGATGTTGGCCAAAATTCTTTTAGTAAAATAAAAGAGGGTTTATCAGACCTTTCAGTTTTTCTGATTTCTCTTAATGCATCTGATAGATTTTCAAAAGCCTCTTTAGCACTAATCTTATCAGAGTAAAGAAAACCGTGCTCTCCACAAGAAAATAAGTTCCCGCAGACCAATACTCTAACATCCATACTTTTCATAAACGTATTTTTGATAGCATCGCTTATTCTGCAAGGAAATTCCTGAAACTTTAAATCTTCTGTGTTAAATTTAATCAGTTGAGTTACAGCAATAGCTACAGGCTCATCCTGATCATAAAATACAATATATCGAAACCCTATAGTTTCTGATAAAGTATACTCTAGTGTATGAAGATAGTCCAATGTAAGAAAAAGATTATTTTCCTTATTTATGCTATTCCAATCATCAGATGGAATATCATTGGTGATATTAAATATTGAATAATGTAATGTGGTGGCTTTGCACCTGTTTTTTATTTTGTCAAGCATAAATCCCTTACAAATGTTACGGACAAATAACTGTCCGAATCGTCTCAAAAGTACATTTATTTTTAATAGTACTCTGTTAAACGATTCTCAATTTTGGTATATAGGATTTTTTGATGCTTTATTTCCGTAATTTTAATACGGTAAAACATTTGATGTTGTTTTGTCGTTTAAATAAGGTTTTTGAACGAAAAGTGTTCGGGAAAGTCTGATTTTATGGTGTATATGTCAAATAAGTTTAGTTCTTTTGAGTGTAATTGGAAAAATTTTATGGAGAAATCAATCACTTGCGCTCTACTAATCGATGACGATAAGGCTACAAATTTCTTTAACGAAAGAGTGGTAACCAAGCACAATAGTTTTGATAGTGTAAACACAGTACAGAGTGGGAAAGCTGCACTGGAATATCTCGCTAATGTGGAAAATCAAACAGCAATAAAACCGGATGTTATTTTTCTGGATATCAATATGCCGGCTATGAACGGATGGGAGTTCCTGGTAGAGTTTGCTAAATTGAACAAAAGTACTACCGAAGGAATAAAAGTAATTTTACTATCTACTTCTTCAAATCCAGATGATGTTAATGAATCAATAAAAAATCACTCAGTCGACGACTTTATAAACAAACCACTGTCATTGGATTTATTAGATAATATAATAGAAAAACATTTTTCAAAAAGTATTGTCCGTAGATAAAACGTAGGGCAAAGTCTTCGGGGCTGCTAGGTAATCTGGTAATGCGTATATTGATTTTTGTTTAACTTTGAACTGTAAATAAGTGCAAAAAAATATTTTTCGTTAAACATTAAACACTTTATCGTGTGTTTTTGCGTTTAGTCGATAAGACTGTGATTAAGTGTTATTGATTCGAAAGGAAATCCTTTTAAAGCTTTTTTATTGTCAGGATTTTGTAAAGAAACTTAATTTGTTTGTCGATATAACTTTATTTGATTCATAAAAATCAAATAGAATTTTTGATAAGGCGAAATTGTAAAAATCATTTTTTGTATAACTATTTAATATGGGAAAAATAAAACAGGTGCTGTTGGTGGACGATAGTAGGGCTACTAATTTCTTTAATAAGACCATTATTAAGAAAACAGATTGTGTACAAGAGGTCCTGGTTGCTGAAAATGGAGAAGAGGCTATACAGTTCATAAAATCAGGTAATGTTCCGGAAGTAATTTTTCTGGATATCAATATGCCAATAATGAATGGGTGGGAGTTTTTATCCGAAGTTCAGAAATTTGACAAAGAACTTACTAAAACAGTGGTTGTTTTAATGATTGGCGCTGCTCTAAATCCCGAAGAAGAAAAATTAGCATATAGTTTTCCATATGTAAAAGAGTTTAAAGAAAAAATGCTAACTACCAAGACGGTTAAAGAAATAGTAGAGAAGTATTTTCATAAGGAATGTAAACTCATTGAACAGGCATAATTTAGTTTGATATAAAGGTATGCTCAAAAACATGCTTAAAACTAAGATTCTTTTTGTTTTATGATTTATCTTGTCCGATGAACGAATAAAGTTGATATAAACCCCACATATATAGAATGCAGTATTCATATTTTTTTGCTGTACTTTTTTGTTGTTTCACGCAAATAAACTTTTCACAGTCCCGAGCCATCATTTCTGGCAATGTTTCTGATCAATTTGGCAGTCTGCCCGGTGCACGAGTTAGTATCGAAGGGACTGATCAAAATACAACAACGGATGTAAATGGTAATTATACTCTGGATGTTGATGAAGGAGAATATGTAATAACCGCCGGATTTGTTATGTACAATTCTGTTTCAAAAACCACCTCGGTTCAAGTTGGTGATACGGTTCAGGTTGATTTTTTGTTAGAAACGGGATTTTCTATGGATCAGCCCATTTCTGTTGGCTCCAGAGCAAAACCAAGATCTCTTCTAAAAACTACTGCTCCTGTTGATATTATATCTCCGCAAGAAATAACCAACTCTTCTCAAATAGAATTAAGCCATATCCTACATTATCTGGTACCATCTTTTCACTCTACACACCAGACTATTGCAGATGGTACGGATCATATTGATCCTGCTACACTACGAGGGCTTGGACCCGATCAGGTATTAGTGTTGGTTAATGGAAAAAGAAGACATAGTAGTTCTTTACTGAATGTAAATGGTACTGTAGGTAGAGGTACCGTAGGCACAGATTTTAATGCCATACCCATAGCTTCTATAGAACGTATAGAAATACTAAGAGATGGGGCAACCTCTCAATATGGATCTGATGCAATAGCAGGCGTAATTAATATTATTCTAAAAAAGCAGACAGAAGTTATAAATGTAGATAATAGAGTAGGAATTACAACACAAGGCGATGGTTTTACGACCTATTCTGCTGCTAATTTTGGGTTAAAAATTGGGAAAGAAGGGTATATTAATGTTACAGCAGAATACAGAAATAGGGAATCTGTAAATCGGGCAGGAGCATATACCGGAACTGTCTACACAGATGATCTTGTAGAAGATGAAAGACTGATTCAGGAAAATAATTTTTTCGGTCAAACGGGATATTCTGACAAGAGGGTGATGGAAATCGGAAGCGCTGAGACACAAAATCTCGCCCTGGGATTTAATGGAGAAATCAAAATGTCTGATAATGCCACGTTCTATCTTCAGGGAGGAAGAAACTACAGAGAAGGTATGGCTGCAGGCTTTTATCGTTTTCCAAAAAATCAGGACAGAGTAGTGCCGGAATTATTTCCTAATGGTTTTTCGCCACAGATATTAACAGATATTCAGGATGATGTCATTGCGGGTGGAATTAGAGGCGTGAAGAATGGTTGGGACATAGATTTTAGTCATTCTATAGGTACTAATAGTTTAGACTATACAGTTAATAATTCTAACAATGCCTCACTTGGTGTAGCCTCTCCCAGAACTTTTTATGCAGGAGGATTTAAGTACCAACAAAACACTACAAATCTTGATATTTCTAAAACCTTTGATTGGCTTAAGGGAGTTAATCTTGCATTCGGTGCTGAACTTAGAGTAGAAAACTATCAGATTATAGCAGGTGAAGAAGCCTCATATATTGATGGAGGTAGTACCTATTTGAATGAATCAGGAGATGAACTTCCCAGAGCTGCAGGAGTACAGGTATTTCCTGGTTTTCAACCGGAGAATGAATTAGATCGTTTTAGAACCAATAGCTCTGCATATTTAGATATAGAAACTAATGTTTCAGAAAAACTATTAGTAAAGGCAGCCGGACGATATGAAGCATATAATGACTTTGGCGGTCAGGCCATCTGGAAACTGTCCGGCAGATATAGAATTAATGATGATATAAGTTTTAGGACTGGATTTTCTACAGGTTTTAGAGCGCCGTCTCTTCACCAAGTGTTCTTTCAGAATATTAGTACGCAGTTTATTAATGGAGAAAGTGTTCAAGTAGGAACTTTTAATAATGAAAGTGCCATTGCTACAGAAGCATTTCAGATCTCTAATTTAAAACCTGAGTTATCAAGACATTTTAGTGCAGGTGTGAGCGGAAAACTGAATGAAAATTTCACTTTCACTTTTGATTATTATCGAATAAGTATTGATGATAGAATTGTACTTTCCGGTCGTTTTGCAGAAGGTTATGAAACTATTCTGGAGCCTTTTGGAGTTGGAGCAGCACAGTTTTTTACGAACGCTATTGACTCCAGAACATCCGGTGCAGATGTTGCTGTAGTATATAAAACTACACTTGGTTCAGGTAAGTTAGATGCTTCTTTAGGAGCTAATTTCACAGATACTAAGGTAACAGGACGTATTAAAGTTTCTCCATCTCTTGTTGGACAAGAAGACGTTTTATTCAATCGGGAAGAAATCGCAAGAGTGGAATCAGCTCAACCTAACTATAAGATCAATTCCTTGGTATCCTATGAATTCGATAAATTTCGTTTTCAGATGGTAAATACGTTATTCGGCGAAGTACAGTTCATACATCCGGATGATGGAGATCCAGCAAATTGGGTGTTAAACGAATTTTCAGGTACTATTGAATCCCGAGATCAAACATTTGCTCCTAAGTTCACTACAGATTTATCTATTTCATATCAATTTAGCGACCATGTAAAATGTACGCTCGGCGGGAATAATATTTTCGATGTATACCCTGATAAACACGAACATTCTGCCAATACCAGTAATGGTAATTTTATCTATAGCAGACGAGTACAACAGTTCGGAGTGAATGGAGCTAATTATTATTTTCGATTATTGTTAAGATTATGATGAATAGGTACGTTACATTTCTCCATTTACCCATTTACAAGACACCTAAATTATGGGTGTTGCTTATTTTCTTTTTTTCCTTTGGAATTGCTAATGTTTTGGGACAAAATACGAGTGATGAAGAGGTTAAAAGAGTACAACGAACTATATTTATTTATAATTTCGCTCAACAAATAGGGTGGCCGGAAATAGATGAAATAGATACTTTTAAGATTGGTGTTTTGGGCCCGGATCGAACAATTCTGGACTTGAAATCGATGGCTCAAAAACGTAAGATTTTTGGGAAACCTGTGGAAATTATTCGCTTTCAATTTGTAAAAAGTGTAAAAGATATTCAGTTGTTGTATGTCAACAATAAATTTAATTATGACATCAATTATATTCTACGTAAAATATCCGGTAAAAATATTCTCTTGGTTACAGAAGATTATAATTATAATGCTTCTATGATCAATATGGTCAATGTAGGCAATTCATTTGAGTATGAAATCAATCAAGACCGGATTAGTAATGAAGATTTTGTAATCGCTCCTTCACTGAAACAATACGCCATAACTTCTGCCCAAAAATGGAAAAGCTTGTTTAAGTCAACAGAGGATTCCTTAGAAAAAGTATTGGATGAGAATGAGGAGCAAAAAGAAGTCATTAAAGATAAAGAGGAGCAAATTAAGCAACAGGAAGAGAGAATAAGTAATCAGGAAAAAGCCATTGACACTATTAAAGAAAGAATTAGTGAGCGAAATAAATGGATAGAGGAGTTATCAAATGAGAGTGCAATACAAGAAAAGAAATACGAAGAAAAACTCCTGATTGAGAAGGAATTAGAGAAAAACATTCAAGATCAAGTTGCCTTTATTAAGGATCAGGATGAAAAGATCAAAGCAAGTACTGAAGAAATTAAAAAGCAACAGGAATATTTAAGCGAACAGAACGATCAAATCAAAAAACAGCAAGCGATACTCGAAGAACAACTTTCTGAAATAGATGATCAGAAAAAAATAAATTGGTCTTTAATTGCTTTGATAATAATTGTTTTAACAGCAGGTTTCTTTATATATAGAAATTATCTCATTAAGAAGAAATTAAATGCTGTATTAGAACAAAAGAATATAGAAATACACGAGCAGTCTTTAATATTAGAATCTAAAAACAAAGAGTTGGAGCAGTTTGCATATATCGCTAGTCATGATTTGCAGGAGCCACTAAATACGATATCAAGTTTTATAGGGTTGATATCCGAGGATTATGGAGATAGTTTTGATGAAGTAGGAAAAGAAAGCCTGGATTTTATAAAAGATGCCAGTATTCGGATGAAAAAACTTATTGATTCATTGTTAGAATACTCCAGACTTGGTAGAACTAAAGAGTTCTCGGATGTAAATATGAATGGTGTCTTAGAGGAATTACGAGCTGATTTCAAAAATATTTTGGAAAGAACCAATGCAACCATACATTCAGAAAATTTACCGGTAGTTAAGGGTAATGAAATCGAGTTGCGCTTATTGATACAAAATCTCGTCAGTAATGGAATTAAATTTACTGAAGAAAATACCATTCCTGAGGTTTATATAGCGGCCACCAACAGAGAAAGTAATGAAGGAACTAAAGGGTTTTGGGAGTTTTCAGTAAAAGACAACGGTATAGGAATTCCCGAAATTCACAAAGATAGAATATTCGCCATTTTTCAAAGATTGCATTCCAGAGAAAAATATCAGGGTACAGGAATAGGTTTGGCCCACTGTAAGAAAATTGTAGAATCTCACGGAGGTCAAATTTGGTTAGAATCAGAAGAAGGAAAAGGAACAACCTTTTACTTCACGATTCCCAAATAAAAAAAATGCCCGGTGATCTGTAATACCTAATAAACACAATCAGATCTATTACCTGCAGTAATTATCTTATACTTCAGGTCTACCTTTAAGTCTTTTTTCGATCTTTTGTTTCTTGGCAGTAATAACCTTCATCATTTCCATGATTTCAGGATCTTTATTTTGTTTGTAGATTTCATTAAGGCTCAAAACGAGATCCTTAGCTTCTCTAGATGCTTCAACTCTATCACTTGTGGACATATTGCTCATACTTCTGCTCTCAAACTCACGTGCTTTCTCCATTAATTCCATAACTCAATATTTAATGTAAAAGTAAAAAGGTTATTCTGGGACTATTATTAGGAATAATTATTAATCGTAGTCTTAATTTAACACTTTTGGGGTAAATATATAAAAAAAATAAGCATATATCCCAGCGAAACTATGACATAAGTTGATAGACATATAAATGTTAATGATACCTCTTTTAAATAATCAGAATTCTTTTCCCGAATCATTATCATTACTTCAGTTTTTTAACGAATATGATGCAATTTTTTTCAGCCTTTTTAATCTTTTTTTCGAAATAAAAACCCGACCGGAATCACTAAAAAAATAAAAAGATACCATCCTGTAATTAAACCAATAACTGTAATGATGGTTGCAATTAAAAGAATCCTTAGTTGTGTTTTGCTGAATTTTGACATTTCTACCTGAAAATTAGTATAGTAAAATATAAAAATTTTATAGAACCGGAATCTCGATTATCTCAAAACCGGACTACTATCCAGATCATAATAATGAATATTATTGTATCACAATCAAAAATTCAAAAGGATGAAAATTACAGATCTGGATACAAGTGAATATGATGAATATTATGGGAGATATATCAACAAATTATCCGCTAAATTAATACTAAGAAAAGGCTTCGAAGTTGGGATGAAAAATATAATCGAGTTTTTTGAAGCAATTCCGAATGAGAAAGAAGAATATCGTTATGATATAGAGAAATGGAGTGTGAAAGAAGTTCTGCAGCACCTCATTGATACCGAAAGAATATTTATGTACCGATGTTTTAGGATAGCTAGAAATGATAAAACTTCATTAGCAGGATTTGATCAAAATATTTACATAAATCCTTCTGGAGCAAATCAAAAATCTATGAGCGAGTTGATAAGTGAATTTAAAGCAGTTAGACAAAGTTCTATTTCATTTCTTAATAGCATTACTGATGATCAGTTAGCGTATGTAGGTAATGCGAATGGTGGTGATATGTCTGCCAGAGCTGCAGCGTTTACTATTATTGGCCATGAAATCTGGCATATAGATGTTATAAAAGAAAGATATTTATAGGTCTAAATTTTACTAGGTAAGGATGGATCGAATACTATTCTTTAATTCTGGAATAACCTCTTTTTTAAACCACTCATTTTTTGCTTGCCAAATATTATTCCTGGGTGATGGATGAGGTAATACGAAGTAATCAGGTAGATAATCAGTATAGTTTTTTACAGATTCCGTTAGGGTACGTTTTAATCGATTACCTAGATAATATTTCTGAGCATATGAGCCAATTAGTAAGATGAGTTCTACATCTTTCATCTTACAAAACAATTTTTGATGCCACAAAGGGGCACATTCTTTTGTAGGAGGGAGATCTCCTGACTTTCCTTTTCCGGGATAACAAAATCCCATAGGGATCAAAGCAATTTTTTCTGTATTATAAAAAATGTGAGTATCAATTCCCATCCAAGCCCTTAAATTCTCCCCACTTTTATCATCCCAAGGGATTCCGGATGCATGAACAATGCTTCCAGGAGCTTGTCCTATGATTACTATTTTGCTATTAATATTGGCGGAAACTATAGGTCTTGGTCCCAGCTCTAATTTTGAAGCACACGTATCACATTTAGAAATTGAAGACAATAACTTTTTCATAGAGGCTATTACAAGTTTGGAGGATCAAATTATAAATATAATAGTTGGTTACATAGTTTAGTGAAAGGAAAGTAGTGTTTTGGTTGTTTTTATGAGTATTTGATAAGGAACCATCTGAAAGTTTAACAAAAATTTAAGCAAGTGGGGTTTTTATAGTTTTTTGGTATGATTTTGTACAATCTTTTAAGAATCGTGTAATTATAAATAAGGTTTTAATAATTTGTTTATCAGTTGTTTATGGTTTTGTTTATAAAGTGTTTGTTTTGCGGAATATTACATTCAAAATCCACTAAGTAGGATTCATGGTGGTATGGTACTTTGATTTAATTTTTCTACTTTTAAAGCTAACGGAAGTTAGTCTTGTAACAAAACTTTGGGAATATGGTCAAGTAACTATAGAAACTAAAGGAATTTTAACAAGATAAAGTTCATCAGACTTATTTTAAATATTCACTCAATCAAAAAAGAGGTTTATGAAACGTAGAGATTTTATTCAATACACAGGATTAGGAGCAGGCGCTTTGATGATGCCTTCACTACTCCTGGGAAATGACATTCCCGCAGAAGCATTGCTTAATCCGGGAATGGATGTAGCCATTAAGAAAAGAATGGCAGACGTAGCACTCAATACTGCAAAATCGCTTGGTGCAAGTTATGCCGATGCTCGAATCGGTAGGTATTTAAACCAATATGTATTTACCAGAGAAGATAAAGTACAAAATGTGGTAAATACCGAATCCTTTGGAATCGGAATTCGGGTAATTGTTAATGGTACTTGGGGATTTGCGTCTACTAATAGTGTTACCGAAGACGGAATTAAAAAAGCGACAGATCAAGCGGTAGCAATTGCAAAAGCAAATTCCAAAATTCAAAAGGAAGAAGTAAAACTAGCTCCGGTAAAATCCCATGGAGAAGTTACCTGGAAAACTCCTGTCAAAAAGGATTTCAAAGATGTTCCGGTTTCTGAAAAGGTAGATTTATTACTATCTGCAAATGCTGCAGCATTACAAAATGGAGCTAATTATGTAAACTCAGGTTTATTTATGGTAAATGAGCAGAAATATTTTGCTTCTACTGATGGATCGTATATAGATCAGGATGTACATCGTATCTGGCCTACATTTACCGTAACTGCTATTGATAAAGGTACCGGTAAATTTAAATCACGTCAGGCAATGAGTGCTCCTATGGGAATGGGATACGAATATATGGATGGATTGGCTTCAGAAAAATTAAAAGGCCCTGAAGGATTAAATCTATATCGTAATAGTTATGATATTGTAGAAGATGCAACGCTGGCAGCTAAACAAGCTAAGGCAAGATTGACAGCAAAATCTGTAGAAGCAGGTAAATATGATTTAGTATTAGAACCTAATCATTTAGGTCTTACCATTCACGAATCTGTTGGACATCCGTTAGAATTAGATAGAGTATTAGGATACGAAGCGAATTATGCAGGAACTAGTTTTGCTACATTAGATAAATGGAAGACTAAAAACTTTAAATACGGTAGTGATATTGTAAATCTTGTAGCTGATAAAACACAAGTTGGTTCATTAGGAGCAGTGGGCTACGATGATGAAGGAGTAAAAACTAAGAAATGGGATTTAGTCCGTAATGGTATATTAACCAATTATCAGGCAATACGAGATCAGGTTCATATGATTGATCAAAATGAATCTCACGGTTGTTGTTATTCTCAGAGTTGGAATGATGTACAGTTCCAGCGTATGCCTAATGTATCTTTAGAGCCTGGTACAGAAAAGTACTCTATAGATGATATGATCAAAGATGTAGAAAAAGGAATCTACATTGCTGGTAGAGGATCATATTCTATTGATCAACAACGATACAATTTCCAATTTGGAGGAACTGTATTTTATGAAATCAAAAACGGAAAAATTGTTGGTATGCTAGATGATGTAGCATATCAATCGAATACACAAGAATTCTGGAATTCTTGTGCTAAGATATGTGACAAAGATGATTATCGAATGTTCGGATCATTCTTTGATGGTAAAGGACAGCCTTCTCAAATAAGTGCTGTATCTCACGGAAGTTCTACCACACGTTTTAACGGTGTGAATGTGATCAACACAGGTAGAAAAATTTAAATCACAGTCTTATTACAAATAAAAAATATCATGGCAATATATTCTAAAGAAGAAGCAAGGCAGATTATGGAAAAGGCGTTAAGCTTTTCTACTGCAGATGCTTGTGAAATAAATTTAAGCGGAAGTGAAAGTGGTAATATCCGCTATGCTAGAAATACAGTGTCTACCGCAGGACACAGATCTAATCAAACGCTCGTAGTGCAGTCGAGTTTCGGAAAGAAATCCGGTACAGCTACGATTGATGAATTTGATGATGAATCCTTAAAAAAGGTAGTAAAGAGAGCGGAAGAATTGGCAAAACTTTCTCCGGAGAATCCGGAATTTATGGCTCCGTTGGGACCACAAAAATATGATGCATCAATTACTTATGTAGATGCTACAGCAAAAATAACACCCGATTATCGTGCTAAGGTTGCCAATAGCAGTATAGAACCAGCTGCGGCAAAAGATGTGACCGCTGCAGGATTTTTTAATGATTCTGCCGGGTTTAGTGCAATGCTGAACTCTAATGGTTTATTTGCTTATAACCAGTCCACGAATGCTAGCTTTACAGTTACTATGCGTAGTAATGATGGTACAGGATCTGGTTGGGTGACTAGAGATTTTAATGATGTCAGTAAATTTGATGCTGTAGAGGCTTCCAAAGTGGCTATTGATAAAGCAGTAATGTCTAAAGAAGCTAAGGCAATAGAACCTGGTAAATACACAGTGATTCTGGAACCGGCAGCTTCTGTTGGTCTTTTAGGCAATATGGCGTTTGCATTTAATGCGCGTACTGCCGATGAAGGACGAAGCTTTATGTCCAAAGAAGGAGGAGGAACCAAAATGGGAGAGAAGATTGTAGATGAGCGTGTAAACATTTGGTCCGACCCGTTGAATCCCGAAGTTCCTACAGGTACCTGGAATGGTTCAGGACAACCTCTGAAAAAGACAAGCTGGATAGAAAATGGAGTAGTAAAAAACTTGGCATATAGTCGTTATTGGGCAGAGAAAAAAGGAGTGGATCCCGTGCCTTTCCCAAATGGATTTATTATGCAAGGAGGAGATGCATCCTTAGAAGACCTGATTAAAGGAACTAAAAAAGGTATTTTAGTTACTCGATTATGGTACATAAGAACCGTAGACCCTCAAACCTTACTATATACAGGACTTACCAGAGATGGAACTTTCTACATAGAAAACGGAAAAATAAAGCATCCGGTGAAGAATTTCAGATTTAACGAAAGTCCGATCATTATGCTTAATAATCTGGAAACGCTAGGTAAACAAGTTCGAATCGATGGTAATCTAGTGCCATATATGAAAATAAGAGACTTTACCTTTACTAGTTTATCAGACGCAGTATAAGAGGTAGTTCATAATATTACTGGTTATTTTGATGAATTCATGATAACCAGTTTTTATTTATGTATTATTTCAAAATGTATCTTACATGGATTAAACAACACACTGCATTGAGTACTAAATTTTTCTTTACACGATTACAATATGAGTCTGGGGATTGGGATGTGGATCAAAGAATGCCTTCTAATCTATTAAACTCACTTGTGGAGTACACTACACTAAAAGTGGATACTCAAGAAAGAATTATCCCTTTGAGTAGTGATGAGATATTCAAAAGCCCATTTTGCTATATTTCAGGACACAAGCTGGTGCAGTTTACCAAAAAGGAAAGAGAAAACTTTAAAAAGTATGTAAATAATGGTGGTTTTGTGTTTGCAGATGATTGTAATCACGATATCGATGGATTATTTTCTAAATCCTTTGTGCGGCAAATGGAGGATATTTTTGGATCGCAAGCATTAAAAAAGATTCCTAATAATCACGAGATTTACAAAGTATTTTTTGAGTTTGAAGATGGTCCGCCAACCACTTCTCAAGAATTAAACGGATGGGGAGATGATATTGTGCACGACTATTTAAAAGCGATTCAGATTAATGATAGAATAGGTGTTTTGTTTAGTAACAAAGACTACGGTTGTGAGTGGGATTATGATTTTAGAAATAAACGATGGTATAAAATAGACAATACCCGATTTGGTGTTAATATCGTTATGTATGCGTTAACATCATAAAAGATATAGTTAAATGGACAAAGAGTTAGTAAATATAGAAGAAGAGGTAACGATTCTTACCGAGAAGCTTCAGAAGTTACGGAAAGAGATCGGTAAGGTAATTACAGGACAAGAAGAAACGGTAGAACAATTGTTGATTACCTTTCTTGCGGGTGGACATGCATTGTTAGAAGGAGTTCCGGGTTTGGCAAAAACGTTAATGATCAGAACACTGGCACAAGCGATTGATCTTAAATTCAAAAGAATACAGTTTACGCCGGATTTGATGCCGTCGGATATTATTGGAACCGAAATATTAGAAGAAGATTATAGTACCGGGAAGAAGTTTTTCAAGTTTAATAAAGGCCCCATTTTTTCTAACATCATATTGGCCGATGAGATCAATCGTACGCCACCAAAAACGCAAGCAGCGTTGTTAGAAGCCATGCAGGAGTTTGAGGTTACCTATTCAGGAAAAACATACGAGTTAGATAGACCGTTTTTTATACTCGCTACTCAGAATCCGATCGAACAATCGGGAACGTTTGCACTTCCTGAAGCACAACAGGATCGATTTCTATTGTATATCAAAATAGGATACCCAACCGAATCAGAAGAAACTACCATTCTAAAAAACACTACAGGTGTCAAAAAAGAAACTTTGAATAAAGTAATTTCCGGAGAAGATATTATTAGATTACAACAGTTAGTAAGAGAGGTTCCAATCAGTGATGACTTGATTTCTTATGTAAGTAAGGTGATTAGAGCTACGCGACCAGAAACAACAACCAATACCTATGTAAAAGAATGGGTCAATTGGGGAGCAGGACCACGTGCTGGTCAGGCCATGATATTAACAGCCAAGGCTCGTGCATTAGCGCAAGGAAGATTATCAGTGACATTAGATGATTTACAGCATGTAGCCATACCTGTGTTACGTCATAGAGTTATTGTGAATTTTAGAGCAGAATCAGAAGGAATCACTTCTGATGATGTTACGCACCGTCTATTAAAAGACATTGAGGTAGGGAAGTAAGACCATAGAACAAATCAAGTGAGACAAGATTATCACCAATTACTAAAACCAGAGCTTATTAAGAGTGTATCTGGATTGTCACTCATTGCGCGTGTGATTGTTGATGGATATTTGTCTGGTCTAAACCATAGCTATAATGTAGGTTCGGGAATGGAGTTTACTCAATTTCGTAACTATGAACCTGGTGATGACTTGCGATTACTAGATTGGAAAATGTTAGCCAGATCCGGCCGGTATTATATCAAACAATCCGAAGTAGAAACGAATATTTCGGTAAAATTTATTTTGGACGCCAGTAAATCCATGCTTCATCAAGAAGACGAACTTTCTAAAATGGATTATGCCAGAATACTGATAGCCTCGTTAGGATATTTATCCCAAAATCAAGGAGACGCTATTGGACTTTTTGCATTAAATGAACAGCAGTTGTATAACGTATATCCTAAAATCCAGAAACAACATTACAATCGATTTTTATTAGAGCTAACCAAGATTGAAAATAAAGGAAAGTGGCCCGAAAATCCGGATGCTTCAAAAAGTCTTCATGATCGCAATCATAAAGAACTCATATTTTTTATAACAGATCTGTATGAGCATAATGAAGAATTGACTTCTTTTATCAAAAGACTGAAAACTCCTAAAAATGAGGTAGTAGTCTTACATCTTATGGGTAAGAATGAATTGGAATTTGATTATAAAGGAACCGTAACATTCGAAGATTTAGAGACTGGTGCAAAGCTCAAAATAGATGCAAAAACTGCAAAAAAAGAATACCTCGCATCGCTGGAAAAGATGATAAAAGAAACAAAAGATACGCTCTTGGCCAATGATATCAGTTATCATCTCTTCAAATTGAATGAACATATAGGTGAAGCATTGCAAGTATTCCTGAAGAAACGAAATAAACTAATCTGATATGTTTTTCCTCAACCCTACATATCTCTGGGCATTATTGGGACTTCTGGTTCCTTTAGCCATACATCTGTGGAGTAAAAAAGAAGGAAAAACGATAAAAGTAGGGAGTACCAAATTACTAAGTGAATCTGACTCAAAACAATCAAGAAGTATTCAGTTGAATGAATTTTTGCTACTGGTAGTAAGAATGTTATTAATAGGCGTTTTGGTCTTACTCATTGCCGGATTTCAAATTAAAAAGAAAGCGGCTACCATTCCAATTATCTATATGGTGGAACCTTTATTACTGGATGATGAAAGGATACAAACTATCATAGATACGATAAATACAGGAGCATCATTAAGACTCTTGGAATCCGGATTTCCAGAATTAGACAAAGATCAATTTGATTCAAATAATAAAACACCTAATTATTGGCAGTTAGCCAAAGAAATGGAAACCTTACAAACCGATAGTATTGTCGTTTTCACAAAAGCATTCATAAACGGAATCAAAGGTAGAAGGCCAAATACGAATCAAAATATCGCCTGGGTATCTTTAGATTCAAAGGAGTTATCTAAAAAAGCACTCAAAGCCGTCAAAAAAGAAGATTCTCTTCAAGTACTATCGATGATTAGCGATCAGGATCAGTTGTTTTTTAAGAAAGCATTTATTGCTACCGATGATAAGAGACTGAGATTTAATGAAGCAAATGATAGTGTGACTTTTCCGTTAAACGGAAAGGAAGAAAGCCTATCGCTTACTTCAGAATTACCAACCAAAGTAGTACTGTTCTATGAAGATAGTTTGGTTACTCAGAAAACATACATAGAAGCATCGCTAAAGGCAATATCAAAATACCTGAATAGGCAAATAGATATAGAAACAGTTCAGAATATAGATGGTATAGATTACGCTGTATTTGACCTGGTTGTTTGGTTATCTTCAGATGTAGTTCCGAATACACCAACAAAGATGTTAGTGTATCAACCGGATAACCTTGCTAATAACATTATTGAAGCAGGATCTTCGAATAGGATTTTTTATCTTACAGAAGCGCTTACTACAGCCAATAGTATTGATAGAAATCTATCTGAGCAGTTGCTAAAATTGTTTGATTTTCATCAAGATATTCAGGATAGAGTTAATGAGTATGATAAAAGAACGATTGATATAGCAGAACTAAAACCAATTACAGCTAGTCTGGCGACAGACAAAAAACAATTTGAGCTTTTTGATATATCAACATGGTTATGGTTGTTATTGGGAGCATTGTTAGTAATGGAACGTAGTGTAGCAAAATTCAGAAAACAATAATGAGATCAGGACAAGACATATTGGTTGGATTTAGAAGGCGATGGCAACTGATGCTTTGGCTGGAGATCACATTATATGCCTTAGGACCAGCTATTCTTTCGTACCTGATATTTTTGAATGTATTTTGGGCGATAGCTGTATTCATCTTAGTCGCTTCTATCATCATAATTTTTATAAAGCCCTGGAAACACAGTTTAGAAAATGTTGCCAGCTATATAGATCTTCATCTCGATGCTACGGAGTATAGTACCGGTCTTTTGTTAGTACCCGAAGAAAAGCTGTCTGGCTTAGCCAGAATACAGCAAAATAGAGTAACAACCAGACTTGTCGAAAAGCTAAAAACCATAAAACCTCCTCATCACTTAGTTCGTGGAGCGATTATTTTAGGTTCGTTTATTTTGATAGGTGCAGTGATCTACAAGTATGAAGTATTAACAAACCTACAAGGGTCGCAACAACCAACAATAACTCCGGAAGCAATTGTTTTTAAGCCAACAGATACAACTGCGACAGTAGTTCAATCCCCTAAGCTAATTCGTCAAGAACTAATCATTGATTATCCTAACTATACACGAGTTCCTTCTGTAGAGACTTCCAACATGGATATAAAAGCAGTAGAAGGATCCAGAGTTTCCTGGAAAATACAATTTGACCAAGAAATTAAAGGGGTAACGATGGAAAGTATGGGAAATAGCTATCCTATGAAATTATCAGATGGTAACTATACAGGAGCATCCACACTCACGAGTGCAGGTTTTTATAATTTTAAATTTACAGACCTTCAAGATAGATCATACGTTTCCGAATTGTATGCTATTGAGGTGATCAAAGACAAGAGTCCTTCGGTAGAAATCAAAGGAATAAAACAGTTCACTTCTTTTGCTTTTAATCAAGATAAAAAGGTATCGTTTACCACAACTATTAGCGACGATTTTGGGATTGAAGACGCTTACATTATAGCTACGGTGAGTAAAGGTTCTGGCGAATCTGTAAAGTTCAGAGAAGAGAAGTTAAACTTCAATAGTAAAATTCCCAATGGCAATAAGAATATGAGTTTGGCCAAAAACATCAATCTGGATCAAATGAAGATGGAACCTGGTGACGAATTATATTTTTACGTAGAAGCGTTGGATCGCAAACGGCCGAAACCGAATACATCCAGGAGTGAAACCTTTTTTGCGGTGATAAAAGATACCATTTCTGACACCTTTGCGGTAGAAGGAACCATGGGAGTGGATCTGATGCCGGATTATTTTAGAAGTCAGCGGCAGTTGATTATTGACACAGAAAAATTGCTGAAGGATAAACCTAAACTATCCACAAAAGACTATAAATCTAAGAGTAATGAACTAGGTTTTGACCAAAAAGTATTACGGCTGAAATATGCAGAATTTATGGGTGATGAATCAGAATTCGGAGGCACGGCTGAAGGAGACGTAGAATCTCCTGAAGAAGAAGGAGATCATCACGAAGAAGATCACGAAGAAGAAGATCCATTGGCAAAATATACCCACGCACATGATAGCGAGAACGAGCATAATTTGGTAGAAGAAGAAAAAAAGGAAGACCCTTTAGAAGAATACTTGCATAATCACGAAGACCCGGAAGAGTCTACACTGTTTACACAATCCTTAAAAAGCAAGTTGCGACAAGCATTGAATGAAATGTGGGATGCAGAATTGTATTTACGACTCTATACGCCAGAAAAATCATTACCCTATCAATACAGAGCCCTAAAACTGATTCAGGAAATAAAAAACAGTGCGCGTATTTATGTACATCGTATCGGTTTTGATCCTCCACCCATTAAAGAAGATAAAAGACTCACCGGAAAAATAGATGAGGTATCAGGCTATAGAAAAAGTGCCGAACTAGCCCAAGAAGATGCATATCCTTCCATACGTGTAACCTTGGCAAGACTGGAGCAATTAATTTCTGAAAAAGGAACGATTACCGAAAAAGATAAACTGCTTTTCGGTCAAGCCGGAAATGAATTAGCCGAAAAAGCGATTGAAGATCTAGGAAAATACCTGGAAACATTGCAACAATTAAAATGGATTTCTGAAGATGTGGCAGTACCATCAGAAGCGCTGGTAGCCTTGCAAAAAGGATTGTTTTTAGCGCTTCCGGAGTTGAAGCCTAATGCAGTGAAACAGCAACAACAAACAAGCGAAATAAACGATTTACTATTAAAAGAGCTCGAAATCAATGATTGAGGATGTCACTTTTTTACATAGTAATTGGATTGCTTATATCGCTATTGGTGCCATAGTGTTATGGTTGGTTTTTGTTTGGAAAGAGTGGTCTCATTTTGGAAAAACTAAGTTCTGGATCAACATAACAGTTGCGCTGTTTGCGATAATGTCCATCGCTGTGATTGCTTTAAAACCAGCGGTACCCATACTCGGTAAAAACACCAAAGTAGCAGTGCTTACGAATGGTTATGACACCAAACAGTTAGATAGTTTAAAAAAAGTTCATAAACGAATACAAACCTTTCCGTACAAAGCGAATCAACCCATTTTTAAAAATATACATACATCGGATACTGTTTTTGTATTGGGAGAAGGTGTAGCACCCTTTGATTTTTGGCAGTTAGAGGATCATAAAGTACACTATATCAACAGTGATAGCCCTTCTGGTGTGGTGCGGTTCCAATATGATCATAGTAGGGTAGTAGGAGAGCAGTTACAGTTTGAGGGATTGTATAACAATCCAACAAAAGGAAACCGATTGATTCTGGAAGGACCAGGAGGAAATGGATTAGATTCTATCTCTTTAGAATCGGGTAAAAAACAATCCTTTCAATTAGCTACACATCTTAAGTCGGTTGGTACCTATACCTTTTCGTTGGTCGAAACAGATTCGCTAGGAAAGCTGCTTTCAAAAGATCCCATTCCCATAAAGGTATTGGATCGCAAAGGCTTAAAAATCCTGATCGTAAACGGTTTTCCAACTTTTGAAACCAAATACCTAAAAAACTATTTGGCAGAAATGGGACACGAAGTATTGGTGAAAAGTCGCATCACCAGAGGAAAATATAAGTTCGAATATTTTAATACGGATCGAATACCGATCGGCGCTTTTTCTGAAAAGAGTTTACAGCCTTTTGATTTGGTGATCCTAGATGCTACTACCGCAAAGAATGTAGGACAACGTTCTCGGACAGCACTTGAGAATGCTATTAGAGAAAAAGGATTAGGACTTTTTATCCAACCGGATGATGATTTTTTTAGATTTAGAAAAGATGAGGTCGCTTTTGATTTTGACAGAGAAAAGAGTACTGAAACAAGTCTTATTGATTCACCGAAAAATACAATAGGGAAGTATCCTTTTATTTTTAAGGATCAATTTCAGTTACAAGCGATACATAAAAATAATACTGAAAACATAGTATCCGCCTATAAACATCTTGGAAAAGGGAAGGTAAGTACGACGGTTTTAGAAAGTACCTATGAGTTATTATTAAACGGAAAAACAACCGATTACCAACAACTATGGTCCGAAATTATAAGTAGTATCGGTAAAAAAGAGAGTGCTGAGGTCAGTTGGGATGAACATAGTATCCTGGGGATTAAGGATCAATCGTATAGTTTTACACTAAGAACCGCTATTCCTGAACCAGAAGTAATAACAGAAGAAGGATATCGCATTGCAATGCGAAGCGATATTGATATCTCAAACCTATGGACAGGCATCACCTATCCTAAGAAACTAGGCTGGAATAGATTATCCATAGCACAAGACACCGCAGCCGTTTTGGATTATTTTGTAACAGATACCACTACATGGAAATCAAAATCAAGATATGATAACATACTAAGAAACCGCAGACAGTTTGATAGGCAAACCGAGAAAGTCACCAAACAAATCTCACCTGCAGCACCCATCAATCCAATAGGATTCTACATTTTCTTTCTATTGTGTATCGGATATTTATGGCTAGCACCTAAGTTGGGAAAAGAGTAATAAAAACCGTCCATTCGATGAAAAGCTTTGTCACACTGAGCCTGTTGAAGTGCTGCCCAAGTACTGTCACCTCGAGCGCAGTCGAGAGGTCGTAACAATCATGCAAACACCAACTAATCCATAAAAGAACTCACATCATTTTGTAATATGGGGAATTTTACATTATTTTTAGAAGGTATAATAAAAACGAGTAGAAATATGAATCGTTTGTAAATGTTTATAATTACTTACAAACGGTACTAAACGCAATTGCTGTTATATAATAGTTACCCATAATTACAAAACTAGATCTGATTGACAAAAATTTTAGCGCATATTGATGAGTTCGGAACAAACTCAATAGAAGTTCAAAAAGATGGTGTTACCTCTCATTTTCTGATATGTGCTACTTTAATTGAAGAAAAAAACCTTATTTCTGGTCAAAAAATAATTGATCAAGTTAGAAAAACACATTTTCAAAACAGTGAAATAAAATCTTCTAAAGTTAAGCGGACTCACCATGCAAGACGTTTATCAATTCTTAATGACCTTAATGAAATTGATTTTACTATTTATTTAATAGTTGTAGACAAAAAAGAAATAAATTCAGAAGGATTGAGTATAAAACAATCTTTCTATAAGTATTTTAATAAATTATTGGTCACTGATTTAAATCGCATTAATAAAAAAATAACTTTTTTAGCAGATCAAATAGGAACAGCTGAATATCAAAAAAGCTTTCAAAAATATATTGAAAACGAAGTAACTCAATATGATTTATTCAATGAAAATAAGCTTTTTGAATTTAGTGATAGTAAACAAAATAATCTTGTCCAATTAAGTGATTTTATAGTTGGCAGTTTAGCTAAATGCTTTGACACAAAACATTTTCAAGAAAATTCTTCCGATTATCTTAAGTTACTAAAAGATAAACTTAACATCCGATTTTGGCCTAATAAAGTAGCTAATTACCTAAGACAAGAAAACGAAACTGATAATTTTGATCCAAAAATTGCGCAATTATCTTTGACATTAGCTAAAGATTATATTATTAGAAATGAAAATAAAGTTGAGACAGATATAACAGCTCAAATCTATCTTTTAAAGTACTTAATGCTAATACAAAAAGTAAGTCCTCATTATTTTGTTCAAACTCAAGAATTAATGGACAAATTGAAATTTGAGATTGGACTTGATTATTCAACTAGACTATTTAGGAAAAACATAATAGGGCATTTAAGAGATAACGGATTGATAATTGTTAGTTCAAACAGTGGCGGATATAAATTACCTGTAAATAAATCAGATCTAACCGAGTTTGTAAATAGATATAATAGCATCATACAACCAATGATTGCAAGGATGAAAAAATGTAGAGATAGTGTATTGCTAGGAAGTATGAATGAGATTGATATTTTAAATTACCCTGAATACGAAACGTTACGTGAAATAATAGAATTGAAAAAATAACTATGGGTAACAACACCTATGCGATAATGCGGGTTTTCTGACTAATCGAAAGGTTATTGTCTATTTGGTTTGTCGCCAAAGTATTAAATTTAGTATTTTAGAAAATATAAAAACAAAACATAAACTTTGGCTAAGTGCTCGCTCGAAAACCAGTAATTTTCTGCTTCAGCACTACGCATGGCTAAACGTTACCTGCAAGCTGAAAAGCCAACGCACAGTCAAGCTCTTTTTATTTTTTTCGTGCCTCAAAAAATAAAAAGAGCTTGCCTTTTCCCAACTTTAATCAAACTGAATAATTATTTTAGTAGACCTAATTGAGGGATTAAAATTTAATATCATTGTCAGAACAATTGAAAAAAAATACTATATGTCCAAATGAGTGATTTTAAATTAATAGCAATTAAAACAGGAAATAAATTATCTAAGGAAGAGTTTTCTCCAGTAAATCCAATAAATTGGACTCCTAAGGAGAATCATAATTTTCTAAAAAACCTGGAGCATAACACTCCCTTTTTGTTTTTTAACGATTACTCTATTAGTGACGACTCAAATGTTTTAACACATAATGTTGAGAATAGTATTCCAAATCTTTACCAATTAAGAAACAACTATAGGACTAATATTGAAGTCTCTTCTATTGTTGGTAAGAATGGTAGTGGGAAAAGTTCCTTAATAGAGATTTTGTATTTAGCTATTCACAATCTTGCTATTCAATTGGAAATCTTATATGATTCTGATAAGAACTTAGTTATAGAATCTCAAAATTATTTAAGATGTGAATTATTTTTTCTGATTGATGAAAAAACATCGTATAAATTGAAGTTTCAATTTGACGACTCAAAAAGAGAATGCTATCTATTCAAGTCAAAAAAGGAAGGCAATGTTTTTAAATATAAGAATGAGCCTGACAATTTAAAAAAAGAAGATTTAGTCAATTTGTTTTATACTATTTCTGTGAATTACTCAATCTATGGACTCAATTCTCAACAAATAGGATCCTGGATAACTCATCTATTTCATAAAAATGATTCTTACCAAACACCTTTAGTAATTAATCCAATGAGAACTGAAGGTAATTTTGATATTAATCGAGAAAATTACCTTTTTAAATATCGATTATTATCTAATTCGGTTTTGAAATATAAAGATCAGAAAACTGACGTTGAAATTATCGAAGATATTAAGCTTGCTGAATTGATATTTAAACTTGATAGATCTAAAATTAAGGTTTTAGAATCTGAAAAAAAATACTATGATAGAGGAAAAGAGAGAGCTTTAAAAGAAAAGACGATTGAAGAATTACTCAAGGAAAGCAATCTTGGATTTAATATTGAGAAATTAGTTGTTCTTGCGATAAAGCATATTCTTGGAGCAGAATATATAGAAACTAATAAAATAGTGTATGAAAAGGAAGTACAATTATACATTGTAAAAAAACTATATCGAATTGCATTTAATTATAACAAATACTGGGATTACTTAGAGTTTGGCACTTATAGCAAGCCTATTATGTTCGAAACAAGTTTTAACAAATCTAAATTTATAGATTACTTAAAAAAATTGAGTGATGATCACACCCATATCACTTTAAAACTAAGGCAAGCCTTAAATTATATATTAAATAATCCTCTTAAAACTTTTACTCCTGATAATTCTAAAACAAGATATTGGTTCGATTCAAATTTAACAGGAAAAATATACAGAATACCATTCAATCAATTTGCCGAAAAGCTATTGGAATTTTCAGATAAAATTATTAACTGTTTACCACCAAGTCTATTTAAAATTATAATCAATGTCTATAAAGATGACAGGGAAGATTATTTTGACATCTCTACTTTAAGTTCTGGTGAATTACAGCTTATGCAATCAGTCCAGTCCAGTATTTATCATTTAAATAATTTAGACTCATATCATTACTCAAAAGATATTAAATATAAAAATGTCTTAATGTTATTTGATGAAATAGAATTATATTTTCATCCTGAATATCAAAGAAAAATTGTTAGTCATTTAATATCAGAAATTGATAAGTTAAAATTGAAGCTTATAAAGAACATACATATAATTTATATTACGCATTCACCATTTGTTTTATCTGATATCCCACACACTAACCAACTAAACCTAAATGCTGGTTCTCCATTTCCTGTTACCGAAAAAACTTTTGCGGCAAACATATATGAATTACTCCAAAGTACGTTTTATCTCGACTCTAATATTGGAGATTATTCTGAAAAAGTAATTGATATAGTCCTAAATAAATTGAATGCGATTTTAGATGCCCAAGAATCTACGGCTACAAAAAAACTCATTAACTCACTTAAAGAAGAATTTATAAAACAAAACTATCTCTCCATAATACAACTGATAGGAGATCGAATTGTTAGGAATAAGCTTCTAGATATGCATTATAAATGCTTTCCAGAAAATAATTCTTCTAAAAAAGCTTTTTTAGAATCTCAAATTGAGAAATTTCAATTAGAATTAAAAAAACTAAATTAATGATTGACTTAACTCTAAACCAAAATAGAAATTTAAAAACCCTATCTGAAAACTTTTATCAGACAATTCAATACTCAATTAAAATGAAGTTGAATGAGCATTCTTCATTTTTAAATAACTATTACACAAAGTCTAACTTTAAACTTGCAGTTTACATTAGAGCACATTTAAGAGAAATCATATCTAATGATATAGATAGCATTTTGATAAAACATAAAAATGAGTTCGAAGATTTGTTTAACAAAGAATATGTTAATGACAAACCAAAGGTTTTTTCTGAATTCAAGAAAAACATTAATGAAATCTTTAATTATGAAAAGCATAGTTCTGGAAGCGGATATAGCTTCACTTCAGCATTAGGAATAAACACTTGTCCTTATTGTAACAGAAATTATATTACCACAATTGGTAATGATAAAACAAAATTTGTTAGAGCAGATATTGATCATTTTTTACCAAAATATAAATACCCCTATTTAAGGCTTTCATTTTATAATTTAATTCCCAGTTGTGTGATTTGTAATAGGAATGCTAAAGGAAGAAAAGAAACTTCACTTACAAATAATATTCATCCGTATATAGAAGGATTTGGAGATGATGCTAAGTTTATACATAGACCAAAAAACTATAAAGATTTAATAGGAAGGGGAAATCCCGAAATTGAATTTAACTTCAGTAAAAACCAAAGTAAAATAAAAAAAATAAAAGGAAACATTAAAACTTTTAGATTGACGGAACAGTATTCTATTCATAATAAAGAGCTAAATCATTTATTAAGGTTAAAAGAGGCTTTTACAGAAACATATATAGATGATTTAATAAAAAGATACCCGAAGTTGAATTTAACCAAAGAAGAAGCCTATTATTATGTATTTGGTATAAACCACTCCTACTTGGAAGATGAAAAACAACCTTTGTCAAAGTTAAAAAGGGATATTTTAGAACATATTAATATGATTAGTATTTAAAATGGTAAGTTTTGTGAGATTTATTTTCAATTGAATTTATATATTGCCAACACTAGTTCAAGCACATTTAAAGTTTGCTCGTGCCTCACAAATTTAAAAGAGCTTTCACGCCAACGCTAGCAAGTTTACGGAAAGAAAAGCCAGCAGGTAACAACGTGTCCTATGAAAAGCACTAGCTCAGTTTTTCAAAGTTAATATTTATATTTTAATTATCTCATAATGATTACTTTGAAGTGTTTAAATGTTGGCAATTCTCTTCCCCTGCTGCCGCTAGTTTGTAACTAGTGGTGACTTCGAGTAAGAATATATAACAGCCGTGATTTTTTGTGTATGATGGCTGTTTTTTTATGTTGCCTAACATAGGTTTGTGGTGCACATTAGTTGCAGACTTGGGGTAGCAAGGGGAATTACTGTTGTATAGTAGTTGGTAATAATTTTGAAATGATGCGTTTTTGGTGTATTTTTACATCAAAATACAATTATGGCAAGACAAAGCATATCATTTACAAAGCCAAATGATGAGTGGCTTAAAACTCAAGTCGATAGTAATGAATATTCAAGTAAAAGTGAACTCATAAATGACTTAATTAGACAAGCCCGAAAACAACAAGCCCAAATTGACTGGATTCGTGCTAAACTAGATAAGGCCGAAAATAGCGGATTTACAAATGACAGTAAAAACGAAATTTTAGCTAAATCAAAGTCTTTGCTTAATGGCTAAATACAGATTAAGTAACGAAGCTAAAAATGATCTGATTCGGATTCATCATTACGGAACTAAAAAATTTGGAATAACGCAGGCAGATAAATATTTCGAATCGTTTTTTGAATATTTTGATATTATTTCGGAACGACCTTTTTCTTTTGAATCAGTAGATTATATAAAAAAAGGTTACAGACGTTGTGTTTGTGGTGTTGATAGTATTTTTTTTAAAATAAGTGAAGATATTATAGAAATTATGGCGATTGTCGGCAGACAAGATTTGGACGAAATATCATGAATTGTAAAGCACTATTGTCAACAAGGCGTAAAAATGCATTGAAACGCATTTTACACAAACCATTATATAGTATTAGAACTAAATAATGAAAATAATAGTTAATAAGCTTTTTATATACCTAGCACTCTTTTTGATTATAATATCTCTTAGTAATTGTGCATCTTTTTCATACCAATATCAAAACCCAGTATTTTTAACTCCTTCTTTTCTGACTTCAGAAAATATAAAAGAGTTAAATGGAGAATACAGTATCATAGCAAGATCGAAAGACTCTATTATGAACAATCATTACCCTAGTTATAATAATTTTTTTCAAATTTTGGATCGAGATCGAGGCAATAAAAAAGACACCCTAAATAAGAATAATTTAAGTAATTTTTCTTTTAAAATAAATGTTATTAATGATGGGGAAATTAAATTTGAATATTTAACTAATAATAAAAAATTTAACGAACGAATAATTAAATATGAGCTGAGAGAAGGGTATTTATATTTGAAAAATAAAAACACAACGATTGGTGGAATTCCTTATGTATTTGGTGGGATAGAAGTTAATAAAGTAAGATTAACTAGGGATTTAAAGGATAATTTGGTTGCTGAAATAGCACATCATAACTCAGGTGCCATATTATTAGTTTTTGGAGATGCTAAAGACAATCATTATCAATGCTATTATCATAAAATAAAATGAATACTATATAACACGATATCCCCAGACTTCTATTAGTTTGTAATTAGTGTAGACTTCGAGTAAGAATATATAACAGCCGTGGTTTTTTGTGTATGATGGCTGTTTTTTATGTTGTCTAACATAGGTTTGTGGTGCAAACTAGTTGCAAACTTGGGGTAGCGGGAGGCTATGTTTTATATCTGTAGTTACCTGTTTTTATATTTTGTTTTCAGACAAGTCTTTTGCAAGACTAGCCTTCTTTAATTTCTTATTTTTTATTAGATATGCAACATCATACTTATTGTCAATCATAAGCTGGATATAGTAATAGTTTACGTGTTCTAATACTGCGAATAAATTGGCTATTATTCCCCAAACCAACATATTATTAGATTCAAAACTCCAGCCTTGCACGTAAAGCTGAATCAAAAGAACAGGAAGCATAAACAAAATCAATATAGAATTTAATTGTTTTGATTTCTTGAAGAACTGAATATTATTGTCTTGTTCTACATGTTCTCCTTTAAGCCCATCCAGTTTCAATTTCCAGTAATGTTGTCCTTGATACAGAATGAATATGCACATAATTAGTCCATAAGATAACAGAATTACGTTGATAAGAGGATTAGTGAGCACTATAAAAAATAGTAATCCTGGAAAAGTCACATACGTATGAAATTTCTCAATTGGATAGTATCCTTTTAGTCGTTTTATTAGCCTCGTTTTACTCATCTTTATTTTCACTGCAGGTAACACAAAAGTAAGAACATTTAAACTTGTTTTACTTAAGATGTTACTTTTAAGCGCAAAAAACTAAAAATGAAAAAATACTCTTATTATTACTAATCTCCGCCCGAGGCGGACAAGTGCAACTAGTGTCAACTTCGAGTAAGAATATATAACTATAACCACTATAAATTTTTATGTAATACGGTTGTTTTTTCAATAAACGATTGTAACAATTTTAATTTTAAGCATACCAATTAGTAACAATGTATCCGGTTGGATATATTTTGTAGTCAGTAAATATTAAAAAATGTTTGGAGGAGGAAGTGTTCAAGGAATGATAACAAGCTTGAGTAACAATAAAAAGTTACTCAGGTCTAAAAGACTATTCCAAAAAGAACGGACTTTCCTTAATACTAAAAAAGA
Organism: Aquimarina rubra; assembly: GCF_042684305.1. Taxonomy (NCBI): domain Bacteria; kingdom Pseudomonadati; phylum Bacteroidota; class Flavobacteriia; order Flavobacteriales; family Flavobacteriaceae; genus Aquimarina; species Aquimarina rubra. Next base: position 148,886 of record NZ_JBHULE010000002.1, on the reverse strand, counting down.
GTCCTTAAAAGCCACTGAAGGAAAATTAAATTTTAAAAAAGCGTCACAAGAAGAACTACTGCAAATAGGAAAAAAAATAAGAAAGCAAAACCGAAAAGAAAATACAATACTAATCGGTATCGCAATACTTATAATAAGTGTTTTTACATATTTTACAATTAATGTAATCCGGCAAAACAGTATAGATAAAGAGAGTATACAAGTGCTAAAATTCCAAGAAAAAGAAAAACAATTTTTAGTACTGATCAATAAAGGCGATGAGTGGTTTGAAAAAGGAAAATGGTATAATTCTATCTTTTACTATGAAAAAGCAAAAGAAATTTTCCCAAAAAACTATGATATTAATTACAGACTCGTTAGGTCATATAGTTTTGAATGTGAAAGCGAGTTTCAAAATTGCCACGAGGCTAAAAAGCTTTTGGATAAACTCTTTCTAATGTTTCCTGATAAAGAAAAAGATTTATTAGAAATTAAAGGTAAATTAGAATACGAATATTAAAAAACATTTACTAACAACTCTCGCTACCGTTCTGGCCTTCTCCCAAGGCAGAGAAGTGTGAATAGTGACGACTAAGAGCAGGAAATGGACATATATAGAATAATTAAATCCCTCTTATATCTATTGGGATTATGTTTTACAATCTATTCGATTATTAGATATGGAATTGGTGGAAGTCATACGCCACCAGTTGGATTTGTAGTAGCTGTTTTCTTTATTTTGACGGCATTCTTTTTCTTGATTATTGATTTTTTATTTAAAAAGTATTTGAGAAACTATTATTCACACCTAAAAATAAATGCTTTTTCCATTTTCATCAATTTAATGATCATTATTTCAATTCTTTTAATGACTTGATAATAACTTTCCTCCTGTACTCTAAAAAGTCTATCATTTACAACATATGCTATGCGAGAAATAAACCAATTGGGGCATAAAAAATTTAAAAAACAAAACATTTTTTATATACTTGCAATCCTTAAAAATGGAGTGTTTAACAGGTAGTAATAATTGATAAATATCACTTGTTAGAAATGGTTAATATTTGATCTACTTGTTTAATCGGTCAAACAAAAAAGTAAAATAATTATTAAAAGGAAATTAAAATGAAGGTATCTAAAAAAGCAAAGTTTTCAACATCTGTTTTGTTTTTTATTTTTTTAAGCATAAGTATTTCTCCTCTTTTTTCTCAAGAGTCTGAAGGAACTTTTATTTTGAAATTGGAGCCATTTGTATCTGAAATCAAGTTGAGAAAAAAAGTATTGAAACAACTTGAGAGTGGAGCTTTAGAGTGGGGGATTTCAGGAAATCAGTTTGTAACTACTTTAGCGAATAAACGATTCCTAAATTTTGATTTTCCATATATGACAAGGTATGGAACCTCAAAAGAAATTAAATTAAAACCAGGAAAGTATAGCATCACTTGCGTTGGGTTTAATTACAAAGGTGGAATGAGTGTAGATAAGGTCTTGAAAAAAGGTGCTTTTTTTAATTTAGATGTTCTGAGTTTTGAAATAGTGGAGAATAAAATAACTGTTCTAGAAATTTTACCCATTATAGAAAAGTCGCAGTCTCTCTTAGTAAAGATGTATTCGCCTGATTTAAAGGTAAAAATTATTGAAGATGATCAGGTTAAAATCGAAAAAACAATAAGCAAAAGAGGAGAGAACTCAATTAATTGGGATGAGTATGACGGAGATTTAAAATTTAAAAAATAGAATGCTAAACTTCTTTCAGCAGTATTTCCCATACTGCCACTAGTCTCCGCCAGAGTCGGACAAGTATAACTAGTGGAGATAAAAACTAGTTGCAGCAAGGTGTTCAGATCCAGTTATTAATACGCCTGTTAGACCCAAAAAACGAATTCGTATGATACATACGATTTTATCATACGAATTCGTTACTTTTAAGGTCATAACCCTAAAGAAGCCTGCTGTGAAGATTAAAAAATTCTGGAAACGAATTTTATTAGGACTAATCTTAGTCCCAATGTTAGTGGTAGGAGGCCTCATACTATATATTCAGAGCAATCAATCTGAAATTATTAAAGAGGAGATCGCACTACTAAACAAAGAACACAAAGGGCTTATCAGCGTTGGTAAAAGTAAATTATCTCTTTTTGGTAACTTTCCATATATCTCGATCAAAGTATATGATGTGCAAATTTTTGAAACCAAAGAAGACAATGCGCCCATCATCATGGATGTAAAAGACATATACATAGGTTTTAACCTATGGGATATGGTGAAAGGAGATTATGATATTCAGTCGTTAGTAGTAGAAGACGGCGTTTTTAATATTGTGATTCACGAAAATAATACGACAAATATTCAAAACTCTTTGGCCAGCACTTCTGAAACAGAAACCCCTTCCACCAATATTCATCTAAAAAAAATTCGATTTAAAAGTCTGGACATCCATACCTTAGATGAAGCTACGAATACAGACGTCGAAAAATTTATGTATGCCGGTACCGGTGGTTTTAGTCAAAAAGATAGTATCATCGCCGGGCATATAGACACTCATTTTGAGTTAAATGTGATCAAAGATGGCGATACTACCTTTATCCATAATAAACATCTAGAAGTGCATACAGACCTTGTATTTAATGAACACACGGGCATTCTTGATATACAACCTTCTGGTATTGTCATGGAAAATGGTGATTTTGAGTTAGAAGGCTCTATAGACACGAAGAATGATGTAGATCTTGACCTTGCTATAAACGGAACAAAGCCTAATTTTGATATGCTGATTGCTTTTGCTCCAACAGATGTCATACCGGTATTAGAAAAGTACAGAAATGCCGGCGAAATCTATTTTAATGCTACGATCCAAGGACCCGCTAACAAAGGAAATAGACCTTTTATTAATGCTAATTTTGGAGCTGGGAAAGCTTTTCTGGAAAATACTAAAAGAGGGAAAAAGATCGATAATATGGGCTTCAATGGTCATTTTACGAATGGAAAAAATAGAGATGCAAGTACCATGGAATTTTCGCTAACCGATATGACAGCATCTTTAGAAAAGGGAGAATTTTCAGGTTCTGTTTTTGTGAAGAATTTTGAATCTCCAGAAGTGAATATGCAAGTAAACTCGAATTTCAATCTTGATTTTATTGCAGATTTTTTAGAACTAGATCAAGTACAAGAGGCCTCTGGAGAAGTGTCGCTGAAAATGAATTTTCATGATATTATCGATATTGACGAGCCAGAAAAAGCATTACAAAAACTCAATCAGGCGTACTTTGCAGAACTGATTGTAAAAGACTTGAGTTTGGTTGCCAAAGAACTTCCCGCTCCTTTGCAAGATATGAATGTACATTTAGTAATGAATGGTAAGGAAGCGACCCTGAACCAATTCGAACTGTTGATGGGAAATTCTGATATATCTGTAAGTGGTTTTCTTTCGGACTTACCTGCAATTGTGCATCATACGGATATCCCTGTTGATGTTCATTTGGATATTAGTTCTAATAACCTGGATATTGCCGAATTAACCCGTTTTTCAATACAAGACTCCACCAAAACCGGATTCGATGAACAAATAAAAGGTCTAAGTACAGGGTTTTCTTTTAAAGCTTCTGCGAAAGATTTCACAGAATCTAAGTATTTACCCAAAGGCGAATTTTTTATCGATAGTTTATATGCTGACTTGAAGCATTATCCACATAAACTTCACGATTTTCATGCCGATGTGTTAATCGATGATAAAGATTTAAAAATAGTAGATTTTACGGGATATATAGATGATAGTGATTTTCATTTGGACGGGATCATACATGAGTATGCTTTCTGGATGCAACCCCAACTGAACGGAGATGTAGATTTAGATATCAATCTTACTTCTAATAAGTTAAGACTAGAAGATGTCTTTTCGTATAAGGGAGAAAATTATGTTCCAGAAGAGTATCGACACGAAACTTTTGATGATTTGGCATTGCATGTTGCGGCTGGTATGCACTATAAAGATTCGGCTTTACATTCCATCGATCTTGCTTTAGATAAGTTGGATACAAAAATGAAATTGCATCCGCTTCGCTTTCATGATTTTAGAGGAAACATTCATTACGAAGATGAACATATCGTTATAAAAGACTTTCATGGCGAAATAGGAACCACTAATTTTAATTTCGATCTAAACTATTACTTAGGAAAAGATGAGAAAATAAAGAAACGAGATAATTATCTCGAATTAAAGGCAAATTATATCGACTTTGATGCACTTTTTAAGTTCGATGTAAATCCTCCGAAACCAACAACAATTGTTACTTCAAAAACTGCAGATGTAAAAGAACACGCAGAAGCTTTTAATCTATATGAATTACCATTTACAGATATGCAGTTTAAGGCGGATATCGCTCACTTTATATATCATAGAATAGATCTACAAAATATCAAAGCAGCGATAAGAACAACACCCGATCATTACGTTTATATCGATACCTTACATATGGATGCTGCAGGTGGAAATATTCGATTAAGTGGGTATTTTAATGGCAGTGATCCGGAACATATCTATATGCAGCCGGATTTGGTGATGAATAATGTTGATTTAGATAAATTGTTGTTCAAATTTGAAAATTTTGGGCAAGACCATCTCGTTTCAGAAAATTTACAAGGAAAACTCACCTCTAGAATTAAAGGTAAGATTAGAGTATACCCGGATATGGTGCCAGATCTGGACCAATCTACCATAGAAATGGACGTAAAAGTATTAAATGGAAGGTTGAAAAACTACGACCCCATGCTGGCGCTTTCGGATTATATGGGAGATAAAAACCTGCAGAACATTCGTTTTGATACTTTACAAAATAGCTTGGATATAAAGAAAGGGAAGATTACGATTCCGGCGATGAGAATCGAATCTACGTTGGGTCATATGGAATTGTCCGGTACTCATGATAACAATCAAAATATCGATTACTACATACGTATTCCCTGGAAAACGGTAAGAAAGGCTTCCTGGAAAAAATTATTTGGTGCCAAGAACGATACTACTGCTATTAGCGAGGAGCAAGAAGATGAAATTGTAGAAGTAGATCCTAACAAAAAAATTAAGTACCTCAATCTAAAGATCAAAGGCAGTATAGATGACTACAAGGTTTCATTAGGTAAGAAAAAAGAAAAGTAATTTAGTGATCCCCGGTCAGTGACTAGAGGCAATATTTGCTAGAAAAGACATAATAAACGAAAATACTTTTTTGCTAGCCTTAAACTTTCTGTTTACTTATGATCTTAATGGGGTATTTCCAAATTAACAACTCCATCTCTTCCATTTCCTAAAGCTCATCAAGCTACTTACTATCATTCTCAACAGAATTTTTTTATACACTGTTTAAAATGTAATTTTATAACAACGTAGTTTGATAACCAAAAACACATGGGACAAAGAGGAAATTATATCATCAAAACCAAAGACGGTATCGATATTTATTATACGCATTGGCGAGCAAATTTAATTGCGAATGACTTATTGCTTGGTAAAAGAAAGTTTATAGATCATATTCAACAGTTTGAGAAAAGAGATGAATTAATCAATGAACCCTGGATAGAAGGATGTGTGCTAGTAGATTTGACTATCAAAAAACTGTTATTCTATGAAATAGAACAATTATCTGAGTATTCATTACGAGAAGCATATCTCGCAATACTTAAAGATAAATGGCCTGGTTGGAAAATAGTTTATGCTGAAAAAGAAATGTATGATATCGAAAAAGAACTTTCTATATCCTACACAAAACATCAGGAAACAAATTTTAATAGAATAGAAATAGAACGACTAAAGAATGATGAGGTCAGTGATTATGTGGCCTGTTTCATTATTTTAAAAAAAGATGGACAAGTAGCTTTAAAAAAGCTTTACACCGGATCTGATGAAGAAGTAGCATTAGTTGGAGAGCAGCTTATTGATATTTTGCAGAATAAACCTTCCAGTCCATTGGTAAAAGAATCAGAAATTGAAATCTGGGATATATTACTCATTGATCGTGATCAAAAACAATTATATGTAAATCAAAGTATAACCGGCCTTAACGAAGCATTAGTTGATTTGTGGCCAAATTGGAAAATTGAAATTGGTAGTTTTGGATATATCAAGTTACTTGAAGTGGCTGGATACGATACAACAGAACTAAGAATGAACCAAACAGAGATTGACGAGCATATCAAGTCAATACTCAATTATAAAGATGATTTCGATCCTATTAAAACTGCAGAAAAGATTTTAGAGAATCATCAGGACGTGAAGTTCCATCCTAGTTTCTTTGAGAATATAAAACCTAAAAAAACGTTGTTGGACAAAATAAAATCGATATTTAAGAAAAAATAAAAGACAAATTATGAAATTCTTAAGATCGTCTTTGATGATATTACCTATAGGCTTTTCGTGTTGTACTACATCTCGATAGTTCTGCTGAGCCCTTCGATAAACTCAGGACAGGCTTATCTAAGTACATTTTAGACTACGCTATGGCTACACAAAAAACACTCAATGAGATGGCATGGTTTTGATACTAATTGGAGTATGCTCGTCAGATCATTTTCCATATTTCTAATCGAATTCCGCTAATAAAAGAATTAATTTCATACCTAAATTAAACCTTTTTTAAATAGTAAAGTCTAAGTATAGCACACACTTATGTCTAAATTTAAATCTTAAAACATGAAAAACTCCAAATTCACTTTTTTGTTCCTTTTAGGAGCTATTATTTTAATTTCATCTTGTAAGGATGATTCGAACAATGATCCAGGTGATTCATCTACCGAAGGCAGCACACCATTAGCTGCATTTGATGAATTTAATCCTGATGCTGTCACCGTCTCTTTTGATGGTGATGAAATTACCATTGAATCAAATGGTTTGCCTAATCACACCTCTCCATACTGGGAAGAGACGGAACCGTTGTATATTGATCCCGTAGTGGCTACTCGATTGACTCCCGGACGTATTGGTGGCGATCGTAGTTTTATTGTTACTGTTCCTTCTGCACCAGAAATAGCTGCTACGAGCACAGCGACAGGGCTAGGTCCTATTGGTATTTCTGTAACTGGAGTACCAATTTTTAATGATCAAGAAGGAGACAATAGACCAATCGAAGAAATGATTGTAGAAACATTTGATTATGCAGGAGCTCACAATGGACCTTCTGGGTATCACTACCACGTAGAGTCTTCTGATGTTCCTGAAAATACCACGCTCTCTCATGATGATGAAAAATTGGTAGGAATCCTGGCAGATGGGTTTTTAATTTATGGAAGAAGAGAAATGGATGGTTCTTATCCAACGAATTTAGATGAGTCAGGAGGGCATTATGGAGCGACACAACACAGTGAAGGTGAAGAATTCTATCATTATCATATCATTAATGAACTGTATTTAGGGAATATAATAGCGCTTTTTGCTGTTGATTTGAAGGGCACCCCTAATAGCATTATGTAGGTAATACAAGAGATGATTGATTGAAAAGAAACCACCATTCGCATTTTCTTCTAATTTGAGGGTGGTTTCTTTTTTAACTAATCACCGAAATTAAAATCATTACAATGAAAATATTTTTTTTGGCACTTTTGTTTCCTTGTTTTCTATTTATTGGCTGTTCTGAACAAAAGGAAAAAGCATCAATAAGCCCTGAAACAGATCTCCTATTGGAAGTGCCAGAAACTATAGTAGAAAAATCAGTACTGCACTATGATCATAAAACATCGGTATGGACTTTAAACGATCAGCTATATTCCGGATTTGTTGTTAGTTATTATCCAGATAATAATTTGAAGGAAAAATTTGGAATCTTAAACGGGAAAAAGCAAAACAAGTTTATTCAATGGTATCCTGACGGGCATTTTAAAAATGTTGCGGATTATCATAAGGGGAAATTACATGGAGAAAAAAAAATATGGTCTTCAGATTCAGTACATATCCTAATTGCTCATCTCAATTACCATAAAGGTAAACTGCACGGACAGCAAAAGAAATGGTATCCAACTGGTGAGCTTTTCAAGAAGTTAAATATGAATAAAGGAAAAGAGGAAGGCATACAGCAAGCATTTAGAAAAAATGGTGCTTTATATGCAAATTACGAAGCAAAGAATGGTAGAATTTTTGGATTAAAAAAAGCAGCCCTTTGTTATGGACTAGAAGATGAAAACGTTAGATATAAAAAAGAATAGCGTTTGAGATGAAAAGTTTCATTTTAACGAAATAGCGATCGAGATCTTTGTATAATCTAAGAGGCTATCCGGAAAGTAACTTTACTATGTCAAACTGAGCTTGTCAAAGTTTTTTAATCGGTTGATTTTCAAAATGTCTTCGACAGGCTCAGACTGACAATTTCAGGTTTTGTTCACTTCTCAGACCTTTAGTTTGCAAGGGTATTTAAACTTATAGTATTACAGTACTACTAATTAGACTAACAAAACTAGCATATCGTATTACCGACCTCCAACAACAAGCAAAGAAATATTTAGTTTTTCAATAACATTGTCCATGTGGGATTTTCTGTTAATCAGTCTGTTTAACCATCCTCTGTTATCATTAACACGTCCCATACATAACAGCTCTACGTTGTTTTTGTGAACATAGGTCGTAAGACCGTCGAGAGAATAAGGGTTTTCTTCAAATTTATATTCTACAGAATTCATAAAATTACAAGCAGACTTAATATGGTCAATTGCTAATTTAGCGTTGTCTGCAGCAGATTTTTTACGAACACTAAAGAATTTCACAGGATTTTCTGACTGCTTATTTAGGTCTTTGACAATATTTACCGTGTGGTTATCGATAACATTATTGTTATTATAAAAACCTAAGGAAATATCACTGTCCGGTTGGAACGTTTTTTCTTTACCGGTAATCATAATAATCCCGGGATGTTTTTTTAATAAAAATTTAGTGACACCATCTTCTAAAAAGTTAATGAACTTTTTATCTCTTTTACCCACGACAACAATGTCAGGATTGGTTTTCTGTATGTAATTATGGATTTCGCTTTTTACGTTACCAAAAGTGAAATTATAGGTAATCGCAACATTCTCTTCTTCAGAAATACGAAGTACCATGTCCTGTAGTTTTTTTTCTGTCCTAATATATGTCTCGTTGATAGTGCGCATCGCAGAAAGTTGGTTTTCATACTGTACAACATTTGCCGGTGGGCATACATGAAATAGTTCAATCGTTCCATTGATTACTTTAGCCAAATGGATTGCATTTTTTAGAGCAGTATGCGATTTTTGAGTTAAGTCAACAAGGACTAGTAATCGATATTTATTGTTGAGATCTTGATTTTTCATGGTTTTAAGTTTTTAGGCTTGTTTTTAAAACAGTCATAGATTCCTATATTTTTAAATGTAATTATATATATTGGCATTGCCATTTATAATAGGTTTCTACAAGTTTTTAATCATTTATTATTGATTGGATTGTAGTAAAGGAATTATTCTGAAAAAGAATATATACATTTTTTAGGTATACCTTTGCTATACGTATATGAAATACTAATGGTAAGCAATTATACCATTTCTGGAGGAGGTATAGGGATTTCTAGATGCACATCCCATAAAGAAGTTTGTAACCAAGAGCAAAACGATTTTTTATGGTAAGAAACGTGATATGAATAATCACTAGTAAGTAATATCTCTATTTTTTCGTCTTTACCGTCTTTTTCTTGTTTTTCCTTTTCAGCATTTTTATCCCAATCATAGTTCACTAATTCATAATCGTCCTGAAACAAGAAATCAAAGGTTTGGGTTACGGGCTGAATAACCATAGTGCATACCACAAAAACAAAGGCAAATTGCCTAAAAAAATGGATGTTATGCTGTGTTTTGTCATTCATCTTGTCATCGTTTTGAAAATTTAGTTTATTATAAAGTAGCTTACTTTGGTATTGATTTATGCTACTGCTAAAATTTCATAACTTACTAAATATAAGATTAATAGCAGCTTTGTCTAATACGTAGGCCGCATATTAACCAGACTTTAACACCTGTTTATAGATGTAATTTTCCCTAGAAATGATGTTTATGAATATAAATTAGAACAATTTACTTGGAAGAGATATGGCTGAAAACTGATAAAAGTCAGGAATAAAGATTTAGAAAAATGGTAACATTGATGTTTAACTCTCATCTATGGAGATTGCAAAGGACATTGTGTTACGACCGAGATTTTTTCAGGATTTGGATGTGCCATCAGAAAAAGCTCTGGAGGCTTTCGAGAAAAAAGGAAAAACTTGTAAAGATTTTAAGATCAGTCGTATCGATCATCATGTGTTTATACGGATTCCCAAAAAAGATCAACACTTTTGGTCTCCGCAATTGCATTTAGAGATTTATGATATAGATGACAAACCAAAACTCAAAGGACTTTTTGGACCCAGTCCAACGGTTTGGACATTTTTTATGTTTGCTCATTTTATTGTGGCCACAGCATTCATAGGGGCAGGTATCTGGATGTATGTTAATATGAGTTTAGGAGATGATTATCTATATGCTATCATTGCTATGGTCTTACTTTTTGTTACCTGGTTTGTATTGTATTTTGCAGGTCGCTTAGGCAAAGAAGCGGGTAAAAAAGAAATGCATGCATTGTATCAGTTTATGAAAAGTACATTGGGTGGTACTAAGAAATAAATATTACTGTTTGTCTGTGATGTTTTTGTAAGATGTAAAATATTCTTTTATCTAATTTAGTTTTTTATAATTTCGAAAAATTGCAAAGGGCCATTATTATTAGTGACTGCAAAGAGTTTTTCATTTATTAGGACAATGTGTCTGGAATCCATATTATACGTATTTAGACCACTTTCTAAAGAATTTAAAGCCTGAAAGCTATCCTTTTTATTTATAAGAACTAGACCTTTACTTGCATTGCTGATGCCACTTTCTTCATCCACTCCAAAATCATTTCCTACTAGTATAAGGTCTTTAAATGTGTCTTGGTTAATATCCTTTACCAATACATCTTGGATGGGTGCAAATTGAGCTTTCTTAGGTAGCGCTTGGATTTGGAAATGATCATCTCCAACATTTTCAAGATAGATAGATTCGAAATAATGAACTTCTCTATATTGTGAGCGATCCGGAATAATAGTTTCTAGTGAAGCCTTAGAATAGGAATCATAATTTTGAAAAGTCCTGCGAATACTTTTCATCTGATTAAACAATTTATCTAAGTTAGCCTTAGGATATGTAGCACTGTCTTTAGGAAAATAATAACATGTAATGGCATCCAAATCTTTATTGTTGTCAAAATCTCCCCAATAAATCACCGCAGGATGCTTTGCAGATGCATTGTAAACAGAATTCGTTCCTCTATTTCCGGCAATTAGGTCAAGATCACCATCATTATCCATATCAGCTGCTCTGATAATATTCCACCAGCCTCCTGTTTTGGATAGCCCATTATTTTCTGACATCTTAAATTGACCAGAGGTATCTTTTTTTAGATGCATAATTGGCGTCCATTCTCCGGCCACAATCAGTGAGTTAGAAGAGAACACAACTCCACTATTAATAATACCTAATTGTCCTTGGTTGGGTAATAATGCAGATTTATCAGTAAATGTTCCATTGTCATTTTCTAACAACCAGCTTTTTCCTGCAGTCGGATAAGCATTCCAGTTGGCATATCCGCCTATAAAGATATCGAAATCTCCGTCTTGATCGTGATCAAAAGGAATTACACAGGAGGTAGATGTTGTTATATTAGGTAATACTCCTTTTGTAAAATTTCCTTTTCCATCATTTATATACAACCGATCTTGATACAGAGATGCATCGCTAAATTCATTACTTCCACTGGATACATATAAATCATTATCTCCATCTCCATCAATATCAAAAAAGGCACAGCCTCCATCTTCATATTTTTGATCATCATTAAATATTGGAGTATTTTTTTCGATAAATTTTTCATCTCTTTTTTGTACAAAGAGTTTACCCGGCTGCTGTGCGCTACCTCCAATATATAAATCATTTAATCCATCTCCATTAATGTCTGCTGATGCAATCACGGGGCCTTCGTTTGATAATTTATGTTCTAGTAAAGGTTCTGCCTTGAAATCTTGGTATGAACTTTCTTTATGTGTGTATATTAGATTATCCTTAGAAGTGGTAATCAAAGGCTCAGGTATTTCAATCGGTTCTCTTTTATATTCTGCAGCTTCTGTAAAATTTAATACGATACGTTGATTGGCTTTGATATTGTTCAATACTTGGCGTTTTCCTTCTGGCCATATAACTTCTAACTCATCTATTTCGGTAATTTTACCTAAACCAAAATGTAAATTAGGGTCTACAGATGAAATAAAACCTCTGTAAGGATTAGAGGTTCTTATTTGTTGCCCATCTGCAGTTTTGATTGTGACAGTTGCGCCAAAGCCCAAGGAATTACCCTGTGAACCTTTTAGAGAGATAGAAAGATAATTTCCCAACTGCTTTTCGCGACTAGTATTTTTAAATAAAAAAGATTCCTGATTGAAATTATTTACAATTAAATCCAAATCACCATCCAGATCCAAATCGGCATAAGCAGAACCATTAGAATAAGAAGGGAAACCTAAACCACTTTCTACAGTTCTATCTTCAAATTGAAGACTCCCGGTATTTTTATAGAAATAGTTGTTTATTTTGGTACTAGTCATTAGGTTAATAAGGTCTAATGGTTTAACCTGGTCATTTCCTCCTGCTTTTTCAATAGCTTCAACAGATCTGTATTTTAAATAATCCTGATCTGTAATATCATTATAATGTCCATTAGAAACATAAATATCTTGCCATCCATCATTATCAAAATCAGCAAATAGAGTAGACCAACTCCAATCGGTATATGCGATTCCTGCTAGTTGTCCTATCTCACTATATGTACCATCTCCGTTGTTTAGGTGCAGCATATTACGAGTAATCTGATGATAAAACCCATACTTTTTGGCCAGATGGTATTTGTCATAAGAACCTCGACCCTTTAATTGCTTTCTTCTATAATTATCCTCTGGAGTCATATCTACATTCATCACATCTTCTAATCCATCATTGTTAATATCTGCGATATCCAATCCCATGGCACTCACCGGAATATGATTAAAGATAGTTTCTATTTCATCCTTAAACGTTCCATCTTTTTGATTGATATATGCGTGGTCTTTTGATGAAAAATCATTAGAAATATATAAATCTACCCAACCATCATTATTGAGGTCTTTAGGAACGGCACTCAAACTAAAATCGGAATTTATAATACCGGCTTTTTTTGAAACTTCTGTAAATTTCTTATTTCCATCATTACGATATAATCTATCAGCATAAGCTTCATTCCAAAAAACGTGATCAGGAGTAATATTTCCTTTCTTTTCTTTAGAGTCAAAAATGTGATTTGCTTTATCAAAATCTGCTCTGTGATTCATAATATATAAATCAAGATCTCCATCGTGATCATAATCAAAGAAAACAGATTGATTAGAATAACCATTGTCTGCAATCCCATATACATCTGCTTGATTCGTAAATGTGTTATCTTTATTATTAATTAACAATACATTTTTTCGCATATCCGGTTGTGATGATAAAGATTTACACAAGTAAATATCCTGGTATCCATCATTGTTAATATCCACAAAAGTAACGTCGGTAGTAAAACCAGCAGAAAATACACCAGCAGATTCAGAAATTTGTTCAAATTTTAGGTCACCTTTATTGAGAAATAATCTACCTCCAAATAAGTTGCCCGTCATAAAGACATCTGGCAATCCGTCATTATTAACATCACCAATTCCAACTCCACCACCATTGTAGTAGTTTTCATATGTTATTATATTGATCGCATCGGTTTGGTTTACTTCGTTTAAAAAATAAAAACCGCTACTTTCAGGGTTTTGTAATTCAAACAACGTTGGTTTTTTAGTTGTTGCATCTATAGAAATTATTTGTTTTTTATAAGATTGATCTGTCTTACAAGCGCATACTATGGCGATTAGAATGAAACAAATAAGCTTTTTCATTTTTTTAATTTTTTAACAGCGGTTAACACGTGTTTTCCTACTTTGTCACCTTGCTTAATACCTTGATAAATAGCTGGTTTAAAGTGAATCCCACCGTAAAACCTGCTAATTGCTGCCTCATCAGAAGCGTGAATGAATGAAGAAAATGAACGAGGCGGCATTCCGAAAGGGACTTCGGTTGTATCAGTAAAACTATAGTTTTCTCCGAATCGATATGTTAGTAAAGTAGCTGCCACTCTTGAAACTACACTATGGCCACTGGTGTATTCTGGAAAGTTGGGAGTGGACAAAATCGGGAACCAACCCGGATCAATTTCATTCTGAATTACAGTAACAGGTCTAATATAATGGGTGGCGTATTTAGTTTGCCAACAACTAATAAAAGCATCAAAAATACCAATAGATAAACTGGTATACGAATAAGCAACTTCTTCAAAAGTATGTATTTCTTTGCGAGAAGCCAATCTGCATATGTTCATCCAATGTCCTCCCGGAGTTAATTTTTTCTCAGAATAGGTAATATGTCCTTCTTGTCTGGAAATAATTGGATTACAATCCCAGAATTTAGCAATGGCTTCGGTACTATCTGTTTTTGTATTAACAGCTTCGTAGACCTCTATTAATTCTTTATGGAAATCACTTCCTTTTGTAAGATCATATTTTGTGGGAGCGATTGGAGTAAACTGGTTTGCAGAATCTAGGGTAACATACCTGATTTTTTCCCAATGGGGCTCAAGCGCATCCATATAATCGGGTGGTGTAGGAGTCCAAGAGCCTTCTTTTTCTAAAAGCGTATAGCCCTGCATATTGCGGGTTTCTGGGTAATTATCTTTTTGTAACCACTCTCTAATAGAGGCAGTTGCTTGTTTACTATAGGATTTTATAGCATCTAGATCATCGATAGTTGCAAATTTTTCATCTAATTGTTTGATTTCAGTTTCTATATGATTAGTCGTATAGACCAATTCCTTAGCTACTAGTAAAAAACTATATAAAGAAGCTATTTCATGCTGTTTCCCTTCATATCTCGGAATATTAGGAAAATCAGGAAGAATCGTTTTTAAGGACACATAGTCTGTATGCTTCTGGCTTATAATTTCATACGAAATCAGATTGGGATATAAGTAAATCCTACTGGCTACCGGTGGGGAAAAAAAATCGTGCACAATATCTTTTTCCAGTGCGATATTAACAGAGTGTAAATTTTCGGCATCAGGAGCTTCCACTTTTGGAGAGGTGCAAGCGGCTATAGTTATCGTGGTAAGGAGTACTATAAACAGGTAATGTACTGATCGATTTTTCATGAAGTAATATCAAAAATATGAGCTAAAGTATAAAAATTTGTTAAGATGTAGTTATCAATAAAATATTAATAAGTATGAAACATCATAATTTATACGATGCAATGTTTAATCTGCATATTTGCTTGTTTGTATGCTTTTTAACAGGTGTAAACACCTGTTTACCGTAATTATTTTGTTTAATCACTGTAAATTAATAGGAATTTTACTATTTTCATCATTTTATAGTAATAAACCAAATCGTAAACTATGATGAAACAATTACTTTATCAACAAAAGCGATCAATTTTCGCTTATTTTTTATTTTTCTTTTTTGTGGCAGCAGCTCAGATGTATGGGCAATGTCCACAAGGGGGGGCGGATTTTGACCCTGATTTTGATGCTATTGCTTTAACATTAGGTAATAGAACTCAGGTAAACAGTAGCACTTGGGCTGGTGAATATCAGGTGATAAACAACGTTACTGCAGGCAATACCTATCGTTTTGATTCTTGTGGAGCTTCTTATGATAGTGAAATTACAATTTTTGATCCATCAAATGCTCCAATAGGATTTGACACTAATAGTTGTGGTGATGATGGACAGATTGATATTGTTGCTCCTGTTTCAGGATCCTATAAATTTCAGGTTAATGGTACAGGATGTACTAATGGTGCTCAAAACACACCATTATTTGTCACATTACTTTCTACAGGAGGAGATACAACAGCCCCCATATTTCAGAACGGGACTCCCAATGCATCATCAATAGCACAAACAACATTGACCTTGGGGACAGATATAGATGAGGCAGGAACGATTTATTATGTAGTCGTCCCCGATGGAGCTGGAGCTCCCTCTTCTGCACAAGTGGTAGCAGGTACTAATGCTGGAGGAGGGCCTCCTATAACCGGTGGCAATGCAGCTGTAACTACAGGAGGGTTTACCAACGATTTTAGTGTTACCGGATTAACGGCAGCAACGGGATATGATGTGTATGTAGTTGCTGAGGATGATGAAGGAACACCAAATTTACAAGCATCGCCAACAAAAATAGATGTGACCACAGCTTCTCTTATTCCTTTAACCATTACAGGGCTTACAGGACTTGATAAAGTATATGACGATACCACTGCGGCAAGTGCTACAGGAACGGCTACATTATCGGGAGTACAAGGAGGGGATGATGTGAGTCTTGGAGGAAGTCCAGTCTTTACTTTTGCAAGTGTCAATGTAGGCACAGGGATTACCATCAATACAACGGGTTACACCATCAGTGGAACAGATTCAGGGAACTATACACTGACTCAACCTACCTTATCAGCAGACATCACCCCGAAAGAATTAACGATTACGGGTCTTACAGGAGATAACAAAGTGTATGATGATACTACCGCAGCAAGTGCCACAGGAACTGCATCACTAGTGGGAGTTGAAACAGGAGATGATGTTTCTTTAGGAGGAAGTCCGGTCTTTACCTTTGTAATTGCGAATGTCGCAACTGGCATCACAGTCAATACGACTGGTTATACAATTTCAGGAACTGATTCAGGAAACTATGCGCTAACTCAGCCTACCTTGTCAGCGGATATCACTGCAAAAGAATTAACGATTACGGGTCTTACGGGAGTTGATAAGATATATGATGGAACCACAGCAGCTACAGCCACAGGAACAGCTTCACTAGTGGGAGTTGAAACAGGAGATGATGTTAGTTTAGGAGGAAGTCCAGTCTTTATGCTTGCCAGTGAGAATGTAGGAACGGGAATCACAATGAACACTTCAGGATATACGATTTCAGGAACGGATTCAGGAAATTATACGTTGACGCAGCCAACACTTTCTGCTGATATTACAGCGGCTGAATTAACTATAGTAGGCTTAACAGGAGATAACAAAGTATATGATGGAACGACTGCAGCAACTGCAAGTGGAACTGCAACCTTATCAGGAATCATCGGAGCTGACGATGTGAGCTTAGGAGGAAGTCCAGTCTTTACGTTTGCCAGTGAGAATGTAGGAACGGGAATCACAATGAACACTTCAGGTTATACGATTAGTGGAACAGATTCAGGAAATTATACCTTGACACAGCCAACACTTTCTGCTGATATTACAGCGGCTGAATTAACTATTGTAGGGTTAACAGGAGATAATAAAGTATATGATGGAACGACTGTAGCAACTGCAAGTGGAACAGCAATCTTATCAGGAATCATAGGAGCTGATGATGTTATTTTAGGAGGAAGTCCAGTCTTTACGTTTGCGAGTGCGAATGTAGGAACGGGAATCACGATGAACACTTCAGGATATACAATCTCGGGAACAGATTCAGGAAATTATACCTTGACACAGCCAACACTTTCTGCTGATATTACAGCGGCTGAATTAACTATAGTAGGCTTAACAGGAGATAATAAAGTGTATGATGGCACGACTGCAGCAACTGCAAGTGGAACTGCAACCTTATCAGGAATCATCGGAGCTGATGATGTTATTTTAGGAGGAAGTCCAGTCTTTACGTTTGCGAGTGCGAATGTAGGAACGGGAATCACGATGAACACTTCAGGATATACAATCTCGGGAACAGATTCAGGAAATTATACGTTGACACAGCCAACACTTTCTGCTGATATTACAGCGGCTGAATTAACTATAGTAGGGTTAACAGGAGATAACAAAGTGTATGATGGCACGACTGCAGCAACTGCAAGTGGAACTGCAACCTTATCAGGAATCATCGGAGCTGATGATGTTATTTTAGGAGGAAGTCCAGTCTTTACGTTTGCGAGTGCGAATGTAGGAACGGGAATCACGATGAACACTTCAGGATATACAATCTCGGGAACAGATTCAGGAAATTATACATTGACACAACCTACATTATCAGCAGATATTACCGCCAAAGAATTAACTATTAATGGATTGACTGGAGATGATAAAGTGTATGATGGTACAACAGCAGCTACTGCAACCGGAACAGCGACCTTGTCGGGAATAGTTGGAGCGGATGATGTTAGCTTAGGAGGAAGTCCAGTCTTTACTTTTGCTTCTCCAAATGGAGGTACAGGAATTACCATTACTACCACAGGTTATACGATCAGTGGAACAGATTCAGGTAATTATAGCTTAACGCAGCCTACCTTATCAGCAGATATCACAGGACAGACAGTGGCTATTACGTCTACAGAAGTTGGTCCTACCGGAGCAAACCCAATACCTGTAACAATTACTTTCTCAGGAAATGTGACAGGTTTTGTAGAAGGCGATATCACAGTTGGTAATGGTGCTACATCTAACTTTAGTGGATCAGGTGCTGTGTATACAGTGGATATAATTCCTGCTACATCAGGTGTGGTAACAGTAGATGTGGATGCCAATGTTGCTATGGATGCAGGAATGACAGGAAATGTTGCTGCTCCTCAGTTTAGTATTACGTATGATAACTTATTAAGTATTGATGATGAGTTATTGGCGAATGGTTTACGTTTGTATCCGATTCCGGCGACAAATAGTATTACTATAAGTGCAGATACTGGTTTACGTTTAGAAAAAACAGAGATTTTTGATATTCAAGGAAAGATGATTATTTCTAAACCTTTAAAATCAACTACAGCAACACACACGATTGATATTTCATCGATGGAATCAGGAGTATATTTGATGACCGTATATTCTGAAAATGGTTTTACCATCAAAAGAATCGTTAAAGAATAAATATTCTTTGTAACGATAAATATTAAGAAAACCGGAACATTTGTTCCGGTTTTTTATTTAAAAACTAAAAAGAATTCCCACGATAAAATTCTAATATTTTAACACGTAATAAATACTCATATTTAGCATTGGTAAGATTGGTTTTTGCATTATCCAAATTGTTTTTACTAGTGATATAGGCTATAAAGTTAGAAACTCCATTGTTAAAACGGATTTCATTAACGCGATAGGATTCTTCAAAAGCAGTTACTTGATTTTGTAGACTTTCATATCGATTAAATGCGGTTTGCATGTCAAAATGAACCTGTGCAATAGCATTTTTCACTTCCAGCGCTGTTCGTTCCAGTTCAATAAGGGATTCTTCAGCTTTTATCTTTTCGAGAGCTACATTATTTTTTGCTCTAAAGCCATTAAACAATGGAATGTCTACGGCAATTCCAACAACAGTGTTTAAGTTGTTATCAAACTGATCTAAATATTCAATATTTTCTCCAGTAAATTGTGTTTGATTGGTAAAAACAGAAATTTGGTCATTATTGACAGTCACAAAATCTCCCGTTTCTACAATATCAGAACCGGTTTCTGTAAATGTTTCCGCAACACTAGAATAGTTGGTGTTTACTTGTCCAAAAAATGAAATCTCCGGGATATATTGGGCTTTAGCAACCCTGATTCCTTTTTCAGCAGCTTTTGCTCTTAATTCTTTAGCTCTGAAAGTCGCTAAATTTTGCATGGCATCATTAAAAACATCCT
This sequence comes from Aquimarina rubra, assembly GCF_042684305.1. NCBI lineage: Bacteria > Pseudomonadati > Bacteroidota > Flavobacteriia > Flavobacteriales > Flavobacteriaceae > Aquimarina > Aquimarina rubra. Next base: position 129,145 of record NZ_JBHULE010000002.1, on the reverse strand, counting down.
CTGACGAAAGTGTGTACTTTTCAAAATCCAGTAAAATCGATGTTTTATCTATCAAAATATCCTGATGAATGTTCATAAGCCTTGTAAGACTTAGTTTAGCATTATTCAGGTCACTTTCTGCAATCAGTATGTTGGTTTCATCTATCGTTTTTTGACCTTTTATATCTGCATAATCTGCTGGATTTCCTACCTCTTCATTATACAAATCTTCCTGTTGCTTTAATTGCTTATTCGTCGCTATTAATCTTGTTTTAGCTAGCGCTAATACATCAGTTCTATTTAAAACCTGTAGATATGCTAAGGTTACATTCAATATCAATGTTTGTTTGGCTTCTTCTATTTCCATTTCAGATGCTTGCTTATTAAGTCGTTGTTGCCGTACTGTATTTAATATTCGGAAACCATTAAATATAGTAGCATCCAGATTCAATCTTGCATTAGAAAACGTTAGTTCTTGATTTATAAAATCATTGGTAAAGGGATCGATACTTCTTCCATTATTTACCCCAATATTATAATTACCATTCAGTGTTGGCAATATATTGGCTTTAGATTGATTATAATTTACTCGGGCTGTATTAGCATTCAGGATAGTGGATTTTAAATCGAGATTATTTTCTAAAGCAATCTCTATACATTGGGATAGAGAATATCTTTCTGTGCCTTTTCTTTGCGTAAATCCAATGAATGGTAAAAGAAAAGCACTGATATAAATTATTGATTTCAGTGACATGTTATTTTGGATTATTCAGAGACGATGCGACCGTCTAAAAGATTAATAATTCTCGAACCATAAGAAGCGTTATTCTCTGAGTGCGTAGCTTGTATGATTGTAACACCTTCTTTGTTTAATTCAGAAAATAATTCCATAATTTCAGTACTCTGTTTAGAATTTAGGTTTCCTGTAGGTTCATCAGCCAAAATCAATTTTGGTTTGGTAATTAATGCTCTGGCTATACCTACCAATTGTTGTTGTCCACCACTTAATTGTGAAGGAAATAAATCTTTTTTACCTACAATATTAAAACGATCCAATATGTCTGCTACCAAAGCTTTTCGTTCAGAGGATTTTACGTTTTTGTAGAGTAGGGGAGTTTCGATATTTTCATATACGGTTAATTCATCGATAAGGTGATATGCCTGAAACACAAAACCAATGTATTCTTTGTAAAGTTTAGACCGTTGCTTCTCTTTCATAGTATGAACAGCTTCATCTAAAAAGGTATAACTACCGTTGGTAAAATTATCCAGCATACCGATGCAGTTCAATAATGTAGATTTACCGGATCCTGATGGTCCCATTAATGAAATAAATTCTCCTTCAGTAACATTTAAATCGATACTATCGAGTAGTGCTATTTTATTGCTTCCAGAATTGATTACTCTCGAAGCATTGTTAAGTTGTAAGATCATAATTGTTTTTTGATAATGATGATTTATTTTAGCTTGACATGATTTAGGAAAATTACGTCAGTTTGAGTGCCCGCCTTAGGCGGATGTATCGAAAACCAGCCTATCTGTCGGATGGCGGGCAGGCAAGTGATTTTCATTTCAAAGCCTAATTTCGATACAATTTTTCTCCATTTGATTATGAAAAACCACTCAATTTGACGGCTTTTAATTATAGGCTAAATTATATCGAACTCATTTTGTTTTATATAAATATTACTGAATCTCAGTGATTTCTACTTCTCCTATATTAAGGCCTTTATCTATGGTGGCATTGCCTTTATAATAAAGCCTGGCTTCTCCAAATGCCGTAAGTTTAATACGATTGGATGCTTGAATTTTAAATTCAGCTTCTCCAAAAGCTTTCAATTTTGTGTTTTTATTATCTACACCCAGTAGGTTGGTAAAACTTTCGCCAAAAGCGGTGATTTTTTGATTTTCGATAGCTCCTTTTTTGATTTCTAAGGTACTGGCTCCATAGATATCCACATCCATATATTCAAAATTCACTTCGTTTAAAACAATTTGCGACTCTCCATAAATCCTTAGTTTAAAAGTTTCGGTTGCTATTTTACTTTTGCACAGCGCCGCTTGTTCTCCTCGTATGGATAGGGTTTTGAGCTGCTTGTAGTTCACTGTGATCGTTAGCACCTTTCCTTTATAAATAGGTACTTGTCTTTTAGTTCCATTGATAACTACTGTTTTATTTTTGGTAGTTTCCTTAGCATCATCCAAATACACTCGTAGTACGTTTGCTTTGACTTCAATATTTATTTTGTCTGCTGGTTCTGTACTGTCTTCAATGGTTACAGACTCTTCATTACTTTCTACAAAAGTTGCCTGGATATGTGGACTTATAATTACTTTTTCAAAAGGACTAACGGATTTGGTTGTTTGTGCTATGACTGTTTGAGTACTAGCTAATACTATAATTATGAGGATGAATTTTAGATGTTTCATGATGAATGTTTTTTATTGTTATTCGGTTTTTAGACTATTTACAGGATTAGCAATCGCGGCTTTGATCGTTTGAAAACTTAGTGTAATGATTGCAATGAGTAAAGTAATAATACCTGTGAGGGCAAAAACCCACCAGTTTAGTTGAATTCTAAAAGCAAAGTCTCTAAGCCAACTGCTCATAAACCACCACGCAATAGGTGTAGCAATACAAAAGGAAAATAAAATTAATTTTATAAAATCTTTAGAAAGTATTTGTACGATTAAAGCTGTAGAAGCTCCTAAAACTTTACGTATTCCGATTTCTTTAGTTCGTTGCTCAGCGATATAAGCAGCTAATCCGAATAACCCAAGCGCGGCAATAATAATGGCAAGAACTGTAAAGATTAACGCGATTGTTCCAATTCTTTTTTCTTGTCGATACATATCCAGAAAGAAATCATCTAGAAAGCTATAGCTAAAAGATATTTCTGAGGAAGCAGCTTCATATTTTTTTCGAATCTTACCAATGAAGCCTTCTACATCCATTGTATTAAATCGATACGCAGTTCTCCAACTATTATCACCTAATCTAAGACTTAAAGGACCTACATCTTGTCGTAGAGATTCAAAATTAAAGTTTTTTACTACTCCAATGATTGTATAGGTAATCTTATTATTGTTATCTCTGGTTTTATATAGTTTTTTACCAATTGGATTTTTGAAACCTGCTAGGGCAACAGCCTTTTCATTAAGGATAATTGCTGTAGAATCTGTTCCAAAAGAACGAGAAAAGTTTCTACCTGCAATGAGTTCCATGCCCATAGTTTCTATATATTCATAATCTGCGCTCCAATATTGCATATTAAAACCATTTTCTGCAGTGATTACGCTCTCGGTATTAAAGGTGGTGTCGGATCTTGCAGATTTGGATACTGGAATATATCCTGCAAAAGAAGCTGATTTTACCTCTGTTAGTTGTTCAATTTCTGATTTTAATGATTTTCTAGTTTCATTTGATAAACCAGAATTCTCTACAATGAGTACTTGATCTTTATTAAACCCTACATCTGTAGTTTGGATATGATTTAGTTGTTGATAAACTACAATAGTTCCAATGATTAGTATAATGGAAGTGGTGAACTGGAAAATAACTAAGAAATTTCTTAAGGTATTTTTGGTCATCCCTTTGGTCAAATTTCCCTTTAGCACAGTTATCGGTTGGAATTTAGAAAGAAAAAATGCGGGATATATTCCTGCTAAAGGACCTATAATGAATGGTAATGCAATAAGAAAAGCTAAAAATTGTGGACGTAACAATGCTTTTACAGAAATTTCTTTTCCTGCGATATTATTAAACCAATCTAAAGAAAGAAATACAAATAAAATAGCGATACCGTGTGCTATAACCACAATCAATGTAGACTCGCTTAGAAATTGAAGGATTAATGACTTTTTTCCTGTTCCCAGTACTTTACGAATGCCTACTTCTTTTGCTCTACCTGAAGATCGTGCTGTTGTAAGATTCATAAAATTAGTACAGGCAATAAGCAAAATAAATAAAGCAACTGCTGAAAAAATGTATACATATTTAATAGAACCATTAGCACTAAGTTCTACACTTCGAGAGGAGTGTAAATGAATATCCTTAATTGGAATCAATGAATATTCGATTTTATTACCCGAAGCTTCAATATCTTCCATACTTTTAATTTCGGTAAACTGAGAGATCTGCGGTAAAGAGTATTTTGCTATTACTTCTTTAAAGTTATTATTAAATTTTTTATAATCAGTTCCTTCTCTTAATACAATATATGTATGAAAATTATGGCTTAAATAATCTCCGAAACCGTAATTTACATTGGCCATAGATAATAAAACATCGAAACGAAAATGCGAGTTTTTAGGCATGTCTTCTATAATAGCTGTAACCTTATATAGTGTGTTACCATTACTATTTATTTCTAAAGTTTCTCCTATGGCGTTATCCACACTGCCAAAATACTTGATAGCTGCTTTTTCAGATATCACGACGGTATTTGGTGCCTGAAGAGCTGTTTTGGGGTTTCCTTTTATAACCGGAAATGTAAAAACATTAAAAAAAGTAGAGTCTACATAAGTAATAGCATATTCATCGATAAGTTCTGTTCCTTTTCTAATTAATTTAGACCCTTCAGAAGCATATATTCTTGTATACTCTTCAACTTCTGGGTAGTCTTTTTTTAGCGTAGCTCCCATTGGATCTGAACTCACTGCCATATGCATCTCTGTACCACCAAAGAGTATATCAGAATTAATTCTATAAATACGATCTGCTTTTTGATGAAACCGATCGTAGCTGATTTCATCAGTTACAAATAAAGCAATAAGAATAAAACATCCTATTCCTAACGAAAGTCCAATTGTATTAATAAAAGTAATCCCTTTGTTCTTAGTGAGATTTCTCCATGCTATTTTAAGATAATTTTTAAACATAATTATTCGTTTTGATCTACAAGAGGTAGGCAGATTAATGATTGCTTATACTTACTCGGTTTTTAGACTATTTACAGGATTAGCAATCGCAGCTTTAACTGCCTGAAAACTTACCGTTGCCAATGCGATGATAATTGCAACGAAGCCTGCAATGATGAAGACTAACCAGTTGATCTCTATTCTATAGGCAAAATCTTGCAACCAATTACTCATGGTTAGCCACGCTATAGGAACGGCAATTACTAATGATATTAAAACTAATTTTAAGAAATCTTTAGAAAGCAATTTTACAATACCCGTTACACTAGCCCCCAGTACTTTTCTTACTCCGATCTCTTTACTACGTTGTTCTGCAGTATATGCAGCTAATCCAAAAAGCCCTAAGCAAGAAATCAATATCGCTAGTAATGCAAATATCTGAGAAAGTTTACCGACTAATTGTTCGTTTTTGAATTTGGCATTAAACTCGTCATCAACAAAGGTGTATTCAAAAGGAAAAGCCGGAGTATGTTTTTTCATAACTTCTTCAACTCTCGATAAAGCCTCATTTATGGGAGTTCCTGCCTTCGTTTTTATAAACATATATCTGGCATAATACGGGTTATTGATAAACAATACCGGATCACTGGTATCATACATATCTCCATAAAGATAATCCTTCACCACTCCAATGATCTCATAATAATCTTCGCCACGACTTATCTTATTACCAATAACATTTTCAGTACCCATTAACTCTGCTAACGATTGAGAAACCATAACATTAGTACTATCAGCGTCTACATTTTTACCAAAACCTCTACCTTCTACAATTTCCATACCGGTTGTGTCAAAAAAACCTTCGGTTATATTTCTAAATGAAAGTAAAACTTCTTCTGTATCTGTACCTCCTTTCCACCTAAAACCGGAGCCGTTATTACCGGCAGACAAAATTTGAGAATTACACAGCGCTGCATTGTGAACGAAACCGGTTTTAATCAAATCTTGTTGAATTATATTAAACTTATTGATCATTTCGTCATTTACACGCATAGAAATCAACTGATCTTTATCATAACCAAGCTCTCTATTTTTTGCGTGTTGGATTTGTTGATATACGATGATAGTACAAATAATGAATACAATAGAAATTGTAAATTGTCCTACTACCAACCCTTTACGAATAAATGAAGCCGAGGCACTGGTAACTTTTATACCTTTTAGAACTTCTACCGGTTTAAAGGAGGATAAATAAAACGCGGGATACAGACCTGCAAATACTCCACAAATTATGGTAATACTTAATAACATGGTGACATGAAGCGGATTATTGAGACCTAATACCAGTTCTTTTTCGATTAAAAGATTGAATTGAGGTAACAGTAGTATTAATAATAAAACACTTACTAGTGAAGCAAAAAATGCCATCATAAGAGCTTCAGAAACAAACTGAACCATCAAACGCGAACGGCTAGATCCCATAGCTTTCCTGACACCAACCTCGTTAGCTCTTTTTTCACTTCTGGCTGTAGCCAGGTTCATAAAATTAATGCATGCTATTAATAATATGATTAATGCAATAATAGAGAAGAGGCGAACGTAAGTGATTCTTCCTCCAACTTTTTCTCCTCCTTCGAATTTTGATCTTAAATGCCAGTCTTTAATCGTGTGTAAAAAAGCATAGTCATCTGTAAACTCTGCTTTCTTTCCTATTAATTTCCTTACTTGAGCATCTACAGTTTCGAAATTTGCTTCTGGAGATAATTCTACAAAAGTATCAGAAAAATTACTTCCATATTCTGTCATCCACTCTGCGCCATCACGGTATCTTTCAAAAGGCGCTATCCAATCAAAAGAAAATGAAACATTTTTTGGAAGATTTTCAATTACACCAGTGATGAGGTAGTTGTCCTTATTACTCATCTTTACCGTTTTCCCTAATACTTTGGCATTCTCACCAAAAAGTTGTGCTGCAGTTTCTTTTGTCAAGACTATAGCTTCAGGATTATTAAAAGCATCGTTTATATTTCCTTCAATAAACTTTAAGCTAAAAATTTCTAAAAAATCAGCATCTGCATATCTACCTCTTCTATTAATGGCATTGTCTCCAACGGTAAAAAGACGTTCTTCAGAACTAGAGCGAGTTGCTTTGATGATACCGGGAATTTCATCTTTCATTGCCTGTGCCAAAGGACCTGGTGTAGAGTAAAATGTACGCCATTCTCCTTCGTAATTTTGATTAGTTGGCACGTAATAGACTTGGTCTTGCTTAGGGAAAGACTTGTTAAAACTAACTTCGTCTTCTACCCAGAGAAATATGAGACTAGCACAGGTAATACCAATGGCCAAACCAAAAATATTAAGAAAGCTGTAACCTTTATTTTTAAGTAAACTACGGAAGGCTATTTTTATATAATTGAAAATCATGACTGTTCGTTTTTTTGATCTGCCTGTGACAGACAGGTTGATTTGATTACTTATGTTGATTATATAGAGAAGATGATGCCGAATATTTAAATATTTGATAATCAATTATTTATTTTTTGTTTCAAAAATTAAAGTGTTCGGTTTTGATACACCTCTTGTTCGTAATCGAACACTTTAAAATCATGATTCTTTCTTCTGAAAATATAAGTATGTAACTGTGTTGAATCTTCAGTTTCGGTATCCTTATAATTGATACTGAAACAAGTTCAGTACTAGTTAATTTATTCTGTTTTCAAATTTTTAATTGGGTTAGCGGTTGCTGCTTTAATCGCTTGATAACTAATAGTAAGCAATGTGATGATGAGTAATACACCTATAGCTACGATAAATATCCACCAACTTATTTCTGTATGATATGCATAGTTCTGTAGCCAATTATTCATAAAATACCAAGCAACAGGCGAGGCTATAGCACCAGCTAATAGGATTAGTTTTAAAAAATCTTGTAGTACGATCGCTAAAATGTCTTTTACTTTTCCTCCCAGAATTTTTCTAATACCTATTTCTCTTGTTTTGCGAGCTAAAAAGAAAGAGATCAATCCATATAATCCTAAACAGCTAATAAAAATGGCTAAACCTGAGAATAGTTTTGTCATAGATAAAAAACGTTGCTCTTCTCTATATTGTGACGCTACTCTTTCATCTAAAAAGCTGTATTTATATACAAATTTAGGGAACACTTCTTTCCATCGATTTTCAATTGCTTGTAATTGAGTATTTATATCTTGCCCATCCATTTTTACAGCTAACTCATTATATGCACTTTTTTCTGGAGCTATAAAAACAGGACCAATACCACTTTGGAAATTTTGATCGTGAAAATTTGATATTACTCCAACTATAGTTGCTTTAATCGAACCTCTATTAGCTTCTAAGCTTTTTCCTATAAGTTCTTCATAAGAAGAAAGTCCCAGCTTTTCTGCAAATTTTTGATTGACTACAACTTCTGTGATAGAATCAGAGCTAAAAAAGTTACGTCCTGCTATTAATTTCAGATTAAAAGTATTCAGGTAATCTTTATCAGCAAGTTTAGCAGAGATCGAAAATTCTTCATATTGTGGTCTATTATGATATCGTATACTGGTTCCCCAGTCATTATATGCGGCTCCAGGACTTGATAAACATGCCGTAGTACTTGATACTCCCGGTATTTGATTCAATCGGTCTTTTAACCCCTTTAATTTTAATAACTCTATTTGTTCAGGGATTTCTAACATTACGATGGATTCTTTGTCAAAACCTAAATCAGAAGTAATAGCATAATTAACTTGCTTACCAATTACTATAGTGGCTACAATAAGCATAATGGAAATTGCAAATTGAGTGGTCACCAATACTTTTCTAGTTAATTTTCCTCCTGTATCCTTCTGCGTAAGTTTTCCTTTTAATGCTAAAGTTGGTAGAATTCTTGCCATAAGAATGCCAGGGTAACTTCCTGCAAAAAAAGAAACAACTATTAAGAGTAATGCCGCAAAACCAAGAACTTTGTACGTCCATAACGATTGTATAGTAAGCTGTAGCTGAAATAACTCGTTAAACTTAGGCAATACCATAAGAGCTATTGCTAACCCTATTAGTAAAGCAAAAAAGCTGATTAAAAATGTTTCTAATATAAATTGCCAAAACAAACTGTTTTTGCTAACTCCTAGTACTTTTCTGACTCCGATTTCTTTGGATCTGGAAAATGCTTGCGCTGTAGAAATATTAATAAAATTGATACAAGCAATAATAATTAAAAACATCCCAATCAATGAAAAGGTCCAAAGAAGATTTGCATTAATTCCTCCATATCTATGATCAAAATGGACATCTGATATTTTCTGAAGTTTGTATCTGTGGACATTTTTACTTTTTGAACGATACTTAGAGACCAAAGGAATCAATGTTTTTTCGATATGAGCGATATCTTGATTAGGTCTTAATAATGTATAACATTGCAAGCTACTCGTTATACCTCCCCAAGTTTTACTATAAGCGAAGGAACTGTAATTTTTTAAACTCTCATAAGAGACAAAAATATCCCCCTGAACCGTAGAATTAGTTGGTATATCCTTCAGTAATCCTATAACTTGGATGGTTTCTTTGTTTTCTAAAACAAATGTTTGTCCCAGAGCGGGATGATCACCAAACATTTTCTTAGCAAAACCTGTAGTGATATATGCTACATTAGGTTCAGTAAAGTCTCGATTACCGAGAGATTTTATTAAAGGAAAATTAAGAATCTGAAAAAAATCAGGTTCTGCAAAAACAACATCTTCTAATAAGCGATTATTTGAGTTATTGCCTATTCCATCTACCTGCCAATCCTGTCGAATAAAAATATTAGCTACTTTTTCAGCGTAATTAAAATCGGATTTAAATACTTCTGCAAAACCAGGTGGAACACTAGGTTCATACTCTATCTCGTCTTGATGTTCTTCAGTTACTACTCTGTGAATCCTATCTTCATTATGATGAAAATTATCAAACTGAAGATGATAATTTGCGTATAGAAATATTAAAATAGAACATCCAAATCCCAAGGCTAATCCCAAAATATTTATAAAGGAAAACACTTTTCGTTTCTGTAAATTTCTCCAAGCTATTTTTATATAATTCCTGATCATAATTGTTTACTTTTTTTGATCCACCGATGACGGACAGGTTTATACTGAAACAAGTTCAACACTAGTTGTTTATTCTGATTTTAAACTATCAATAGGATTTACAAATCCTGCTTTAATCGTGTGATAACTTATAGTGAGTAACGTTATTAAAATTGCTAGTGAACCACTTAATGCAAATACTTTCCAGGAAATAGAAATTCGATATGCATAATCCTGAAGCCAATTATCCATGACAAAATAAGACAAGGGTATCGCTATGATTATTGATATGACTACTAAAATTAAAAAGTGGGTTGTAAGTAGTTTAAAAAGATTTTTTATAGAAGCTCCTAAAACTTTTCGTATGCTTAACTCTTTTTTACGCTGTTCTACTAAAAAAGCGGATAATGCGAACAAGCCTAAACAAGCTACAAAAATAGATAATAAGGCAAAACTTACGATCAATTGTCTCATATGCTTTATATTGGAATACATTGTAGCGTACGATTCATCCATAAATGTGTATCTGAAATCAAGATTAGGCACAAAAGCTTTCCATTTATTTTCTATTGCTGTAAGCACTTCCGATATATTTTCAGTAGTTACTTTTATAGAAGTTATTGTAGTTTCATCACCATAAAACATGGCTAAGGATCCGACTTGTTGATGTAAGGATTCAAAATTAAAATCTTCTACAACCCCAATAATAGTATATGTCCTATTACCTCGAAGCATTTTTTTGCCGATAGGTTCCTCCATTCCAAATTTTTCGGCTAGTGTTTGATTAATTATTACGGATTCGTTTTCTATTGCTCGGTTTTTGTCGAAGTTTCTTCCTGAGGCAAGTTGCATTCCAAAAGTATCTAAATAATCTTCGTCTACGATCCAGGCTTGAGATGGCACACCATCTGCATTCATAACTTCTTTATTATAAAAAGTGTTACCATTACGTTTTGTTCCTTTTATGGGTAGATAATCACTATTACTAACATTTTCAACTCCTTGGATCTGTTTCATTTCGTTTGTAAACGTAGTAAGGCGATCTCCTAACATATTTACCCCATGAATTTGAAGGACTTGTTCTTTTTTAAACCCTACCTCTTTATTCAAAATAAAATCCATTTGATTATTAATAATCAGGGTGCTCACTATTAATACAATGGAAATAGTAAACTGAAATACAACCAAACTACTTCTTAAACTAGAAGATTTAGAACCTTTACTAATTTTCCCTTTTAAAACATTAATTGGAGTAAATTTTGAGAGGTAAAAAGCCGGGTAAATGCCTGCAAAAATTCCAACGAATAATGCTGCTAAGAATATAGTAGGGATAAAGAACCAAGTACTCCAAGGTAATGTCAGTGTTTTACCAGAAATTGTATTAAAAAGAGATAACCCAAGTATCGCTAGTAAAACACCTAAACCAAACGCAAATATTGTAATAACTATAGATTCTATTAAAAACTGGATAATAAGTTTTTTTCTACCAGAGCCTATTACTTTTCTAAGACCGACTTCTTTTGCTCTATTTGCCGATTTTGCGGTTGATAGATTAATGAAATTAATACAGGCTATTATTAAAATAAAAAGTGCAATAGCTCCAAGGATCCATACAAAACGAATATCTCCGTGTGTTTTTCCATCATGAATACCTTTAGAGCGAAGATGAATGTCGGCAAGTGGTTGTAAATCAAGATGAGAAGTGCGTAAAATGCGTTCAATCTTATCATATCCATCATTTTTAAATGCTTCTAAGATGTAATTATTTAGAATTACCTGTGTCATTCTATCTTCAAAGATCGTGACGTCTGTATCCGGTTTTAGTTGTATAAAGTTGAAATAATTATTTTGAGTCCATCGTGTTTGCTCTCCTTCTCCAAATTCTACTCCTTTTAGGGTTAACAAGAATTTGTAATCAAAGTTAGATGCTTTTGGGAAATCTTTATATACTCCTGTTATTTTATAAGGTTCGGACGTATCTCCATTTAGATACATAACTTGACCAATGGCGCTTTTATTTTTAAAAAACTTCTTTGCCTTGCTTTCTGAAATAATTATTGTTAATGGCTTAGTAAGCACAGAAGCGGCTTCCCCTTCAATCATTTCTAAATCAAAAATATCAACAATGGCTTGGTCGGCGTAAGCAAAATGTTCTTCGTGATATTGAGCTGGGTCTTCGTTAAGGCTTATTTCATTGCTTCCGGCTCCATACATTAATTCATTATCTAATACTCTTCCTGCGTTTTCTACTTCTTCAAATTCACGGTGAATAGTGCTTGCCATGAGAGCGGAGTGATGAGCTCCCCAACCTTCTACACCATCAAAATTCGCAAAATGGGTTAACCTATATATATGATCTCTATTAGGTATTTGCGTATCATAACTAGTTTCATCTACAATAAACAATGTTATTAGTAAACAAGCAGCCACACCAATACTTAACCCAACAATGTTAATAGTGCTAAAGACTTTATTTCTTAAAAGATTTCTCCAAGCTATTTTTATATAATTCCTGATCATAACTGTTCGTTTTTTTGATCTGCCTGTGACAGGCAGGTTGATTTGATTGATTTATTCTGTTCGTAATGAATCTACAGGGTTAGCTGTTACGGATTTAATAGCTTGAATGCTTATTGTAATAATCGTTATTATTAATGCCCCAGAACCTGCAATTAGAAATATGTTCCAGGAAATATCAGTTCTGTAAGAAAACTTTTGCAACCATTGACTCATGAAATAGTAAGCAATAGGACCTGCTATAAAGAGTGCAATAATTACGAGTTTAATAAAATCTTTAGAAAGTAACATCCATAAATTGCCTAAAGAAGCTCCAAGGATTTTTCGTACACCTATTTCTTTAGTGCGTTGTTCTGCCACAAAAGATGCTAATCCAAACAATCCCAGAAGACTTATAAATATAGCTAAGAGAGTAAAGACTTTTGCTAAACTTGCGATGCGCTCTTCTGCTCTGAATTTTTTAGCGTATTCCTGATCTATAAATTGATAGTCGAAAGGAAGGTTGGGAAAATTCTTTTTAAAAGTTTGTTCTACTAGTTCTAAACTACTGCTTACACTTTTATTAGGATGTAAACGTAAGTTGAAGAAACTTGCATTATTGTCTTTATCAAAAACATACATAGCTTGTTTTACCGGGCTATAAGGAGATTGAACAATCATATCTTTGATTACCCCAATAATTTGAAGTGGTTCATCGGGATCTTCGGTGTCTGAGTCTCTGATATATTTACCTATCGGATCTTGTAGACCCATATATTTTACTGCGGTTTCATTAAGAATTACTGCATTAGAATCAGAGGCAAATTCTCTAGAAAAACCTCTTCCGGCAAGCAACTCAATATCTAATGTCTTAGTAAATTCATAAGATACAGCTGTATACGCCAAATCTTCCTGAAAACCCTCTGGTTTTCCATCCCAGGTATATCCACCTCTATTTGACCAAACATTTGTAGTCGGACTACTGGTCGTTGCCATTTCTATAGCGGCACCAGAGGCGATGAATTGAGTTCGCATAAGATCAGCTTTCCCTATAAACTCATCACTCATAACCGGAATTTGTATCAATCCTTCTTTATTATATCCTACAGGTCTGTCTTTACTATGTTGTATTTGATTCATGACTACAAGTGTGCCTATAATAAGAGCGATAGAGACTGTAAACTGAGTAACTACTAATATTTTTCTGGGAACCGCTGCAAAACGACCTGCTTTAAAAGTTCCTTTTAAAACCGAAACAGGATTGAAAGAAGATAAGTAGAGTGCTGGGTAGCTACCTGCCAGAAATGCGGTTAGAATGATAAATACCAGAGAAACACTCCAAAACTGAAGACTTAACCAAGGAAAAACAATTTCTTTACTAGCTAAATTGTTGAAGCTATTAAGAAATAATAACACAATTGCGAGGGCTAAAACAAAAGAAAAAACGACAACCAGAAAAGATTCACTCAAAAATTGAAAAATCAATTGCCCTCTTTGAGAGCCTATTGATTTTCTGATACCAACTTCTGTAGCTCGTTTTTCTGATCGGGCGGTACTAAGATTTACAAAATTAATACAGGCAAGTAGCAAAACAAATAACCCGATAATACCAAATAACCAAACATTTTCGATACGTCCACCTGTTTGTACCCCGTTTTCAAAATTAGAGCGTAAATGCCAATCTTTCATAGGTAATAAAAACAACTGTGGATTAAATTCTGCTTCGTCTGCCGCAGCTTTTTTCTTGGCATCTTTTATTTTTGAGGAAACGATATCCATAGTGGTATTATCGTGAATCTGAACAAAAAGTTGAAACGAATTGTTTCCCCAGGAATCAGCTGACCTTTTTATCCATTCCTGAGTTGTTATATAGTGTTTCCAAGGAATGATATAATCTGTGTCATGAAAAGCATTGTTAACAGGAATATCTTGGTATACGGCGGTAACTAATAAATCATCTGTATTATTAACTTTGATAATTTTTCCAATTGGATTTGTCGATCCAAATAGTGTTTCTGCAGTGGATTTAGAAAGCATAATTGAGTTTTTTTCTTTCAATCCATATTTTTCGCCTTGAAGAATTTTAAGACTTAATACATCAGGAGCAGGTTCTTGCATAAAATTTCCTTCTCTATAAATGCTTTTTTTACCATATCTCAAGTATCTGGGTTGTGTCCAGGAAGACATCATGACATGCTTAAAATTGTCATTATAGTTTTCTCGCAGCTCAAATTCTAGAGGCCTGGGAATTGCAGGTCCTGTACCAATTTTACCATTAAATGTCTGACTTTGGAAAACTTGTGCAATTGTTGCTTTGCTTTCAAAGTAATTATTATAACTTAACTCATCTGTAATCCATAATCCTATCATTATGGTTACGGCCATACCCAAAGCAAGACCAGAAATATTGATAAAAGAGTATATTCTGTTTTTGAGAAGGTTTCTAAATGCTATTTTGATGTAATTCCTAAACATAACTATTGATTTACTGATTCGATTTTGATTGATGATGACCTCTATACTAATACGTTTTCGGTTACTTTTTGTCCGTCTAACATTCTGATAATTCGATGGCTATACTTAGCATCGTGCTCACTGTGTGTTACCATGATGATCGTAGTTCCAGCTTCGTTAAGTTCGATCAATAAATCCATCACTTCATTGCCATTGGTACTATCCAAGTTTCCTGTTGGCTCATCGGCTAGAATTAGTTTTGGATTATTAACTACTGCTCTGGCAACAGCAACTCGTTGTTGTTGTCCACCGGATAATTGCTGTGGAAAATGATTGCGTCTATGCATGATTTGCATTTTTTCTAAGACTTCTTCTACACGTTGTTTACGTTCTGCAGGTTTAACGCCTGTGTAGATTAATGGCAATTCTACATTTTCAAAAACTGTAAGCTCATCAATAAGATTAAAACTCTGGAAAACGAATCCTACATTATGCTTACGCAATTCTGATCTTTTACGCTCATTATATCCTGAAACTTCTTCGCCGTTAAACTTAAAACTTCCTCCATCGGAATCATCTAACAGTCCTAAGATGTTTAACAAAGTTGATTTTCCACAACCAGAAGGTCCCATGATCGCTACAAATTCACCTTCATTGACACTAAACGATAGTTTATTTAAAGCGATGGTTTGGACCTCTTCGGTACGGTAAAATTTTTCTAAGTCTGTTATTTGTATCATTGTATTCGATTTTTTTGATCCGCCTTAGGCGGACAGATTGATTTTTTATTTTAATATTAATTCTTCTGTATCTCCAAAACTGTCATAGCTAGAAGTTACTACTTGATCTCCAGGCAGCAAGCCTTCGATAACTTCGTAATATTCTGTGTTTTGACTTCCTAAGCGGATGTTTACTTTGTATGCAGTATTTCCACCTTCACTTATTTTAAAGATCCAATTACCACCTGTTTTCTGGAAAAACCCACCTTTAGGAATAAGTAAGGCTTGCTTCTCTGCACTTAGGGCTACGCGGATTTGTAGGTTTTGTCCTCTGCGAATTCCTTCCGGGACATCGCTTTCGAATTGCATATCTACCTGAAAACGTCCGTTAGTAACTTGAGTAAATACTTTTTTAATGATGAGCGTATAGGTTTTGTTATTAAAACTGAAGGTTCCTTTTTGACCGGTATAAATTCTGGAGATATAGTGTTCATCAATATCTACACGAACTTTGAATCCGCTTAGAACATCAATTTGCCCTAATCGCTCACCTTTGTTTTTCGATTGTCCGATTTCTGCATCTAATGAGGTTAACTGCCCATCTACCGGAGCGCGCACTACCAAATCACCTACTTTTTTACGCATTAATTCTAAGGCACTTTGTGTTCTTGCGTATGAGCTTTGTGCTTGACTAAGTTCTTGTTTGGTAGCAGAAGAATCCTGACTCAATACTTGTTTAGCCAATTGCATACGCTGTTTTTGATAGTTGTAATCGTTTTCAGAAGACTCATATTCCTGACGACCCACAGCTCCTTTTTGGTATAATTTTTTATTTAGTTCATAAAGACGTTTAGCTTCAATAAGACTGTTTTCTACATCAGTAAATTGATTACGTCGGTTTATGGTGTTTTGGCGCGCAGCATTTTGAGAAATCTGCATTTGTGTTAATAAATTATATACTGATGTTTCTTGATTGATCAAACTTAATTCCAGATCGGTATTGGATAGTCTTAGGATCGGTTCACCTTTTTTCATAATAGCACCATCTTCTACAAACTTTTCTTCTACTCTTCCGCCTTCTAGAGCATCAAGATAAATAGTGGTGATGGGTAATACAATTCCGTTTACCGGAATGTTTTCCTGAAACACATCTTTCTTAATAGTACTAATGGCGATACGCTCTTTTTCTACATTCAATTTAGAACCTCCAGAAGACTGTATGAATACAAACAGTATCAATGATAATATTGCTAAACCGCCTATCATCATTGCGATACGTGATTTTGAAAATTTCTTTTTTTGAATTGGAACGTCCATGTTTTGTCTTTTGGTTATTGATGCTAATTAGTTGATTTATTTAATTTTGTTTTCAAATTCTATTATAGATTTCCAAACATCTTTTATATACGGAACTACTACTTCTTCATTATAATCAATGTCTGTATTAATCATTAATATTTTTCCAATTTTGGTTTCCGGATTGAAATACATCATCGCCAAAGAACCTATACAAGAACCATTATGACCAATTAATAAATCTTTAGAACCTATAAAATCATTGTTGTACTCTACAAAAGTCCCAACATTTATTCTCCCACTTTTGTTTAAGTTATTCTCAAAACGTTTTTCAAAGAAGGTCTTGTAACTAGATTTATTTAATAAGCTTCCTTTTCCATCATATCCTTTCATTAGTTCTGCTAAATATTTGCTTAAATTTTCACTTGTAGTAAGTAGGCTTCCACTTGGATAAGATACAGCTTCGTAGTCTGCAATTTTTTGACCTTTATAAAGATAGAACTTAGAGCGTCTATCTGTATCAACTTCATTTAATTTCCAGGCAGAATCATTCATTTGCAGCGGTTCGAAAATATGTTTTTTAGTAAAATCTTTAAAAGACATTCCGGTGGCTTGTGCAATTATTAGCCCGCATAAATCAGCTCCAAAATTTGTGTACTCGAATGTTGATCCGGGCTTGTTTTTTGAAAAAGATTCGGGAGTATACCATTTTCCATCTTTTGAAAAACAGTCTTCTAGAAAACTAAGCATAGATGTTTTTTTGCCAGGATTTTGAAAGTGTGTAAAAGGAACTTCGTCTTTTTCGATTTTTTCGTTTTTAAGAAAATAACCTTTCAGATAATTTTCCTCATAATCTACAATAGAAGAAGAGTGTGTCGCTAATTGCAATATTGTAATAGGAGTATTAGGATAGTTAGGATTTGTAACGTCAAAAGGTAAATATTTATTAATAGGATCATTTAAATTAAGTTTTCCTAATTCTTGAGCTTTTAATAAAGAGATTCCTATAAAAGTTTTAGAAATAGATCCTACATTTTGAATCGTATTGTTTTGGTATTTTACTTTATTTTTAGCATCTGCAAATCCAAATCCATTATTATATAATACGTTGTTTTGATCAATGATAGCTACAGAAAAACCAACTAATTCTCCTTCTTTATTAGTGTTTTTAAGAATTGTAGTTAAAGAGTCTTTAGTTCTGGAATCTTCTCTTTTTATTAGATTTGGTTCTTTAGTGTTCTGCCCGCAAAATAAAGTTACTACACTTATTATTAGAATTAAAACTGACTTGCTCATTGTATGATGAATTATCTGGTTTATATTTTTAATCTTATTTCTGTACACCAATTACATAGTCAAGATAGTGCCAAAAACGTAAGTACTTGTTTTTCAGTGCTTAAATAGGTTTTTGAAGAAACAAAAGTGTTCGGTTTCGATACACTTTGTGTTCGGAAACAGTACATTTTATGATCCCGAAAACTTTTGATTTCTAATTTTTATATGATCAATATAATATTGTAATATTGTATCAATGGTATTAAAGGAAGCAACGATATTAGTTATAGATGATGATGTAGACGTACTAACGGCATTACGTCTTTTATTAAAACCTTTGGTGAAAGAGGTTGTTATCGAAAAGAATCCAAGCAATATAAATGCGCAAATAGAGCAGAAAAGTTTCGACGTTATCATTCTGGATATGAATTTTAACGGTTTGGTGAATACCGGTAACGAAGGGATTTTTTGGTTAAATAGGATTAAGGAGAAAAAACCTGACACTGATGTTATTTTGATTACTGCCTATGCAGATATTGATTTGGCAATTCGTGCTTTAAAAGAAGGAGCGTCCGACTTTTTGGTAAAGCCTTGGAAGAATGAAAAAATTATAGATACGATTACATCTTTGCTAAAAGCTAAAAAATCCAAAGCTTCCGGGAAGAACATTGCACAGCCAAGTAAGAATGCAATTATTGGTGAAAGCGAGGCAATTAAGGATGTGTTTCTAAAACTAAAAAAAGTAGCACCGACCGATGCGAATGTTCTAATTCTTGGAGAAAATGGTACCGGTAAAGATCTAATCGCAAGAGCATTACATGATAATTCAAACAGAAAGGATAAGCCTTTTGTAAAAGTAGATGTAGGAGCATTGACTTCATCACTTTTTGAGAGTGAATTATTTGGATATAAAAAAGGGGCATTTACAGATGCTAAAGAAGATAGAGTAGGGCGATTTGAAGCAGCTAACGGTGGAACACTTTTTTTAGATGAAATAGGCAATATTACCTTAGGTCAACAAGTACGACTATTAACCGTTTTGCAAAACAGATTAGTTACTCCATTAGGCTCTAACGAAGCTATTCCAATCGATATCCGATTAATTTGTGCTACCAATATAGAACCTCGAATTTTGGCAGATGAACAGAAATTTAGAAAAGACTTAATTTATCGAATTAATACGGTAGATATTATCATGCCACCTTTACGGGATCGAGGAACCGATATCACGTTGCTGGCTAAACATTTTATTAGTGTCTATGCAGATAAATATAACAAAACGCCATTTACATTAGATTCCGGGTTTATTTCTAAATTAAAAAAACACGATTTTCCGGGTAATGTCAGAGAACTCCAGTACGTTTTAGAACGTGCCGTAATTATGTGTGACGGAGATGCACTGAAACCTGAAGATTTGGTTTTTTCTTCTATTGAAAGACAAACAAATAAAACGGCGGTAACTACTATGAATTTGGATAGTATAGAAAAAAATGCAATTCTTACTGTTTTAGAAAAGAACAAAGGAAATGTTTCAAAATCTGCAAAAGAATTAGGAATTACCAGAGCAGCATTATACCGAAGGTTGGATAAATATGAACTATAACGGTTACATTTTCAGATTATTCCTAAGGATTCTAATATTGGTTTCCCTGATACTAGGTTTGGTATACGCTATTGATAAGGACTATACCAGTATTGCTACAGGTATCACGTTTGTAACCTTGTATGTAGGGTATACCACTTATAGTTTTGTCAAACGTCGTTTTGTTGTCATGGATGATTTTTTTGAAGCAGTAAAGTATCGAGATTTTTCCAGATGGTTTCCAGAGGACAGAGGACCTAAGGATATAAGATTTCTTTATAGAGGTTTTAATGAGGTAAATCGTACGATTAAAGATATAAACTCCCAGAATGAGGCACAATATGTATACCTACAGAAGATTCTGGAGATGGTGGATATTGGTATTATTGCGTATAACCTGGAAACAGGTGATGTGTTATGGTCTAATGATTCATTTAGGGAAACATTAGATTTTCCTTCATTTAAGAATATTCGCTTTGTAGAAAAAAGAAAACCTGATTTGTACGATGCAGTTTTCGAAACCTATCATAAAGAACCGAACTCCATTTCGATAGCCGTTCAAAATGAAAAGATAAAGGTATTAATTTCTGATACGGTCTTTCAGGTTAATGATGATCCTTTTAAACTCATAGTTTTACAAAATATCGATGATACCCTAAACAAGAATGAATCTGAAGCTTGGAAAAAATTATTGAGCGTGATGACTCATGAGATTATGAATTCGATAGCCCCAATTTCATCTCTGGCGGATACTTTGCAATCGCACTTGGAACTAACTTTGAACAATCCTAAGGAGTATCCATTAGAATTAGAAGATCTAAACGCTGGTATAAAGACCATAAAAAATAGAAGTGAAGGTCTATTAAAGTTTGCTAAAACATATCGTAGTTTAAGTAAAGTGACACATTTAAATTTGGAGAAAAAGAAGATTACAGATCTTTTTGAGACCATACAATTATTAATGCAGCCTTCTTTGGATGTCAAGAATATTCATATTGATTTTAAAATAACTCCTCCAAAATTAGAATTAAATATTGATAGTTATTTAATCGAACAGGTATTGATTAATCTTATTTTAAATGCAGTAGATGCCTGTAAGGATAGACCGAATCCAGAAATACGGGTACTTGCAGAACAAAAACCAAATAGAGGTATCGTAATAAAAGTTTTTGATAACGGTTCTGGAATACCTCAGGATATTATGGAGAGTATTTTCATTCCGTTTTTTACCAGTAAAACTACGGGTAGCGGTATCGGTCTTAGTTTGTGTAAACAGATTATGTTATTACACAAGGGTAAAATTCTGGTGAGCAGTAAAGAGAAAGAAGGTACTGTGTTCTCTTTGGTTTTTTAAATAAAAATTTACCAACATATATCGATAAACGAAGATAATTTTTCTTCAGGCGTTGAATAATAAAAATTAGATAATTAGGTTCTTTGCAAGAATAATTTTTGTAGGTAAATTCCTAATTACTGAAAGTTAATTGATGTTTTTGTTTTTCATCTAACCGATGATATGACCATTTTAGCAATCAAAACCGTACTTTTAGAAGGTGTGCTTTCCTAATTGATCATAAAAAAACTAGGTTTGTATATAGATAACTAACTAACTAATATTGAAATTTTTATTCACCTATTTTTTATTTTTTCTAGGTATTGTCTTAAGCAATGCTCAGCATCCTGAATACTATCAATTAACCGAAAAAGATGGATTACCGGATTATGAGTTTTATGATATGATGATTGATAGTAACGAATTTATTTGGTTTGCAGCTAATAATGGACTTTTTAGATATGATGGACAGGAGTTTAAAAATTATAGTAATCCGGAAAAACGTGGATTATCTGTTTTTGGTTTATTAGAGGATAAAGAGGGGATTATCTGGTGCAATAATCTTGGGGGACAAATTTTTAAGGTAGTAAATGACTCTCTTAAAACCTTTTTGGATACCAAAGAGTTTTCTGATGGCTCCACTCTTAAGGAATTTAGAATACTGGGAGATTATGTATACGTTACTTCTGATTATGGACTCATGAAAATAAATCGAGAAAATAAAACATACCAATTAATAAAGTCTAAACAAGATACAATTAAGCATAAAACGTACTATCCCAGAATTGTAGATGATAAAGTGATGTATATTGAAAAAGGTACTCATCGTAAAGACCTTATCTATAACGGTACTACTAAAGAGTTAGAAGAATTAAATTTTGAGTCTAAATATATTACAAACATATATAGTACAAAAAACTATATCATTCTTGATAAATCTAGGAATCTTGTAGGCACAGATTTATATGTTATACCTAATATTTCAGAAGTTCCTATTAAAATCAAAAATGTTCCAGACAAACTGTTTATATCAAGAGCCGTTCATTTATTCGAGGACAAAGAAGGTTATTTATGGTTGAGTACAAGTAAAGGAGTGATTCGTTTTTTGTTGTTAGATAACCAAATGACAGAAGTACAAACCTTTTTTCCGGATAAGTTTGTGACACGAGTTCAGCAAGATAAAAAAGGAGTATTTTGGTTCTCTACCTTAGCAGATGGTGTTTTTATGATTCCCAATCTTAATATTATCAAATATACCAACGAAAATTCTGGATTAAAAGAGAATAATATCAGGGGTTTAACTAGCAATACTTCTGATAGTTTGTTTTTTTCTAGTTATAGTAATATACTAGGGATATGTGATCTAAAATCAGATAAGGTTACTTACGAAAAAAGAAAAACTAATATAAGCTCAAACATTAATAAAATAAGATACGAAGAAAAATATAATGCGGTTATTTCTATAGCCGAAAGAATAAATATTTGGAAAAAGGGCGATGTTGAAAATATTAATTTTCCGAATTGGAAAGATTATAGCATTTTGCCCAATAATAAGATACTGTTTTCTACTAATAATGTGTCAGGTTTTGTAAAAAATTTCCTAGATGACCCGGCTAAGGTGGCGGATGTGCAATATCAGATATTGAAAGATAGTTTATCATGCTATAATGTATTAAGAGAAAAACGTTCTTATGCAAACCACTATAGTGAAAAAACGCAACAATCATATGTAAGCTATTATGATGGATTATATATGTATAATGATGCTTTTGAAGAGACCATTGTTACCTATAACAATAACCCTATTTTTGCTACAGATATAGCAGAAACAAGTGATGGAATTGTTTGGGTGTCTACATTTAATTATGGATTATTAGGCCTTGTAAATAATAGGGTAGTAGAAGTGTATGGAATTGATACAAAATTAATCTCTAATACAATAAAGAAGATAGAACCGGATGGTTTAAATATTTGGGCAGCTACCAATAAAGGCTTGCAATATATTAAAAGAAGTGTAACTCTTGATGAAACTACAGAAGTCTTTACCATAGACAAAAATGACGGGCTCTCTACCAATGAAATTTTAGATATGGAAATCGTAGATCGTTATATCTTTTTAGCTACGCAAAAAGGGTTGATAAAAATTGATAAAACAAAATCCTACATTAATCCGATTACACCAGACATTTATATCAATTCTATTTCTATTAATGAAAGAGATACCATCATTTCTTCCGCGTATAAACTTCCTTATCAGAATAGTTTAGAAATACATTTTAATTCAAATTCATTTAATAACCCAAATGTTAATAAGAGGTATCGTTATCGTCTAAAAGGATTACAGGATAACTGGTATCAAAAAAACACCTCTGTTGCAAGATATAATTCTTTACCAGCTGGGAAGTATACTTTTGAAGTAAAAGCTGTAAATGAAGATGAAATAGAGAGCACAAAATGTGCAACCATAGATTTCATTGTTGTGCCTCCATATTATAACAGATGGTGGTTTTATCTAATCATCGGTTCACTACTCACTGGATTGATTACGTTTATCTTTTATATTCGTATCACAAGAATTAGAAGACAAAACCAATTGGTAAAGGAGAAGAGAGAGATAGAGCTGGAATTAATTAATTCTAAGCTGGTAGCATTACGATCCCAAATGAACCCTCATTTTTTATTCAATGCCCTCAATTCTATTCAAGAGTATATCTTAACCAATCAAAAAGAATTGGCATCTGACTTTTTGGGAAAATTTGCCGATCTAATGCGCATTTATTTAGATCACAGTAGAAAAAATGAAGTAAGCGTAGAAGAAGAGATTCTAGCATTAACCCTATATTTAGAGTTGGAAAAAGACAGGTTTGAAGATTCTTTAGTATATGAAATAAATATTAAGGATGCCGAGTTTGCAATCAACCACTATAAAATTCCGTCACTGTTGATTCAGCCTTATGTAGAAAATGCTATTAAACATGGACTGTTACATAAAAAGACAGATCGAAAATTAAACATAACGTTTTCGTGTTGTGCTAATGAAGAAAATGTAATTATCTGTGAAATTGAGGATAACGGAATTGGTAGAGAGCGATCTGCCGAAATTAATAAAAATAGACCGTCGAGCCATAAATCATTCGCTTCTGATGCAGGAAAAACAAGATTAGAATTGTTAAATCAAGAAAATCAAAAAGAAATAGGGGTGGAGATACTGGATCTCAAAAAAGATAATGTAGCTGCCGGAACTAGAGTAATATTAAGAATCCCCTTTATTTAATAAGTAAAAACTAACTATGAGCTTTACAGCGGTTATAATTGACGATGAAAAGAAAGCCAGATTGCTTCTAAGAACGATATTAGATGAATATTGTTCACAGATTGATCTTGTTTATGAAGCTGAAGACCTGCCCTCAGGAGCTGAGCTTATCAAAAAAAATAAACCGGATATGGTATTCCTGGATATCGAAATGCCTGAATATTCGGGGCTACAGATTTTGGAGTTTGTGGATAAAGAAGATCTTAATTTCGAAATTATATTTACTACAGCCTATAGTGAATATGCTATAGAAGCATTTCAATTCTCGGCAATTGATTACTTACTAAAACCATTGCGACCAAAACAAGTACAAGATGCAGTAACCAAGTTTGAAAAAGAAGCCAAAAAGAACCAGTTACATGATAAATTACTGGAACTCTCTAATGCTTTTAAAACGGCGTCATTTAATAAAATAGCACTTCCGGTAAGTGATGGTGTTCATTTTATACCTTTAGATGATATTATCTGTTTTAAGGCAGATGGTATGTATACAAAGGTATTTTCGTTATCCGAAGGGGAATTGTTGATAAGTAAGCCATTAAAACATTTTCAAGCTCTGTTAGAAAATAAACCACTGTTTTATCGTCCTCATCGATCTTTTTTGATCAACTTGAAACATATTAAACAATTTGTAAAAAAAGATGGTTCTTATATCATTATGGAAGGTGATATATCGGTAACCATATCCAAAGAAAAGAAGGAAGAGTTTCTTTCTTTTGTAAATACAATGTAGATCAATGAAAAGTACTAGAGCTTTATATATAAATATCCATAAACTGCTAATTATTCCCATAGTTCTTGGGTTAATGTCTTTATATGATAACTTTTCTATAGAAGCTTATATTTATCTGGCATTACATGGAACGTATTCTCTGTTATGGTTTCTTAAATTTTATTGGTTTAGAGATGAGGGGTTTAGAGTTCAAATTCCAGTTCTAAAAGGTGTTTTCTCTATTTTTTTGGTGATGACAGGATATTATGTGGCACCATTTATATTGATTAGTCAACAGGTGAAAGCTTCACCAATGTTTATATCGGTGGTCTTATTTTTTTATATCATAGGGATCTTCTTTCATTTCGTGAGTGATATACAGAAATATTATACACTTAAATATAAGAAAGGATTAATAACAGAAGGAATGTTTAGCAGAACTAGAAACCCAAACTATTTTGGTGAAATAATCATGTATCTTTCTTTAGCTCTCTTTTCAAAACATTGGCTGCCGTTTGTTATTATTGTAAGTTTTACCGTTTTTGTATTCCTCAAAATAATGAAGCAAAAAGACGCTTTTCTTTCCCAGTTTCCAGAATTCGAAGCATATAAAAAGAGGAGTTGGTTATTGTTTCCTAAATTTTTTTGATCAAAATGGGGAAAATTAAGTTGAGTAGATCAATTTAGAAGGTGTAAAACCATATGTTTTCTTGAAAAGTTTACTAAACGTAGGAAGGTCCGGGAACTGCAGTGCGTCTGATATTTCTGAAATCGTCATGCTCCCTGAATCCAATAGTTGTTTTGCTCTTTGCATGCGTAAACTATTCAGGTATTGATGTGGAGTTTGTTTATAAATCGCTTTAAATGCGCTATAAAGATGATATTCTGATAATCCTGATATTAAAGATAGTTCTTCGATATCGATTTTTCTGTTTTGAAAAGAATCGTGCATATAATCATGAGCTACTAGTATTCTTTTAAAAACCTCTCTTTTAGTAACTTCTTTTTTACCTTTTATAAGCTGTATGTTTTTATTGTATGCAGCATGTTCTCTATATAATATACTCAATAGTTCTAAAACAATCTCATCGGGGTCTAATAGTGCATAATCTTTTGTGTTACTAATATCAAATAGATTTTTCAGTAATTTCCCGGTATCCGAATATGAAGCCCGATAGGTGTTTTCTATGAATAAATCATTGTAATCAGAAGTATCAAACGGAACCTCAAGCAATTTTTCTATTGATCCACCTAAGTAATAGCTAAATTTGGAAATCAATTTTTCTGATAATACAAAACTTAAAACATCAATTCTCTCTTCTTTTTTACACAAAAATTCCCAATCTGTGTTTGGATTGATAATGGTAAAGTGGTTATTCTTAAGTTTAGAAGATCCCTTTTTAGTGATCAGATTCATATTACTTAATGAATTGGAGTATACCAGGCTTAATGAGCTTTGTTCTTTTGAGTATGAATACGGCAAAAATGTATGAAACCGCATCAAATAGTTTCTGTCTTTAGTTAGTGGATTATGATCCTCTCTTTTACTTTTACTAAAGTGATTATAGTATCGATCGAGGTATTTTAAAGACATAGGTTTTTAGGGGTAAAAAACTGGTTGCGAAGGTACTAAAAAAATCAATAAACTATCTTTTTTAAAAAACTCATCAGTTTTTGACAACCTTATCTTTTTACATATCTAATATTTTTGCGGCCGTAATAGGATGTTATTGGTTAATATCTGTATTACAGGTGTAGTTGGTTTACCGGATAACAATGGGGTATATGTTATCCGGTATTATTCTTAGAGCAATTATAAAAAAAACAGAAGAGGGATTGTATGAGTATAATTTTAGTCATAATCCTATTAAATAATAAGTATGGAGATTTGTGCTATAATCATAGATGATGAGAAAAAGGCAAGGCAATTATTAACCATTGCATTACAAGAATACTGTCCTCAGGTTACAGAAATTCATGAGGCAAAAGATTTGTTGTCTGGAGTAGCTATGATAAAAAAACATCAACCACAGATCGTATTCCTGGATATTGAAATGCCTGAACATTCCGGCTTACAAATCATGGAATTTTTAGATGAAAAAGATCTGACTTTCGAGATTATTTTTACGACAGCGTATAGCGAGTATGCGATAGAAGCGTTTCAATTTTCAGCAATTGATTATTTATTAAAACCCCTACGTCCGCAACAGATACGAGAAGCAGTTGCGAAGGCAGAAAAAGTTATCGGTAAAACACAAATCTATAATCGCCTACAGGAACTCTCTACTATTTTTAAAAATAACAATTTTAGCAAAGTAGCACTGCCGGTTGCCGATGGGGTACTGTTTTTAGCTTTAGATGAGATTATTTGTTTAAAAGCAGATGGTATGTATACTATAGTATATGCCGTTTCTAATGATGAAATTCTGATCAGTAAACCATTAAAGCATTTTAGTGAGATAATGGTACAACGACCTAACTTCTACAGGCCTCATCGTTCTTATATCATTAATGTCAATCATGTCAAAAAATATGTGAAGCAAGATGGAGGGTATATTCTTATGGAGAACGATATAACAGTTTCTATTACCAAAGAAAAAAGAGAAGAGTTTTTAAGATTAGTTAACAGACTATAGGCGGTTTTTATTTCAGCAACTCATATTGAGGTTTCATATGGTTTTACCATAATTTTAAAAGTTACTCTTATAATTAATAAAGGGATTGATAGAATTTTACATTCGAAATTATTTTGTGCTCATAAGCGTAAAAAAGAAAGTAAGGGAACAATTTTCATAATATTTTCAGTAGTTATCCAACATAAACATTTAAATACCTAGTACTACCCAAAATGATTCAAAACATTCGAACCAGTAAAGTATCAAAAGTAGTAGCCTGTTACCTGGCTATGCAACTTGTTTTACAAACATTACAGCCATTACGGTTATACGCATTGACCAGTGGACCAAGTCAACCAGAGTTTAATTCATTTACACCGATCGGAACCTCTGATATGGTGAATTTGTCTTCTGGTGACTTTAATTATAACATTCCTATTATGGATGTAGGAGGGTATCCATTAAACTTAGCCTATGACTCTGGGATCACTATGGATCAGGAAGCATCTTGGGTAGGATTAGGCTGGAACCTTAATGTGGGGCAAATTGCAAGACAGGTAAGAGGGATACCGGATGATTTTAAGGGTGATGAAATGGTGTATGAAAATGATATGAAACCAAATCTAACTGTAGGTACCGCTTTTAAATTATCTGGTGATTTTTTTGGTGCAGAAAAGGTAAAAGATAATGTTAAGACAAAAGCAGGCGAACTTAGTTTTGGGTTAGGAGTGCAGTATAACACGTATGAGGGAATTACTTTTAAACCGACTTTTGGAATTGGGTATGACCTAAATGATAATATAAAACTAGGAGCTGATTTTTCCTCTTCTGTAGGAGAAGGAGTAACCGTACAGCCAAGTGTTAATTTCTCTAAGAAATATACAGAAGAAAATAATCAAGCAACTGGATTAAAGATTAATGAAGTATCATCATCTGCGGGGATTTCATATAATTCCAGACAAGGTTTGAACAATTTTAATATTTCTGGTTCAGTTCAAGGAACTAATAAAAGAGAAGGTAAAAAAAATATCAGTGGAAGCGTTTCTTCGGGCTATGGTTATAGTTTTAATAATCCCACTTTTACACCACAAAAAAGAAGTGGCTTAATTAATAAAAGTTCCAGTTTGAGAGTAAGTTTAGGTTCCAGTTTTTTTGGAGGTAATATACAAGGGCAGATAGACGGGTATAATACCTATCAGGTAATTAAAGATAAAACCAAAAGTATACCAGCGTATGGATATGAACATACAGAATATGGGGATGAGAATTCAATTTTAGATTTTAATAGAGAAAAAGATAGAAGTTTTAATAAACACACAACAGTATTACCTATTACCAATTACACTTACGATGTGTATGCGATTCAGGGACAAGGAATTCAAGGAACTTTTAGATCTTTTAGAAGTCAGGTAGGTTATGTGTTTGATAATCAAACAAGCGACGAAGGGGGTGGAGGTAGTTTTGGCCTACAATTGGGATCTGGAAATTCTGTATACGTTGGTGTTGATGTTTCGGATACTGAGTCAAAAGGAACTTCGGGTATTTGGAAAAATAATAACTTAGTGTTACCACAATTTGAAGTAGATACAAAAACAGAAGCAGGATATGAACCTGTATATTTTAAAACTTCCGGGTCTTTGGATGTCGATGATAATGCCTTGTTATTCACCGAAGAACTAAAGGCTGAAGCGCCACTAAAATTAGAAATCGACGGTGATAAATATAATAGATCAGCAAGACCCAATTATCAATATAAAACGTACGAACGAAGTGGTCAAATTGCATATGATTCCAAAAAGATTGCATCAAAAATTAAACGAACAAAAAGGGCCAAAAGAAATCAAACGATTCAGAAAATAACCAATGCGGAAGCGAAGTTGGATCCATTTGTGCATCATAGGGATAGTGATGTGGATGCTAAGGATCATCATACGGTTGGAGTTAAAGTATTGCAACCCAATGGAAGTACGTATGTTTTTGGACAGTCAGCATATAATACAAAAAAAGTAGAGGCAACGTTTGATGTATCAGGAAGCTCGGATGTGGACTGTGCAACTGGATTGGTGAGATATGATCCTATTTTGGGAGAGAATAGAGAAGGTCTGAAGAGTGATCACTTTCTTAACAGAATAACCACTCCTGCGTATGCGCATACCTACGCATTAAGCAGTATTTTATCAGCAGATTACGAAGATATTACTTTAAATGGTCCAACAGAAGATGATTTGGGAACGTATACCTTATTTCATTATAAAAAACCTCAACAGAATTATCAATGGAGAGTGCCATTTGAAAAAAATATGGCAAGTTATAATGAAGGTCTCAAATCCAATCCCTATGACCAAAAAGGAAATTATATCTATGGAGAAAAAGAGTTGACCTATATTCATAAGATTGAAACCAAAACACATATCGCGGTTTTTCACTTATCTAACAGAAAAGATGGCATTGGAGTAGCAGATCAAAACGGAGGGCAAGGGACCTCATACATGAGAAAAATTGATCGTATTGATTTATACTCAAAACCAGAATATGATCGATATAAAGATTTTTTGGAAGATGAAGATGATAGTAACGATCCATCTTTAGCAGAAGTTTCACCCATTAAATCAGCTCATTTCGAATATAATTATGCTTTGTGTAAAGGAGTTCCAAATAATTTGGGAGTTGATGAAGTAACTAATGAGCTGAGCAACGAAGGAGGAAAACTAACACTTAAAAAGGTATATTTTACCTACAGAACTTCCAAAATGGGAAAACACACCCCCTATGTGTTTAATTACGATAGTTTTAATCCTGACTATAATCTAAAATCCTATGATATATGGGGTAATTATAAACCAGTAATAGAAGATTGGGTAGAAAAAGATGAAAACGGGATTATTAGTTTCAATCCTAAAAACGGAACCTATTGTGATATTCAGGATCCAATTACAGCTCCAGAATTTGGGTATGTACAACAAGAGGATAAACAATTGCAAGACGCTTTTACAGCAGCATGGACATTAACCTCTATCGACTTACCATCAGGTGGTAAATTAGAAATAGAAACTGAAGCTGATGATTATCAATATGTACAGAATGAAAAGGCAATGCAAATGTACAAAGTGGTTGGGGTTGGTAATCTTCCTAATCCTTCTATAAATGACCTCTACAAAACTGAGTTGTATGACAAGAATGATCACACTGATTATTTATATATAAAAATTAGTGATGAACGCCAAGAAATCACCTCAGAACATATTCAGGATTTTAAAGACAACTACATAGGTGATCAGATTAATAAACCTATTTTCTTCAGGTTCTTACTAAATATGGTAAATCCAAGAAAAAGTAAGGATCAATATGATTATGTGTCTGGATATTTACAATTGAATTCGGATATAAATTTAGTAAGTAATGATGATGGTACATTTGCTATCCTGCAAATTAAGAAAGTTGAAAAAGAAGGAGGTTGGGTTGGAAATATTTTACCTGTTAATCCTATAACCAAATCAGGATGGTATTTTGGGCGTTCTTATCTCAATAGAGTGGTATACAGCC
Organism: Aquimarina rubra; assembly: GCF_042684305.1. NCBI lineage: Bacteria > Pseudomonadati > Bacteroidota > Flavobacteriia > Flavobacteriales > Flavobacteriaceae > Aquimarina > Aquimarina rubra. The sequence continues at coordinate 97,896 of NZ_JBHULE010000002.1, read as the reverse complement.
TTGGTGGAGATAGTTACAATGAAAGTTTAGATTCTATTTTAAAAGATCTGGATGCAAGTTTAAAACAGGTTGTAACCATTTTTAAAGGTCCGAATGGAAAGTTACAAGAGCAAAAGTGCGCACAGGAATTTATCCCGGAAAAATCGTGGATTCGTTTATTGAATCCTACTGGAAGTAAGTTAGGTGGTGGAGCTAGGATTAAAACGTTAAAATTACATGACGGTTGGGGTGGTATGACTAATAATACAGACAACCCTATCTACAAACAGTTTTATGGACAAGAATATAGTTACCAACTAGAAAATGGTACTTCTAGCGGAGTAGCAACTTTTGAGCCGAATGGAAGTGCAGAAAATCCATTTGTAGAGCCTTTTTATGATGATGAAGGGGATACTAAAAAAGAGAAATTACTAGCTCCACAAGCATCCAATTATGTCGAAAAACCAATTGGATCATCTTTCTTTCCTTCTGCAACCGTAACGTATAGTAAAGTAACAGTAAAAAACTTAGATAGAAAAGATGAAGATCGAATAGTAAGTAAACATGCCACCGGAAAAGTAGTACATACGTTTTATACTTCTAGAGATTTTCCTACTCTTACCGATCATACCGATATTAATAAATTAACAGATTTCAATGAAGGAGTTCTGAGTATACTTACAGTTAAATTGAGTAATCGTAACCATCTTACCTTATCACAAGGGTTTGTAATAGAAACCAATGATATGAATGGGAAACTATGGAAACAGGAAGTATTTGCCGAGAACCAAGAAGAACCCATTTCTGGTGTGGAGTACTTCTATAATTTGGATAGCAAGGGAAATTTAAAGAATACATTGCCGACTATATCAAAAAATGGAGAAGTACAAGAGGATACATTTATAGGTATCGAATATGAAGTAGTTAATGATTTTAGGGAAAGTCACTCTACTACAGATATTTTTGGGGTGAACGCAAATTTATCGTCATTTTTCGCCGGACCTTTGCCAGGTTTCGTACCTGTAGCTCTCCCTGTGTTTTCAGCGCATGAAGATCTTTTACGAGTAGCAACAACAACCAAAGTGATTCATCGATCAGGGATATTGGTAGAAACCAAAGCCTTTGATCTAGGATCAGAAGTAACCACTAAAAATTTGGCTTGGGATGCTGATACCGGACAGGTACTATTAACGCAAACTATTAATGAGTATAATGATCAGTACTATAATTTCAATTTCCCGGCATATTGGTATTACGATACCATGGGATTGGCATCAAAAAATATTGATTTTACTTCAAAGTTAGAATCATTAGGCTCCAATTATTTTGGCATATCCGGAGCGAAGGCTTCAGATTTCTTAACCAAAGGAGATGAATTATTATTAACGGGCATTAATGAAAGACTTCAAATACCTTCTAACAAAATATGGGTAGTGGGTATGAATGATAGCGGCACAGGAGTACGATTAATGAATGCTAATGGTACCCTTATAAATGATACCTTTTTTAGTGAACTTGGTATCTATGACCTAAGGTTTAAGGTGGTTAGATCAGGTAGAAGAAATCAACAGACAGCATCTATGGCGTCTCTTACTATGATGGATAATCCCATTCGTGATGCAGATGGCAATCTTAAAAACATAGATTCAGAATCATTTAACGTATCAGAGAACAGCACCTTAGAAGAAGATCTTAGAATTATCAATAGTAGTGCAGTTGCTTATAGTGATTTATGGGAGTCTCCATGCGAGTGTATTTTAGCAGAAAAACCTTTCACCCTGGATGAAAATGAAGAAATAGCAGAACAACAAGTAACGGGACTAGGGTTTAACCCTTACTTATATAATATAAAAGGAGCATGGCGTGCAAAATCATCCTATGCCTATTTAACTTCTAGAAGAGTGAGCGACAAAGCATCCCCAAGAATAGAAGGTTTCTATAAGGATTTTAGACCATTTTATACAATTAACAATGGAAAATGGCAAAAATCACAAACTGTTGATCAGGATTGGACGTTTGCCAGTGAGGTATCTATATATAGTCCGTACGGGGTGGAGCTTGAACATAAAGATGCATTGAACAGAAGATCCTCTGCACAGTATGGATATGGATATACCTTGCCGGTGGCCGTTGCATCTAATAGTAGTTATATGGATATGGGAGCGGATAATTTTGAAGATTATGATTCCAGCACAGCCAAGGATGGACATTTTAATTTTTTAGAATCCACAGGAGAATCAGGTATTGAAATTAATGACCAATATGCACATACCGGAAGTAATAGTCTCCTGATAGAAGCCGATAAAGAAGCGTCTATCACACGACAATTGACCGGAGAGATTAAAGAAAAAAATGATATAGATGGAGATGGCGAAGATGATCCTGACGATAACTGCAAATATACCCCTAATGGCGATCAATATGACTATGATGGAGATGGTGTGGGGGATGCATGTGATGATGATGCCAGACCAATTATTATCAATGCGAGAATCACAATAGATGACCGTCCAGGGTTTAACTACAATAACAATTTTAGTACTTTTTATTGTCACGGTAGGTTATCTACCTTTGAAATACAAGGTAAGCCCAATGCAGTAGTGGACTATAGAATAACAATGCTGGACTATCCCAATACACTGGGATGGGCAGTACTCGTCGATGAAAAAGTAGCTTTAGAGAAAAAAGATAATAGCACTGAAAAAGAAGGTCAAATTACGTTGGATGCAACAGGGTTTGCATTTGTAAAATTGGATATTGGAGTTAGAAACAAAGAAGACAACAGGGACCCTGATGAATTGGCAAAGGCAAGGTTTGAATTACTGCATAAGCAAGAAAGAACTCCTTTGAATGAAGGCGGCTATCCGGCAATTATTATTGATGCCAGGGTAGATTCTAAAAAATGCGAAGGTTCTGCACATCAGGATGTTTATATAGATTATTCATCTTACACTCCTCAAAATTAATAGAAAGACAATTAGTTTTTAAGACATGAAAAATTCAAATAGATATACATCCAGCATAACGATATTCTTATTCCTCATTGTTGGAATTCACAATATGTGGGCACAGGTATCCCAGGCAGAACGTGATGCATTGATAGACTTATATAATTCAACTAACGGTGATAATTGGACAAATACTGTTGCAGGTGACAGGGTTTGGCAAATTAATGATCCTAATAGTGATGTGAGTACTTGGTATGGGGTAATTTTAGGGAACAATGGACATATTTCTAGTATAAACCTAGGGTTTAATAATTTAAATGGAGTCATTCCGGCTTCATTAAGTAGCTTAAAACAATTTTCATCCATATTGATTTTAGCTCTTCAGGGGAATAAACTAACAGGAAATATTCCTCCAGAATTGGGTGAGTTATCCTCATTAGTTAATTTAGTCCTTTTTGAGAATGATTTAAGCGGTTCAATTCCTATGGAATTGGTTCAGCTTAATAAATTGGTAATACTGTGGTTGTCAAACAATAATTTTTCAGGAGATATCCCAAATTTCTCGGTTTTGCCCGATTTAGGATTAATGATTATTGATAATAATAGATTTGTATTTTCAGATTTTGAGGATGAATTTAATTCTTATAGACTAACAACAAATAATGGATTTCAATACATTTCCCAAGCTAAAGTAGATACAGAAGAAACACTATCGGTTACAGAAGGAGGTAGTATTACACTAACCAGTAACGTACTGACCAGCGATAATAACAACTACCAATGGTATAAAGATGGAGTAGCAATTGCTAATGAGACCAATAAGGATTTGGTGATTTCTAATGCTGTTAATACTGACGCCGGAGAATATATGTTTAGAGCAACCAATAGCGTTGTGATCAATCTTGAACTGGAAAGAAATCCTATAACACTAACAGTAACGGCTAACGCCGATTGCGTATCTGCAGCAGAACGCCAGGCATTAGTTGATCTGTATAATGCTACTAATGGTGATCAATGGAAAAATACAGTAGGAGGGAATCAACCATGGTTAGTAAATGATCCTAATTCTTCGGTATGTGATTGGTTTGGCATTGTCGTAGTTGATGGTAAAGTTACACAGTTAAAATTACCTATAAATAATTTATCAGGCTCCATTCCTAGTTCCATTAGCCAACTTTCAGGATTACGTGATCTTCGATTGGGGTCAAACAATTTTAGTGGCACTACATTACCAAATGAAATAGGAGAACTCACAGAGTTACGCATATTAGGAATTAATAACTGCAAGTTTGAAGGTCCATTTCCTATTCAGTTTACAGGTCTATCAGAGTTAACATTTTTAAATGCCGAAAAAAACAATTTTACCGGGACTTTACCAATAGAAATTAATAAGTTAAAAAAGTTGGAAGTTTTAGAGCTTAATCAAAATCAACTTTCGGGAGCTATTCCTTTTGAGATAGGAGCGTTAGAAAGTCTAACTTACTTGAGGATGTTTTCTAATCAATTCACAGGACAGTTACCAACTTCTTTAGGAGATTTGAGTAATTTGGTTATGTTAAACCTTGGAGGAAATTCATTTACCAGCAAGTTGCCTGAAGAAATAGGAAAATTAAAAAAACTCAAATATTTAGTTTTAAATAATTGTGGACTCTATGGTAATATCCCTGCGAAGATTGGAGAAATGTCTAGTCTAATAACTATGAGTATGTATAATAATCAGTTTGAAGGTAGCATACCAGTTGAATTTGAACAATTGAAAAATAGTATAGAAAACATTATTCTGCAAGGAAATCAACTTTCTGGAAATATTCCTGATGAACTTGGTCAATTGGAGAATTTAAAAATACTAAACTTAAACAGTAATCAATTTACAGGGAGTATTCCTGTTTCATTAGGAGAATTAACCAATTTAAAAGAGCTACGTATAGAGGTTAATCAGCTAGAAGGGAGAATTCCTGATTTTGCCGCCTTATCAGGATTAACAAATCTTCGAATTCAACAAAATAAATTTATTTTTTCAGACTTTGAGACAGAATTTGATGGATATGTCTCAAAATTAGGAAGTAATTTTAAATATTCACCGCAGGCAAAAGTAGATGAAGAAGAAACCAGAGATGTTTCCATAGGAGAAGGACCGATTACCCTAAGCAGTGATCAACTTATAAGTCCTAATAATAGTTACCAATGGTATAAAACAGTAAATAATATTACCACAGCAATTCCTGATGCAACTTCAAAAGAATATATAATCGCTGATGTTGATGAAAGTGATGCTGGAGTATATCATTTTTTAGCAACCAATAGTGTAATTACAGATTTAGAACTAAGAAGAAATCCCGTTACAGTTTCCATAAGTAATGACTGTGTATCTGCCCAAGAACGTCAAGCATTGATAGACTTTTATGTAGCACTTGATGGAGCTAATTGGATCAACACTCGTCAAAATAATCAACCTTGGTTAATCAATGATCCTAATTCTTCAGTCTGTGATTGGTTTGGAGTAACCGTAGTAGATGGAAAAGTCACAGAACTGAGGCTTGAAAATAATAATTTGGTTGGGGCACTTCCTAATGAAATAACGGGATTAGTTCATCTACAAACGATTTGGTTGGCTAAAAATAAACTTTCAGGAAACATCCCTGCGGTATTAGGACAGATGAATACATTAACTACGATTCGTTTGAATCAAAATGAATTTTCAGGGTCTGTGCCTCCTGAACTAGGTGGGCTGAATAACTTAACCGGATTATTTTTATACTCGAACCAACTTACAGGGACGATTCCGGTTGAGCTATCAGAGTTATCCAGTTTACTATATTTAAATCTTTCTTATAACCAATTGACAGGCACAATTCCCTTAGAATTAAGCCAATTAAAAAATACGCTGCAACAATTACATTTAATGCATAATCAATTAACAGGTACAATTCCTAAAGAATTAGGATTGTTAAGTAGGTTGGTAATTCTTAATTTGAACAGTAACAGACTTACGGGATCAATTCCTAAAGAATTAGGAGATTTATCAGGGCTTACTCAGTTATGGTTAGATGTAAATGAATTATCAGGTACCATTCCTCCAGAATTAGGAGCATTAACTAAAATTAATTCTTTAAAATTAAATACAAACCAGTTGTCTGAAGGTATTCCGATAGAACTTACCAATTTGAAGCAGGCACGAGTGTTTTACCTTTTTGATAATCAATTAACAGGGCCAATTCATCCAGAGTTTGGTGCTATGAGAGAGCTTAGATATTTTGATATAAGTAAAAACCAATTAGATGGAAGTATTCCTACTTCGTTTGGTAATTTAACGAATGCTAAGTTTATTGATATAAGTGTAAATAAGCTAACAGGTGCAATCCCATCTGAAATAGGACAACTATCTACCGCACTTCAATTTTTTAGTGCAAATAACAATCAGCTTGAAGGTAGTATTCCTCCTTCATTTATGAACCTAGAGAAGTTGATCAAGCTTAATCTTGGAAGAAATCAATTAAGTGGAAAAATTCCTGACCTCTCCGGGATTTCTACGCTTACTGCATTATATATTCAATACAATGAGTTTATTTTTTCAGATTTCGAAACGGAGTTTGTAAAATATAAAACACAACTAGAAACGTTTCAGTATTCACCTCAAGCCAAAGTAGATACAGCAGAAGCCAGGTCCGTTTCCATAGGAGAAGGGCCTATTATCTTGAGTAGTAATCAACTCACCAGTGAGAACAACAGCTATCAATGGTATAAAAAGGTTGGGGAAACAGCGACTCCAATTGCTGATGCCACCAGTAAAGATTTTGTTATAACAGAAGTAAAGGAAGAAGATGCAGGAGCATATTACTTTTTAGCGTCTAATAGTATTATCACTAATCCTGATCTTATTTTAGAACGTAATCCTATAACATTAGTTATCGGGACAACAGGGGGAGATTGTACAAATCTTTTAGAAACTATTGGAGTAGATACTTCTTTTGAAACGGCAATATCAGTCGTAACAGATGGTAGAAATGAAAGTTTGGGAGATACCGGATGGACTGTTGGACAAGGAACTCCGGATACGTTTTTGCCACCGTTAACGAATACTACAGATGATCTGTTTTTGGAATATAATTTTCAGAATTCTCCTAATGGAGGAGTATGCGCCGGAGGATTAAGGGCTAATGATCAAACAGAATCATTTGGTACAGAATTATCAGGAATCATACCGGGAACAACCTATATCATTGAATTCTATCAGGCAAATGCCACGAATTTATTGATTCCGCAATTACGAGAAGAAGCCTATGGATCTTGGGAAGTACAATTTGGAGATGAAACAAAAACATCATTTCCAATGGCACCAAATTCTTCTAATATAACCTGGCAAAGAGCAAGCCTAGAGTTTGTGGCTAATAGCAGTTCAGAACAGATAGAATTTATAGCGCATTCCTCTGCCTTTGACATAAATAATTCATATCCTGTTTATGTACTCATTGATGGGATTCGAATATATCCAAAACCTATTTCGAGCACAGATACTTGTACTGATATTAATACACAAGGGTTTTGTACACTTGGAGATAATGAACTTACGTTTGCAGATGTTGTATCTCCGGTAAGTGGTACTACAAATTGGTATAGTGAGCAAGTAGGTGGTGTTTTATATAATCAAACACAGTCTCTATATTCATTATCGAATTTTATCATATGGGCAGATAATGGAGAGGGTGATCGTGTACCTGTAGAAATTGTTTTTGATCTGGGAGCTCCAAAAGGAAACACGAATCAATTTTTTGATATACAAGACGTTCCAACAGTGGAAAACCTGATAGCAGAAGGAGAGAATGTAACCTGGTATGATAGCGAGGATGGTACTACTTCTTTAAATAAGGATACGATTCTGATTGATGGTAAGACATATTACGCAGCTCAAGGCAATAATCCTTGTCGACTTCAGGTAACGGTTAAGATTGGTATATCCAACCCAAAAGGAGATGGATATCAGGTGTTTTGTAGCAACAATAATCCAACGATTGCTGATATCGTTATGGAAACTACAAACCCGGAATACACAATCGCCTGGTATGCAGATGAAACAACTACTGAGTCATTGGACACCAATACTTTACTAAGTAATAATGCAACGTATTATGCAGTACAGACGAATGGTGTTGAACAAAGTGCAGTCCGTGTTCCTGTAAGAATCAAGATTATAGATGTTACCGCATTATATAAGCGTTATGATCGAGATATTCTGGTGCCTGAAAATTCTGTAATAGGTTTGTTAACTAAATTTTATGGATATTCTGAAGATACTGTCTGGTATACATCAGAATTTGGAAATGAAACCTTTAGAGAAGGAACCAAATTAGAAAAAGGGATAACCTATTATGCCAGAATCGGACAAGGATTATGTAGTGCTTCGGCAATACTTGCAGTAACGGTACAAATAGATGATGTAGAAGAACCAGAGAGAATTAGTTGCATTAAGTTTATACCAAAGCCTGGCAGTAAATATGTAATTAGTGCGTGGGTGCGAGAAAGTACCAAAATAGGCAAAGATCCGGTAACCTTACAATTCGATGATGTTAAATATCAATTCATAAACCTGATTGGGCAGTTAAAAGATAAGGTTTTAAACAAAACTTCAATACCATTAGTATATGTGCCGAAGAATGATGTCCTATTTGATGGAGATGTAGAAGGCTTGCTCCCATTTGTAAAAGGGAATACGGATAGAAATTTAACAGTATATGATTTTAGCCTTATAAAAGAAGAGGTAAATGGCTTAGAAAGATCCATAGGATTTTCTTTTTCTCTCGCAAAAGGAGGACCTGAGTTCAGATATATTACTCCAAAAGTTGCCCTTAAAGTGAATGGAATAGGTTTTAAAATTAAAAGAAAATTTCATCTGCCGATTCTTTTTGAGGATACGCCCAAAGATCATATTAGTATAAATTTTAATGATGTTGAAATCAGAAATGGAAACTTTTATATTGTTTCGGAGTTTTTCTTCAATTCTAATAATAACAAAAATCCTTTTTTGGTTAGAGAGTATGAAAATCAAGTAAGCAAACCTACAATTTCAGGTTTTGAAGCTTCACCACAGGTGTTCACTAATTTTGAAGATACCGATCAAGTTGCTTTAGAATATGTAAACTCTTCAATTGATCTGTCTTATTTAGATATCAATGGCAACACAATTATACTTACAAATGATCAAGCAGTTTTTAATCCTCAAGGATCAGTAATAGATGGTTGGCAAAGGGTTTCCTCAAGTTTTACGATTCCATCTAATGCGGCAAGCATGACTATTACACTAAGAAATAGTGCAACGGAGAATAGTAATGGTATAGCGTATTTTGATGATGTCAGGATCTACCCTTTTAATGGAAATATGAAGACATTCGTCTATGATCCGGTAACCCAATGGTTACGAGCAGAATTGGATGAAAACAACTATGCTACCTTCTATGAATATGATAAAGAAGGTGGATTGATACGAGTTAAAAAGGAAACTGAAGAAGGTGTATATACCATACAGGAAACACGATCCGGAACTTCAAAGAAAAATTCAACAAGATAGATTTTAATAGCATACAAGCAGATCAACGATATAGTTATGAAAATAATGATCAAGTCAAAAATAACGAGCATTTTTATCTTACTCACTGTATTGATAAGTACATCGATACATGCTCAAAACACTAATTTTCCAGGAACAGTTCTTTCTTCGGATGACCTGGAAAACGCTGTAGCATCAACTACTGGATATAGTTATATAGATCCTGAGTTGACCAATACAGATCAGTTAACTCTGGACCCAACAGCTACCATACGTTTAGAAGTGGATAGCAATAAGGCTCCGTATACTTCTTTTACTTATACTTTGGACTTACAGGTGTTGCCAGTATTGGAGGATGGCACAGAAGGTGACCCCAGAGAGATTACTTTAACCGTAACAAACAATGTTACCACAGGAGGGGAGTTTGTAGATAAAACAGTCCATCTTCTTAAAGGTTTTTATGGAGCAAGAGTGGTAATCGTACAGAAAACCTATACAGATCTGGATACTAATGCAACTTCTACGAGTACACCGGAAAATATATCAATGCATCTTGGTTTTGAGGCAGAACGTTATTATAAGTTAGCTGATACACCACCAATCTTTATAGATAGCCCTGATAAAATTAAAACATACACCGATAATTTTGGCAATGAGGTTCAGGAAAGCTTACATCTTAACTGGGCAAATGTTACGGGAGCAATAACGTATGAATTAGAATGGACTTGGGTAGATCGTTATGCGGATACGGAAACAACAGATCTATTAGCTAATGAAATCACATTAACTGAGAAAGAATTTAAAAACAACAGCTCTAGAATTCAAACGGATAAAACAAATTATCAAATCCCACTGATATATGATAAAGGGTTTCTAATTTATAGGATACGAGCCGTTGGTAAATCTATGAACCCTAAATACATTTCCAAAAGATTATATGGGTCTTGGTCTAGTGGTAAGGATGCTGTTACCGTAACCGATTGGAGTAATTATATAGAGACTACAGGACACGAAAATCAGAAAAACTGGCAGTTTCAGGCGTCCTATGCAGAAGAAGGGAAGAAGAAAGAAGTGGTTAGTTATTTTGATGGCTCGCTACGTAACAGGCAAACGGTAACTAAGATCAATAGTGATAAACATGCGATTGTAGGAGAAGTAATCTATGATAACCAAGGTAGAGCTGCAGTGGAGGTGCTTCCTGTTCCTGTATCAGATGAAGGAATTAAGTATCGAGATAATTTTAATCAAAATAGCTCAGGAGAAGTATATACTCACAATGATTTTGACTGGGATGATCCGGATAAAGAAGATGAGGTATCCGTAAATGACATGAGCGCTATTGCAGGTGCATCAAAATATTATTCGGCAAACAATGATATTAATGATGAGTTTAGACATAGAATTCCTGATGCGCAGCGATTTCCATTTTCTCAGATAGAGTATACCCCTGATAATACAGGAAGAGTACTCAGAAAAGGAGGAGTTGGACCACAATATCAATTGGGATCAGGTCATGAAATGAAATACAATTATGGACTCCCAACACAAGAAGAATTAAACCGATTATTTGGATATAAAGTAGGAGATTATACACATTATAAAAAGAACCTGGTGATAGATCCTAACGGCCAGGTAAGTGTAAGTTATATTGATCCGCAAGGAAGAACTATTGCCACAGCACTTACCGGAGGAAACCCTGACAAACTTGATCCCTTGGATGAAGAAAAAAACGGAAATCATGGATCCATGACTTCTGATCTGTTAGCGGGCGTCATAAATGATAAGACAGCTAGTTCTTTTTATCTGAATAAGCAAATTTTGGTCGATGGTGATAATGGAGAAGAAGGTCCCAAAGACTATACATTTAACTACGGACTTAATGCTACTACTTACACCGATTGTGCCAATAATGAATATGCCTTTGTATATGATCTGGAACTTTCGTTAAAAGATGACAAAGGGCAGGATATGTTTCCTCCTGTAGTTAAAAAGATAGACGAAAATGGTATTGGTTCCATTGTAGATTTTAAAGAGGAGGCAAAAGCAAGCTTAGCCATAGGAGCCTATACCTTACATAAAGAACTAAAAATTAATGAGCAGGAACTGATAAACTATACTGAGGATTTTATGGCTTCGCTTACCGATCCTGATAATCCGGCTTGTTATTTAGATCCTATTGTTTTTGCACCAGAAGCGAATATTACTGAATGTTTTGTGTCTTGCCAGGATTGTGTAGATAGCCTTGATACACAAGAAACCTATATCCTAAAACAACTGGAAGCGTATTTTAATAACGACACCTTTATCGCAGATGGGATCAATGGAGATTACATTGCTGTAAGCTGGGAAGATCAGGAGGATGATACCAACGGGGTTTTAGTAATAGATCAAGAAACCGTAAATGCATTGATTGTAAGATATGATAGAGAGTGGGAGTTATTGGTTGCAGCTTGTATGGAGCCTTGTGATACTTTTATAGATTCGTGCGAAGGAAAACGAAAAACACTCCTGGCAGATATGTCTCCGCGAGGACAATATGGTAGTGTAGCAACTATTCCAGGTAGTGATGAGTTAAGTGACCCGCTAAGTATTTTTAATGAAGCAGGATTTTTAACAGCGCCAAACTCTAACAGAAGGGTAGATTGGAGATCTGCCGAATATAAAGATGCCTTAGGTAACCCAGCAGAAATTGTAGTAAAAGCCTTAGGGGATGGGAAATATAAACCGGAAGTTTATAATTATTTAGCTATCAAATATGGAACAAATGATCAAGGAGAATTAGCCTATTTATGGACATCTCCGGAAAACCTTAAGAATCTCGAAGACTTTCTAAAATACTGGGAACCTAGTTGGGCAAATGCTTTGGTACAGTACCATCCGGAGTATCGTTATCTTCAATATAGTGAAGCAGTTTGTGCCTCCATAAAAGAGGAAGAAGTATATGATCCAAAAACACAAGAAAAAACGTTTCAAAGTTTAGACTCAGGAGAGTACGATGCGTATTTGCAAACCTTAGATACCTATAAAGATGCAAAAGAAGCAAAAATGTTTTCAAATGCTACAACAATCTATACCAAAGATCCATTTTCTATCAAATTAGCGGATGCTTTTGAAAACAGTACACTTTCTGGTTGGAAAAATGATTTGATGAATAGAGCGCTTAATACGCAATACGAAGCTGCAAAACGTCCTGATGGATCAGGTATACCACTGCTCGAATTTGCGTATCGTAATGTAGTATGTAATGGGTTGACCCAATGTGCAACTAATTTTAATGGAACTTTAACGATCGATAATTTACCAAAGTGGCAACAGGATGAGATATGGATAGGCTATAAAAATTACTACCTAAGCCTTAAACAAAAGTTGCGCTATGTATTGATGGGAGCAAATATGAAAAAAACAGGTAACTATAATGGTTGTATTGGCCAGGATGGAGACCAGATTCTATCTTCGGTACTTCGTAATTATTCAGATATCGCTCAAGAGATATATGTATATGAGACAACAAATATCAATAGTACACCGTGTAATAATAGTGCTTCAAAAGAGTATAAAACAAGACAAAAAAGGTATGTGCCGATCGATGTGAATTATGATTCCGGGATTGATGAGGTAGATAGCATTGGTGATCTGGAAGATAATGGAGATTTTCAAACTTATTTACAGACTGGTCGATGTCCTCTGGGATTTGATTTGGAAATGATGCTTAATGGCATGGTTACAGAAATAGATGCTAATGGAGATAAAAAAAACATTGTAGGCACTCGTGGATATACCGGTAGGTATATTGTACCTTCTTTATACCAGGCTTTTGGTGGAGTTCTAGGTGATGGAGATGCGATTGTACTATTTGGAAATGTGCAAAACCAAGGAACCTCACTAAGCACTCAAATGAATGTTTCAAGTGGAGTGGCATCTACGATATGTGCGAATGCACTAACACTGCAATTGCCTTCTTTAGGTTGGGATACTTCATATACCTGGAACAATTATACCCCTAATGGAACCAACAGCGGATGGGAGATCCTGGGCTTTAGCAACTTGTTTTATGATAATAACATTTCTGATCCTGCATCTAATGTGTATGGATTCAAAGTACTGGCAACAGTAAGAGTAGGATCAGATACATTAGAAGTGATTTTTACAGGAACTACCTGTGCGGCGATAGGAGAATGTGGATTGAGTAATGATGGTATTGGTGAAGTATTAGATGATACCAACGGAGGCTTATATTCAGATTGTAATAAGAAATACTTATTTAAAGAAGGACTAAAATCCCTATTGAATGAAATCATAGATAACAATCAGGTAGCGAATACCGCTTATGCTATAACAGAACTTACGAGTTATAAAGACAGCTATTTACCAGAGTTCTTTTTTGGTACAAATGTTACAAATGCAATCACCTGGTCTGCTAATCTAAATCAATATAGGTTACAATCTAATGCAGGAACAGAAGTGGTGATCAACCTGTCTCAAGAACTATCTAGTTTGGACATCAAAGATATTACCGGTGTTCATATCGATAAAAGACCAGTACTTAATGGAGAGTTTGTAGCAGATATCACCATCTATTACTACACTTTTACAGGATCCTATCAAAATGTAACAGGAACGATCACTAAAGATGGCAATGAACTATTGGATTTTAGTTGTTGCACCTATATCGAACCCGATGGTGGCGGGGATGGATTTTCCTGTGGTAATGATGCCTCTTTTAAACCTCAGTTTGCTTTTCATATAAAGAACTTAATGAATGCACTGTTGGCAAGAGGAGAGTTTTATAATCCTAATGTTGATTTAAGTAAATATGATGAGTATAATGCATTTTTACAACAATTTTTTTCTAAAAATAATCAAACATGTACAACTGATTATGGATGTTCAGCGGTTGATTTTTCAGAAATTGATAAAGTAACATGGCACGGTGCAGGTTTGTTAGACCCATTTAGTATTGGAGAAATCAATATAAAGCACTCAGATTCTTATTCCTATATCATTCTGAAACTTCATGAAGGATTCTCTAGTGTTCCTCAAGCATTAAAGGATATAAAATATATAGAGAGTATAGACTTTGATATATATCCTGGTGCGGATAATGATGGTCAATCCAATATTACTTATGTCACAAATCAAGAAAAACGTATTATAGAAGAAAATAGTCGTTTTATGTACTATCATAACGATGGAGATTTTGGTGGAGGATCGATAGACATGAATTTCGGCTGTGATCTTGGTGATAATGATACGTATGACTTATCCTTAGAATGTGATGATGAGTTATCGTTAAAACCAAAATTTGCTTATCATTTTAAGAATTTGATGAATGAATTATTAGCTAAAGGTCAATTCTATGATAATGAGGTTAGTTTTTCTTCTTATCAGATGTATAATACCTTTGTTCAAGATTTTTTAACCAAAAATTTTACGTACCGCTATCCTAATAACACTAATCTAAACCCTGATTTTGGCAATGCAAGTTTTGTAGAATGGAATTCTAGAACTTCTTCATTCGGAGATACTTCTTATGGAAGTTTTGAAATTGAAATTCAGGATAACTATATATTTGATATTAATGTGGAGGGGCTTGCCTCAGAATTAGAAGCCTTAGAAGATATTAAAGCTATTAGATCCATAAATTTTGATGTATACCCAGGACTAGGGTCTGATAACCTTGGAGGTATTACCTATGAAACCAATAAGGGTGTCATTCTTACCCAGAGTGCTACGTTCAATTTTAGGGCTCCAAATGGCAGCGGAGAAGAGGCGTTTGAGTATTTCAATCCACACTTCGGCTGTGATCTTGGTTATGGAATTACAGCTAGGGCAAATAAAACTGTTCTTACTGAAAAATCTACCACCCCACAAAACTGTACCACCTGTATCCCACAACCGGTAGCACCGGTAAGTTGTTCAGAAAAATATCCAATCTTTATGGATTTCTTACAGTTGGATGCCGAGGGGAATTCTGCAAGAATTACGGACTATACGTTACCCGAGTTTTTTGACGAGAAATTTTTCTGCGAATTTAATTTTGCCTACCTGGTAGATTCGTATATCACCTATATGGATGTATTAAACATTACCAGCACCGATGATTATGCCTATTTGTCAATAGACGAGTTTGGAAGTACAAAGCTTAATTATGGGTTTAATGGGATCGAAGACGTCATACAAGCCTATAAAAATGCTGGAGGTAACACCGAGGGAGCACCTTCATGGATTACTTTTGTAGACGAAACCTATTTGGTAGAAAATCAGGTATGCCCACCTGCAGCTTTGCAACCCAAAATATCCATGGATTTTGATATCGATATCGAAAAAGATCCATGTACAGAGTTCAATCTTAGTATATCAGAGACGTATAAGAAAGATTCGTACGAGCGATATCTGGATGCCAAAAAAGCACAGTTTATCAGGGAGTATATAGAGGCGGCCTATGCCAATGCCAAGGAAACTTTTACCATGACCTATTATGATAAAGAGTATCACTATACCTTGTATTATTATGATCAGGCAGGGAATTTGATCCAAACGGTTCCGCCAGAGGGAATCGATCGATTGGATGGTACTACCAATGAGGAGATTAATTATATACGAGTAAAAGAGCCAAATTATACTGCCGCAGTAGGCAGAAATAATGAAAAAGTATTGCCTAATCATGATTTGATTACAGAATACAAATACAATTCATTAAACCAATTAATCTGGCAAAAAACGCCGGATGGTGGGATTACCAGATTTGCGTATGATAAATTGGGTCGTATTATTGCTTCACAAAATGCTAGACAACTAGCCAAAAATGGTACAGAACGTTTTAGCTATTCTACCTATGATGGCTTGGGCAGAGTTGTAGAAGCCGGTGAAATTTGGTTAGACGCAGGAACCTATACCATAACCGAAAAAGGAAGATTACAAAAAACAGCAATTGCTGGGTATCAGGATGGATTTGATATCACAGATCGTAACGATCTTAGAGAGGTGACTATCACCCAATATGATTATACAGATAATGATGGGATACAGTATTTTAAAACCAATTATGATCCTTATAATAGTCGCAATAGGGTAGCCATGAGCCTGTATTTTGATGAATTTAACGAGGCAACTTCATTAAGTACCTATGATAATGGTTGTTATTATAACTACGATGTACACGGCAATGTAAAAGAATTGATGATGATCATCCCGGATATGGCGGTTACAGAATTTGTCCAAGGAGTAAAAAACACCATCTATGACTATGATCTGATTAGCGGAAATGTGCACTCGGTGACTTATCAGAAAGATGCACCGGATCAATTTATCCATAGATACAGCTATGATGCAGATAATAGGATTACAGCGGTAGAAACCTCTACCGATGGAGTGATCTGGGAGAAAGACGCTTCGTATCTGTATTATGCACACGGACCAATCGCCAGAATGATAGTAGGAGATAAAAAAGTGCAGGGGATTGACTATGCCTATACCTTGCAGGGATGGATCAAAGGAGTGAACTCAGAGAGCGTAACTCCTGATACCGATATGGGTGGTGATGGTAAGGTCGCGTCTACCGTAGCTAGAGATGCTTTTGGATATTCGTTAGCCTATCACCAGGGGGATTATACATCAGTTGGTAATACTGCGACCAATGCATTTGCCTATAGCAATACGGTAGGTTTACAAACCAATAAAAACCTGTATAATGGTAATATCAAACAGATGGTTACCGGTTTATTAGATAATGATGAGTCCATGTTGGCTGCACAGATCAATCATTATGAGTATGACCAGCTCAATCGTATCAAATCCATGCAAGGATATGATGACAAGGGTGCTAAAAACTATAGTAGTAAGTATGCCTATGATCGCAATGGTAATTTAGATACCTTGATCAGAAATACAATTGATAAAAAAGGAAGAATTAAACTAATGGATCAATTAACCTATGACTATAAAAACATTATAGATCCATCTACTGGCGAAGAAAAGAGATCCAACCAATTGGATTTTGTAGATGATGCCATATCAGGTAGTCCATTCAAGGATTTCAAAAAAGGACAGAAAGCCGGTAACTATACCTATGATGAGATTGGTCAATTGATTAGAGACAAACAAGAAGGGCTTACGATCGCATGGCGTAATGACGCCAAGGTAAAAAGCTTGACCAAAGATGATGGTACGGTGATTAAATTTGCCTATGACCCTACAGGAAATCGAATTTCTAAAACCACGACCAGTGGATCTGAAGTTAGAACAACTTATTATCAGCGTGATGCACAAGGTAATGTACTGAGTACCTATGAAAAGCAAACAGACCCTATAACTGGTCAGGTAACCGCCTTAGAGTTGCAGGAGCAACACATCTATGGTAGTGGTAGAGTAGGATTACAACAAAGCACCACAGATCTACTAGCGGATACCCAATCAACCAACAACCAGCAACTAACAACTAACATTGTTGGCGACAAGCGTTTTGAGCTCAGTAACCATTTAGGGAATGTGTTAAGTGTAGTAACAGATCGTAAGTTGCTAGATGATGATCTTATTTTTAAACCCAATGTAATTGCCTATAATGACTATTATCCCTTTGGGATGCTATTACCGAATCGACATGGAAACTCGGCTGAGTACAGGTATGGCTTCCAGGGACAGGAGTTAGACAACGAGATCAAAGGCGAAGGAAACTCTGTAAACTATAAATATAGAATGCATGATCCTAGAATAGGTAGGTTCTTTGCTGTGGATCCGTTGGCTCCGGATTATCCTTGGAACTCTCCATATGCGTTTAGTGAGAATAGGGTTATCGATGGGGTAGAACTGGAAGGTTTGGAGTATAGAAATTCTACAGTTATAAGATATGTGGAGGCAGGAGCTAAAGGAGGAGTTGGCTTTGGAGGAGCTGTTGGTATTAAGCAGGGCACTGCTTTGGATGTGATAGGTAAGACTCAATTTACTCTTGGAACGGCCTATCTAACTAGACCTGAAGATTTAAAGGAACATGCTGAGAATACAAGGCTAATAGGTGGTCTATCAATAGATTTAGCTGTTGGTGCAGATTATGTATTTGAACCAACTTTTTTGAGAGCTGAAGGGGTTAAAGCTCTTTCATTACCATTACCTTTCGCTCCAGGATTTGCGATTACATTTTCAGATAAAATGGTAGGGCTTTCTTTTAGTGTTCTAGGTTTAGGCGACGCCGGTACTACTGGAGATTTGGATGATGTAATAGAATCCATTTCAATCACTTATAAAGAAGCATCTATGATAGATGAAATGGGATATGGAAACCAATGGC
Organism: Aquimarina rubra; assembly: GCF_042684305.1. Lineage (NCBI taxonomy): Bacteria > Pseudomonadati > Bacteroidota > Flavobacteriia > Flavobacteriales > Flavobacteriaceae > Aquimarina > Aquimarina rubra. Next base: position 79,145 of record NZ_JBHULE010000002.1, on the reverse strand, counting down.
AATTAGGTGAATGGATGGAAGTTACTGCGCCTAATGGGAAGATTATCGGTGAATTGTCAGAAATAGAAGTCGTTAAGTCTACAGGGGATTATTCATGGGAGAGAGTAGGTACCGGAATTAAGGTTTTTAGCCCGGCTACAAGCGATAAAAACCCTATGCCTACTGGTGTATGGAGATCAGCTGCTTATATAAAGGAAGAAGCTAAATACGATGAAGATTTTAAGTATAATAGTGTAAATAAAGAACTTATTGAAAATTATGGTTCTAAGATATGTAAGGATTGTACTCCTTAACCTGCTGCGCGAAGCCTGCCCTGCTGCGCGAAGTTTGTAACCCCCTGCTGCGCGAAGCCTGTCTACTAAAGGTAGATTTGTAACTTCGAGCTATGGTTGTTAAGATAAGTTGATATTACGATAGTAGTTTGTAACTACTAAACGCAATAACACCCCCGCTACCGCTAGTTTCCAAAACTAGTGGCGGTATGAGTAAGAATATGTCTCGTCCTGAAAAAAGTTTACATATATTACATTAATCCTAAAATAGCTTTACAACCTATTCTTAGTCCTATTATTGGTTTACAATGATAGGACTTTTTGTATAATAATTCTTCCATAGTTTTTCTGTTTTTATATTATTTTGATGTACTTGATTTGGTGTAAGGTTTCCTATACTCATATGTGGTCTTTGATTGTTATATAGTTTAACAACTGCATCTAATAATTCTTTAGCTTCTTTTAGATTCTCTGGTTGATAATCATTTAAATATTCTTCTTTTATAATACCATTTACTCTTTCGGCTATTGCATTTTCTAAAGGATCCCCACGCTAGCGCCCGAATCCTTTCGGGTGCCGGCCCTGAGTAAGTTTTATATACTAACCAAGTTCTATAAATCCCGTTTCATCTATTCCTAAAATAGTGTGATCATCTTGAAAGTTTCTGGCGCTGGAATATTTCCAATGAGTAGCATCTGTTACAAAACCACTTTCAATCGGATTATTATGGATATAGTTTATTTTTTGCTGAATTACTTTTTCACTCCACAACTCTATAGGCTTATTATGATGCTGCCAAAATTGATACTTGGTTACATTTGATTGCTTCTTGGCAGCTCTTTCAAACATCCATAAAAGCCATTCCTTTCTACTTTCCTGCGGATTGTTAGTTATTGCTTCAATGATCTGGTTAGAAGTATAACGCTTAAAGTCTCTTAACAACTCCATTGGCTTTTCATTCGAAGAGCGAAAAATAAAGTGCGCATGACTTGGCATAAAACAATACGCATATAATTCCATGCCTTTTTCTTTTCTGCAATACCTAACACTTTCCGTTAGCACATCTAAATATACTTGTCTTGTGAAAACGTCTATCCAATACACAGTGGTAAAACTAACAAAATATAAGCCTGATTTGTTATGAAATTTGTACTTCCCCAGCTAGCGCCCGAATCCTTTCTATGGTGTCTCGTCCTAAGATAAGTTGATACATACGGGCTTATAAGTCTAAAAAAAAACTAAAAAATCGTTTAGAAGGTCACATTTACCTTTCATCAAGTAATAAGGGTGTTTCGCAAAATGATTCATCGTTAGAAATAGCCGTGTCCTATTTTTATAACTAATTAATAATGAATTTTTAAAAGGATACGAAATGAAGAAAATAACAATTATTTTAATGGGGTTGATCACACTGATTTCTTGTAGCAATGATGATGATTGTAACAATGATCCTATGATCACAGTAGAAAGTTTTGAAGCTGTTGTTATAGAAAACCCTTCAGAAGGGCAGCCCATAGGTACAGTAAATGCAACAGCTAATAACGGTGCATCGTTGGTATTTAGTTTAGACAATCAGAGTGTTGCTAATGCTTTAGAAATAGATGCTGTAACAGGAGAATTAAGTGTTTTGAGCACTTCGGCTTTTGATCACGACGTAAACGGTACCATTACGGCTACGTATAGTGCATCTTCAGGTACGCATACAAGAGAGGCAGGTATCACCATAACAGTTTCTTTACCTGTACCGGAAAATGATCTTTTGGCGTATTATTCTTTTAACGGAAATGCAAAGGATGAAAGTATTGGTACCACAGATGGGGTGCCTAGTGGAGTAAGTTTTGGATTAGACAGGTTTCAGAATGCGAATGCGGCGGCAGTGTTTAATCAATTTGGTGCGTTTGTGGACTTAGATGATCAAGATTTTTTTGTAGGACAAGATCAGCAGTTTGCAATCTCAACTTGGGTAAAACCTAATAATTTCCCAACGGATACTCGAAATCAAATTACCATTATTGGCAAATTATCACAAACAACGGCAACCACACCTTGTGGAGAGTTTGAACAAGAGTTTTTTACACAGTTAACTAACGAAGGTAAAGTAAGAGTAGTATACTATGAAAAGGATGGGACCATTAACAGACCATATCGCTGGATAGAATCGGTAAATGGGGTAAATGAAGATCAGTGGGCGCATATTGCAATTAATTATGATGGAAGTATAGATACTAATGATGGAAAAGATAGAATTGATATTTTGATTGATGGAGTAAGTTCTCCTACGACAATGGTCGAAAAGGCTGGTGATGTACCTACAGAGATTCTGGATACAACCTCACATTTAAGTATCGGAAATTTTTTAGATAGTTCTGGAGAAGTATGCCATAATAGAGCTTTTGAAGGTACAATCGATGATATGGCAATATATAGTAGGTTACTAACCGTTGAGGAAATTACTAATCTAGCGAGTGATAATTAGAAAGGTAGTAAGTGTTTGAAAATAAAATTCATAGTAGTTTGTAACTACTTGTAAAATTAAATTGGGATAAAAGCTACTTAGAAATAGGTAGCTTTTATTGGTAAAGACTAATAAGACTTGTGTCGACATTATAAACTTCTCATAGATCTGAAAGTTAGGAACTCAAAAAAACGTTAGTTACTTGTTAAGAATTATTCTGTTCAAGCTCGTATCATGGGTATCTCATAATAGTTCAGCAATCCAGATCATAGTTTTATAAATCAAAAACAAGCATTCAGAAATTCTAAGGGATTTTATCATTAATTAATGAGTAGTTTTATGTTAAATCATTCATTAATCTGTCCGCCTAAGGCGGGTCGTAAAACAAAACGATTATGTTACAAAACATTTTAAATGTAAAAGGGGTTCAAAAAATGAACAAAAAGGCTCAAAGGGGTATTAAAGGTGGATTTGGCAATTGGCCAACTACAGAAGAGGCATGCATTCAATGCGGAGGCGAATGGGGAGCCTTCGCTTTTGGACCAGGAGGATTATGTGCGTTACCACGAACTTCTCCTTGTGCTTAAAACAGCAAAACTCTTTTGAGTACTAGGTTGGCAGGAAAATTAAGGCACAATCAATCAAGGTTTTTCTGCCAATCTTTTCAGCTGTTAGACTCTTTAGACATTCTAAAAAACAATTTAAAACAAAACATCATGAAAAAGCAGAACAGTAAAATAGTAAAGTTATCATTAGATAAAATAGCAATTGCCAGACTTAATGATATGCACACCATAAAAGGAGGAAATGGATTTTTGTTGCATAGAAGTATAAAAGACCCAAGTGCTGATGGCCATCTTGGTTGCGGTTAATAATCACATGTTACAAATCATACGCGAAGTGATAGACTATAATGTTTACAAATACCTTTTACTGTTGTAAAATTAATACAATAGTAAAAGGTATTCGTACGTAATAACCTGAGTTCGATTATCAGTCAATTGATTATGCGTAATTATTTTTCGTTTCTGTCACCTCGAGCTGAGTCAAGAGGTTATTTTTTAGACAAATTATCAAATCACGAATCGGATCGACCAGATAGGTGGGTTATAAAAACTTAAAAAAAGAGGATAATAATTTATTAGTTTTTGATACTAATAAGAAAACACAAATAATGACAAACTGGAATAAACGTATTATAATTTTTAAAGTCCTTTTAATTACAATAGTATCTCACGTAAAAGGACAGGATGGGGTAATCAATATTAATTTTGAGGAGTCGACCAAAAGGGTGTTGTATCAGTACGATATTGCAGAAAATGGTGATGTTATTGCTTTACATGGGATTAGAACATTATCAAAAGATAAGCAAGATGCACGTATTGTGCGATTTTCTAGTGATTTTGATACCATATTTAATAATAAAATTGAAAGTAACGCATTTTCAGAACTGATTGTATCATCTGATGCTAATTACTTCTTATACCATAAAAATGTATATGATCGTACCGGAAAAAAGGTCAAACCATACGATATAAGAAGAGAGTATGAAACAGGAAATGTTGATCCTTTTATTAATTTTTTTGCCAGTAAGTATGACGTAAGTATTGGTAATAACAAAAACGAAAAAAAGAAATTTAAGGATAAGTTTATCACATCCGAATTCTACATGTTCGCAAGACATAATGAAACGCTCGAAGATAAAGAGGTAAAATTGAATTTTCCTGATTTACCATATACAGAAAAAGTTATGTTGGTAGAATATAGAAAGCACACCGATGATGAATTTTATCTGGCATACAAGGATTTATCAGAAGATAAAAGAGAAGACCGTTATAACATACTTGCTTTTGATTATGATGGAAATTTAACATATAGTAAAAGTATAGCGTTTGCATTAGAAGATGGCATGTTTTTCAACTCATCGAACAACGGTTCGGGTGGTTTTCTGGGAGCTGGCAATTTCATAGATAATCTTAGATACCCTAAAGAAACTATTTTGCAAGCTACAGCCGGAAATGTTTATATAGATACGGCTAACAAAGCTTTTTATATGTACGGATTATTTTCTGATAAGGATAAATTTTATCATAATAGACCTAAAGGTTTTTTTCTTCATAAATATGATTTTGAAGGTCAGTTAGTATGGAAAGTTCAAAAAAATATTGAAAACAAAGAGTTTAATGACTCACGAAAAGGGATTGACCTAAACATTGAACTATTTAATATGATTTCTGATATAGGAGTTGGGATCAATATTGATGGCATGCTATTTACCTTTAAAATAAATCCGCAGAATGGTACCATAGGAGATAGCGTCATACAATATTTTTACAGAAAACAGAAGGAAGATTATAACAAGAAATTGACGTTAGGATTCTATACAAAGTTTGCTATGCTTTTTAATGATAAGATTAAAGATTACCTGGCAACAAAAAAAGGAATCAAGCATAAGGAGATCATTACAACCAAGGTGATCGACGGTAAAGGGTTTTATCTGGTCGAAGCTGAAGATCATTTTCGCAGAGGAAGAGAAAATGTCAAAATCGTAAAGTTTGATTTTTAATACTGCAATTCCATGTTATAAAAACGTTTCACTTTGCCGATTGTTTACGATGCGAGAGAATACCTAACTATACTACTTTTAATTAGTAATAAATACATACACAAAAATCAAAATGAAGAAAATAATATTGTTATTTGGAATTACAGGAATACTAATGGCCTTTTCAGGATGTCAATCTGATGATGATTCAGGTCAGGCAGACTTTTTTATAGAAGGAACAGTTGACGGAGAAAAGGTGTATGCCGATTATTTAAGACCAGGAACTACAGAAACATATTTCGCAGAAAGTCATCGATTTACGTTCCAAAGAAAAATCTCTGAAGAAAATCAGATCGTATGGTATATGTCTGTGGATGATTTGGATTTAGACAATATCACATTTCCACGTACCTTAAGACATTTTGAAAACAACGGTGATCCTTTTCTTGATTTTTCTTATATCAATGATAACGATGGACAAGAAATTTCTTATGGACTGGATAATATCAATACCGAAAGATTTAGTGTAGTCTTAACCGATTGGTCTGATGATATATTATCTGGAACCTTCTCAGGAGAGCTGAGTTCTGGAGCAGGAGATAACGATCCTTTTATAACGGTTACCAATGGATCTTTTAGAATAAAACTTTCGAGAGTTCCTTTATAATAAGTAAATTTATACTGGTACTATAAATATATGATCTGTGCATAAATATATCTTACATTATCTTTCTATAGCTATGCTACTAATTTCTTTTGCATCTTGCCAAAAAGAAAAAGAAAAGCCTAGAACAAAAATAGAAGAAAGGTTATTCAACCTGGAGCAATCCGGATGGAAATCAAGATCGATATCGCATTTCCTCTCGGGTATAGAGTATAATGCTACTTTGGTACCTATACAATACTATATCCTTAAAAATGAAGGTAATCAGAATCTCAATAAAGTAGATTCGATATATGAATTGTATAAAAATGAAAGGGTTATAGAGGTTAAATTTCAACAAGAAAAAGAAGATGATCTTTTAAAAGACAAGTATACTAACAAATCTTATGAAGATGCTGTAAAATATATGGCATTTACGATACAAAAGGATTTTAAAGCCGTAACTACATCCGGAGATACGATAGCCTGTGCTGGAGTAACTTTTGAGCGTAATTTTAAAGTGGCTCCTTTTAAGCGATTATTGTTAAATTTTGGTAATATTCCTGAGAATGAAACAATACAGTTGATCTACGATGATCAATTATTTGGGAATGGATTGATGAAATTTAATTTTAAAGAAAGACCAGTTAAGTTGTGATTTAAAAGTTAATATTTAGTTAATATAATGTATATTTGCAGCTTGTAATCAGCTAGTTATGTTTTTTTTAAACTATAACAAACTGTGTAAATTACCCCAAAATATGCAGCATTATAAAGACGAATACTACGATCACTTCTCAAAGAGAAGAAACCCAATCCCACCACAATTTAACAGGAAAGAAAATTTTATGATGCGTTTTAAAACGCAGCTTCCTTATTATGGATATAATGAAAATAGTCTGACTATTATCTATTTTAAAGAAGGAGTCGGTGATCTTATCGTTAAGGATAAAAAAGTAAAAGTAGATGGTAATAAGTTTATTGTTTCTAATCCCAGTTATGGGTGGGAGTATTTTAACAAAAGCGAAAATTATATCGATGTATTGAGTTTTGCGGTATCTGATGACCTTATTTCCAAGTTCAATTTCTATGCCTTTGCTACAGAAGATCAGTTGCTGAATGTGCCTTTAGAAAAAATAGAACAAAAATCATTTTTTTTAGAGAAGATATACAATGCAGACCATTACCCATCGGGTAGATTATTAAAATCTATACATCAGCAGAGTTGTACCGATAATTATCAATACATGGATCCTAAAGAGCTTACTATAGAGGTGTTACAGGCTATCTTTAAGGATCAATGCAGGGCATACTTGATGGCAGATCAAATAAAAGCTTCAAAAAGCTCCACAAAAATGGAAGTACTTAAAAGATTATTAGTGGCCTATGAATATATTCATGATAATGTAGAGCAAAAGATTTCTGTAGAAGATTTGTCGTATGTTTCTGCTTTATCAGAGTACCATTTGTATAATTCCTTTAAAAAGATATTTGGTAAAACACCACATCAGTATATTACATGCCTAAAGATGAAACGAGCCAAACAGTATTTGGTATTGGGTAATCTTACGGTTTCAGAAATAGCAGATATTCTTAATTTTCCGGATTTAGCATCTTTTAGTAAGCTTTTTAAAAAAACTTTTGGCTACACACCCTCTAATTTTAAACTAAATTAATTCTCCATAAGATTTAGTTGATATTTATTTTCTTTTTTCATTAGTAGTGAAAAAGATACACCGTTAATGTTTTAATAAAGTTCTAATTATATGTTTAACAATTGTATATATTCGTTAAACAAAATTTAGTCACAATGAAAACGCTAACAAATAACTATCTATTTTACCTATTTATCTTTCTCTTTTCCACCAGTCTTTTTGCACAGGATTTTCAGGGTAAAGCTTATTACTATGCTAAATCAACTATGGAATTGGGTAGTTGGGGAGCAAGATTGAGCGAAGCTCAGAAAAAACAAGTAGCAGCACGTTTAAAGAATAGGCTGGAGAAAAAATATGTGCTAACCTTCGATAAGGTATCATCAACGTTTAAGGAGGATGAAAAACTGGATGTAGATGTGCTTTCTGGTGCTACGGACACTTGGGGGAAAAATTTCGCTCCAGGTGAGCAATATAAAAATGTAAAGACTAATGAGCTGGTTCAGAAACAAGAATTTTATGGAAAGAACTTTTTAGTCAAAGATAAGTTGCTTCCGATAGCATGGAAAATGGGAGCGGAGACCAAGCAAATAGGCGGGTATACTTGCTACAAAGCAACAGCAATGATACCTACTGCCGATCTTACCTGGTATGACTTTTCTTGGGGTGAATTAAGAGCAGCGAATAATCCCGACAAACCTGAAGAAGTACCAATGACCGAAGTTACTGCCTGGTATACACTAAAAGTTCCCGTTAGTTTAGGCCCATCGGAGTTTTGGGGACTTCCTGGATTGATTTTGGAGGCCAATGTAAATAATACTACCATGTTGTGTTTCAAAATTGTAATGAATCCTGATGATAAATCAAAAATAGAAGCTCCGGATAGGGGGAAAGAAGTTACTAAAAAAGAATATAAAGAAATTATCACCGGCAAAATGCAGGAGATGCGTAATAATAGAGGTAGACGTAGACCAGGAAGTTAACAGTTTGAATTTTAACGATTCATATATTATTTAAAATTCATGAGAACTCTTTTTGTGTTGGTACTGCTGTGTGTAGTACAAAGTACGTTCGCTCAGGTAGAGCTAAAAGGTACTGTAAAGGATAGTGTAGGTAATCCCCTAGAATTAGCAAATGTAGTAGCCATTAATCAGGAAACAAAAATTTTACAAGCGTATGGAACGACTGATGCTAAAGGTAATTACAAACTTAACTTAAGCAAGAATACCGAATTTAAGCTGACTGTCAGTTATATTGGCATGGAAGATTATGAAGAAGTTATTTCTGTTGGCGAAACGGATATCTCAAAAAACGTAGTCCTCAAATTTGGGAATACCTTAGATGAAGTGCAGATAACCTACGAAATGCCGGTAACGGTAAAAGGCGATACCTTAATCTATAACGCAGAATCTTTCAATACGGGCACAGAGCGTAAACTAGAAGATGTACTCCAAAACCTGCCCGGAGTAGAGATTAATGAAGAAGGTCAGGTAGAAGTAGAAGGGAAAGTGGTCAACAAATTGATGGTTAACGGAAAAGATTTCTTTGATGGTGATACCAAAGTTGCCACTAAAAATATACCTTCTAAAGCGGTTGATAAGATACAAGTGCTTAGAAACTATTCTGAAGTAGGTCAGTTACGAGGAGTCACTAACAATCAGGACAATGTCGCCCTAAACATTAAACTCAAGGAAGGGAAAGAAAGTTTTTGGTTCGGAAATGTAACTGCCGGTGGAGGTTTTTCTCCGGATGAAGGACTTTATCTGGCACAACCCAAACTTTTTTATTATAGCCCAAAATACAGTATTAACTTTATTGGTGATATTAACAATACAGGAGAAGTTGCTTTATCCAGGAGGGATATCAGAGGTTTTGGAGGTGGTTTTAGAGCACCGAGCAGAACTAGTGGAACCAGTATTAATTTGGGAAATAATGACTTAAGTTTTTTAACCAATCAGAATAATGCAACGGCGATCCAAAATAAATTGGGAGCAGCAAATTTTAGTTATTCTCCCAATAAATCATTAGATATAAGTGGTTTTGCCATTTTTAATGTGAGCCGTCTTTCTTCAAGACAATCAAATTTTATTCAATATACAGATGCCGATTTAGGGATTCCGGATGAATCAACAGACGAAAATAATGAAGAAAAATCAGATCAGGGATTGCTGAAATTAAGCGCATCCTATAAACCCAATGTCAATAATCAAATCGATTATGACATTTTAGGACGTATCTCGAAGGATGTACAAGATCAAAACTTTGCTTCATCTATTTTGGGAACTACTACTGAAGCAGAAGACGCCACACCTTACAGTATCAATCAAAGTCTAAAGTATTATTATACACTTGATGAGGATAACATTTTTGCCTTGGAAGTAGACCATTTATTAAGAGATGAAGATCCTTTTTATAACGCCAGACTTATAAACGACCCTGGTAATAATAATGAGGTCGATCCCAATGATAGAGACCCATTTGACAATACTGCTGAAGCATTAGGTTTGGATACAAGCTTGTTAAATTATAATTTAGGTCAGAATAGAAGGATCAAATCGAATCAACTGGATGCTAAGCTTGATTATTTTTATATTATTAATGCGAAAAGTAACTTAAATGTGACCTTAGGGACTATTTTTAGTCAGCAAAAATTCAACTCTAGGTTGTTTCAATTTTTAGATAATAACGCTCAATTTGATCCTACACCAACTTTTAATGAAGGACGGGCAACTAATGATACAGAATATACATTTAGCGATGTATATCTAGGATTTCATTATAGATTTAAAACAGGGAAGTTCATTTTTACACCGGGATTTTCTGTACACTCTTATGTAAATGAAAACAGTCAGTTTAATCAGGAATTTGATGAAAGCTTTTTTAGATTATTACCTGATTTCGAAACTCGTATACAGTTTAAGAAAAATGAGAGTCTTACATTTCGTTACGATATGCAGAATCAATTTACCGATGTGACTAGATTAGCGCAAGGTTTGGTCTTAAATAACTTTAATAGTATCCAATTTGGAGAGCCAGAACTTCAAAATGCTTTATCTCATAATTTAAGTCTGTTTTATTCTAGTTTCAACTTGTTCAATTATACCAACATTTTTGCACGATTAGCATATTCTAAAAATATAGACCAAATACGCGGCCTGACTAATTTTGATAATGTAATAACCACGAGTACTTTTTTTAATTCTAATTTTGCAGACGAGAACTTTTCTGCATTTGGTCGTATTCAAAGAACTTTTGGTAAAGTTAGAGCAACCATGAATACTAGTTTTAATTATACTAAAATCAACCAATTTATTCAGGACAGGAGGTCGGTGAATGAAGGATTTACTCAAAGTTACAGACCGGGATTACGAACTAATTTCAAAAAAGCACCTAATGTCAGCGTGCAATATAACTACAGTATCACGACCAATACCCAAGGATCTAATAAAACCACATTTTACACCAATGCACCATCCATAGATTTTGATGCATACATCTGGAAATCATTAACTTTTGTTACAGACTATACCTATACCAGACAAAGTAGAAAAGATGGACCCAGTCAATCCTTTGATACCTGGAACGCTTCGTTATCGTACAGAAAAGACAAAGATGCTAAATGGGAATATACATTGAGGGCCACTAATATATTAGATGTAACATCACGAGTAAATAACAGAGCGACGAACCTTTTCGTTTCTTCTACTGAAACCTTTATTTTACCGAGATTTATAACCTTTAGATTACGGTATGTGCTCTAATTTAGAAGTCATATATTATGCCCAATCATTATTTAATTTTTGAAATACAAACCTTAAAACAAATTTAAAACAGGCTTCCTAAATACACCTGTAGACAAGTTTTAATATTTGGTCGAGTTGAGCTATTGGTGAAATATATGTGGTATAAGATATTTATAATGAAGTGATTTCATTTTGATATTCATTTATTACCTGATATTAGTCATATAATTTATTGTTTTATTGTTTTTATATTTATTGCTTGAACCAATCGATTTTAATTATGGATAACATTTACTTTCTAATGATAATCGCGCTCGGCGTTTTGGCAATCGCCGACTTAGTAGTTGGAGTTAGTAATGATGCGGTTAACTTTTTGAATTCTGCAATTGGTTCTAAAGCCATTTCATTTAGGTCTATGATGATCGTAGCAAGTTTGGGTATTGCGATTGGTGCAGTTTTTTCTAGTGGTCTTATGGAAGTTGCCCGAAAAGGAATCTTTGTCCCTGGTGAATTTTACTTCAGCGAAATCATGATCATTTTTATGGCGGTAATGATTACAGATATTCTATTGTTAGATTTTTTCAACACCCTTGGGATGCCAACATCTACCACGGTATCAATCGTTTTTGAATTACTGGGAGCTGCCGTAGCCATGGCCATAATAAAGATTGGAGCTGAGAGTGGTTCTGTTTCAGATCTTTACAACTATATCAACACAGCAAAGGCAACGGAAATTATCTTGGGTATTTTGTTGTCAGTAGTGGTCGCCTTTTCTGTGGGCGCCTTAGTACAATATGTTTCGCGAGCTTTGCTTTCCTTTGATTTTGAAAGAAAATCCAAATGGGTCGGAGCAATTTTTGGTGGAATTGCCTTGGCGGCAATTACCTATTTTATTTTTATCAAAGGCTTGAAAGGGACCGATTACTACAATGAGATTAAGCCGTTAATAGAAGGAAAAACAACCTTAATTATGGTTGTAAGTTTTGTCATTTGGACCTTACTATCCTATATCGTTGTCAAATTTCTCAATAAGAACATTTACAAACTTATTATTGTTGTAGGCACATTTGCGCTGGCATTGGCATTTGCCGGTAATGATCTGGTAAACTTTATAGGGGTCCCGATCGCCGCCTGGCAGTCGTATGAAGCCTGGTTAGCTTCTGGTGTACCTGCGAGCGAATTTCCTATGGATGTTTTAGGAAAAAAAGTACCTACCCCAACATTATTTCTATTGTTTGCAGGTTTGATTATGGTATTGACACTCTGGTTTTCAAGTAAGGCAAGAAAGGTAGTCAAGACTTCGATTGACCTTTCAAGCCAAGCAGAGACCCATGAACGTTTCCAACCTAACTTTTTATCCCGAAATTTAGTACGTCTTTCAATTCTTGTTTCCAAATATACGGCCACTGTTATTCCCAAGTCGATTCGGGAAAAAATTGAAAAACGATTTGAGAAACCCGTTATTGAGTTACAGAAAGGAAAGACACTAGAACTCCCCGCATTTGATATGGTACGTGCGGCGGTAAATTTAATGGTTGCCAGTGTCTTAATTTCTATTGCTACTTCAATGAAACTTCCTTTGTCAACCACCTATGTTACTTTTATGGTGGCTATGGGTACTTCTCTTGCAGATAGGGCTTGGGGAAGTGAAAGTGCTGTTTATCGAGTTGCCGGTGTATTGAATGTGATCGGAGGCTGGTTTTTTACGGCTATTAGTGCTTTTATTGCAGCTGGTACCGTTGCGTACTTAATATATCTTGGTGGGGGAACAATGATTGCAATATTGTTGCTTTTGGCAGTTTTTCTTTTGGTTCGTAATTATATCAACCATAACAAAAAAACTCGAGCCGTAAAAGCCGAAGATAGCTTGAGTAAGGCTGAAAGCAATTCTATTCAGGGTGTTATAGAAGAAAGTGCAGATAATATCTCTAAGGCCTTAAAAAGGGTGAGTAAGATAAACAATAGTACTATTCATGGATTAATCAATCAAGACTTGGATGACCTTAAAAAGGCGAAGTTAATGGTGGTGAAGCTAGAGTCCGAAATAGAAGAACTGCAAAACGATATTTTCTATTTTATCAAAGACATGGATGATTCCTATTTAGGAGCCAGTAAATTCTATATAGATGTAATTGGAAGTATACAGGACGTAGCTCAATCATCTGGTCTAATCGCAAGTGTCAGTCACAAGCATGTTAATAATAACCACAAAGCTTTAAAGAAAAAACAGGCCGAGGAACTTATGGACATCAACGAGAGACTTGCTCATCTTTTTGATCAAATCAGAGTAGTATTTGATACTAGAACGTTTGATAAGATTTTCCCCCCAATAATGGAAGAAAAACAAACATTACTTGAAAGTGTTCAAGAATCCATACAAAGACAAGTCGAACGCACACGAACTGAAGAATCTAGTCCTAAGAATACAACTCTTTATTTTAGTATTCTATTGGAGACCAAGGATCTGATTATGGCCAATATGAATATTTTGAATTTATATTATGAAGAACATAATCGAGAAAAAACACTTTAGGGTCTATTTCCCATTTTCCAATAAAGAGTCTTTTTCTCCGTAGAGCAGTTCTGCGACCGAAATCAAGTTTTTAATGATTTCATTTAGATTGTCCTTATCATTGACAAGAGAAGAAGCCATCTCGGCTGTAACTAAATTTTTCCTTATGAGTGTATTGATAGATTTATTAGTTAGATGTTTTCCCTCTTTTGCCTCGTTTCTGAGTGACAAAAGTTTGGCGTAATACTCCTCTTTATTTTCATGAGTCCTGAATAAATAGATAACACGTAGGACCTTTACGATTTTTTTTCGAAACTTATCGTACTCCTTAACCAAATGAACATTTTCTGAGTCTAGGTATCGGGATACATTAATACCCATTTCTAAAACAGCCTTTATAATCTCTACCATCTTACGATTGGCAACTATAATTTCAGAAATTCTATCATTTTGATTTTCACCCATTTTCAAGGTACTCTGTGCTGTAGTGGCGTATTTGATTATTTCGCCATAGATAGTTTTTACCTTGCTGTAGTACAAATCTCGGACATCTGTTTGTAAATCTTTTTTGGAATTTTTAACGATTTCTTTTGGTCTTAAATCTGATTTTATGTGCGTTCTATGAATATTCAATGCGTGTGCGACAATCTCAAAAACTGCATTCTCAAACAAATACTTCGATTCTTTTATAAGCGCCGAAATAACTGTGGCTGGAAACCTCAGAATGCTTTCGTTCAGGTATTTGGGCACCTCTATTCCTTTGTCGTCTTTTTCCTTATAAATCCTGATTAAGAATCTTTCTGTCATTTTAATAAGCGGTAGCATAATGATTACACCCAAAACATTGAAAATGGTATGAAATATTGCCAATTTTAGAGTAAAATCGTCACTCGAAATACCTACCGTATTGGACAGATAATTAACTAAGTTTGCAAGTGGAAATATGATAGCTAAGGCAACTATTCCAGTAATCAAATTGAAAATTAAATGTGCTCCTGCCAGTCTTTTTCCCGCAATATTCGAACTTATAGAGCCTAGAACTGCAGTAATAGTGGTTCCAATATTTGCACCTATGGCTAGAGCTAGAGCATTCTCATATTCAATTTGTCCGGCTGCCAAAGCAGTTAAAATCAAAGCTAATGTTGCACTGCTCGATTGAAGAATCGTAGTGATGATGATACCGATTCCGGTATAAACGATTATCCCCAGGAATCCTGGAATCGCATATTCGGTAAGATCGATATACTCCTTAAATACATCAAAACCTTCTTTCATGTAATGGATTCCTAAGAAGAAAAATCCCAATCCGGCCAAAATATTTCCAATCCCCTTTAACGAAACTCTTTTTTGTAATGAAAAAACAATCCCGAATACGAGCATGGGCATTGCCAAAGACGATATTTTTATTTTCAAACCAAAACCAGCCACGAGCCAGGCGGTGGCTGTAGTTCCAATGTTTGCCCCAAAAATTAGCCCCATTCCACCACTAAGGCTTATCAATCCTGCACTTATAAAAGAAATCGCAACCACCGATACTAATGAACTTGATTGTATAAAGGCAGTGACTAGAGCTCCGGCGGTAATACCTTTATATAGTTTATCAGTTGCTTTTTTTAAGATTTTTCGGAGAGGACCTTTGGAGAAAACTTTAAACCCTTCCTCCAGCATAATCATGCCAAAAAGTAAAATGGCAACACCAGCGGTAACTGTTTTAAAATTTGGATTAAAAAATAAAGCAACGGCAAGGGCAATTAATAAAAAATAAAAAAATGACTTTTTTATCATAAGATGTCCACGTGTAATGTTTATGCAAGGTTCATTCTATAAAATATTTATTAATTTAAGGTAAACATAATATAACTTAATTACAACTTCCTTTGTTAATTTCTAGGAATAGAAAATACAAACTAGCAACCAGATTTGAATATTGTTTTCAGTATAAAGAATACGAATATTTTGAATTTCATCATTAGATTCAAGGTGATTTTATTCTGGATCATAATGATTTCGGCAAGTCAAGAAATTGAACTTTGAGAATAGTTTTTCAAGAATATATCACAAAATGAAGATAAGGAATCTTGAATCTTGGCAAATTTTAGATTGATATGAGTAGGTTCATCTTCTCGCGATGATTCCGGATTTTCTAAAGGTATAAATCGATGAAATAAATATGAATTTACACGTCTAATATAATTCCTGTTAAAATTCACAAAATCACTATGGTTTAGTTCATTATCATTTTTTTCAAAATGGTTACAAAAGAATAATTATAATCTAAATCCTTTTAAGAATATAAAATGTAAGATTTTTAGGAATAAGGAAACAAAAAAACAATAAAATGTACACTGGATATGATAGTTCGTATTTCTAATTTTCCCTAATGACTCTTCTTAATTATATTTAACATATGATTTGGATAAGGTATACAAATAGCAGGTATCTTTACTGTGTTAAAATTCGGAAAGCTCCAATTTAATCTTGTTTCCCTAAATTCAATATTCTTTTTCTGCTCTCTTTTTTTCTCAGCAATGATGCAAAAGAACATTTTTAAGTTAAACATAGGAATAGTAACTAATAAAGAGAAAAATAATGAAAGAAGGAACAGTAAAATTTTTCAATACTGCCAAAGGATTTGGCTTTATAAAGCTTAAGGATTCCGATGAGGATGTCTTTGTACACCAAAGCGGTGTGATTGATGAAATTAGTGAGAACGATAACGTAAAATTCAAGATGGAAAGAGGTCCAAAGGGAATGAATGCGGTAAATGTTGAGTTGGTCAAATAGTAGATCTTGTATCTTCAAAAATATCGAAAAGCCATCTGTTAAAGATGGCTTTTTATGTCTTATATCCTACGGTAATGCTTAAACGTATATGGTACCAATAAAATTCCTTACAAAAAATAAAATATGACAAGACGAATAAAACTACTCTTAGTATTACTGATTTCATTTGGTATTTCTACTTCTCAAGAAATGAATGAAATATCAAAAATAGAGGGAGTTTATCAAGGGCAAGTTGAGGACGGTTATTCATTTTGTTATAAAACAGGATCCGGATTAGAAAAAACATGGGTTTTTAATGAGGTTCTGTCTGTTATACTTGAAAGACATTTATTACATCCCGATAAAGAGATCGGTGATAACTTTATCATCTCGTTTATTAAACATACCGTGATTGATAAAGAAATGACATACGAAGTATCAACCATATTACGCTTACAAAAGCTTGTACCTGGGCAACATCTTAGAAAATGATGTAAAAATTGGCTTTCTAATAATGAACAGATGTTTTGTTAGCATATAAACACATACAAATATGAGTACAAAACTATTCATAAAATACATGGTCAGTTTACGATGTAAACTCTTGGTTAAGGATGAGTTGAAAAAACTTGGTTTGCATTATGTCGTATTAGAATTAGGCGTTATTGAGATACTGGAAGATATAACTAAAGACCAGCGCAGACAACTGAAGAAAAATCTAAGCAAATCCGGTTTAGAATTGATGGAAAATAAAAAGAGTATTCTAATTGAGAAAATTAGAAATGTTATCATCGAAATGATTCATTACACAGATGAATTGCCCAAAGTCAATTATTCAGATTACATAAGTAAAAAGGTCGGTTATAATTACACGTATCTAGCCAATATTTTTTCTGAAGTAAAAGGAATTACGATTCAACAATTTATTATCATACATAAAATTGAAAGAGTTAAAGAGTTACTTATTTATGATGAATTAAGCCTTACTGAAATATCCTATAGATTACACTACAGTAGCGTGGCACATTTATCTAACCAATTCAAAAAAATCACCGGTTTGACTCCTACGTTCTATAAGAAACTGAAAGAAAAACGAAAACGAAACCTAGAGGATCTATAATTGTCTGAATACTTTAGTAACTAGATTCTTAATACATAGACCGTTTTGAATTACTACCATTTTCTTAGGAAACTTTAAAAGTGTGATATATGTAATGTAGGCTTGAACGAGTGTAACACATTAAGACACTAATTAATCGATTTTTGTACACATAGTAAAACTACCCATAACAGCTTGGATATTAATACTATTAAAACATAAAATCATGTCAAAAGGAAACGAAGGTAAACCGAAATCAGGTAAAAAAGCTCCTGAAAAAAACTTAAAAGAGAAAAGAGCTGCAAAAGCGGCAAAAAGAAAGGAAAAAAGAAGTCAGGAATAAACTTCAATTGTAAGTCACAGGTATCGCATTCTAGTTGAGCATTAATCTTCTATTATAATCTCCATGAAAAATCATGAATTAGAAAAATCAACTAACCATAGATTGGCCGACACGATAGATTATATGCCTGGCTCTGTGGTTATGAAAGCAATTCTGAAGAAAAGAACAGGAATTGTAGCCATATCATCATTTGATAGAGGAGAAGCACTGCCTTCCAAAACATCTCCTTTTGACAATCTTATTCAAATTATAGACGGAGAAGCTGAGATTGTTATTAATGAAGAATCAAATATCATTGAAACTGGTCAGGCAATCATTATTCCTGCTCACGCAAGTAATATTATAAGGGCTAATAAACGTTTTAAAATGTTATCTACAGTAATTATGAGCGGTTATGAGAATATAAGTATTTAAGAGTTAATATAATTGGTATGGTAGGACAAGAAGGTAAATTCAAACCAGGTGATACTGTTTATGACAAAGCAAATCCTGAAGTAAAATTGATTGTACGGTTGTATTATCGACGAATATATTATTGCAAATTAGCCGAAGATCCAGAGAAGAAAGAAGTAGTGTTTTTTGAACGAGAGCTTTTGAGTTGATTTTGATTTTTAGAATGATATAATTAATAGTAACATAAAAGAATAGATGTAATGGCTAAAACAAATATTACAAGAAGTTGGAGAGAGCAAAAGGTAATGCTCAAACGTAGATTTAAGTTTCTGTCGGACAAAGATTTTGACTTTGCAGATGAACAAAAAGAAATCATGCTTAATGGTCTTGCCATTAAACTTAAGAAATCCAGGGCAGAACTAGATTTACTTTTTGCAGAGCTTCAAACTTATTGAATTCAATTGATGAAGAGAACTGTGCCCTATAGATTTTTACCACAATAAAAACTCACGTTTTTAAATAATCATAAAAGGTAACTTTTAACCATGATATTCATAAGAGTTGGTGATGCTTAAGATGTTTCTATAACACCATATGGAGCATATTCTTTATTCTTTTCTACTGCCCAACTAATAGTACCGTAGTCAAAATGCCAATACTCTTTGTGGTCACATACAAAATCTTCATCTTCGAAAAGTTTCATCAATAGTTTTCGATTTTTCTTTGCTTCTTCACTAATGTCAGGATGTTTGGGATAACACTTTTCATTTAAGTGAATATAGAGTCTGTCGTTGGTCCCAAAATCCAGCACACATTTCTTTCTCAAATCGTAAATCAAAGCATCAACTGCTCCTCCGGTGGAATGTGTAGATTGTTTTTTGGAATCGATAAAATTTGATACGATCTTGTCTATTTCATCTTTGGATTTTTTGGGATATTTCTTTTTCAAGGAACTTACTTTCTGATCCCATAGTTTTTGCTGATGTTCAAATGATCTCCAAGCTGATCTAATAATTAATTTTTTACCTTGACTATCCAGAAGCTTACTGATTCGACCAATTTTTTTATGGACTTCTTTTCTAACTAAAAAACGATAGTTTTCCTGAAGAGATTTTTCAAAAACTATATTAAAACCCGAATTCTGAAGGCTTATCAGTGGCGAGTGATCTTCGTTTATAGGCATCATAGCTGCTTTTTTCTTATGTAACCTATCTTTTTCTTCTACTATCTCGCAATATTCTGCAGCATTCATAGGAATGATGATATTTTTAAAAATATAAGGTGAATTCATAGCGGTAACCATTGCTCCATATTTTAACGTAAATGCTATATCGCTACCTATTTTTAGTTTTTCTTTTTTTGCATTAATTATAATGTGATCACTTTTAGCTTCCAGGATTTCAATATCTAATTTTGGAGTTAATCCAGCCACCATTACATCTCGTATGCCCATTGCTAATACAATTTGTTTTAGCACACTTTGGTTTTTAAGTTTTGATTTATTATCAAAAGTATTCAGACTGATCTTGTCATTTAGCGCAGACGATTTGTTTTTTAATTCTATAACTTCGGTCACCAACATAAAAGCGTCTTGATAAAGTTTTGGAATAGGTTTCCCTGTCAAAGGTTCATATCCCAGAAATACAGATTCCCCTAATCTCAAATTATTTATCCTACCAACATTATTTGTAGTACTGAACCAATTATAATTGGCTGAGTTTCCTCCTGAAATTATGGATAGTTTAATTTGAAATTTTTTCTCGATACTAATAGCAATAGAAGATAGTGTATGCATCTTTTCTGCTGTGGATTGAACTCCCGAAAAACAAGCAAGGTTTGTACCTATTCCTATCAGTTTAATACCTTTAAGGGTCAGTACTTTTTTGATGGTGTTTTCCAATTGTGACGGAACTATCCCTTCGTGCAAATCTCGCAATTCTACCATAATGATGATTTTATGGATTTTATGATGTAGGATAGCAAATTCTGAAAGTTTCTTTATAATGGATAATTCCGAATTTAAGCTTATATCAGTATTTAACACTATAGATTCTGCTTGACTTATCATGGGTGAACCGATCAGTAAAAATGTTGCTTTTACTTCAGCTTCACGCATTTTTTTGATATTTGCTATTCTTGAGTCAGCAAGAATTTTGATTCCATTCTCTGTCAAAATCTTAGCAATATGAGGATATGCATATATTCCTTTAGTAACCACTATAATATCGATGCCTTTTGACAGAAAAAGAGAGCTTAACGTTTTAGTATTATGAGCAATTTTGTGGAGGTTAATATCTATTCTTGGGGTTGGCATAATAGTAGGTTAATACAGATTAATTCAGTAGATATCTTGCAAAGTTTTTCTATCTGCTTATAAAATTCATTTTCACAATAGACTAATGCTGATGTTTTCGTGATTTTAGGGATTCAACATAAAAGAAATTGAGCTCGAAAAGACGTTATTTTTATACCAGTGCTCTTGCAGATAAACCCAATTCCCAACGATCAGGGTCATTTTGAAAACCACAGTAATAGATTCCATCAATATAGCGTCTTATGATTAGTGAAATGTTTGGGTTTATTTTAGTAAATACCGTGTCACCTACTTCATATTTTAGAATCCTTTTTTTGTTTAGTTTCATAATTAAATATTTAAAGAGGGTTGTAATTTTTGTTTCTTTTCTCCCCAGAGATTTATTTTATGTGTGAACGGTCTCTGAGGATAAAAAGAATCAGCAAGAAAAAATGACGATGTTAAAGAATCTGTTCGAATGGCTTTAAGAGTTAGATTAATTGTGTATCGTCATTTATTTAAAATTGGTCTTATCGGTTTGATTTGTCTGTTATTCTAATATTTTCTCACCAATAAAAAGTTATTTCTGAAGGTTTTGTTCAATCGTACTTAAGAAAGGCAGAATTTTTAATTTCTGCCTTTTTATTACCTGAAATGTTTTGTCGTATTTATCAAATACTACGCATTCATTATCATTTTGGTAATCCTAAATGGTCCATGTCTAAAATAATAGCGTCTAAGCATAAAACTTAATTATAAACTCTCTTACAAAGATCATTACAAATAGAGGATATATCGTTATAGAAAAGAAATGGAATGTTATATAAATCATAGGTTTTAGGTTTTTGAAAACAGCTATGCTAAATATTCAGGTATTAATAAGAAGCTACAAAGAGTTTCGATAAACCTCAAAATATCTTTTTGTTGTAAAGTATTACTACGTAAGAAGGATCACCAGTTGAGTTGCAAAAAAGCAAAGAATATTCTATCAAAGTACAAAAGATACTATTTGAGAATTAGAATTGTAGTTATCTATTATTTCCCGATACAATATGTAATAAACCCTTGTAAATAAAGGGGTAGGGGAGTTCGAGGTGAAATGGAGGTGCTAGCTTTTGTTTGCTTTTGGTGAGGTTTTGTTAGAGTTTTACCTAAGTTTTCGCTTTGAATTACTTCTGGTTGTCGGTGTCTCATTAAAAATCAAACCTTTTTCTTTTGCTAATTCTTGAACTTTCTTTTTCCATCGATCTCTGAGAACAGGCCATGCAAGTTTCACACTTGAGTCTTCTGTAAAGACAATCCGATTGCTTTCTTCTTTTTTATTACTCGCTCTATTGAAATTTCCTAATGACGTTAGGTCTCTTTCAAGACGTTCTATTGGCTTTCCAGTACTTATGTCAAAAATGTTTTTATCTTTTTTGGAAGCAAACACTTCATTTCGGTATTGTAGTCTATCGTAGAATTCAACCAAGGGATATATTTCACTTAATAAATAAAGGTCATAGAAATCTTTTTGAACACCTCTATTAGAGGCTGCCAATAATTTTAAAGCTCCTATATCAATGTCATTTATTAAGCGGATATCATCGATAGATTCAATTTTCTCAGTAAGCTTCAGGTTCTGAATAATGTCAACCTTTGTTTTTATATCAGGGTGATTTACAAAAACCTGTAACCATGCGAATTGTTCATTCCCGAAATTCATAGGGATGGTCTGTATAGTTTCGGTTTCAAATTCTCTCTTGAAAAAATTGATGATTTGATTTAGTTTCTCTGTACCTACTATATCAGTTGAAAAGAGATCTATATCAATGGATAATCTATGATTGTATTTTATGGCTAGATTCGTTCCTCCTCCCAAATGAAAATCATCGAATTCTTCATTTGACATTAATTTTTTGATTAAATCATAAAGTTTTTCGCTTACCCCTTTTTTAAGCATATTGAGAGAAATCTATATATTTTTTGAAGTCAAAAGGGTTAAGGTGGTATCGTTTTGCTAAATGTTCTATAATTTCGTTTCCGAATATTTCATTACTGTTGATAGCAAAGCTTTTTATTTCGTCAATAGGATAGATAGCTTCAAGATTATCTAGGTATTCGTTATTATCCATAAATCTACCTAAAACACGAGGGATAATAAAGTCTTTATCTCTATTTAGAGAAAGCATATCCATATTAACATCCCAAAACATAACAGCAGGGAATAGTTGGGATAGACTTCTACTACCTAACCTCTTTTTACTTGATATGTTCTTTACTACTCGTTTCATTACTATTACAAAGATACTTAATATTTTTTTATCGAATTATACTGCAAGGTTTGTGCCTGAATTTATGAAATGTTGAAGTTTAGAAAAATAATAATGATATGAAAAATATACGATACTAAATTACTTGGATTATGTTTTCTATAAGTTAAAGAGGATCATTAATATAATTTTTCTTCTAATTGATCTCTCCAAAGAATAAACCCTTTCTTATCGTTTGAATAATCGTGAATTATTCGACTAAAATTAGTGGGTTGACTTTGGAGATAAAGCTGTCTCCCATCATTTTTAATTATATTTAGTTCTCTATCTATACGTTTAAGGTCCTCTTTTAACATAGTAATGTCTTTTTCAATATGCCAAACATAGGTTGCTTCTTCTGTGTTTAAAGTTTCTAAAACAAGATGAAATTGATTTTCTCCAGATAATAAAAGAACAAACGCAAATGGATTTAAAACGTATCTAAGTTTTAACACGGTATCCATATGGTTAGTTGCCAGATATTGTAATTGCCTGAAGTGTTTTACATTTTTGTTTTTGAGAATATCTTCTAATAACTCTCTTGTTGACTGATATAAACCATCCGTATCTTTTTGGTTTTCATCTAAATCTAACTTTGTCATTGCAGATGATTTGTTTCCGAAAAAAGTTTTTTCGACAAAAGTAAATCTAACAGTTTCTATAATCTCTCTGTTTATATTTTCTAAATCATTAGAAGATGCGAGTTGAGAAACCAAAATATTATTTTCAATTTCAGCTTGAATATCAATTTCTACATTTTTAGATCCCAATATTTTGGAAAAATAAGGTTTCAAAACATCAAATTCAGGACGTATATAGTCATTCTCAATTTCAAACTCTAATTCATTAGAAAAAGAACTGTCTTTATATATGAAAGCAATTGTACCATATCGAAAATCAAGTTGATCGATGGATATTTTTATCCGTTTGTTTATAATTGTATTGCTTTTGGATACTGTAGCAGATTCTAAAATATCATCAAATAGGGTAGCTTGTTTGTCTAGGTTTCTATAATATGTATTTCTTTTTAGGAATAATCTTTCAAGGTATTCAATCTGATGATCTCTATAATCATAAATAATTGGTGTAATTTCAGATCGTTGAACTCTTCCTATAAATTGAATCAGTTTGCCTTTAAATGAAAAAGGGTATACTAAAAAGAGGCAAGTTACATTTTGAAGATCGGTACCTTCCCCAAAAAATTGCCCAGTAGTAATTAAAACTTGATAATTACCCTCTTTCAGAATCCCCCACTTTATATTTCTATCGTTTTCAGAATCATCTCCACTTAATGTTATGACTTCACAAGTTTGCTTCAAAAACTGATGTAGTATAATAATATGTTCTTTCCTTTCGGTAATAACAACTATTTTTCTTCCATTATTTACTTCTTTAATTATATCTGTAAGAATATGTTTGTTCCTGTTTGAATCGTGAACTAATATTTTGGATAAGGTTTCGAAATGATCGGTTTTCGAGTTAAAGGGAATATTTAAATTAGTATTACGAATAACAACTCTTGCTTTCTTAAAAGTTTCAATATCCTGTGGTTTAATTTCAGCTATAAGTTCTCCCAAATGTGCAAAAATTAGTTTTCCGTCATTATATTTTCTAAAAGGCGTTGCAGTAAGTCCATATTGATAGTATGTAGAGAGTTTTGATAAAGTGGTACTATATGTTTCCGCTGGAATATGATGACATTCATCTACAATAATAGTTTTGAAAGCCTTTACTGTTTTTATGTCATCAATCTTTTTTGTTAAACTTTGGACCATTGCAATAGTAATCTGTTTACCTATTTTTGTTTTGCCTTGACCTATCTTTCCAATTTCTTTTTTCGGAATCTTCAAAAAACTTTCAATCCGTTCGATCCATTGCTCTAATAATTGTTTTCTATGAACAATAATTAATGCAGGTTGTTTTTTATCTGCAATAATCTTTAATGCAATTACCGTTTTACCATATCCTGGAGGAGCTACAATAACACCAAAATCCTTTTTATGAACTAGAGGCAAGATTTCTTGTTGGTGTTTTAGCAATGTTGTACTAAATACAAAATTCAGATCCTCTACTTTTTTGCGTTTATCTTGAAAATCAAACTCTATTTTTTGTTCTCTACAAAATCGAAGTAATTGTCCAATAGTACCTCTTGGAAGGATAACTTCATTATCTGTTTCTGTTATAAGATTGAAATATTTGTCAATATTCCATATATTTTTATTCATTTTCTTCTTAATGAAGTATTCTGAATTTGGAAGATTATATGTAGATTTTAGAAAATTTATTAATGGTAATGTTAAACTAGTTCTATTAAAATGAACTGACTGATCTAAAACAATAGTTAGTTTATCACTATTAGTCAAAGAAGTTGTCGTAACATTATTTTCATTAATTGAATTATATAGGTTATCTAGCTTATTAGGTTTTATCCTCTTTATCTGTTGTAAAA
This sequence comes from Aquimarina rubra, assembly GCF_042684305.1. Classification (NCBI taxonomy): domain Bacteria; kingdom Pseudomonadati; phylum Bacteroidota; class Flavobacteriia; order Flavobacteriales; family Flavobacteriaceae; genus Aquimarina; species Aquimarina rubra. The sequence goes on along the minus strand of NZ_JBHULE010000002.1, from coordinate 53,691 downwards.
ATTCCCATTGATTATCATATGGCTCCAATGTTTTTGGATTGATAAAGCAACTATTTCCTAGCGCTACATTTGGTTTATATAGAGGTAGTGCAATAAGGTTGCCAAAACCTTTTCCAGAAAGGAAGTCTTGATTAGGAAATAATCTATCAAAGCTTGAAGTTTTATCAAAAATGGAAAATGCACCGCTTTCTTCTAAAAGAGATTTAAAAACTTTTCTACTTTTAATAGCTGGGTAGGGGGATTCAAAAAATATCCATATATGTCCTCCATTTCCAGATCGAGATCGCTCTAAATAAGCAGGAATATTTTGCTTAGCGCATATAGCAATAAAATCTTTACATTCTTTTTCCCAATTGGCTTTATCAAAATCTGCAACAATAAACCAAGATGTGTTATCCTGAAGTAATGGATATATACCTATTAACTGTTCTCCATCGAGATGTTTTAAGATTTGATCATCATTTAATTGCAAATATGACTTTTCAGTAAAGTCTTTAAAATTACCTCCTCTCATTTTATGAGCCTTATATCGATAAGGATCATAGAAATAGGCAGGCATATAACTGTTTTTACTTCCTTTTTCCCATCTTTTTGCAAAAATATCTTCGCGCCCTTTAAATATAGACCGAAACAAATTAATTTGTTCTTTGGTGGTTAGACTGATATCCATTTTCTTCTGAAAGTAATTGTTCAATAAAAATACACATTGCTATAAAATTTAATGGTATTATGAGGTCAATTAAAAGAAAGAAAAGACCTACTAAAGGCAACTACAAATGAAAAATAACGCTAGTTTTTAGCAAAACGTCTAACAAAGGAAACTAAAAGCATACTAAAGGAAAGAAAATCTATTTGCCAATACAGAAATTAGCAAAGATATTACCCAATAAATCATCAGAAGTAATCTCACCCGTGATCTCACCAAAGTGATAAAGTGCTTGTCTGATATCAATAGCCATCAAATCTCCGGATATTCCTTGATCAATACCGTACTGTACTTTCTGGATTTCTTCTAGAGCCTTTAACAATGCATCATAATGTCGGGAATTGGTAACAATAGTTTCATTATTTCTGAGAGCTCCGGTATTAACAAATTCTAAAAGTTTGTTCTGTAATTCTTCTACACCTATGTTTTGTTTAGCAGACAGTAGATGAATATTCTCAATTTCAGAAGTTAGCACTTCAATTTGAGATTCTTCTAACTTATCTACCTTATTAGCTACAATAATTAGAGGCTTTCTAGGATATTTATTTCTAATTTGATTTATCTCCACAATTATTTCTCTCCCTTTCGGAGAGATGTCGGAGGCAGAGGGGGATTCAGTTAATTCTGAACTATCAACCAAATAAATAACCACTTGGGCTTGATCAATCTTTTCAAAAGTCTTTTTAATTCCAATACTTTCTACCACATCTTTAGTATCTCTTATTCCAGCGGTATCGATAAACCGGAATCCGATCCCTCCGATATTTATTTCATCTTCAATCGTATCTCTGGTGGTTCCTGCGATGTCCGAAACAATGGCGCGTTCTTCGTTTAGTAATGCATTTAGCAAAGTAGACTTACCAACATTAGGTTCTCCAACAATCGCTACTGGAATACCATTTTTAATAACATTTCCGACAGCAAACGAATCGATCAATCGTTTTAAAACTTTGGTAATCCTAGATATTAAATCCTGAAATTGGGTTCTATTGGCAAATTCTACATCTTCTTCAGCAAAATCTAGTTCTAATTCTATAAGCGATGCAAAATTGAGAAGCTCGTCACGTAGTTTTTTGATTTCATTACTAAATCCACCTCGCATTTGTTGCATGGCAATTTGATGAGAAGCTTCAGAATCTGAGGCAATTAAATCAGCAACAGCTTCCGCTTGCGATAAATCCAGTTTTCCATTGATAAAAGCTCTCAGTGTAAATTCTCCGGCATCTGCCATTCTACATCCTTTTCGAAGTAATAATTGAATGATTTCTTGTTGGATATAACTCGATCCGTGGCACGATATTTCTACGGTTGGTTCGCCGGTGTAGGAGTTACTTCCTTTAAAAAGCGAAACCAAAACTTCGTCTAACACCCGCTCACCATCCACAATATGACCTAAATGTATGGTATGGGTTTTTTGTTTGGTAAGATCTTTTCCTTTGATAGAACGAAACAAAGGGGCACAGATGCTTATAGCATCCTTTCCAGAAACTCTAATCACTGCAATAGCACCGGCTCCTGCAGGAGTGGCTAAAGCAACTATGGTGTCTTGTGAAATCATACTTTTAGTAATGAAACCACAAAAATAGACATAATATAAGTTTTGATTTTCAATTTAGACTTCAAACTTTTTTTGTAGACTATGTTTTCTTCCTTACTTTTATCCTTGGGGGTAAAATAACAAAAGAATAAAAGAAAAATCGATAGAGATAATTTGGTAGTAACTGAATTACCTTTTGATGGAATATCTGTTGAAGGAGTAACTAACCTTGAACGGTGGATTTAGTAACTAAATTTAATTTCTATATACTAAAACTTTTATTCTTATGAATTTTCACAGCACAAACTCAATTAATAACAGTAGGCTGCTTCTGTTGTTAAAACACAAAATGACAGCAGTAGTCTTTACAGTATTTATGCTTTTCCCATTAATAAATTATGCACAAACGCAGGATTTGAAGAGACATAAAACTTCTTATGATCTAACGTTAAAGTCGGATGAAATATCAAATAAAAATGGAACAACTGTAATTACTGAAGAAGTTTCAGAAACGGGTGCTACTTGGTTACGTCTATTTTTTAAAGATGTTGACTTAGGAAAAAATAGTACGCTTACAATTACTTCGAAGTTAGACGGAGCTACACAAACCCTAAATGCACAGACTATTAAAGAGTGGGGCAATTCTAGTGCTTATTTTAATGGTAATGCGGTAACAGTTTCTTTATCAATAGCATCCAATGATAGATCCGTTGGAGTTAATATTTCTGAATTAAGTGTTGGAGAACTAGATCCTTCTATTAAATCCCAATGTGGATCTGCTGATGATAGGATAGATTCTAATGATGATGCCATCGGAAGAATGGTTCCTATTGGATGTACAGGATGGATTATCACCAATGGTAAACTGGTAACAGCAGGACACTGCGTTGGTAGCAGTGCACAGGTAATCGAATTTAATGTTCCAAAATCTAATCCTGATAGAACGATCGTTCATCCTGGTCCAGAGGATCAGTATCCTATCGGAAATTTTGTTTCACCATATCCCGGTAGTCCAAGTCAGGCGAACGATTGGGGTGTTTTTGAGGCAAGCGCAAACTCACAAACAGGTTTAACGCCAATTCAGGCGCAAGGTAAATCATTTAATGTAGTGCAAGATGAACCGGGAAGCACTATTAGAATTACAGGATTTGGAACAGACACCGGTATTGATAATCAGACTCAGCAAACACATACCGGACCGCTTAGTTCTTCGACAAATACTTTTGTTAGATACAGAACAGACACTACGGGAGGAAATTCCGGGAGTCCTATTATTGATGAAGCAACGGGTAATGCAGTTGGAGTACACGCCTATGGAGGTTGTTCAGGATCCGGAGGATCTAACTCAGGAGAAAGAGCCACAATTCCTGCTTTCTGGGAGGCAATGGGATTAGGAACGCCACCACCGCCGCCAGTAGAAGAATGTTCGGGTGATTTATCTTCTTTTCCTTATAGCGAAAGTTTTGAGGGATCAATCGGAGCCTGGTCACAGTCGTCCAGTGATGATATCAATTGGACAGTGAATTCCGGAGGAACACCTTCTAACAACACAGGACCAAGTGGAGCAGCAGCTGGTAATTCATATATCTATGTAGAAGCTTCAGGTAATGGTACAGGATATCCTAATAAAAGAGCTATTTTAAATTCTCCTTGTATTGATTTTAGCGGAATTTCAACTCCGACTTTAGGTTTTCAGTATCACATGTTAGGAAGTAATATTAATTCACTTTCTGTGGAAGCCAGAACAAATAATTCAGGAAATTGGGTGAGCGTATTTAGTCGATCCGGAGCACAAGGTAGCAACTGGAATACGGCTTCTGTAGATCTTTCTGCATATGCAGGAGAGGGAAGTGTTCAACTACGATTAAATGTTGTTACCGGAGAAGGTTCTCAAGGATGGCAAAGTGATATTGCTATTGATGATCTAAGTATAACAAACGGAGGTACGCCACCGCCTCCAACCTGTGATACCATCAATTTCAATGATTTTGGAATCACTGGTTTCTCTAATCAAGATGCGGCAGGAAACTTCTCTATTGGTAATGGAGGAGCTTCTTTATCAATGACTAATAATACATGGAAGTATATTGCTTTAAATTATACCGTGACTGCTAATACAGTAATCGAATTCGATTTTAGTAGTTCATCTCAGGGAGAAATTCACGGTGTAGGTTTTGAGAATGATAATTCATTAACAGCAAATAGATATTTCAAGGTGCACGGTACTCAGAATTATGGAGTTACTAATTTTGATAATTACTCAGGAGGAACAACTACCTATATTATTCCGGTAGGGAACTTTTACACCGGAGCAATGGATCGATTGGTCTTTATCAATGATAATGATGCAGGATCTGGTAATAATTCTACTTTCTCTAATGTAAAAATATATGAAGGAGCTTGCGGACAATCGGCAACAGCAGAAAGTTTAATTGCTAGTTTAGAATCTGCAGAAGCAATATTAGGAGATGAGCCAGAAGGTATTTTTGCTGATGTTAAAATAGCACCAAATCCTGCTCGTAATAACTTTGCTATATATATAAATTCTTATGTTAAAAATGCAAATGCTACTGTATTCTCTATTTTAGGTCAAAAACAAGCGGTGTTGGAGTTAAAACCCGGAGCGAATACAATCTCTGCAAAGAATTTGTCACTTGGACAAGGTATTTATCTAATCAGAATAGAAAGCGGTGGTGAATCCACTACGCGAAAACTAATCATCAACTAACCAATAAATAAACAATAGAATTTAAATTTAGTTAGTAGATGGAACATCCCGATTTTGTCGGGATGTTTTTTTTGTTTTTAGCGTTCCATACTGTAACAATTTAGATGTCTTCGCGTCATATATATAAAGACTGCTAATTTTATTAGCAATTTTAAACAATCATCAATCAAAAATCAAGAAATCATGAGACAAGACAGATCATTACTCGTTATTACCCATTTATCACAGTTACTGGATTTGGTAACCGGATTTGGAGGATTTATAGTTCCATTAATATTATGGTTAACACAAAGAGAGCAGGTGTTGGCGATGGATAATCACGGAAAATCAATTATGAATTTTCAGATTAGTATGTTTATCTATGCGATAGTTTGTATACCATTAATATTACTATTCGGATTAGGAATTTTAGGGTTGATTGTAATAGGTATCTTATGTTTAGTGTTTCCTATAATTAATGCAATCAAGGCCAGTAATGGTGAAGAGCCATCTTATCCGTTATCCATGGAGATTATAAAATAAACGAAAAAAAAGGAGCGATTGTTGATCGCTCCTTTTTGTATATATAAGTTGAATTTTATTCTAGTGTTGGTTTAGTCTAAAGTCAGGATACGCATCCATTCCGTGTTCGTGACCATCAAGACCATCAATCTCTTCTTTTTCAGAAACTCTGATTCCAATAGTTTTCTTCAATGTAAAAATTATGATGAATGAAGTCAACACGCAGAATCCACCAGCTGCTAATACACCAACTCCTTGCACTAAGAACTGATCAAAACCGGCTTTAGCTCCAAAAATACCTACCGCTAACGTTCCCCAGATACCACAGATTAAGTGTACTGCAATCGCACCAACAGGATCGTCAAGTTTTAATTTATCTATTAATGCTACACCAAATACAATGATCGCTCCAGCAATTGCTCCGATTAACACAGCATCTGTTGGAGTCATTTGATCAGCACCAGCAGTGATACCTACTAATCCTCCTAGAATACCATTTAAGAACATCGTTAAGTCGTAATTTTTATACATCAATGTAGATACTAAAAAGGCAACAACTCCACCAGCTGCAGCAGCAAGCGATGTAGTTACTAATGTAAGAGAAGTACCAGCAGCATCTGCAGAAAGTACAGAACCACCATTAAATCCAAACCATCCTAACCAAAGGATTAATACACCCGCAGCCGCTAATGGTATGTTATGACCTGGGATCGCCTGTGGCTTACCTTCAGAACTGAATTTACCAATTCTAGATCCTAATAACCATACAGCTACTAACGCAGCCCATCCTCCTACCGAGTGAACTAAAGTAGAACCTGCAAAGTCATAAAATCCTTCTGCTTCACCGATTTGGAATGATGATAAGAATCCACCTCCCCATTGCCAAGAACCTACAATTGGATAAACAACACCTACATAGATAATTGTAAAAATCATAAATGATCCAAGCTTAATACGTTCTGCAACAGCTCCAGATACGATAGTAGCAGCTGTAGCAGCAAACATTCCTTGGAATAAGAAATCTGTCCAATAGGTATATCCTTCGTTATAGGTTAAATCTAAAGCTCCTTCCACTACAGGAGAGCTTAATCCAAAACCTGCAAAGCCTATGAATCCGGCAGCGTCTTCTGCAAATCCAGGATACATTAAATTAAATCCTACTAGGCAGTATAGTAACAAACCTATACAGATGATAAAGACGTTTTTGAAAAGAATATTGATTGTGTTTTTTTGACGAGTTAATCCAATTTCTAAAAAAGAGAAACCTAAGTGCATGAAAAATACAAGTGCAGTACACACCATCATCCATACATTATTTATAGTTAACATTTCCATTATATAATTGACTATTAAAAGTTATTTTTTGTTTTCAGTTGGTAATTTGTGTTCGTGTGGTTAGGATAGTGTAGAACTTCCTTTTTCTGAAGTACGAATTCTGTAAGCTTCCTTAATATCGGATACAAAAACTTTTCCGTCTCCAACTTCACCAGTTTTTCCGGCTTCAAGAATTGCAGATACAGCTGCCTCTTCAAATTCGTCATTTACAACGATCGATAAAAAACGTCTTTGAATGTCGGTTGTGCTATAAGAGATTCCACGATATACGTGCCCTTGTTTTTCGTTACCTACACCAGTAACATCCCAGTAAGTAAAGAATGTGATGCCTTTTTCGTGTAAAGCTTCTTTTACCACACGATATTTCGATCTTCTGATGATTGCTTCTATTTTCTTCATAAAGACTAAAAAGTTAAAATTAATGTTAAATCTGTATCAAAAATATGTGAATTACTTTTTAGCCTCCAAATTTTGAAGGGTAATCGTTGTATTTTTATCATTTTAAAATATTTACCCCCTAAAAAATTAGGGGTGTATATTTTTTTACAGAATAAATGAGGATTTCGCAGTAGTGTGTTTACGGTTTTTTACGAAAACGTTTTCAGAGATAAAATTTAAGTTCAGAATCCTGTAATCCCCTATTTTATTTAGGTTTTTTAAGAAAAATCACGTTATTGAATTCGTAATTAGAAGTCCTTATTTTGTGATTATTTTATTGAAACTTGTGTTTTTTTAAGGAGCTAAGAAAAGTAATCCTCAAAGCTCTGTTTTTCTTTTTCCTTCCTTAAGGTTTTGTTAATTTCAACAACTTGAAACACTTTAGATCGGAAATAATATGAAGAAACAAGGAATGTATCTGCCAGAATTCGAACACGACGCATGTGGTGCCGGATTTATCTGTAGCCTGGAAGGAAAAAAGTCGAATGATATTATTCATAAGGCGCTCGAGATTTTAGAAAAATTAGAGCATCGTGGGGCAGTAAGTTCGGATGGTAAAACCGGAGATGGAGCCGGAATACTTATCGACATTCCTCATGATTTCTTTTTGGAAAATTGTGAGTTTGAATTACCAGAAGCTGGCGAGTATGCAGTAAGTAATGTATTCTTACCTAAAAAAGAAAATCAAAGACATTATTGCATTGATACATTCGAAAAAAATATTACGGATCAGGGTTTAGTGCTGCTGGGATGGAGAGATGTTCCTGTAGATACGGTTCATTTAGGTGAGATCGCTGCCACGACAGAACCTTTTATCAAACAAATATTTATAGGTAAGAGTGATAAAGAACAAAGTTATTTCGATTTTAATCTAAAATTATTTACCGCTCGAAAAATTACAGAACACGAAATATACGGATCTAAGCTGTCAGAAAGTAAGTTTTTCTATCTACCAAGTTTGTCGACAAAGACATTAATATTTAAAGGCCTTTTAATGCCAGAGGATATTAAATTGTACTATACGGATCTAATGGATCCTATGGTAGTAACCAGATTGGCTTTGGTACATCAGCGTTTTTCGACAAATACATTTCCGACCTGGGATCTTGCACAACCTTTCCGTTATATGTGTCACAATGGTGAGATTAATACGCTAAGAGGTAATGTCACCAGAATGCGTTCCAGAGAAGAATTATTAGAAAGTAATTGGTTTGGAGAAGATATAAAGAAAATACTTCCGGTTGTTCTAAAAGGAAAATCAGATTCTGCGTCTATGGATATGGTAGTAGAATTGTTACTGATGACTGGTAGGTCTTTACCAGAAGTAATGATGATGATGGTGCCAGAAGCCTGGGAGAAGAATCCTGAAATGTCTGAAGCTAAAAAAGCATTCTATGAGTACAATTCTTGTGCAATGGAACCATGGGATGGTCCTGCGTCTATTCCTTTTACTGATGGAAATTATATTGGAGCAGTATTGGATAGAAATGGTCTAAGACCTTCTCGTTATACAGTAACAAAAGATGGATACGTAATCATGTCTTCAGAGACCGGAGTTGTGGATATAGAACCAAGTAATTTAGAATTTCATGGTCGATTGGAACCAGGAAAGATGTTCCTGGTAAATATGGACGAAGGCAGAATTGTGAATGATGAGGAGATCAAAGAAGAAATAGCCTCTAAGCATCCGTATAGAGAATGGTTGGATAGTAGTTTGGTACACTTAAAGGATATTCCTTACAATGATTGTCCTTTATTTTTAGGTGAAGAAACCATCTCTAAACGTAAAGAAGTATTTGGATATACTCAGGAAGATATAGATACAATTATCGTTCCGATGAGTCAGCTGGCAAAAGAACCAATCGGTTCTATGGGATCCGATACACCGATTGCAGTATTGTCAGAAAGATCTCAGTTGATCTATAATTATTTCAAACAATTATTTGCCCAGGTAACCAATCCTCCATTAGACGGAATCCGCGAGGAATTGATCACAGATATCAGTTTGACCTTAGGAGCAGATCATAATATTTTTAATATTAATGAAAAACACTGTAATAAATTAAAAATCCAGAATCCTGTTATTTCAAAAGAGGATTTAGATAAAATTAAAACATATGCAGATAAAGGTTTTAAGGCGACTTCTGTTCCTATGTTATATAATATCAACAGAGGACTTAATGGATTAGAAGATGCGCTGGAAGATACGCTAAATAAAGTTTCAGAAGCGATAGATGATGGAAGCAATATCATTATACTGTCTGATAGAAATGTTAGTAAACACAGAGCGCCGATTCCGGCATTGTTAGCTTGTTCTTTTGTCAATAGTGGATTACAGAAATTAGGAAAGCGTTCTCAGGTAAGTATTATTATTGAATCTGCAGAACCAAGAGAGGTACATCACTTTGCATTGTTATTTGGATATGGTGCCAGTGCTATCAATCCTTATATGGTTAATGAGATTATAAAGGAGCAGATAGAAGATAATAATATCACAGAATTAGAAGCAGAAGCAGCTGTAACGAATTATAACAAAGCTGTGGGCAAAGGAGTATTAAAGGTAATGAACAAAATAGGGATCTCTACCTTGAATTCCTACCGTAGCTCTCAACTTTTCGAATGTATTGGTATCAATACCAAAGTAGTTGACAAATATTTCCCGAATACCGCAACACGTATTCAAGGAATTGGATTATACGAAATCGAAAAGGAAATAGCTAAGCGCCACAAAAGAGCATATATCGAAAGAGAAGTAGATGCAGTACTAGATTTAGAAATAGGTGGACAGTATCGATGGAGACGAAATGGTGAAAAACATCAGTTTAATCCATTGTCTGTTGCTAAACTTCAGAAATCTGTAAGAGATAATGATCCTAAGACGTATAAGGAATATGCAGAATTGATTAATGAGCAATCTAAAAACTTAATGACGATTCGTGGATTACTGGAGTTTTCTAATTACGATCCAATTCCGTTAGATGAGGTAGAGCCTTGGACAGAGATTGTAAAACGTTTTAAAACGGGAGCAATGTCTTATGGGTCTATTAGTCAAGAAGCTCACGAGAATCTTGCCATTGCTATGAATCGTATTGGCGGTAAAAGTAACTCTGGAGAAGGAGGAGAGAACCCACTACGTTTTTATAAGGATGTAAATGGAGATTGGAAAAATAGTGCGATTAAACAAGTGGCTTCTGGTCGTTTTGGTGTTTCATCAAACTATTTGACAAATGCTGCCGAGATACAAATAAAAATGGCTCAAGGAGCTAAACCGGGAGAAGGAGGACAGTTGCCAGGACCAAAAGTAAATCCTGAAATTGCCAAAACTCGTAACTCTACTCCATATGTAGGATTAATTTCACCGCCTCCTCATCACGATATTTATTCTATTGAAGATTTATCACAGTTGATTTATGATTTAAAATCAGCAAACCGATCTGCTAGAATTAATGTGAAGTTAGTATCAGAAGTTGGGGTTGGAACCGTTGCTGCTGGTGTGGCCAAAGCAAAAGCAGATGTGGTGTTGATTTCTGGATTTGATGGAGGAACAGGAGCATCACCATTGACTTCCTTAAAACATGCAGGATTACCTTGGGAGCTTGGTATTGCGGAAGCACAACAAACTTTAGTGGGTAATAACTTACGTAGTCGTATTGTATTAGAATGTGATGGACAGCTAAAAACCGGTCGTGATGTAGCAGTAGCTTGTTTATTAGGAGCAGAAGAATTTGGTTTTGCAACAGCGCCTTTAGTCGCATCGGGATGTATTATGATGCGTGTTTGTCACCTAAACACCTGTCCTGTTGGTATCGCAACTCAGAATCCTGAATTACGTAAGAAGTTTAAAGGAAAACCGGAGCATGTAGTAAATTATATGTATTTTGTTGCTCAGGAGCTTAGAGAAATTATGGCGCAACTTGGTTTCCGAACTATTAATGAAATGGTCGGACAAGTACATAAGTTAGATCGTAAGCAAGCCATTGAGCATTATAAAACTGCAGGAGTTGATCTTTCTCCAATATTACATCAGGTAGAAGCACCTGAAGGAGTAGAAGTATACAATTCTGAGACTCAGGATCACGGTCTTCGCAAGTCCATAGATTTCGAAATTATAGAGCAAGCGCATCAGGCATTGTTCAGAAAGGAGAAAACCACACTAGATTTTGATATTACCAATACAGATAGAGCAGTAGGCGCAATCTTGAGTAATGAAATTTCTAAAATATATGGAGCTCAAGGATTACCGGATAGTACATTGAAACTGAATTTTACCGGAGCAGCCGGACAAAGTTTTGGAGCGTTTGCTACAAAAGGATTGACGATGATAGTGAATGGTAATACCAATGATTATTTGGGTAAAGGTTTATCTGGCGCTAAATTAATTATTAAAGTCCCTGATGAAGCTACTTTAGTGCCCGAAGAAAATGTGATTACAGGTAATGTTACTTTATACGGTGCTACGGATGGAGAGGTATATATTAACGGAAAAGCTGGAGAGCGATTCTGTGTACGTAACTCCGGAGCCAAAGCGGTTGTAGAGGGTATTGGCGATCATGGATGTGAATATATGACTGGTGGAGTCGCTGTGATCCTGGGAGAAGTAGGAAGAAACTTTGGTGCAGGAATGTCTGGAGGTATTGCTTACATCTATGATGATAAAAAGACCTTTGAAGCACATTGTAACAAAGAAGCACTAAATCTGGATCCGGTAGAAATACCAGAAGATGTGATCGAGTTAAAAGGTTTGATAGAATCGCATTACAATGCAACCTTAAGTCCGTTAGCGCAAAGAATTCTGGAGAATTGGGAAAATGAATTACCAAAATTCATCAAAATCTTCCCAGAAGAGTATAAGCAAGCTTTAAAACGATTAGAAGAAGAAAATTTAGCACAAGCATAAACGATATAATACATGGGAAAGATAACTGGATTTTTAGAATTTGAAAGAGAGATTGAACAGTACCAGCCTGTTAAAGATCGTATAAAAGGATACAACGAGTTTACAGTACCTATGGAGGAAAGTAAACTAAAAAATCAAGGAGCACGATGTATGGATTGCGGAATTCCGTTTTGTCATAGCGGATGTCCGTTAGGAAACCTTATTCCTGATTTTAATGATGCTGTATACAGAGGTAAATGGGAAAAAGCAGCTCGAATATTACATTCGACTAATAATTTTCCTGAGTTCACCGGTAGGTTGTGTCCTGCTCCTTGCGAAGAAGCTTGTGTTTTAGGGATTAATGAAGATCCTGTAACCATAGAAAATATAGAAAAAAATATAGTCGAACAAGCTTTTGAAAACGGATGGGTAAAAGCCAATCCTCCAAAGGAACGAACAGGTAAAACTGTTGCAGTAATTGGATCCGGACCTGCGGGATTAGCAACAGCACAACAATTGAATCGTGCTGGACATTTGGTTACTGTTTTCGAGAGAGATGAGAAGGTTGGAGGATTACTACGGTATGGTATCCCTGATTTTAAAATGGAAAAAAATGTAATCGACCGTCGTGTTGCAGTTTTAGAAGAAGAAGGTATTGTGTTTAAAACAAATACTCATATCGGGAAAGATATCAAAGCAGACCAACTAAAAGAAGATTTTGATGCGGTGGTATTATGTACAGGAGCAACCGTACGTCGCAATTTACCGGTAAAAGGAGCTGATCTTAAAGGTGTAGTGCAAGCCATGGATTTCTTACCACAAAACAATCGAAGAGTGGATGGAATCAAGGATTTGGGAGAAGAGATCTTAGCAACCGGAAAAGATGTGATTGTGATCGGTGGAGGAGATACAGGATCCGATTGTATTGGTACTTCAGTGCGTCACGGAGCAACTTCTGTAACGAATTTCGAGATTATGGGTAAAGGTACTACAGAACGTCCGGCGAATCAGCCTTGGCCATTTTGGCCAATGCGTTTACGCACGAGTTCTTCTCATCAAGAAGGTGTTGAACGTAACTGGAGTATTTCTACTAAAGAGTTTTTAGGAGATGCAAATGGTAACCTTACAGGTTTAATAACTTCAGAAGTTGAATGGGTAAAAGAAAATGGTCGTTTTACATTAAAAGAAATTCCGAACACAGAGAAAGAATGGAAATGTGAATTAGCCTTATTGGCACTTGGATTTACAGGATCTGAACCCACAATTGCTGAACAATTAGGAATCGATATGGATGCCAGAACCAATATCAAAGCTACTGAGGATAATTATACCACCAATGTAAAAGGTGTTTTTGCAGCAGGAGATACACGTAGAGGACAATCATTAATTGTTTGGGCAATTGCCGAAGGTAGACAAGCTGCACATCATATAGATACCTATTTAATGGGAAGCTCTAATCTTCCTCTAAAAGGAGAAGGAGATTTACCAAGAGTATAATTAAGTGAAACTCTATTCTGAATTACAATTTAATGCTAATTCATAATTGTTAGCAGAACTTATCCTGCCGAAAATCAGGTATCTCCTAATATTCAATATTAGTGTTAATAAAGGCTGCTAACATGGGAATTAGCAGTCTTTTTTTGTTTTGCTATTTAGTTGGAAACAAGAATTACCTTTTCAATATTCTATCATTTACTATTTTTTCCATAATAGATGCTTTATAATTTCGCCCAAGAGGAATATGATAAGAACCCATTATGATCCCCTCTATTTCAATAGCTTCAATTTTATGAACACAAACAATAAATGATTTGTGAACTTGCATAAAAATATTCGAGTCTAATTGTTTTGCAACTTCTTTCAGCGGAATTAAAGAAAGATGTTTTTTGCCATCTATGGTATGAAAAGCCACATAGTTCTGCATAGATTTTATGAATAGAATGTCATCAAAATATATTTTTTTGTAGGAGCTATCACATTTTAGAAAGATGTGATCTGGTTTACAATTTTCTATATCGGGAGTTACATTGGTATTATTTTGAACTAAAAGATACTGTTCTTTTACCTTAGTAACCGCTTTAAAAAAACGGGTAAATGTGATAGGTTTTAATAAGTAATCCATAACATCCAAATCAAACCCGTCTAATGCATAGTTCGGAAAAGCAGTGGTGATCACCACCATTGGTTTTGACTTCATAGATTTTAAAAACTCTATTCCATTCATTCTAGGCATTTGTATATCTAGAAAAAGTAAATCTGCTTGATGCGAATCTCTGATTTTGGTAAGTTCTAAAGGGTTACTACAAGACCCCATGAGTTCTAAAAACTCCACTTCTTTAATGTAGTTAGAGATACATTCTCTTGCCAATGGTTCGTCATCTATTACAATACATTTTAAGACCATAATTTTCTTTTTTAAGATTGTAATGAGGCTACTGGAACGATACCCTGTTCGGATGAAATTGGAACAGCATTTAATTGTAACTCAAGCTTTACTTTGTGAATTTCTTCGGTTTTCTCAATGAATAGCCCATATTGATCAAAATATACCAAATCCAATCTCCGCTGTACATTTTTTAGTCCTATTCCGCTGTCTTTCATAAGATCATCAGCATTATAGTCCTCTTGTCTAATTATAGTATTATCTATTTCGAATAAAACTTTTTCTTCAGTAAAACTTAGATGTATGGAAATCCAATTTTTTTGATCGTTACCCCGTGAGACATGCTTAAATGCATTTTCTACAAAAGGCATCAAAATAAATGGTGCTATAGAAACATTACCATAGATTTGATCTTCAATATTAGTAGTAACCTTCACGGTGTTGTCCAGTCTTAGTTTCCCTAAATCAATGAAGTTTTTAAGAAAATTTATTTCTTTTTCCAAAGGAATTTTAGATTCATTACATTCATACAATTGATACCGCAAGAGATCAGAAAAGTTGGCGAGTGACTCTGAAGCCATATCCGGATTCTTATGGATCAAGACAAAAATCGAATTGATCGTATTGAACAAAAAATGAGGATTGAATTGAGACTTCAAAAATTTAAGTTCGGTTTCTACCTTTTCCTTTTCTAATAACTGTTGTCTTTGTTGTGATTTAATCCAGTTTTTGGTCAGTTTGATACTCATTGCCAATGTCATACTTGCCAATGTAGAAGACAAAGGGCCAGATCTTAATAGCTTTGAAAAAGTTTGATTATCAAATAATTCAGCAACTGTAGAATTAGCAACATAAGCAGTAACAAAATATCCCGAAGTAAGTATGAGTACAGTAGTTAATATGGTTAATGCGAAAAAAAAGAGATACAAGAGGTATTTTCTTTTTTCTAAAAACTTGGGAATTAAATAATATAAATTGAAATAAACCGCTGCTGCCTGAAAAATAAAATAGAATAGGAACTTGACATTATAAGGCGAAAAGAAAATATTATAGGCAGCTTCTTTAATACTACCAATACCAATTGCCCACCACATATAATGATACACAAACCAAAAAAGAAGGTGATGCGCTTTGTAGCGATATAAACCGTTAAGTATTTTAGAATCTTTGATAGGTCCTAATTCTATCTGCATAAAACTTAGTCTTTAAGACCAAGTAAAATAAGAAAATAGTTTTGAAACATAGGTAGAGACTCTGATTTATTGACAAACGTGTCAAAATAATTGACGAAAGGATTCAGATAAGTGGATGTTTGGTTTAATAGTAAAGAAATCTTCATTTTTTGTTGATGATCAATAGTTCACTAGGTTTCATCAATTCAATACATTATAAATCTCATTTTCAAAATACCTTAGTGAATACAACTAAAAGTATTTAATTATGAGACAAACCAAAATCAACGTTCTCTTGCCAATTATAATTTTGATGAGTATTCAGGTTGTAATGGCTCAAAACAAATCAATAGTTAAGGAGGATCTGAATGTATTCCTGAATAAGTTCACGAATGATTACATCAAGGGAATGTTAGAAGTTAATACCGAAATATTCACACAATATTACGCTCCTGACATTAGGTTGATGCCTGCTTTCCAAAAGACACTGTTGGGCAAGGAGAACGCATCAATCTACCATAAAGCATTTTTTGATCGATTTGAAATTTTAGACTACAAAAGAGAAAATATAGAAATACTGGATCTGGACACTCAACTTTCGGTTTTAGGAACTTTTGTGATGAAACTCCGGCTAAAAAACTCGGAAAAGGTAGAAGAACTCCAAGGAAAATATATGGATATCTGGAAAAAAGAACACAACAAACTTTCCCTAATTTCAGAGATATGGAATTATAATCACCATACGGATCTTACAGAACAGTTAAAATTTGACAACGTTCCCGGTACCGTATTAGCCTTTCAAGGACATCTACCAATAGATACTAATGTTAGGTTCGAAATTGAAGCTATAAATAATTTCACAGAGGAATTTATAGCCTATAGGGATCATAAGTTATGGTCGCAGTTATATGCAAATGATGTCATAGCTATGTTTAGCTATAAACCGATGTATAGAGATAAAAAATCATTGGGTGTATTTATCAAAAAGCACGTAGAAGAACTTCCCATCTTTGAGAAATTAGATATAAGGAACAATCATATTGATGATTTGGGGGATTATGTGGTGAACTATGCAAGTCATATTGCTAACTGGCGAAATGATAGCTATTCAGGAATAAGTACAGGAAAAGGTATTAAGATTTGGAGAAGAGAACCTAATGGATCACTAAAGATAGTGAGACAAATAGCCACTTACGATTATAATTATTAACCAAATATCTTGTACTATGAAGTATACTTTAAAATTTAAAGCAACGATATTGACAACATTCTTTTTGATATGTTTTTCGATAAATACGTTTGCTCAGCATACCTTAAAAGGAAAAATAATTAATGACACCATTGACTCAAAAGTTTTAGCTCTAAATAAAATAGGATTAAACACAAAACGAAACGTAAAAATTTATCTTCCGCCAGGTTATTCTCAATCAAAAAACAAGTATCCCGTAGTCTATTATTTACATAGCTTATTTGAAAATCCAAATCACATAGTTTCTGATCATAAAACTCCAGAAATTGTAGATAAAAGTATTGAAAACAATCAATCTAAAGAGTTCATCTTTGTAGTTGCAGACTTCACCTCAACTACCGTAGGGAGCCTTTTTGAAAATTCAAATACCAGTGGACGTTGGTTGGATTTCATTACTACAGAACTAGTTCCGTTTGTAGATCAAAACTATAGAACAATATCAGATAAAAATAGTAGGGCGGTCATAGGTCATTTTATGGGAGGAAGAGGCGCATTACAACTTGGTATGACGTACCCGGAAGTTTTTAGTGTTGTGTATGCGTTGCATCCCGTGGCTACAGGATCAGGTTATCTACCAAGAGTTTCGTTAGCTATTGATTGGGATAAGGTACACGCTGCAAAGTCTTATGCGGAAATAAATGAGAACGTGATGGCCCAAATTTTCACTAGTGTTTGTCAAGCGTTTTTACCCAACCCTAATAGACCTCCATTGTATTGCGATTTTCTGTTTGAAAAAGATGAAAATGACAAATTAAAACTTAATCCTAAAAATGTAAGAAAAGAACAAAAGCAGTTTCATTTAGATGAAAAATTAGATGAGTACGCGGATAATTTAAGAAGTCTAAAAGCCATAGCATTTGATTGGGCAAGATTCGATCAAACACAAGCACATGTGATTTCTAATCGCAGATTTAGTAAAAAATTGATGGATATAGGTGTTGATCACGAAGGAATTGAATTTGTTGGTGATCCCTGGAACAAATATTGGGGCGATGATGGACGCATCGCGACAAGAGTCTTACCATTCTTAAATAAACATCTTAATTTCTAATAATCAAAAAACAACAACAATGAATAGAGTTTTTATTACAATATTCTTGATGTCTATATTGGTGTGTATACAATGTAAAGAACATAAGGAAGTCGAAAGTTTTTCTGCGAAACAGGATCAAAAATCAGTGCAAATGATTTTAGAGACTCTGGATGATCATACTATTTCTACAGAGGATAAAATGCAGGTGTGGGTTGATGATTTAGTTCATATGGCTCCAAATCACCCTGTAATTACTAGCAAAACTTCTTTAATAGAACATATCAACAACGAAAAACAATATGGTTTTGCTGATATGAAGCATGAAATAATACAAATGCATTCTTTTGAAAAGATCGTAGTGATGCACGGAAGAGTAAGGGGAACTTTTTATCCGGTTCATAAGAATACATCCAATATTTTTGAAACCAAAAACCTATTTGTTTTTAGAAGAATGGCAGATAACTCTCTAAAAATCTGGAAAGTCATTTTTAATATGACTTCTTAAACAAAATTGAATGTTAAGTTCTGAAGTGGTATTTGAATCGATGATATAAGTTAAAAACTAAAAAACCATAATAGAGATAAAAACTAAAACAATGAAAATATATATAGTCTTAGGGTTAGCACTATTGACATCATTAACGTGTGAAAATGCTAAAAAGAAGGAGAATGATGAATCTAAACAAGTAAGAACAGCAGAAAATCTTTTACAAGAATACAATCAAAAAATAAGTATTGCTACAAAGACAAGATCGTTTGAGGTAATACGTGATTTATATGATAAAGAGTCTTTGTTAATGACAGATTACAATCCGGTGATAGTAAATCATAACAATATTAAAATATACTATGATACCATATTCGCAAGGCAGAATATTAAAGAATATCATAGGCAAACAATAGATATTTTAGAATTTACAAACCGAATCATTGAGATAGGTTTATTTACCAAGGTTTTTGAAAACACTGAAAAACTAGAAGGTAAATATTTTAATGTATGGAAAAAGAATGCAGAAGGAAAACTAAAATTACGTGCAGAATCATTTGGGTACCTAAAACCTATTGAGGATCCAACCGTATTCTTAGTACCTGAAGCTAGTACTACAGTTCTTAATCCAATTCAAGCACCAAGAGAATTGGCTGCGTACTCCGCTTTGGGTAAAAATAATGTAATAGCTCGGGTTCCTGAGAAAACTGTGGATTCATATACAGATGATGCAATATATTTGCCGTTTGCTGATACTATTAAAACAGGAAAGTCTGTTTTGTTAGATCATTATAAAGCATATTACCATAATCCAGCAAAAATAGATTCTCTTGAGTTGATAACGTATGCATACGATAAAGTAGAAAACGGCTATATAAAATACGGTGGGTTTTATGTAGAATGGACAGTTCCAGGATTTTCTGGGAGTACTGCAGGAAACGGGGTTTCATATTGGCGTAGAGAAAAAGATAATTCACTTAGAATACATCGGCAAATAGGATTGCATACATATAAATAACGCGAGTTTGATGTGATATTTTTGATGTAAAAATCCCCTCGTCTCCGCCCATCGCAATAGCGCTGTCGCCCAAGTAGAAGGAACCACAGGTTTTGGCAAAAAAAACTGCTAATCATATTTGATTAGCAGCCTTTTCAATGATTGATGAATGTAATTAGTTGTTGGCTAGTTTTAAATAAACACTTAAAAATGAATTTTTATTCTGGTTGCTTGCTCAAGCGATATATTAGGATCCTGATCTTTCAATGATTTTACAAATTCTGGTGTGACATTATGAATTTTAAGACTCATAGCCTGATCCGCAGTAATATTATTATATCCTAAATCTTCAAAAGGTTTCACAAATTCGGGTGTTACATTATGGATTTTAAAAGAGATCATATCATCCATTGAAAGGTTGCCAAATTTTGTTTTTTTAAACTCTTTAATATATTCAGGAGATACGTTATGGATTTTTAGAGACATCAGGTCATCAATGTCTAGATTATTATATCCAATTTTCACATACTCGGCAGCAGCATCTGGTGATACATTATGAATTTTTAAAGACATAGCTTCTTCTAAAGAAATATTCTTATAACCAGCTTTTTTGAAGGTTTCTATAAATTCTGGACTCACATTATGAATTTTTAGTCCTACTACTTTATCTAACGGAATGTTTTTATATCCTGCATCGTGATATCTTTTGATGTAATCTGGTGTTACATTATGAATTTTAAGAGAAATAATATCGTCTACAGAGGCGTTCTCATAACCAAGTGCTTTAAATTGTTTTATAAAATCACCAGGAGTTTGTTGCGCATCTTGATATGCTTTACCTGAACTACTGGTAGAGCTTGACTGTCCATAACTTTTAGCAATTTTCACTTCTCCTGGAGAAACATTATGTATCTTTAATTTAATGGCTTCTTTTAAGGAAATATTGGTCTGTCCCGATTTTTTATAAGACTGTATGAGATCAGCTGTGACATTATGAATTTTTAAATCTTTTGCTTCTTTTAATGTGATATTAGGGTAGCCTATGTTTTTAAAACTAGTTATAAACGCTGGAGTGATATTATGAATTTTTAAGTTTTTAGCTTCCTTTAGCGTAATATTTTTATAACCAGCATCTTTATACGATTGAACAAATTGCGGTGTCACATTGTGGATCTTTAAATTCTGCGCCTCTTTTGCAGAGATATTGGTATATCCTTCTTTCTTAAAGTCTGCAATAAAATCTGGAGAAACATTATGAATTTTCAATTTCATATAGTCGTTTAACGACATCTTTTTATATCCATTATCGTTATATGATTTAATGAATTCCGGTGAGAGGTTATGAATTTTCGCTTTCGTAATTTCTTTTAACGTGGCCTTTTGACCATTCACCTTATTGATAAATTGTATATAAGAAATATCTACATCGAATAAATTTAGTTTACTTACTTCCTTCATTGAATAATTAGTGTACCCAAGTGTTGAAAGTTCTTTTCGGTACATTTTTAATTTTTCAAGAGAAAGTCCTTTGTGGATAATATCTTCAAAATCATCCTGGCTTAACGAAAGGTTTTCTTTCTTTAGGTACGCTAAATACGTATTATCAAAATCTGTAAGAAAACAATGAACTAGTTCCTCATTATCGGCCGTAAATCCTTGTTTAGATAGTGCGCTGCTGAAACTAGCATTTGGTGTAAAGGTATATCTTCCGTCTCCGATTCCATTTTCGAATTCACCCACATATACCATAGTTCCGGCATCTCTGGTAACTTCTAGTTTTTGTTTATCACCAGCAGGGAAACCAGCAAAGAAAGAAGGATCATAACATCGGGTTATAGACCAATAACTTCTTTTGAGAGGTTCTGCACTTCTGTACATAACACATAGTTTTCCCCCGCCAACTTCTGCGTCCCAAACACCTTTAGTAAAATCATTTTTAAATTTTGACTCTTTAAAATGTTCATCCGTAGGAGTTTCGAGTTCATTTGAAAAAGTTTCATCAACTTCGGCGATTGATGGATTAATACTAACCGGATTGAATGATAATACGGTTACGGCCAGTAAGGGAATAATGATTAGGTATTTCCATCCTGATTTTGCAGTCGATTTTTTAGAATTCATCATAATTATTCGTTTTTTGAGAAATGATTGATTGTAACTTGTTGCCAAACCTGTTGGCATATTTGGGGTTGATACTTTTAATAAATTCATTTGATACACTTCTTTATCCTCACCTTTAGTAAGCATACCGCTATCTGTAAGATATTCGAGATTATTATCAATAGCTTTTCGATATAACCATGCAAAAGGATTAAACCATTGTACGGTTACTAATAATTCTACCAACAACATATCTAAGCTATGTTTACCGGTAATATGCATTTGTTCGTGTTTCAAGATCTGTAAATAAGTATCCGGATTATATTGGTTCGGGTTGATAAATATTCTGTTCCAGAAAGAGTAGGGGGCGTGGTTCGTATCGGTTTCTACTATTTTATACGTATCTACTTCTATACTTGGATATTGTATCATTCTATATAATAGTACAGCTAATTGGATTAAAAAATTAACTCCAAAAGCCATGACTCCTAAAATATAGATATAGAGAATGATTGACTTCCAGTCTAAAGAAATAATAGAAGGAGTGATGGTATTTGCAATATTTTCAGAAGTCGAAGTCGTTACATTCTCTGATCCGCTATATTGAATTTCGTTTTTTGTAATTGGAATTTCAGTTACTTCAGTAATTTGATTTTCAACTTCAGATTTCTGAAAAAGAGTAGTTCTAAAAGAAATATTTTCCGGTACAGAAATAAATGGTAATGAAAATGATACAAGGATCAAACCTAATAATACCCATCTGTTTAGGTGATAAAAAGTCTCTTTAGCAAGGAATAATCTATAAATAACATACGATAAACCTATAAGTGCTGCACTGTAAATGATATAAGCCATTACTTATTGTTTTTAATGAGTTTAATGATTTCTTCTAATTCTTCGGTATTTATTTTTTCTTCTTTGGCAAAGAACTTTACCAAAGCCAGCGGTGAGTTGTCGAAGTAATTATTAACTACTTCACCTAAAACATCTTTTTGATATTCTTGTTTAGAGATCAATGGATAGTACTGAAAACTATTGCCAAATGCTTTATGACTGATAAACCCTTTTTCTTCTAAAATTTTTACAATCGTTGCAGTTGTATTATAATGAGGTTTAGGATCCGGTAATTCTTCTATAATTTCTTTTATAAAAGCTTTTTTGAGTTTCCATAAACTCTGCATGATCTGTTCTTCTCTTTTAGCTAACTTTTGCATGATCTTAAAATTTGATATAGCAAACGTACTACTAATTAGTTAGTTTTACAACTAATAAGTTAGGAGTTTAACTAATTTATTAGGAGTAATTCGTCGTAAGTGCTTTTTTTAAAGGTGTTTTGTAGGATTGTTAAATATGTGCTAAAGTGTTTTTAAAAAGGTAGATTGCCTAAATCCACGTTTCCTCCAGAGAGAATAATTCCTATTTTTTTATCCTGAAATCTTCCTTTTTCTCTTAATAAAGCTGCAAAAGGAACAGCGCAAGAAGGTTCTATAATGATTTTCATACGTTCCCAGATTAAACGCATAGCCGATATAATTTCTTCCTCATCTACGCGGATAATCTCTGAAACATATTTCTGTATGATAGGAAAGGTAAGATCACCTAAAGGCATTTTGAGTCCGTCGGCAGCAGTGTTGGTGGTTTCGTTAATTTCTAGAGTACCACTTTGCAATGCACGATAGGCATCATCAACTTCAAAAGGTTCTCCGCCAATAACTTTGCAGTTTTTACCAAAAAAATGAGCTGCTAATGCTGTTCCAGAAATTAATCCACCGCCGCCAACAGGAGAAAATATATATGCTAAATCAGGATAATCTTCCAGCAACTCTAAAGCTGCAGTTCCTTGTCCTAATATTACATTATGGTCATTATATGGATGTAAAAAAGTGGCTCCTTTTTCAGTTTGAATTCTGTTTGCTGTTTCTTCACGATCTTTATGAGTAGGAGGGCATTCTATAATATGACCACCATACGTCGCTACGGCATCTTTTTTTACTTGAGGAGCGTTTGATGGCATCACAATATATGCTTTCACTCCTAAACTTTGAGCAGCAAGTGATAGGGCTTGTGCAAAATTTCCAGAAGAGTGTGTAACTACTCCTTTAGATTTTTCCTTATCAGATAACCGCAGAATGGCATGCGTAGCGCCACGCATCTTAAAAGCTCCCATTCGCTGAAAGTTTTCACACTTAAAATATAAATCTGCTCCTGAGATTTCATTAAGGAGTCGTGATGTTAGGATAGGAGTTCTATGTATATAGGATGCTATGGTTTCAGCAGTATCGGTAAGGCTTTTTACATTCATGCTATTAATAAGTGAGATCACTCACGAAGATACTACTTTTTCCTACCTATAAGAAGTGTATTTGTTCCATGAACATTACTGTGTAGTTGAAATTCTATCTTATTAGAATAATTGGTAATTAGAGATTGTATATCAGAATCATCATTCAGTTGGATACCGGCGTTAAAAAGTACATTTCCTTTTGGTTTTATTAATTGAATGAGTTGATCCCAAAAAGAGATCCGATAAAATTCACTGGGTACTTTTAAATCAATAAAAAGATCTATGATGATCAGATCAAAAGAGTTTTTACAATTAAGTACAAAACGATGCGCATCTTCAGAAATAATGGTCAAATCTTTATTTTCTGTAATGTCGAATTCATCTTTTGCTACTTCAATAACAACAGGGTCAATTTCTACAGCAGTAATATGACCTCTATGGTTATATCGGTTTCTTAATGTATCTATTACACTTCCTCCGCCCATTCCCAGTAATAGTACACTTGACTTGCTATCAAAGTATATTTTGGACAGTCCATAATCTAAAATACGTTGTAAGGAACCGTAAGAATAATTGGCAGTTTCACTGTCCAACACTTTTTTTCCATTAATCCAGGTGATTTCCAGAGTCCCATTGATCTTCGAATGAATTTTCTTGGTAAGTGGCCAGATGTAGCTAACTATTTTTTTCATAGACCAGTATTCGTGATAGTTAAGAGGAAATATTAAAACAAAAACGTGTAGATTATAAATATTTAATTTTAGATAACCTACACGCTACTTTCTTAATAATTATAAAGCATTTGCACCAGCTTCTGCTACTGCATGATCATTTTCTACGCTACTACCGCTTACTCCAATTGCTCCTATAATTTCATCATTTCCGTTTTTAATAGGTATTCCACCTGGGAATGTTATCAAACCTCCGTTAGAGTGCTCTATATTATACAAAGAACCTCCTGGTTGTGAAAGTTCTCCAATAGTACCGGTATTCATATCAAAGAAACGAGCTGTTTTTGCTTTCTTTAAAGAGATATCAAGAGAACCTAACCAAGCCCCATCCATTCGGGCAAACGCTACAAGATTTGCTCCTGCATCAACGACAGAGATATTCATTTTGGTGTTTAATGCAATCGATTTTGCCTTTGCAGCACTAATAATTTTCTCTGCTTGTTCTAATGTAATGTTCATGTGAATTTTGTTTTAAAAGTATAAATAATCAGTGGCAATATCTTGATTAATTCACATTCAGAGATCAATTATATCATAAATAAAATATAAAGTTTAAAACAATTTTGTCTAAAATTGTACACGTGTATTAGCTATAGATTTATAAAGAAGATACGTTTGTTATCCAGCCATTTCATACGCTTCTTTAAGCCATGCTGCAAGTTCGGTATCTACCTGATCAATTGATTGTAATTGCACTCTGTGAGTACACATAGTACCAAAAGGACCGGAGTTTTGGAGTCGTTCGGTAATAGCTTTTCCTTTTAGTTTCAAACCAAGGTCAATTCTGGTTTTAGTAGCAGGTTTGATCAATGCAAATTGTTTTTTTCTAATAATGCTAACACTGGTTTTTTTAGGTGTTTTAATAACATCATCACCAAAAGATGTTACGATAGTAAGAAGCTTTTCATAGATTGGGATCAAGTTTTCTTTCCCTTTGTACTGGCTGGTTACCAAATCATCAGGCGTATCATTAGAATCCTTAGATAAAGTGACTATAGTATTTGCAAAACCGTGAGTTACTCCATGTTCTGTTTTTAAGAATTTAACTGCTTCACTATGTTTGGTAAATGATTTGTCTTTTAAAATTTCTTTCCATTCCTCTAAGGACTTACCTGTTTTTTCAGGCATATTGTTAATCATGGTTTGTAGCGCTTGATCCATCGTGTTAGAATTTTATAGCTTTTCCTTTTTCAAGATATGCAATTAATTGTTGATATGACATTTCGTTTCCGGAAATAAAGAATTTCATTAATGATAAATATTTCGGATTGTTTTTATATCCAATTCCATAAGAGATTACCTTGGTTTTTTTGCTGGCTAAAGACTCAAAGCAAATAATGTTATAGAGATCTTTTTCATCTTTTTTCATAAAATCTGGAAAGTTATTAGTGAGTTCTGCCTGCAAGGTGATTAACTTTTTTGGGATGTAGTTAACCACTTTTAAGTTTATGGTCGTGCTATCTCCAATCTTTCCATTCTTATTATAATTAGTTCTGATTGTCCCGTTAATTTTAAAATCAACTTCTGCTATTGCTACTGCCCAGCTTTCCCAACCGTTTTTGGTTGTATAGGCATTCCAGACAGAATCCAATGGTACATTAACCATAAACTCTTGTATGAGTATAAGCTCCTTTTTATTGGTCGAATCGACCGTAGAAGTAACTCTTTTTTCTGTTGGTATCTTTTGATCCTGTGAATAAAGAAATAAACCAGGAAAGATTAGTAAGATGATGAAAGTAATTTTTTTCATTTTCAAGTAAGTTTAACGCGAAGTACGAAAAACAAAATGTACTGTCATAGTAAAAAATTAACCTTCTCTATCTAAAGGAAAGAAATTGGGCTCATCTTTATTGAATTCTTGCTTTATGAACTCTTGTGGATTAAAACCTGAAAAGTGACTAAACTCTTTTATAAAATGAGATTGATCTGCGTATCCACACTGATAAGCAACCTGTGACCATGATATTTGCTCTTTTTGTCTAATTTGCTGTAATATTTCGTTAAATCTTGCGATTCGATGATAATATTTTGGAGTAACCCCAACGTATTTTTTGAATTGATCTATGAGATGTTTTTGGGTATAGGGATAACTTTCGGTTATTTTATTAAAATTAACAGCGGGTTCTTGTTGTAACTTTTCTACAATTGTGAGTAACTCTTTGGAAGGAATTTTAGAATCATCGTACCTACTTGTTAACCACTTTTCTGCTACGATGAATTTATCTTGAGATGTTTCCTGTTTTAAAAGTTTATCTCTTAGTAGTAAAAGCTCTTCACCAAAAACTTCTTCTGCAGAAAGGATTTTTTCGTTAAGGTCTTCAGATGGAAAATGAAAAAAGGGATAGGTTCCAAAAGGTTTAAACTGAATCACAAACATTTCGGATTTTGGATGAGCAGAAATTGAGATATAGTTTTTGTGTATCCCAGATATCCAAGCTTTCGTAAAGGTTTTGTTAGCTTTTAATGTAGTGTTGTCAAATGTATTTCTTGGGATATCATCTAATTCGAATATGATAAAAACGTGTCCCGTTGGCACAACTCGCTCTATAGAATGGTCTGGTATAAAATCTTTTAAATGGAATATCGATTCAATATAGTTGCTAATTGGATTGGTCAGTTGATGTGTTTCAAATATCATATATTATGGTATATTAATGAAGACCTGCCTCTTTCTTTTAACTAAAGATATACATTAGAAATTAATTGTTCTACGGTAGGATGGTCATTTCCTCCAGCGGGTTCAATAGTGATGTTTAATGATTCCGCATTGTCTATATATTTCATGACAATCATTTCCTGATCTGTAGAAATTACTCCCATATCAATCATTTCTCCATCTACATCTGCCCACATCTGATAGGTTTTATCTGGATGCAGTTTGGTAAGCTTTTTTGGATTAAGAATCACCTCTTTGTTTTGATGATTTACATAAGCTATAGCAGCAGAATTCGGGGATTTTTCATTTCCTTTTAATACTAACTGTACTACTTCTGGCTGATTGATAGCTTGATACCATTTTTCAGTTTCCTTATAATTATTTTCTACGTTTATGAGTCTATCTTGTAAATCATTGGTCTCTTTTTGTAATGTAATCATAGTACGCTCCGTATTTTGCCATTGATTATATAACCAACCGGAACTCAATAAAAACAAAGTAGCAAGACTGGCAGCGATCGCAAAATTATAAGAGATTCTTTTTCTTTTCTGTAATGGAATTACTTTTTCTTCGGTATTCGGGCTAGTATTTTCAATTTTATTTAAAATACTAGTTTTGATATGAATAGGAGGAGAGATGGCATTTTCTAATGCCATTTGTTCCATATCGTCTTCCATTTTACTGAAATACTCTCGTAATTCTCCATCTTCTTTAAGGATATTCTCTATTTCTTTAGATTCCTCTTCAGAAAGCTCACCTAATAAATATTGTTCTAGTATTCCTGTATCTTTTATCGTATTCCTATCCATCATCTCATCATTTCAATAATAATCCATACTACAAGAAGTTCCTCTTTATAAGATTCTCTTAATTTTTTAAGAGCTTGTTTTATATAAGACTTAAAGGTTCCCAAAGGAACATTCATTTCCTCATGTGCCTCTCTATGAGTGAGCCCATTAAAATATACAAGCTCTAAAGCTCTTTGATGATGAGGTTCTAACTTTTTTAAAGAACCATCTAATTCTAAGAAATCTTTTTCTGCTTCAGAAGTACTCCTATCTTTATATACACTTAAATCCTCATTTTGGATGAGGATATCTTTTTTTCTTAAAGAATTTAACGTAATGTTTCTTGCGATTCGGTAAGACCAGGTAAAAAACTTTCCTTTATCAGGATTATACGTATGTGATTTTTGCCAAATTTTCATAAATGTTTCTTGTAATAAATCCTGTGCTAAAGGCTCATCTTTACACATTCTTAAGATTACCCCATAAAGCGCTCCAGAGTAGAGATCATAGACCTTAGACAGGGCATAAGAATCTTGATTCTGTAACTTCTTTATAAGTTCTAAATCGTCTTTCATTTAGTTATTGGCTTCTTCAAATTTAAAAAAAATCTCATCCAATCTCATCCAAACCAAACAAACTTGTGTATATGAATATGAAAAGCGCGTTTAATAATGTTTAATAATTAAAAAATAAAATCATGAAAAAATTAATTTTTATTGCCTCGACTCTCTTCTTATTTGTATTCGCTCAATCCACATTTGCACAATCAAAAAAGGATATTGTCGATGTAGCCGTTTCTGTAGATGATTTTTCTACATTAGTTACCGCTCTTAAAGCAGCGGATCTGGTTGGGGCGCTAAAAGGAGACGGTCCTTTTACAGTATTTGCTCCTACCAATGATGCTTTTGCTAAGATCGATTCAAAAACCTTGAATTCTTTATTAGAGCCTGCTAACAAATCAAAGTTAGCGTCTATTCTTACATACCACGTGGTATCTGGAAAAATTGATGCAGCCGCTGTTGTGAGTGCATTAAAAAGTGGAGGAGGAAAGGCAGAGTTAACCACCCTAAACGGTGCTAAGCTAAAAGCTGTAAAAAAAGACGGAAAGATTTGGTTAAAAGATCAAAATGGAAATTATAGTCAAATCGTAAAAACTGATGTAATGGCTACAAATGGAGTGATCCATGTGATAGGAGATGTTGTAATGCCAAAGTAATAGCAATTACATAGTTTTGAAAAGCGTCGTATTTTTTACGGCGCTTTTTTCTTTACTATATTTCTTAAAACTCATTTTTCTTCCAAATAACAGCTGTTGATTGTTATTTACAAATCTTTATCCTCTACTTATAAACTGCATATTGAATCTCTACCAAATTCTGGTCACATTTGTATTATTAGTATCGAAAATATCTATTGTTTATACAATTCATTGGTTTAAGAAATTGTTGGATTGGTTTTTCTAATGCTAAATTTTATCTAATCTATTAATTATAATGACCTTAAGCACAAGAAACACTTACTATTTAGGATACAATTACATTTGCAATCAATAATAACACACTTATAATTGCAGATATTACATCTAAATAATAATATTTTTTACCTGTTCAGTATATTATTTTTTTCGCTAACAGAGATAATAACCGTTCTGGTATAAATAGTTATAAGAAGGAAATTAGTAAATAAAAAAAGATTAGATAGAATTACTAGTATATTATATTGAGTTTGGTAATTGGGGAAGCGTCAAACTTAGTTCTCATAAGTATATTAGTATGATAAGATAATTGGCGGCACAAAACGCCGCCAGCTATCTCAATGGTTGATTTGTTAGATTATTGGTTATTTAATTATAGGATTTATTTTTCCAAATCATCAACCAGATTTATCCAGGTATCTTTGAACTTTCTGAAATAAACAGAACCAAGGCCCCCAACTATAGTAGTAGCAAGCCCCACCAAGGTGTAAAAAATTGTGACTATATTTTTGTCTAATTTGAAGATGAACGGTATACGGGTGAGCACTTCCGCAAAAAATGCACAATACAGTCCAATAACACTCCAATACATGAAGCTAAGATGAAGTTTTAAATATCCTTTAGGTCGTTTAATAAGCATCGGTATAATTCCGCATAAAAGAGTAATACTGCTTATTACGGCAAACCAATGTAGAATTCCAAAACTACCATGTAATCGATACAACATAAAAGAAGTAGCAAGAACAATAAGCATTGCTATGGTATAAAGATAGCCCAATTGCCGATGAGTTTTTGTCCCTTTAGATTTTACCAAAACCATTGTTCCGGATATTAATGAAATAATAGAGGATGTAAAGTGTATAATTCCAATGGTACTTAAAAACATAACGCAATAATTTGATCAAAAGTTATTGCTTAAGCAGATATGAAAAGAAATAACCTGACCGAATTGTCGAATTTAGTATCTGAATTGCTTTATCTGCAATGCATAGCGTAGATTTAAAATATCAAGATAAAATGAAACAACAAGATCAGTTTTTAAGTGTGACATTGAAGTAAGCTCAACATAAAAACTGTTTTTTTAGATGAAAGTAGATTATACGTTGTTATCTGTTATAAGTTTTTTTATTAGTGAAATCTGCCCAAGATGGTAATAACTGTGTTCAATCACACCTTCGATATTGCGTAGGTAAGTACCATATTTTTCATCTACAAAAACAGCATTCAATTTTTGCTCGCTCATTTTTTCTACCTTAAATATAAACGCTTCGGCATTTTTTAGAAATTCATCGATAAGTTGTTTCCAATCATTTTCAGATGTAATCGGAGGCATATCAAAACTATATTTATCCCGAATTTCAAGTGTTCCTCCATTAAATACATTAAGAATTCCAGCTAGATAATAATTGATATGGTAGGTGAGTGCAGCTATCGTATTTAAGGAATCAATTTTTTGAGTAGCTTGTTTCCAAGTTACACTTTTTATCAATTCTTGATAGTTTGTGTTTGCAATCCAATGCCCGTTTAGTAAAACCTCTTTTAATCGATTGGCAATAAGTTCACTGTTTGTCATTAGGCAGTTTTGTTTAGTTTTAAAGTGTAGAAAATACAATAAATATAGATTTGTTTTCAATAAATTAACTCTAAAATATTGACATGGAATATACGACTGTTGTTTATACCGTCTCTTGCCTTATTTCGTATTTCTCAATAGGAATGAAAGGTGTACGCATCATTAATACTCCAATCCATAGAAACCAGATGATTTGACTAATTCCAAAAATTTCTGTAAAAATTTCTAATGGATAGATAGTTAGAATTGCTGCTATTCCAACGATGATACCAAGAAAATTAAGTAATCTTGAAAAGTGTTGTCCTTTTATTGCTGTTACACTTAATAACAGTACCCAAATTCCACCGACAATTTCGTTTCCTCCGCCAAGTCCTTCAGAAATAATACTAACACTGGACCAAATTAACATTGCGTTTTCTGGCTCTTTACTTCCCATATCGACTACAGTCCCAAGGCCTACGTTGGCTATCATTCCGCTAGCGATCACCAGTCCAACCCAAATTATTCCAAAAACAAAAGCTAATTTTGAGAGATTTGGTGAATTGTGTTTTAATCGTTGATGAATCGCCAGAACTAATACAGCCAATAAAACTCCGAAAAGCACATAACTAATCAGGTTAATGATAGATAAAGTAATATAGTTGTCAGATAGAAAATTTAGTTCTTCTGTCACACCGGAATTTGCCTCTGGATATACTAATATGGCACCATATACTACGAAAGCTGTAATATATATTAACGACTCAAAAATAGCGCATAACCCTCCAATGTTTTGTAGTTTTTTTGACTCCATATTTTTAAAACCTTTTCAATCAAGACGATTCAGTAGTACAATTGTTACCACGTTCTAGATTTTACTAGCAGATTATTAGAACCGTGTTTTGTGTTCAAGGTTATTATGACTTGACCTTATCACTCATAATTATTCGATGTACTAAAAAGCGCAAGTTACTATATTACTAATCAAATAATTCAGGTATAAAGTCCATATATCCTTAGATTGTATATTAGTGAAGTAAACCCGCTATTTTTACTTCCCATCTAAAAAATAATAACAAGCTGGTATCAAATAAAAAATAACTTTAGTGATTCCTAATCTTTATAATTTGGATTGATTCAAACTCATCAAAAGTTATGTTAAGTATCGTTATTTACTCAGTTATTTTATTTTTTATTCTTGGATTTATTTTAGTCAAATCTTCGACAAAATGATACTTGTCTTTAGGTGAAACTATAACCTTATTGAATTGTCCATATTTTATTTCAATTCGGTCAAATGATGGCGCTGGTGAAGATATTATACTTTTAGTTTTTGATATTTCTTTAATTTCATCAATATCAATAGGTTTAAAGGAAAATAGTCCGCATTTTATTTTGAGTTTATTATGGTCAATTGTGTATTGTGTTTTTAAAAAAAGATGTGCAATAAAAGCAAAAACTACTGAAAGGACTCCTATGAATCCAATGGATTTTGCATTTAGTTCCCCATTGATTAAATCAGGGATCAATGGACCATAAAATACTAAGAAGATAAAAGTCAGTAATCCGTAAGAAACTTTCGATGGATATTTTTTGGTCATATAATTTTTTATTTATCGATTTGCTAGCCACTGTTTATTTGATAAAAATATCTCAAATGTCAGATAAATCCTTAGCATTGGCATTAACTGTTCTGAAATTGTAGTATAGGTTAGTAGAAATTTTATTTTTAGACTACTAAAATTTATCAGTAATACTAAGATAGATTTAATTCTAAGAGCCTCATTATTTTTTAATATGTGTCGTAGCAAGGCAAATTAACACCTAGCTTTTCGATTTTTCTGAACATTGGTTGCTAACTTTTACCTTTTGCAAGTATTAAACCTCACCAAAAATAAAATAACCTTTCAACTGATCCTTTAGTTGCTATCACCATTTTGACTGAATAAAAAATATGTACCACAGGCAAAAAAGAGTAATATCCTCTAAAATGTAAAAAGAATAACATTTTTTTATTTATCATTAATCCTCCAGTTATACTTTTATAATATTCATTGACGTTTTATAACCGTTTGGCTATAGTTTCGTTGCGAAATCTTGCGCTATGATATTTCGAGAATACCAAGCCTTCATTGCAAGATAAAAATTTCTGAGTAGTAAATTCCGTCATAATGGTTTGTAACTCGTGTTATCTGCTGACACTTTTATTCACTTAAAATCTCACTTACATATTCGACCCATTTATATTCAGGGATGTCTTTGTCTAAATAATAATCGGGTTGAATACCTTTTCCGTCTATAGTAAAGTCGGGTATTCGCATACTCCTTGACAGCGAATAACCTAATTCAAACTCTTTGCAGGGTGAATCAATGAAAAACATATTGGAAATGTCCAACACACCATGAGTGGTTTTACCAAATAATTTCACTTTTTTGCTTTGTTTTGCTGCGAGTAAAAACTGTTCATCTGTACTTCCGTTTTGTTCATTAATTATAATTCCGACATTTTTAGGATATGGATGAATCGTGTCATATTGGCTCAGATTAGCAACATCTTTATTCAGATTCACAAATTGACCCAATTTTTTTTCTAGTTCTTCATAAGATTTCTTTGCCCATTTTTTATTTTCTTCACTAAATCCATATTCATCCTTGTTGATGAAGTCTAACATTCTTTGATTGTTTAGTTTGGTGGATAAATATTCAACACCAACATTACGTATTGGGTTGGTGTAAAGAAAAGGAAGAATCTCACTATAGCTTGCATCACTTCCGCCTGTTCCGTTTCTGATATCAATAATTAAGTTTTCTGTTTGGAGGATTTTCTCACGGTTGGCGTACAGAAGGCTATCAATTGCTGGCTTGAACGCGGGCTGAAATGAAGGGATCCTTAGATATAATGTTGAACGATTTAACACATCTAAATATGGACCTTTTGCATCTAACAACTTAATAAAGTTCTTGAGTTCCTGTTCTTCCTCCAATTCTGGATATAGTCGGGTTAACTGAAAACGCCCACCTAATTGCAGATGACTTTTTCCGATGAGTTTTACACCTTCGGTTTCAACAGCAGAATGATCGTACATGTAAAAGGTCGATTTTGATTTTTCACCTGTAGTAAATCTAAGTTTAACCTGTCCTTTTTTCCAAGTCTCCGCTCCTGATGCAATAATGAAGCCAACATACTCGTCATTCTGTTTTTTGACACCTATTTTATATGATGAAGTTTCCCATATACCCTCATAGTCTTGCTCCTTTTTATTTGCTAAGTATGTTTTAAATTTTTCTGTACCTATTGAAAGTGTTTCCCAATCTATAAATTGATTAGAATTTATAGATGCTGTATTGTTCTGTTGGGATTGTTGGATGAGCCTTATTGCGATATGCCCTGAGCGGAAGAAACTAAGCCATTCATACAAAACAGGTGTGCAATCTGTAAGTTTTTTGGCAGATTTTATTTTTTCCAAAATCCTATTGTTATGGTCGGCATAGGCTTGTTTACCTTTTGTTTTTAAGGCATAGTCAAAACCAGCGTCATTTTCCTCAAATGTTTTCTTAACCCACTCAAAATTGTTAATACAGTTGCAATTCTGGGCAAAGGTCAAAGTTATAGTTAAAAATGTTAAGATTAGGGTAAGTCTAATTTTGTTCATTTTTTCTTCAGTTTATAATAAAGACCTTGTTTTTTTAATTTGGTTACAGTTGTTGTTTTTTCCTTGCAGTTAACGTCTTTGCTATAGCGATAATGAGAATTAAAAAGAAACGGTCATTTTGATTAAGCGCTTAGCTACGACTTTTTATTTTGTTTTATCTTTTTTCTTAAAGCACTCCAAAGGACAACAACTACCAAAATATAAAATAAAAAGCAGTGGTAAATCAAAAGATTTGGCTGACTTTGTTTAGAATACTAAACTTTAGGTTAAGTACTAAAACAC
Organism: Aquimarina rubra; assembly: GCF_042684305.1. Classification (NCBI taxonomy): domain Bacteria; kingdom Pseudomonadati; phylum Bacteroidota; class Flavobacteriia; order Flavobacteriales; family Flavobacteriaceae; genus Aquimarina; species Aquimarina rubra. The sequence continues at coordinate 18,729 of NZ_JBHULE010000002.1, read as the reverse complement.
TTATTAATTATAGAATTACTAGGTGTAGGTTGTGTTTCAAAAAAACTTTTTTATTTCACTAATTATTTCATCCGATTGCTCGACTAATTTTTGTTTAATCTTTTCGGACAACAAAGGTAGGTTGTCAAAGTCAGGTTTATTTTCGATTACGGCGTCTAAAATCGAATATTTCGGCATTTTTTTTCTGTCTTTGTTCCATTTAGATTCTTTTAATAAATCCCAATATTTTTTTTGAATACTTATCGTATTTCCTAAAAGCCAAATTTCAAATCTCATTTGAGAATGATTTAATACTAATCCTAATTTTAGCTTTTTCCTTTTCAAAAAGTTATTGGAATAATAGAAATAAGTGTAGTCCATATATCCATGAAGAATACCTGTAAATGAATATTGTTCAGAAAGGCTTTTGATAAAGTCCACTCTTAGCTTCATAACAAACTTCACTAATTGATTATGAGCAATTAATATGTCACCTTTATCAAGTTGCTCTTTATAAATCGCTACATAATGATTCAAGTTTTTCATATGGTTTATTCTACTTACAGCTAATGTTTTGGCTAAACTGTTTATTTAATACAGTTTAGGTTTTGTTAACATCAGTTTCTACTTTTTTTCTTCGCGCAAAATTTTCTCCATTTTACGACCTTTTGCCAATTCATCAATCAGCTTTTCCATACGTCTGCATTGTTTATACAATTCAAACTCATCCTCTATTTCTTCAATTCGATAACCACAAACGACTCCTTTAATCAAGTGTGCGTTTGGATGTATTTTAGCTTTTTGAAAAAATGTTTTAAAGGTTGCTTTTTCATCAATAAGCGCTTGTAAAGCATCTTGATCAAAACCAGTGAACCATTTAATCACTTGATTGAGTTCTTCTTTTGTTCTTCCATTTTTCTCCAGTCTATTCAGGTAAAGAGGATAAATGGATGCAAATATCATGTTGGCAACCTTTTCATTTTTTTCTGCTGTAACTTTCATTTTTATTTGATTTTTATTTGATTGGTGCTAATGTGATTGTATAAGATTAGTTGCGTGATTTAAGCACCTAATTTAGCAAATACAAACGGAATAGAGAATCCGTTAGTATTTTTGTAAGTAGACTTGTACTAGCAATTAATTTTATACGGGGTTGTACCTCGGTTTTATTTATATTCTTTTTCAAAATAGTTCCAGACTTCATCCGTAAGCTTTTCTCCTTTTTCAGAATTTGTGAAAAGGACAAAACCCCAATCTTTTTCTATGTCCAAAAGATAGCCACAAGTGAATCCAGCATTATTCCCACTATGAAAATAAGTATTACTATAATTTTTATCAGCTGTTAAAAATCCTAAAGCGTAGTAAACGCTTATTCCTGTGGAAGAAGTAGAGATTTTTGAATGATGTTTTAATAATTCTTCATAACTATTTTCGGATAAGACTTTTTTGTTCATTACCCCAATCATCCATTTCGAGAAATCTATTGGTTCTGAATGAATTGATGAAGGCGCAACAAATTTACCTTTGTCTTTTTCATACCAATAGTTATTTTTCCAATCAATCCATTCTTTTTGATTGTTATATGGTTCTGCTTTTTTATTATAAATATCCGTGGTTGGTATAAATGTAGTATTTTCCATTTTGAGAGGTTTGGCAATTTTCTCTTGAAATAGTCTTTCTAATCCATTCCAATCTGTTTTTTCTATGTGTTTTAAAACCATAGCAAGATATTGATAACCCTCTCCCGAATATTCATAACTTGTCCCTGGTTCAAACTTTATTTTTAATTTTTTGTCTTCTTCGTTTTCTCGCCAATTTGGGAAACCTGTTCTATGGCTCAAAACCATCCTTGCTGTTATTTTTTTATATCTATCATCATAAGCTATATCATTATAAGGAAGATATTTGTACAGTGGTTTATCTAAATCCAATTTACCCTCTTCAACAAACTTCATAACAAAAAAGGCAAATACTGATTTTGAGATAGACGCTCCCTCAAAAATAGTTTTGCCAGTTACAGGACGCTTGTCCTCAAGATTTGCAAATCCGAATGTTTGATGATAGACTACTTCGCCATTATTGATAATAGCAATTGAAAGCCCCGGAATATTCAGAGAGTCCATTCGAGATTTTAGAAAGTCGTTTATTGAATCGGTCGAAACTTCATATCCGACGAGATTTGTTATTTTTTTTTGAGAATAACAAACTGTAAATGTGATTGATAAAAGAAATGGTAACAATAATTTCAGAGACTTTACTTTCATTAGTTCGGTGTTCTTAAATGTTAGGTAACGGTTAAGATATGAATCGGAGCAAGGCAAGCATACCTGAACCAATCGATTATTCTGCGCTTATTTTTATTTCTTGTTTAATTTATAAAAATCTAGCGGCACTATAAAAAGGAAATTACTTTTTGATCTTGCACTGAACTTTCCTCTGATTTCTTGTATAATGTTATTAGTGCTTTTTTATTTTAGTTCAAGAGTTTTGTCAATTATCCATTTTATTGAATAATATACCATATCTAAAATAGTTTTAAGTTTAAAATTGATCGATCCAATATTGACGATTGCAATGTAAACACTTGAAATTAGAAATTTCATCAAACAATAATGGTTCACCATGTTCGATGAAATCTCTATGATAAGGAATATGATCCTTACTCCGATCTCCTTTATCCCAGTAAGTTCCTTCTTTTTGAATATCTATTAGCTCCTCATAGTTTTTGGGACTTCCTTGAAATTCACAAAGGTCTTCACAACAAACAGCCCAATCGGGTCTTTGAATTAACCATGGAATTTTTGGTGTTTTCCTCAATTTATTAAGTAACTCTAACGCCTTCCCTTCCCAAATTGGTTTTTTATCATAACGTAATAAAAAACCTCTTTTTTTCTCTCCTTCGTTCCAATCGATATGCTTATTAATTTCAATAATCTTATGATCAGCTCCAAATGAGTCCATCAAATCAAATTCGCAAGACCATTCTAATGAAGAGTGTTCTATACAGTCTTTACAGGCAGAACTAATTTCAATTTCTTCGTTAGTTTCTGGATTTACCCAGAATGCGTGATAATTATACCCTAAACGCTCTGAACAAATGTCACAAGAGTATTCACTTAAAACCAATGCCTCATCGGCTATATATTTAAAAATTTTTCCCAAATTATTTTTATTATGTTTAATTAATCAAAATTAAATAGTTTTTAGTAATAACACATAATCTTTTATTGTGATGATATTTCGTTTCTGAAAATGATTTAACGGGTTATTTGTAATAAGTTCTATTAGAACTATATTAATTAGTTAAATAATGGTCTTGTATATGAAACGTAGTGCAGAAAATAAGTAATTACGTTTCGGTTAAGCACAAGCCGAATTTTTAGTTTTTTCTAATTATCTTTCTTTTCTCAATTGACCAAATTTAAAAATTTGGCGACCTCGAAAAAATGTCCGAACCTTCGGTTTAGCAATGGATCGCACTATGTTTTATAGCACGGTGTTGTCTATAGTACTTTTACGGGTGTCTCGTGTTAACTTTGTAGAAATAGTTAGAAATTGTAATAAAGACACTTTATTTAAACTACCTTATAACAAAGTACTAAATCTCATAAATAGATCGGTTAATTATAAATTAGAATGGAAACATTAAATCAAATTTTAGAATCTGAAATCTTTACTTTTCGGACTTATACACTAAAAGTTTCTCAATTGGTTAGTATTTTAGTAATCATTGGTGTAACTAAATTCATACTTTGGGTACTTAAAAAGGCATTTTTTCGTAAAAATAAATCTAGCAAAATAGATACTGGAAGCACCTATGCCTTATTAAAAATTATTAAATATGTCGTATGGATTATTGCAACTGCATTAGTCTTAGAATCCATTGGTATTAAAGTTACTTTATTAATAGCAGGTTCGGCCGCATTATTAGTGGGGATTGGTTTAGGATTGCAGCAAACATTTAACGATGTAATATCTGGTATTATATTACTTTCAGAACGATCTATAGAAGTGGGAGATGTTTTAGAAATTGATAATGATGTAGTTATAATTGAAAGTATAGGTTTAAGAACTTCCAAAGCAATGAATAGGGATGATATTTCTATTATCATTCCAAATTCTTTGATTACCACCAGTAAAGTAATTAATTGGAGTCATCAATCACATCAAACCCGTTTTAAAATTAATGTTGGTGTAGCTTATGGAAGTGATGTTGATTTTGTGATTAAAAGTTTAGAAGAAAGTGCCTTTGAGCATCCCGAAATTCACAATAAGAAATTGATCGAAGCTCGTTTATTAAATTTTGGAAGCTCATCATTAGATTTTCAACTTTTATTTTTCAGTGCCAACATTTTTAGAATTGGAAAAATGAAAAGTGACATTCGAAGATTAATCAATAAGAATTTTACTAAGAATAATATAGTGATTGCATTTCCTCAAATGGATCTGCACCTTAAGTCCAATATTAGCAAATAAAATAAGCACTAATAAATTAATGATTTTTGGAACTAATATTTTTGTCTTTCTAGATTATTTTTTCATTGAATAATGTTTCTTTGGTATGTGTCCTAACATCTAATTTATGTGTTTTAACGGATCAAAATGTTACCTTGCTTTTCGATATTTCTGCGCATTGGTTGCTAACTTTTCCATTTTGCAAGCATTGCGCTATTGCAAAATACACAGACTTTTCGATTCATCACTTAACTGCTATGAACACATATATAGTGTTGGTAAATCGTTTTATAGTCAGTGTTCTTTTATTCCAAGTCTAAATACACTCTAATTAATCTATCGGAAATACTTCAAAATCTGTAAATTCCTTCCACTTATTAGTCCATTCGTCAAAGAGTTCAGGTTTATTAGTTTCCATGAGTTGAAAGCAAATACTTTGTTCTTTGTTGATCCAAGAATTTAAATAATAAAGCCCTTCAGGTAACATTCTACCTTTCTTGTTCCAAAGTTCGTTATTCTTCTCAAGACAATTTGGTTTGAATTTTTCAACAACCATATATTTTTTCATAACCTATTTTAATGTTGTACAACGTTTAATATATGTGTCGTAGCAGGGCAAAATGTTACCTTGCTTTTCGATTTTTCTGCGCATTGATTGCTAACTTTTCCATTCTGCAAGCATTGCGCCTTCATAAATATACAAGAACTAATCGATTCATCACATAACTGCTATGATCACATATATAGTGTTGTGCCTCGTTTTGGATTTTCCGTTCTCAAATTAAATACTTTTAATTTCTAGAATTTGACTAGTCAGTTTTATAATTTTCCATTTTTGTTCAGTTATTGCTCTTCCACATTTGTCAAGTTTAATTGTGAATACTGATTTCGTATTAAGTTTCCAATATCCATTACAATCTTTATACATGGGAGTATATGGTTGAGTTAAACACCAATTGATATCTTTGCGTTGTATTATAACACCATCTTTCTTAAATTCTATTCCTCTTGTATCCTTTTTGAAACTTTTGGATTTAACATATTTTGTTATACCATTTTGATAGCCCGAATTGACCCAGATACCAATCAGTAAAGTATTTTCATTATCAAATGATTCATAAGAATTTAAGTTAAAAGAGAAAAGCAATATGAAGAATATATATAGTATTTTTTTCATTTATGTAAATTATAATGAGGCACAACGTTTAATATATGTGTCGTAGCAGGGCAAAATGTTACCCTGATTTTCGATATTTCTGCGCATTGGTTGCTAACTTTTATCTTTTGCAAGCATTGCGCCATTGCAAATAGACAAGAACCATTCGATTTATCACTTAACTGCTATGATCACATATATGATGTTGTGATTAGTTTTTAATTCAGTTCAATTTTTATTTTATTTTCCAGTTGAGTAAGCTTATATTCCAATTCATTCTCAGGAATATCCAAAAATTTACTCCATTCATTCTCAAATTTGTCAAAGAATATTTCGCTTTGATTTTTGAGGGTATCAAGAGGAACATCTTTAATATCTTTTCTTTTTAGGATGTCCATTTTTGACTCGAGTTTTCTTCGATAAATTTCGCATAAATCAAATCTTGCATTTGCAATTCGAAGAGCTATGAAGTTCGTAGTATCTGAAACGAAAGATTTTGAAGGCACAAAAACTGTTGTAGATCTATATTCTATTTTAGAATTCCGAATATGATACCTCGCTGCTATACCAACGTCAGTTGATATATTATCAATTAGTTTTTGTCCAGGATCATAAATGAAATCTTCCCAATCTAATCCAATATCTGATTTCCAAACTATTTTATCTTTAAGTGTCAAGTATTCTTGAAAATCATAGTAAGCATATTGTAACCTTTGCCAGAATAGGAGTGTTGTAATTCCAATAAGAACTATTCCTCCAATAATAATTAACTTCTTATTCATACACAATTAATC
>NZ_JBHULE010000002.1:0-12118 GCF_042684305.1 Aquimarina rubra | reverse complement strand
TTTGTGTCAGAAATTACCTTTATAAAAACACTCCGGTCTTTGACCATTATCCCGTCCGATTATTCATTCTGCTTTTCAGATTCCACATGCTTGTGCATAACGTTTAATATATGTGTCGTAGCAGGGAAAAATGTTACCTTGCTTTTCGGTTTTTCTGCGTGGTGATTGCTAACTTTTTCTCACTGCAAGCATTGCGCCTTACCAAAAATACAACAGCCAATTGATTCATCGCTTTGCTGCTATGATCACATATATAGTGTTACAGCACGTTTTTTGTTTTTAAAATGCGTTTTGCTGCGGTTTTTGCTTCGTTCACATAACCGCTATTTTCATCCGCAATACTTTTCAATTCCGATTCAGGTTTTGATTGGAACTTTCGTTGATAACTCTCAATTAGTTTTTCCGTTTCTACATTCTTATTCGTCAGATCTTGTTCCGTCAACTTCTTTTCAGGAAACATTTCGTTTAATTGCTTTTTATTTAAAACAAGGAATGTAATTAATAAAGCCAAAAATATTGGATTGAAATTAATGGGACCAATGCTGAATACAATTTCCCAATAATAAATATCTATTAAGCTTATAATTCCGAGTATCAATGTCAATCCGAATACATAAACAAATATCTTTTTATTCTTGAAATAAAGTATTGTTGAGATTCCAATGAGAGCTATTCCTAAATAATGTTTATAATTTAGTACATAGTCCGTTAGAAGTGTAATTCCGATTGAGTAGAGTAGGAGAAGTATACAAATCAGTATTGGAATTATTTCTTTTTTCATCATATGTGCTGTAACGTCTCTTGTATGGTGCGTTTGCATCCCGAAGGGTGCATATGCATTATACAAATTGTTGTAACACGTTTTTTATTCAATAGATTGCTGATTAAGAGTGTTTAATAAACTTTCAACTTCAGAGTTTAGTTCAATTTTATTAAAGCTCATTTCTTCATTCTTATTGTTTCTAATTATCATTTTATCCTTTTGGAATGAGAAAGCCAAGTATTTTTGATTTTCCATCAAACCGTGTCTTCTCGATTTAGAAAGAATAAATGTATATAATGATTGACCTGCCCTTAATGTTTTATCAAACCCTTTAGAACGTAAATTTGATATAAAAGATAGAACATCATTTATATAATCTCCATTTATTTCCTCGTAAAATCTGGTAATACTATTCCAACTATCAATAAACTCTCCTTCAATGCCATTTCCATTTTCGTAAGCTTTAACTAAATCATTTGAAATTATCCAATTAAATTCTTTGGATAAGCTTGATAGACTTTCTTTTTTTATTAAAAATCGATTCAAAACTTCAGCTATTTCATCATTTTTAGCCACAGATTCGAAAAGTATACATTCGTCGATACTGAAACTTATGGAAAGTTTTTTATTTTCTCCAGTTGTCGTAAACCAACAAGCTCTGACGATATTATTTATTTCAAATCGAATTATTCCACTACCGTGATTATCAATTACTCGATTTGATTTTTTTAAATTCGGATATTTTATTAACCAGTTTTCTTCAAGTTGCTTAATGGTTCTAAGTCCTTTGTCAACAAAAGAGAAGTTAGTATATAATTCTGATTTTGATTTTTTTAAAACCCAATTTTCTACTGATTCAATTACTTTTTTTCGGTTATATGAACGTCCACAAGATATTTCATTATCCTCTAAAAAGAAAGAAACAATAAATTCCTCAATATTACCTTTATTGTCCCTCATATATGACAGGTCACAAGAATAAATAGATACTCTTGCATTTTCTGATTCACAAATACAATTCCAATGAACACCAGCTCCTTCTAATTCGGATTTTATTGGTAATCCTTTTTCAGATAGATAGTTTGTCAATTCACTATAAAGTGATTTTGCTATTTTTTCTTGTTCGAACAATGTTTATTTTAATGTGTTACAACGTTTTGTGTAAGATGCGTTTTAATGCATTCTCACACTTTGTTGTGTGTTCGCCTTTATTTTTTATTCCATTCTGAGATTCGGATTTTTTCTTTTTCTAATCCAAACTTTTCAGATAACTCTATTTTTTCAGATTTATTAGACACATAAACTAATCCAATATCATTCAAATTAAATTGCAAAGGATATTTCTTCAGTTTTTCGTTGTGTTTATCCTTATTTTTTAAATATGTTCTTTGATTCTGTGAAATCAAGTAATTGTCAATAGCGATCTTTTTAGGAATATATCTCCATTCATTTTCTGCTTTAAAATCAAAGTCTAATTCTCCGGAAAAACTATTATATCCAATTTCATTTTTCATAAAGCATTTCACCTCCATAATTGAAAGTCTTAATTTTCTAGGCAATCGTCCTTCTTTGGTTTTTCTTCTAGCCGTTAATAATTCTTTCATTCCTTTAGCAGCAACCGATGTTTGACTTACATATAAAACTGGTCCAATATTATTGTTTCGAGCCCATTTTTTAGAGAATCCAATTCCATAACTTCCATAAGTTATTCTTTCCTGATTTATTGTTTTAGGATTATATTCACTGAAGCAAATCATAGGGTGAGCTGCTTTGGAAACAGCCTTGTCTTTAAAATAAAAATTCTCCGAAGAGAAAGAAAGTCTTAATGATCTTTCTGATAGAATTGAAAATAGAGATTTATATTCTTCTGTAATATGCACAATTATATTTTCATTATGAGATTCTATCATAATTTATCGTCATTACATTTGTTTGGTGACACACAACGCTAAATATATGAATCGGAGCAAGGCAAGTATGCTTGAACCAATCGATTTATCTGCGCATTTTTATTTCTTTATTAATTTATAAAAATCTAGCGCCTCTGCAAAAAAGAAATGACCTTTCGATCTAACACTAAACTTTGCTCTGATTTCATATATAATGTTAGCATTTCGTTTTTTTATTCCTTGATATTTAATTTCTCAATTAAAGTCCATTTAGGATAATCTACCGCAAAATTTGTTGAAATATCATCCTCGTTAGGATAATCAATACTTTTTTTTAACTCATTAGCGGCAACTAAATAATGGAAATATAATTTTTCTCCTTTTTTTAGTTTTGGAATTTTAGTTTCAAATCCAAAAGGTAATTGTTTCGTAAAAGATTTCTCTTTGTATTTTTGATTAAAAAAACCTGTTTTAATAATTCCTAGCTCAGATTGAAATCGATTAGGCATCCAGTCATTTTTTTCGGCTCGATATTTCATCATCTCTCCATCTTCAGTTCCGATACTGACGACATTCTTTTTATCCTTTATCCAAATTGCTTGAAGATTTTCTCCTGTATCTGGTTCAGAAGTTATTTCAGTACTGGTTCTTACAAGTGAACAATCAAAATTCAAAGTTTCGCTATTCTCATTTAATTTAGTAATTCTAAAAATCCAACCAATTGAACTTTGTATTTCAATTTCGCTAACTTCTTTTAACCAATTTTTAATTTCTGTAAATTCAATTATTTCTATTTTAAAGGAATCAGATTTAAAAATATATCCAGACTCAGAATTAGTGATTTCTCCACCTTTAGTGGAATGTAAATTCACATAAATATCTCCAAGTTGAGTTTTAAAATTACTTATTCTCATTATCTACTTTAATGAATGCTAACGTTTAATATATGTGTCGTAGCAGGGCAAAATGTTACCTTGATTTTCGATATTTCTGCGCATTGGTTGCTAACTTTTCCATTCTGCAAGCATTGCGCCTTCATAAATATACAAAACCATTCGATTGATCACTTGGCTGCTATGACATCATATATAGTGTTAGCAAATTGTTTTTAGAGTTAGTATTCCAGTTCCTCTTCATTTTCCAAATAACCATTTCCCATTCCATCTGTAAAGTGTAAATAAGCTTCTCCAGGAAGGTTTCCATTCCAAACTTCAATTCCATCTACTTGATGAAAATAATTTGCATTTAAAGCAATTGCATCAAATAAGTCAAAGGTTTTTAGATTTATAAAATTATTTTTTTGAATTTTCTTTCGTTTTAATTGCTTAGAGTTTTTAAAAACCACTACGGTAACAGAATCTGTATTCAAAATAGATTTTAATATATAATAGCGTTTAGTGGAATCAATTTTTGTGACAAAATATTTACGTTTCTTTTTCGAGGGTAGAAATTCATCCGTATGAATTGTTTTACACCCTAATATTGTGAAAGCAAAAACCAAAATTGCAATTAATACTTTTTTAGATAAAATCATTTTCGTTCTATATCGATAATCAACTTGAAATATTTGCTAACGTTTAGTATATGGCAAGTAGGGCAGTAGAAAGCGATAAACTTTCAAGTTTGCACTGAGCCAAAACGTTGTATTTTGTTTTTAATTTATCCATTCTTAAAAGCCAAATCAACGATTTGGCGGTGTTTGTAAGTAGCACTGAGCTCTCTTAAACCACTGAATGCCCTATTTGCTATATACAGTGTTACCACACTTTTATTTTATTATTTTCTTCCACCAAGGTTTCTTATTGTTCGAATTAAGGATTTGGTCAATTTCTCCTTCTTTCCAATCCCACAAGTGAGTGGTTTTGTCATCTGCATTAAATCCCTCAAAGCTATTTTCTATGTATTCAATTTTATCCTTATTAACAGCTATCAAATAAAAATAACTGTCCCATTCAATTGTGAATAGAATTTCTCGGTCAAATGAATAAATGTAATAGTCTTTGTAATCTATCTTTTCAATAAACTCATATTCCGAAATCTTTGTCAAATCAAGTTCAACTGTATTCTCAAAGAACTCGTCTACAATTATGATTCTCTCTTTATCGAATTTCTTAAACGTTTGGTAAATCTTACTTTTTGCAAATGAATCAAATCCCCCTTCTGATGGATGCCAAATTTTTTGTAAATCTGTATAATCATTGAGGGTTTTTAGTAAATCTTGTCGCTCAAGTTTCTTTTTATAAGCACCAATAGATGTTTTTAAGGCTCTATTCAATTCTATGCTGTCGGATAGCTCTGTATTTGAAACGATTTCTTTCCATTTGATTAGAACTCCATTTTCATAAATCTCCTTTTCTTTCGGATAATCTTTGTTTGAAGTGAAAATTTCTACGTTATCAAGTTTAAGCGGTTTTAATTCTTTCATTTCCGCTTTTGCCTGCTCTACAGTTATTTGTTCAGACGCTTTAAAAGATTTCGATTTAGTTTCATTTTCTATTCGGAAAAATGGCAAGAATGCTACATAGACTGAATCGTAAAATTCCGAGAAGTGTTCCTTTAATGGAGTCTCTTCATCTGGATATATTTTATTTTCAGTGAATATGCTCATTTTCAATGTGTGGTAACGTTTAATGTATGGTTTGTAGCGGACAAGCACACAGTAAATGTTCCGTCACAGCCCAAAGTTAATAAACCAGCGTGAAATTCCGTTAGGAATTTCCGCCGCTATGAATTATACATCTTGTTATGCACTGGCCTTTTTTATTCAGCCGTTACTTTGCAAACTTACCTAAGCAAAGCGATGATTGCTTACGAAACTACTTGCGTTATATTTTTTTCCATTCCCGCGATCGCTTTGCGACTTTGGGCTTGCGATAACCATCACAAAATAGCGATGACCTTTATTCCGTCAGATGCTGATAGGGGAGAATCTTTGTGTCAGAAATTACCTTTATAAAAACACTCCGGTCTTTGATCATTACCCCGTCCGATTATTCATTCTGCTTTTCAGATTCCACTAGCTTGTGCATAACGCTTGATGTATAGTTTCGTAGCGGATCAAGGTATAGAGAATATTCCGCAACAGCCCAAAGATAGCAAAAGCGCGTGAAATTCCGTTAGGAATTTCCGCCGCTATGAACTTATACATTTTGTTATGCTCTGGCTTTTTATAGATCCTGTACTTTACAAAGATGCCTGGCAAAGCGATAATTGCTTGCGAAATGCTTGCGTATCGTTTTTCTCACTCTTGCGATCGCTTTGCTACCACTGGATTATGCCAAACCACCACAAATTCGCTACCACGTACAGTGTCCGAATGGGGGAGGAGTTCCAACTTTTGAACCGGTAAAAATCTTTGAAAAATACTCAGATCTTTTGTCCGTAACCCGTCCGTTTAGAGTTTGCTTTCGTATTGCTTTTCAGATCCTGTTTTCGGTGTTGATGCTGGAGCATAACGGTTTGTGTATGAAACGTAGCGTGTAAAAAACCACTAACTTTTCGAGTTAACACAGAGCCGAATTTTTATATTTTGTTTTTAACTTATCAATTTTAAAAGCCAAATTAAAAATTTGGCGGTTTTTGCAAAAAAAGTTGAACCTTTCGGTTAAGCACTTATTAGCTATGTTTTATATACCGTGTTGCCAGTAGTTTTTATTCATAAGTGACTTAAATTCAGTTCTATTTTATTGTTTAAAGTATCTACTTTGAAATAAAACGGTTCAGCTCTATTTGTTTCGTTGTATTTATGTTCAAAATCAAATCCGTTGTTGCGTTTTTTCCACGAACCTTTGTCCGATTCCAATTCCGCACTTTTAAGAATTTGTTTTATAATATTTTTCTCATCAGATTCTTTATATTCAATTGTCAGTCCGATAGAATAATCAGAGTCAAATGCTCCTTCTGTATGTTCGATAAGGTTTTTCAAAACTTCAAAATCCTTTGGGATAATCAAGTCTGTTTTTTCTTTAATTAATGGTTCAATTCTATCTAAGGCCAATTCTCCGTCAGGTTTATTCATCATTCCAGCAAATAGATAAGCCATAAAACCTAAGAATACAAAAGGTACTACCAAAATTGATAATTGGAAAAATCCAATTACTATTTTTCCTTTGAATAATTGCCAAACCGATGAAATGAGTAATACAAATCCAAAAAACACGAGAGAGTAAAAACCAAAATCAGTATTTGGTAGAATCGCTTCGCTAATGAAAAGAATTATAGAAATTCCAAAAAGTAATATCGGAATCCACCATTTTGTAACTAAATATTTCTTTAAAATTTCGGTCATTTCAAATTACTGGCAACGTTTAATGTAAAATGCGTTTTAATGCATTTTTACATAGTGTTAGCAAATGTTAGTTTTCAGAGCTTTAGTTTATTTATTTGCTTCAAAAAGGTAGAAGCCAGTTTCCTTACCAATAATAAGTAAATAATTATCTTTTAATACGATTCCTTTTATATCTTCACCAAATTTCTCTCTGATTTTATACTCTAATTTTGGTGTGTTTACTAATTGGATACCTTTATCATCTAATCCTATTACTCCAGTAACAAATTTACCTTTTGATATTTTGTTAGCAGCAATAAACAATTCATTTTCACGCTTAATTTCTCCTTCATAAATTTCGGATTTTGCCATTTTAGCTGCTTTGAATCTTTTCAATTTTTTACTGTTAGTTACATCATACTTTACAACATTATCATTTCCAATGAGTAGTATGCTTTCTTCTGGGTTTAACCATTGCATGTAAGTAGGTGTGTACCCGTTGACTGGTTTGTGATTGCTTTGAAATTCATAAGATTGATCCAATTCTGATCGTTCATAAACATATAAACCACAATGTCTGAATGCCATATATAGTTTGTTTTTATTTACTTTAATATCCATAGGATAATCAAACATCATTTCATACTCATTGGATAAATCAATAACTTTTGAAATAGTATTTGTCTGGTCAACTGTATATATGGCTTTATCAATCATCACATAAATGATCCCCTCTAGTACATAAAAATTCACATAATTCCCTTGATCTTCTGGAAATGTTACTGTTCGTACTAAAATAGGTTTTTTCAAATTTGAAACATCTACAATTTTAATAGCCTTTTTCTGCCCTAAGTAAATTAGGTCACCTTCTTTTTTTATGAAACTACCTTCCCAGTCAATATCAAAAGAAGAAATCAAATTTATTTTTGGTAAGTTTTTAATATCCCAAATTTTAATTTTTCTTGGGTGCCGAGTGACAATAACGTCATCAAAATGAATTGAACTTGAAAAGTTTTTTTCTATATCGTGCTCTACTTGTTCTTCAATTTCATCTATTACACAAGGGATTTCGGTATACTTATTTACTTGACTTAGTTTAATCATATTGTTACTTTTCTCAAATATTTGCTAACGTTTAATATATGTGTCGTAGCAGGGCAAAATGTTACCCTGCTTTTCGATTTTTCTGCGCATTGGTTGCTAACTTTTACTTTTTGCAAGCATTGCGCCATTGCAAAAATACACAGACTTTTCGAATCGTCACTTAACTGCTATGAACACATATATAGTGTTATGGCACGTACCACTTTTACAAGCCGGAACTTAGTAAACAAGCCGCAGTAAAGTGATATCAGATTCCGCCTGCCTGCCTCTGGCAGGAATTGCTCCGTATTATTTTTCTTAATCTCCAGCGATCACTTTGCTGCCTTTGGATTTATCACTTACCAAACTAAAAAATCACAAACCCTTTTTCCGTCAAAATTATCGTGATAAGCCAAAAAAAGCGATTTTTCAGCACGTTACTACTCCGAAATACTCCTTTTGAGTGATTTTTCATCGCTTTTTTACTTTGGATCGGATACAAACCACTGCAAAAACTCTCAGTTCAAACGATCGAGGTTCGTCCGCAGACAGGTTCAGATTGCGTTTTGCTTTTCAGATAACAAGTATGTGCCCTAACGTCTCTTGTATGGTGCGTTTGCTTCCCGAAGGGAGCAAATGAACTATACAAACTGTTGTACACCGTATTAATTTGCGTTTTTATATTTTTTAATAATCTTAGTTAGAAAATAAATACCTAAAACAGGAATTAATCCCCAGATAATTAGGTAAAAGCTAAGATATAGGATCATTTTCTTCCATAAAGTAAGCAAAATTGATAGTATAAGTAAAGCTAACAAAACTTTGATAAGCTTAATTGATACTTTTTCCAACTTAATTAGAAAGCCATTTGGAATCTTATCAAGATAACCTTTCATTTCTTTATGGCTTTTTTTGCTCTTTCAATAATTGGCTCATAGTTCTCAAAATGCGAACAACCACCTTCACTCATCACTCTTTTTCCTGTCTTTTTATATTTTCCTTCTCCCATTCCCCAGTTGAAAACAAAAAACTCTTGCTTAAAAACTTGATCAAGTTTTGAGTAATTTAAACCATCATCGGTTTGTCCAAAGTTTTCTTCCGTTTCGATAACTTTTATAGGAATTCCATTAGTCAAATAAATAGTCGCCCTAATTCGTCCATAAGAAAGTCCAATTTCTTGAACTATTTTGCGAATATCGTTGTTTTTTCTCCAGATTTTTAAAATTCCGCCACCATCCGTTGCGATTCCAGTCAGTTCAACCCAATCGAATTCACTCACGGACAGTTCAGAGTTCAAATTTATTGAATTCACTTGATGATCAATTTGTTCAAGATGATCTTCTTGTCCAAATGCTAATAGTCCGATTATGAATAATATGGTAGTTAATACTTTTTTCATATGGTGTACAACGCCAAATATATGAATCGGAGCAAGGCAAGTAAGCCAGAACCAATCGATCTATCTGCGCATTTTTATTTCTTGTTTAATGTATAAAAATCTAGCGCCACCGCAAAAAGGAAATAACCTTTCGATTGGTACTAAACTTTGCTCTGATTTCATATATAATGTTACCAACAGCTTTTTTATTTCGTTCCTAATTGGGTCTTGATTAGTTTTTTAATTCCTTCTTTTAAATCCTCATATACAATTCCGTTTTTAGGATTGTCCGTTTGATATATTATATAATTTGATTTAACAATATCTTTTTTGTTTTTTAAAGTAACTTCATATTTGTTATTAGAAACAGAATATTCAAATAGATGTATATAAAAAGAAGAAGTATCGTTCGGTTTTACTCTTTCACTCATTTTTAGTTCTACTAGAGTAATAATTCCATTTGATAAAATATTGATAATCCGTTGTTTTTTCAATTCCCAATTAATTAAGTTTCCAACAAATACTAATTGGAATACTATAGCTAAACCTTTCCATAAGTATCCCTCAGTTACTAAAATTATAGGATGAGAACTAAATAAATCATAATCTATTATTAAGAATACTATTCCAATAATAATCAACAACGAGTTACTTCGATTGAGAATTTTAGCGATTTTACGTTTGTCAGATATTTGAATTTTTCCTGTTTGCAATATTTAATTTTAGTTGTTGGTAACGGTTAGCTATGCGTAGTGCGGAAGCAGAAAATGACTGGTTTTTGATCTAGCGCTTAGCCAAAGTTTATGTTTTGTTTTTATATTTTCTAAAATACTAAATTTAATACTTTGGCGACAAACCAAATAAGCACTGACTTTTCTATTAAACCTAAACCCCGCATTATCGCATAGGTGTTGTTAGGCAACGTGTTTTTTCAATCATATGCTGGGCAAGCTGTCCACGGATAAGCGCATTGATATTTTTTTTTGTATCCATCCAATATATGATTTACTATCATATTCTATTTTAAGTTTTGCCCAAGTTCCGTTTACTGCTATTAATTCGGATTCCGTGTAGCCTTTCACGCAAAATGCTATTTCAGATTCTGAATTTGGTTTGCTATAAAATCTATATCCAATTTCGGCGAATCCTTTATCATTTTTATCATTGAGACAGCTTATTTTAGTATCACCAGATGCTCCAATGTTGATAATCATATCTTTTGACTTAATCCATTTGTTTTTATATTTTCCAATGTCCATATTTAACTCATTATCTTCACAAGCTGGTAAGACAATTACATTTTCTATTTTCAGCCAACCGTCTTTTGATTCAGAAATTGTAAACTTATACCAACAATGAGGTTTGGTCAATAAGTTCAATTCCGCCATTATATTTTCATTCGGATTATTATAAATTGAAATTGGTTCAGTCGCGTTGTCCGAATAAAAACATTCAACAAAGTCTTTGAAAAATATTTTAGTCCTTTTTTGGGAAAAAACATTTAAAGAAGTTAAAAATAATAATGTCAGAATGAGTTTTTTCATATGTTGCCTAACGTTTTATATATGTGTCGTAGCAGAGCAAATTGTTACCTTGTTTTTTGATTTTTCTGCGCATTGGTTGCTAACTTTTGCTTTCTGCAAGCATTGCGCCTAACCAAAAATACAAGAACCTTTTTGATTCATTAACAAACTGCTATGACATCATATATGTTGTTGTACGCTGGCTTTTTTTTCGTTTTATTATTCTAATTAAGCTTGGAATAATGGAAATAATTGCACTCAATCCTATGATCAGCCCATAATTTATTTCATTCCAACTCAATTTTCTAATTCCGTCGTCACAAGCTGTACATTCCACCACTTTAATATTCGCGTCAACAGATGAAATTCCAATTATTAAAATTCCGAAAATCAGAAGACTTATAATTCCACTTTTTGCTATTTGAGTAAGTTTTTGATTCAGGTTTTCAATAGTCAGGATTAGAAGTCCAATTCCAAATGTCAGAAAATGAATTTTATTTGAGAATATAAAAAAGTTTTTCCCAACAAATCGAATTTTGTCAGATGTTGACCATTTGAAAATATTTTGAATTATTTCACGAAAAAAGGATTCGGTATAGAATGCAATTCCAATTCCGATTACAAATGCTAAAATTCCGAATATTATCTTTTTTGTCAATTTAAGTGTTTTTTCTGCTTGCGTACAACGTTTAATGTATGATTTTGTAGCGGGACAATCAACAACTAACATTCCGCAACTGCCCAAAGTTAGTAAACCCGCGTGAAATTCCGTTAGGAATTTCCGCCGCTATGAATTATACATCTTGTTATGCACTGGCTTTTTTTATTCAGCTGTTACTTTGCAAACTTACTCGAGCAAAGCGATAATTGATTGCGTAACTATTTGCGTAATATTTTTTCAATTCCCGAGATCGCTTTGCGACTTTAGGTTAGTGATAACCATCACAAAATAGCGATGACCTTTATTCCGTCCAATGCTGATAGGGGAGAACCTTCGTGTCAGAACTTATTTTTATAAAAAGACTCAGGTCTTTGACCATTACCCCGTCCGCTTATTCATTCTGCTTTTCAGATTCCACTAGCTTGTGCATAACGTTTAATATATGTGTCGTAGCAGGTCAAAATGTTACCCTATTTTCGACAAAAACTGCGCATTGGTTGCTAACTTTCACTTTTTGCAAGTATTGCGCCTTCATAAATATACAACTACCATTG
>NZ_JBHULE010000001.1:0-171141 GCF_042684305.1 Aquimarina rubra | reverse complement strand
TTCATTTATAACGACTTAAGGTGGTTATAGCATCGGGGCTCACCTCTTACCATTCCGAACAGAGAAGTTAAGCCCGTTAGCGCCAATGGTACTACAATCGTGGGAGAGTAGGTCGCCGCCTTCCTTTGGATCCTGATCATCATTTGGTCAGGATCTTTTTTTTTATAATATTACATAGAAGGTCCCGTTTTTAGCGGGATCACTTCGTTTTAGCCAGTCGCATTCTATGCTCCTGGAAACTTAAGGGATAGGTCGCCGCCTTCCTTGAAACCCTTCATTATAACAATGAAGGGTTTTTTTATGGGCTATTGTCAACCTCATTATCAATACAGCAACTTGTAAAAATTATCAATACATTAACTCGTAAAAGCACACCTATAAGCTGTCTATAGATTTTATGTATATCTAGGATCCTGAATGTAATCTTGTTTGAGAATCTTTATCACCTCAATGCTTAAAAAACCAAATTCTTCAACAACTTTACCGTATATCCGATAGACTCCT
The DNA here is from genome assembly GCF_042684305.1 of Aquimarina rubra. Classification (NCBI taxonomy): domain Bacteria; kingdom Pseudomonadati; phylum Bacteroidota; class Flavobacteriia; order Flavobacteriales; family Flavobacteriaceae; genus Aquimarina; species Aquimarina rubra. The sequence continues at coordinate 170,637 of NZ_JBHULE010000001.1, read as the reverse complement.
TTATACCTAAGTCTATACTTTTGTCTTAGTATTTAAAATAGCAGAAATTCTTTGGATGATTATATTTTTTTTTAAGATGCTTTGGAAATCGTTCTATTAAGATTGGTTTCTATTTTATGAAAAAATTCTTCATTCTTGTATGGTTTTCTCAAAAAGTCGTTGAAACCAGAATCTGGATGAAGTATTGCCTGTACCGTATCATTGGTATCTGATGCGGTAAGAGCTATGATTGGGATGTCATAATTAAACTCCCTGATATTTTTAGTAGATTCCATCCCTCCCATATTAGGCATGTTCAGATCCATCAAAATAAGATCATATTCGTTCTTCTTTACCATTTCTATGGCAATGAGTCCATCGTCTGCTATTTCAGAATTATACCCTTTTGTTTTAAGAACATTTTTCGTTACTATCTGGTTTATTTTATTGTCTTCAACAATTAAGATTTTATAGTCTTTTTCATTCAAAAGTGGAATATAATCTTGTGCATTGTTAATCTGATTTTTTTCCTGAATAGATGAATCAATTTCGAAGGGAATAGTAAAATAAAAGGTAGCTCCTTCACCAGGAGAGCTTTTTATTTTAATGTCTCCTCCATGAAGATTTACTAAATTTTTGACAATATGTAACCCTAATCCTGTACCTGTAGTATGATCTTTGGAATCAGCTTGAGAAAACTTATCAAAAATAATTTCTTGTTTATCAAATGGTATTCCTCTTCCATCATCCTTTATTTCAAAGGTGATTGTAACATTGTTATTAGTAATAACAGGATTAATAAAATTTAGCCAAATGTTTCCATTTTTGGTAAATTTATTTGCATTGCTAATAAGGTTAATTAAAATTTGAGACAATCTCACCTGGTCTCCAATAAGCGAATTAGGAATGTTTGGATCAAAGTTTAAATGAAGAGTGTTGCCATTTTTATCAGCCTGATATTCAAATGAATTTTTAATATCATCTGCCAAACTTTTTATATTATAAGAGGATGTATCAAGACTGATTTCATAGGACTCCATTTTGGTTACTTGTAGGACATCATTAATAAGATTAAGCAAATGATCTGCTGAAAACTTCATTAATTTTATAAACTTATGGTTTTCTTCGTCTTTAATTCGTTCCATAAGAATAGAAGATAAACCTACAACTCCGTATAGAGGTGTTCTAAGCTCATGACTTACTGTCGATATAAATTTTGTTTTTACTGCAGCAAGCCTATCTGATTTTTCTTTAGAAATCTTAAGTTCTTTATTTTTAATTACCAAAGATTCACCAAGTACTTTTGTTTTTCGGTGGTTATAAATGAAGAAACAAAATAATATTAGACATAATAAAAGTAGTGAAAGGGTGAATATAGATATGGTTTGCGATTGTTTAGCCTTTTGGGTTTGTATGGTGTTATTTTTATTACTGACTACCAATTTTTCCTTAAACTGATTTGTTTCTAATTTTTCGGTTTCTAAAGCGGTTTCATGATGCTTGGTGTATTTCTTTAAGATGGTATATGCTTTATCTTGTCTTCCAATTTTGATTAAGAGATTTTCATATTTTCTATATACAGTCATTGCCTGCCTAAACATTTGGTTTTGTTCGGCAAGAGAAGCAGCCATTTCAAAATATTTAATGGCACTGTTATAGTTTTTATGAATCTTATAGTATTCTCCAAAGCTGGTATAAGTCATTAATAGTTTACCTATATGTTGGGAGTCTTTACTAAAATATTCCTGGCATTTGTCTAATAACTTATATGCTTTACGATAATTTCTTGTTTTTAAGTAAATATTAGCCAGGTTTAGTTCTAAAATATGTTTATAGTGTTTATTTAAGTCTTCAGAGTTTTCATAGATATGTTTTATTCTTTTTAATGCTCTTCCGGGCATGTTAAACCCTTCTAAATATACTAATGCAATGTTATTATTAACATCTATCATTAATTCGGGATATGACTTTAGTTCTTTTATAAAAAGTTCTGCAATTTTATATTCTTTTAGAGCTTCTTTAAAATCTTTATTTAAAAAATGAATTTTACCTAGGAGATTGTAAGAATATCCTTTTAGGTAATATTTTTGTTGCGGACTAAGTTTTTCAGAGACATCAATGATGGTCTCAATGATCATTACACTATTTGCCCTTCCGATAGAGTTTAAATGATTTTCGGTATCAATTATTGTTGTCTTCAGATCCGAAAAGGACATTTCTTCGTATTGATTGGCGTAGACAATAGAGTAAAGTAAATTAAAAAAAAGAAAACATAGTAAATACTTCGAGAATCTAATATTTTTCATTGGTTAGTATGAGTTTGGGGTTGTTAAATATATGTAAAAAAAATATAATTACGGAGATAAAGTACTTTAAATACGTGTTTAAAGTGTTTTTTGAAGTACTTCGCTATTGTTTGAGTAGGTTTAATCTTACTTTTGTGTAATTTTATTGTCATAAAATAATGCTGTAAGGATGAAAGGCTTCATTATTTTTGTATCCTATGAAAATACAAACGCCTATAGAAGAAAGATGGAATTGGTTAACTCATGGATTCGGTTTTGTGCTTTCTGTGGTAGGTTTATTTTTATTATTATTTAATGATGCTCATAAAACTTCTTACAGTACGTTTTCGATTCTTTTATATGCAACGTCATTAATGGTTCTATATTTTGCTTCTACTGCGTATCATTATACGAATAGAGCTGATCTTAAAAAGCGATTTAGGATTATGGATCATGTTAGTATTTACTTACTAATAGCGGGTACATATACACCTGTCACCTTGATTGGGTTGATCGATAGTAAAGGAATGCTTCTTTTTATACTTGTTTGGTCTTTGGCTGCTTTTGGATCTATTTTAAAGCTCTTTTTTACCGGGAAATTCGAAATAATCTCGGTGATCCTATATCTGGTGATGGGCTGGTTAATTATGTTAGACATTTCTGCATTAACCGATATAGTAGGTGCAAATGGAATTACTTACCTAATGTTGGGTGGATTAGCGTATACCTTTGGAATAATTTTTTACGCTTTTAATAAATTAAATTTTAATCACGTAATATGGCACTTGTTTGTATTAGCTGGTAGTGTATTTCATTATCTATTTGTATTGAAATATGTAATTTAACTTTGAAAAACTCTATTCTGAAATTTTGATACATATAGGTTAAGATTTCTCTTTAGAGGCTGAGTTAAAACCTTTTCATTAATTTCTTAAAATACCTCATTTGGATTAGGGAGATTTATTGTTTTATTCGTGTAACATAGGATAAAATAATTGTTACTTTTTCACCATTTTATTAGGCTGGCTGTTTTTTCAATTTTATGTTGTATTATTGCATTTTTTAGAAAAAAATTTTTGTTACCCCCAAAATGAAAACCTATGAAAAAAATCTACTTTTTTGTATTTATTATCTTTGCTACTATTTCCTACGGACAAATTCCATCAAATGATAGAGTCGAAAATGCTACCATCATAAATAATTTACCTTTTGTAGATCAGTTTGTAAGAACAGATCGAGCTACAGCAGATTCAGGTGGAGGAATGAATGATTGTGATTTTAGCAATGTTTTTACTCGCGTATATTATCGATACGTTCCGATACAGGATGAATCGATTATGATTGGTGTTTCTGAAAATAGTACGAACTCTATAGTGTTAGCATATGAATCTAGTGTTCCAAATGCGACATCAGATTCTCAATTAACCTTGGCCTCTGGGAATGATTGTGTTGCTGGTTCATCAACAGAGTTAGATTTAATTGCTAATAAGACGTATTATTTTGTAATATCAAATCCAGATTCCCCTACTAATGTTTTGGCCATTTCTAATGAAGCTAGTAACATTATAAACATTCCGGATGTAAATTTAAAAAATGCTTTAGTAAATAGGGGAGTAGTTCAACTGGATAATGACCCAAATATTGGAGGTGCATATGATGAAGTAGACGTGGATATTAATAATGATGGAGAAATTCAAGAAAGTGAAGCACTTTTCGTAACTTATTTAGATTTTTCCAACGAATTTTCAACTCCATTAAGTGAGAAAATAAGTGATTTGACAGGAATTGAATATTTCACTAGTTTAGAATATTTGAATATTAGTAATAACAATATTTCTAGTTTACTTGGCGTATCAAATGGTTCATTAGAATATTTGGATATTAGTAATAACAATATTTCTAGTTTAGTTGACGTATCAAATAGTCCGTTAAAAACATTAAAGTGTTATAATAATAATCTCAATTCTATAGATGTTACGGTATATTCAGTTTTAGAAAATTTGAGTTGTGGCGGCAATGAAATATCTAGTATTGATGTAACTCAAAATGTAGCATTAAAATCGTTAGCGGTAGATGATAGCCCGATTACGGAGGTGGATATAACCAATAATATATTATTAGAAAGTTTTAATTGTGTTGGATGCCAATTGACTAGCATTGATGTGACTCAAGCTCCCAATTTAAGGACTTTGTTTATTTCTGATAATCAAATATCTACGATTGATCTTTCACAAAACTTAGAACTAACCCTCATTTTTGGTTCACGTAATAATTTTACAACTTTTGATGTGTCAAATAATCTCAAATTAAATTATTGGTCCTGTTGGAATAATCCTTTAACTGAGATTGATGTTAGTAAAAATGTTTTGCTTGAGACATTACTTTCAGGTAATAACGAAATTACTAGTTTAGATGTAACCCAAAACCCTAATTTAAGAAGACTATCTTGTTATTCTAATAATCTTACTGATTTAGACTTGTCTCAAAATTTAATGTTAGATGATTTGTCTTGCTATAATAACCAATTAACAACACTCGATGTTACTCAAAATCCAGAATTGAGTAGATTGAGTTTTGGTAATAATCCAATACAGGATATTGATGTTACGCAGAACCCTAAACTTTATTATTTTAACTCGTATGGAAGCTCTCTAAGAAGTATAGATTTTTCACAGAATCCTAATCTAAGTATTTTAGGAATAGGTAATAACTATCATCTTCAGAGTATTAATCTAAAGAATGGAAATAACCAGAATATTACTTCGGAAAATTTCTATACCATCGGGTCTCCTAATTTGCAAACGGTTTGTGTAGATGACATAAATTATGCGATTAATAATTTCACAAATAAGGAGCCATTAACTTTTTTTGTAGAAGACTGTGCTCAAAATACTATTAACTACAATATTATTGAAGGTTCGTTAGTTTTGGACGAAATGAATGATGGATGTGATCCAACTGATTTTTATACTCCTAATATAAGAGTTACTACTACAGATGGAGTGAATGAGTTTAGTACTTTTACAAATAATAGTGGTTTTTACAGATTAATTTTGGGAGATAACGTTTATGATACTTCAATATCTATGCTTCCTAGTTTTGTAACGGCCTCTCCTGAAACTGAGAATACTGTTTTTACTAGCTTTGGAAATTCAGAGATTGTAGATTTTTGTCTAACACCGACAAATGGTAATATAGATGATCTAAGAATATTGTTATTTCCAATCACACAAGCACGCCCTGGTTTTGAATCCAAATATCAATTGATTTATCAAAATAAAGGTATTACTAATTTAAACGGAACAATTACATTTCAATTTGATAGTAGTAAACAATCTTTTGTAAGTGCAGTACCTGCTGAAACAACAGAATTATCAAGTTCTATTACTTTTGATTATAGTGATTTGAAACCTTTCGAAAGCAGAACTATTGATATTGTGATGTCTACTTTTGTTCCGCCAATAGTTAATGATGGAGATGTATTAAATTTTATAGCCTCGATTAGTCCGATTGATTTGGATCAAACACAAGAGGACAATGTGTACAGTTTAGAACAAATCGTAGTCAATTCATACGACCCTAATGATAAACAAGTATTACAAGGAACTGAAATTTTCACTGAGCAAACGGATGAATATCTGGATTATATAGTACGTTTTCAGAACACAGGTAGCGCAAGTGCAATCAATGTGAGAATTACAGATCGGTTAAGTGAAAAACTTGATTTGAATACAATTGAACCAATATCTAGTAGTCATACCTATAGAGTACAAATAACCAATGGTGATTTTATAGAATTTATTTTTGATAATATAAATCTTCCGGCAGAACAAGATGATCAAGAAGGAAGTAATGGTTTTGTAGCTTTTAGGATCAAACCTAAGAATGATGTAACGGTTGGAGATATTATTTCAGGAAAAGCAAATATTTATTTTGATTTTAATCCACCAATTATAACGAATACTGTAAGCACAGAGGTAATAGAACTTTTAGAAGTTGAAGAATTTAATTTGGAATCATCTTCTGTTGTTTTATATCCTAATCCTGTTAATGAAATTATCAATATTGAAAGTAAAAATCCTATTACATTAATTAGAGTTTTAGACATTAATGGACGATTACTGAAACAAGTTAAACCAAATAATTCTCAATCAGTATTGCAGGTTATGATGGATAATCTAGTAAAAGGTGTTTACTTTTTTGAGGTAGAATCTTCTTCAAAAAAACAAATAATTAAAGTAATTAAGAGATAATTCTCGAGGCAATAGTGTATAAACAGTAGTCTATGCTCCTGTTTATACACTATTAGTTTTTATCGTTATAATGTTTTATTCAGATATTTGGTTTACCATCTACCCAAGTTTTCTTTACTGAAAAAAGATGTTAATGGAGATAATATCAACTTTCTATAAAATCTTTATACTCTAAAAAGAAGATTTCAAGTTTAAGCATCTTGTCGTGTAAAAATTTCATTGTATCATCCCAGGTTTTTCTATTATGCACACTTACATTTGGTAGCTCTACATAAATACGAGAAATGACTTTACCATTTTCTAATTCATAAAATTCATCAAAAATGATATCATCAAGGTATTCTGAAATAATAATATTTTTTAAACTTAAGAGTTTGTCATAGTAATATGCTCGTATGACTTCATCCTGGGGTTCCACATCAATAGATACCTGCGCAAGTTTTGTAGTAAATGTAAATTTAAGCGTTACATCTTTAATTTTTGTATTGTATAAAAGCCATTTTTTAGGGTAGGTTATTCCAAAAGTTGTCCAGAATTCTTGTCTTATTTTTTTTGACTCTCCTTTGCTAAACATATCATATAAAATAAGCAGTCGCTGTTGCAGCTAGAATTACCATTAATTTGGTAATGTTAAACTTATGGCCTTCATTACTTTCAAATAAGATGGTGGTAGATACGTGAAGAAATATCCCAATTACTAAGGCTGTAATCTCTTTGTAATATTCCTGAACCGATTCGAAATGTTCAGAAATAAATGTACCTAGCGGTGTCATTAAGGCAAAAAGAATAAGGAATAATATAATAATAGGTCTTTTTATTTCTGTCTGAAACAAAAAGGTAGTCAAAATCATGGCCACGGGAATTTTATGAACAATAATTCCGAGAAGGATACCTTCAGTATGATGAATAGGAAATCCTTCTAAAATCGCGTGTATCCCTAAACTAATAAAAAGAAGTTTAGGAATCTTAGTAGTTTCTTTGTCAATATGAATATGTCCGTGTTCTGCTCCTTTTGAGAAATACTCTAATACTTTTTGTAGTAAAATACCTATCATAATCCAAACACCAGTCTTCTTAGCATATTGATGTTCCTCGAATACTTCGGGTAATAAATTGAAAATGGTAATGGCTAGCAAAAAAGCACCACTAAAGGCTAAAAGAAGTTTTAGCTTTTTTTGATTATTAGGTTTAAAAATATAGACGATTAAAGAGCCTATAAAAACTGCGGATATGGATAAGATATAGTTGTACACTATTTAAAAATCAGTATAAGTCTGGGAGAATTGGATTTATGGAATTTTTGAAGCTTATAATTTCCAAAAATATCAAGTAAACTAACTTCAGCATCATCAAAATAGTTTTGGAAATCTTCTAGGGTAAGAGCCTTCACTCTTTCTGTAAAGAAAAAGTCTTCATCATTATTATTAAATTTTATTTCTTTATAAATATAACCATCTTGTAGATATCGTTTTATATGAAAGGTAATTCCTGAAACTTCTTTCGTTTCTTCGGGTACCAGGTTATCAATGACATAATCAACATTCATAAAATCGATAACACCCAATCCTTTTTCATTAAGATCCGATTTAATAGCTTTTATGGTATTCAGATTGCATTCTTCTTTTTCAAAATAACCGAAGCTCGTGAAAAGGTTAAAAACTGCCGAAAACTTTTCAGCGTAAGGTTTAGACATATCGTGTACTCTAAATCTTAATGTTTGATTTTCGAACTGTGAAGCATATTCTATACTATTTTTAGAGAGATCAACTCCAGTAACGTCATACCCGAGCTGATTTAGATAAATACTATGTCTTCCTTTTCCGCAGGCAAGATCTAATATTTTTTCATTAGGTTCCAGATTGAGATAATTGGTCAGGTTATCCATAAACTCTTTCGCTTCCTTATGATCTCTGTCTTTATATAAAATATGATAGTATGGCGTATCAAACCAAGATGCATACCACATTGTAGAATCTTTTAGCATAGGGCGCAAAATTAATGTATTTTTGCGGTTTAATAATAGCGAATACGAAGATAGTGAGTAATTCATTTAAAATGGTAGCCAAAACCTTTTTTGGTTTTGAAGAGATATTAGCAAAAGAACTAACAAATCTGGGTGCTCAGAAAGTTCAGGTGGGTAACAGAATGGTTAGTTTTTATGGAGATACTGGTTTTATGTATAAAGCAAATCTTTGCTTACGAACTGCGTTAAAAATACTAAAGCCTGTTACTTCCAAAAAGATACGTAATGAAAAAGATTTATATGATTTTATTCAATCCATCCGCTGGGAGGAATATCTCGATACAAATGATTCTTTTGCGATCTATGCAACTGTTAACTCTACTATATTTACTCATTCACAATTTGTTTCTTTAAAATCTAAAGATGCTATCGTTGATAAATTTAGAAAAGAAACAGGGCATCGACCTAGTGTAGATACCGATCATCCTGATTTGACTATTAATATTCATATTCAGCAAGATTTATGTACAGTTTCTTTAGATAGTTCTGGAGGGTCTTTGCATCACAGAGGGTATCGTACAGCCACCAATATAGCTCCTATAAACGAAGTGTTAGCTGCAGGTTTGTTACTCCTTTCGGGATGGGATGGACAATGCGATTTTTTAGATCCTATGTGTGGTAGTGGAACTTTTGCTATAGAAGCTGCAATGATTGCTTGTAATATTCCTGCTAATCTAAATAGAAAAGAGTTTGCTTTTGAAAAGTGGTTGGATTGGGATATGGATCTATTCGAAAAGATAGAAGAAGCTAGTCTGAAAAAAACAAGAGATTTTCATCATTCGATAATAGGGTTTGATAAAGCACCATCTGCTGTTAGAAAAGCTAAAGAGAATGTAGAAAATGCAAATCTCACTGATTTTGTTAAAATAAAAGAAGGTAATTTCTTCGAAAGTGTTAAAGAAGAGGATAAAAAACTTCACATGGTTTTTAATCCTCCATATGGTGAACGTTTAGAGTTGGATGAAGAAAAGTTTTATGCACAAATAGGAGATACTCTTAAGCAAAGTTATCCAGATACAAATGCATGGTTTATAACATCAAACCTTGAAGCTTTAAAGTATGTCGGATTACGACCTTCACGAAAAATAAAAGTATTCAATGGTAAGCTAGAATGCCGTCTGGTAAAATACGAAATGTATGCAGGTAGTAAGAAGGCTAAATTTCAAAATAATCCTTAGTGACTATTATACATAAGAAAACTAACTATCTTTTCCTTTTCACAAAAGGAATTAAGTAACTAATAGTATAAGTATACCCCACGCCAAATTGACTAAAATCGTTTGTTCTTCCGTATCCGGGAATAAATAGATTTTCAAATCTTATTGTATTTCCATCGTTATCTAAACCTATCGGATCTTTTTCATTTACTATTCCTCTTAAAGAAACGCTGGCTCCTAAATAAAGATTATTTAGAATTTCTACTTTAAGACCTAGTACAAGTTCTACCCAGCCAGCGGTTAAGTCCTTAACTTCTATCATCTCATTTCTGGAATTTTCTGAAGAGCCAAAATAATCAGTACCTGTAAAAATATTGTAGTTATTTAAGTTTTGATCAAATGCAGAGAAACCATATCTAAGCCCTGCATAGATATTATTTTGCATTCCATACCAATTTTTATAAGTATTATAATCAATACCAAATCGGATATAGCTACCAGAGCCTTCTACTTCAATATTAGTTTCACCTCGTAATAAAGATTCGTTACCAATTTCAGCTGCTAAATAATAGTTTCTATATACTCTGTAATCTGCATTGATTTCAAATCCAGAATAGTCTTCGTTTACAGCAGTTCTGATTAATCGAGCAATATCTGTTCCGACCCTTAATCCATACTTTTCTGACGGAGGTAAAGTGTCTCTTGCAGAAATATTAGTTTCCGTTTCTTGACTCAATATCGTACCCGAAATGAGTAGGCTAATGAAAAATAAGTACGTGTGCAGCTGTTTCATCGGTTACGTTATCTTCTACTATTGTTATTCTTTTAATCCAATTTCCACCATTCTCCTCCTGAGTTAGAGTACGAGTAAGTCCATTATAACTGACTCTAAAGCCACATGCGCTGCTTACATATTCTTCTACAGGAGTATATTGAAAACTTAAGGAGTCTGTATTAGGGTCTTCCCCACCATCATCAGCGTCTATAGTAAATTCAAACTCAGTTAAGGTCGCATTTGTTCTCAAAGGAATAAGAATAGAATCCTGATTAGTAGCAGTAAAATCAAGAATTTCGTCAACTCCTATAGCTTTTACCTGTAATTCATTTGGCTGTTTAATGTCAGAAACTGTTTGATCATCAATGAATTTGATGATAAGAAATGGAGTAGTGGGAGTATCTTCTGCACAAATATCATCTCGTTGACAACTGGAACTGAGATAGAGCCCAATAAGGCTACAAATCACAAAGATTAAAGTTTTATATAATTTCATGAATTATCTTTTTTCTAATAAGACCACATTTTCCACGTGATGTGTTTGCGGAAACATATCTACGGGTTGTACTTTGGTAACCTTATACATACTATCTAATAACGACAAATCTCTTGCTTGTGTTGCACTGTTACAACTTACATACACAATCTTATTTGGCGAAATGTTCAATAATTGACCTACCACATCCTTATGCATTCCATCTCTTGGAGGATCTGTAATTACCACCTCGGGTTTCCCGTGAGTCGCAATAAATTCTGTGGTGAACACTTTTTTCATGTCTCCAACATAAAATGCTACGTTGTCAATATTATTACGCTTTGCATTTTCTTTTGCATCTTCTATAGCTTCAGGTACTGCTTCTACACCGATTACCTTTTTCGCTTTTTTTGCTACAAATTGAGCAATAGTTCCGGTACCTGTGTATAAATCGTATACTAATTCATTTCCGGTAAGACCAGCAAAATCTCTAGTTATCTTGTACAACTCATAAGCTTGTTTGGAGTTGGTCTGGTAGAAGGATTTTGCATTAATTTTAAAGCGTAACCCTTCCATTTCCTCTTCGATATAATCCTTTCCGTGATAGCAGACTACTTCCTGATCATAGATGGTATCATTCCCTTTCGTATTTACCACATATTGTAAAGAAGTGATCTCAGGAAATTCAGAAACTATATAATCCAATAGTAATGTTCTTTTTTTCACATCTTCATAAAAAAACTGGATAAGCACCATAATTTCTCCTGTAGATACAATTCTCATCATTAAAGTACGAAGGAAACCACTTTGATTTCTAGCATTATAAAATGGTAAATTATTTTCTGTAGCAAAGGTTTTTACCTTGTTCCTTATGGCATTACTAGGATCTTCTTGTAAGTGACACTTGTCGATATCCAATATTTTGTCCCACATTCCCGGAATATGAAAACCCAATGCGTTGCGATTTCCTATTTCGGTATCACTTTGGATTTCTTCTAATGTTAGCCATCTACTATCGCTAAAAGAAAATTCCATTTTATTTCTATAAAAAAATTGATTTTCTGATCCAAGAATAGGAGTAACAGTTGGTAATTCAATTTTACCTAAACGGGTTAGATTATTTACAACTTCCTGTTCTTTATATGCCAGTTGATGTTCATATCCCATAAATTGCCATTTGCACCCTCCACAGGTTCCAAAATGTTTGCAAGCAGGATCTACACGTTTATCCGACTTACTATGAAATACGATAGCCGAACCTTCATAATATGCTTTGCGTTTTTTTGTGGTTTGGATATCTACTACATCACCGGGAACTGCATTACTTAGAAAAATGATTTTTCCATCAGGAGCCTTGGCAATACTTTTTCCTTTTGCACCGGCATCAATCACTTCTATATTTTCAAAAACTTGTTTTTTGTTTTTTCTTGCCATAGCGCAAAAATAAGAATAGAAACTATATACTTATGAAATAATCAATATATCTTATAAAAAGAAACAGAAAAAATGAACCTAATTTATATTTCTACGTCTATATTATAAAGGTTACTATGACAAACACCAATAAAACATTTGACTCTTTGTTGGTATTGCAATGCCAATCCGGAAATAAGAAAGCTGCAGCAATTCTTGTAAAACGATGGCATGAGAAATTATGTAAACAAGCATATTGGTACAGTAAGGATATAGAAGCTTCTAAAGATATAGCTCAAGATAGCTGGAGTACCATATTACTAAAGATCCATCATCTAAAGGATCCTAATAGCTTCGGAAGTTGGGCTTTAACGATCGTTACCAGAAAGTCATATGATTGGCTAAGAAAAAATAAAAAAGAATTAGAGCATCTAAACTCTTATAGCGAAAATTTATATCAAGATTCTATGGGTGATGATACTTGTGATAAGGATGATAGAATAATGATAGTATTAAAAAAAGCTATAAAAACTTTGCCTAGTGATCAACAAATGGTGCTTCATCTTTTTTATCTAGAAGGTTATAGTGTAAAGCAGATAGGTAAAATAGCGAACATTTCTACAGGTACCGTAAAATCTCGTTTGTTTACCGCCAGAGAAAAATTAAAATTAATTCTAAAAAGTAAAAATCATGAAAAATAAAATGGAAGATATCGATAAATTGATAAAAGAAACATTAACCAATGAAGAGGCCAAGTTTTATGACGAGTTAGATGAGCAAAACTTATTAGAAATGGTCGGAGGCCTTTTCAAAACAAGGAATAGTTGGATTATCATTATAATGTTTATTGTAAATCTTGTAGTATTTGGACTTTTTATATATTGTCTAATTCAGTTTTTAAATACTGATAATACCAATGAACTCATAAGGTGGAGTGCAGCAGGATTTTTTTGTATTATGATAACAGGAATGCTTAAGTTGTTTTCTTGGATGCAAATGGATAAAAATGCGTTGTTACGAGAAATTAAAAGACTGGAGTTACAGATTTCATCTATAGCTGCAAAATATGATAAATAATTAGGTGTGCTAACTTTTGAATTTCTTAAATCGTAATATAGTAAACCTATTATTTTGAATAATTAAAAATAGAATGCATTACAGACTCGAAAATTAAAAAATCAATAAAGATTTAGTAATTTTGCAATTCTCTTAGGGATGATTTCTCTCCCACGCTGAATTTTCGAGTCTTTTCGAAAGGATAAAGGTACAGAAGGAATGGTTATTTTATCAATTTAAATTATAAAAAATGGCTGTTTTAGAAAAATTAACGTCTCAACAAGCAATCGATTTAGAAAACAAATATGGAGCTCATAACTACCACCCTTTACCAGTAGTTCTAAGTAAAGGAGAAGGTGTGTATGTATGGGATGTAGAAGGAAAGAAATATTATGATTTCTTAAGTGCATATTCTGCAGTGAATCAAGGTCATTGTCATCCAAAAATAGTAGGAGCAATGATGGAGCAGGCTCAGACATTGACACTAACCTCTCGTGCTTTTTACAATGATAAATTAGGAGAATACGAAAAATTTGCTTCAGAATATTTTGGTTTTGATAAGTTATTACCAATGAATACAGGTGCAGAGGCTGTAGAAACTGCATTAAAGATATGTAGAAAATGGGCGTACGAAAAGAAAGGTATTGCGGAGAATGAAGCTCAGATTATAGTATGTGAAAATAATTTTCATGGAAGAACTACTACCATCATTTCTTTTTCTAATGATCCTGTAGCTCGAAAGAATTTTGGACCTTATACAGCTGGATTTATTAAAATTGAGTACGATAATCTAAAGGCTCTAGAGGAAGCTTTAGAAAACAATAACAACGTCTCCGGATTTTTAGTTGAGCCTATACAAGGAGAAGCTGGAGTGTATGTCCCATCTGAAGATTATTTATCTAAGGCAAAAGCATTATGCGAAAAGTATAACGTGTTATTTATTGCAGACGAAGTTCAGACAGGAATTGCAAGAACAGGAAGATTATTAGCTACTTGTGGAAATTGTTCTTGTAGCGATAAAAATTGCTCAGGAACACCAGATGTAAAACCAGATATTTTAATTCTTGGTAAAGCATTGAGTGGTGGAGCATATCCGGTTTCCGGGGTATTAGCAGATGATCACATTATGGAAGTAATCAGACCTGGTAACCATGGTAGCACCTTTGGAGGAAATCCTGTGGCAGCGGCAGTTGCAGTTGCGGCATTAGAAGTTGTTAGAGATGAAAAACTTGCAGAAAATGCGTATCAGTTAGGAGCATTATTCAGATCAGAAATGAATGAATATATCAAAACATCAAATATCGTGAACCTTGTTCGTGGTAAGGGATTGCTAAATGCTATTGTAATTAATGATGATGAGGAAAGTGAAACTGCCTGGAATATTTGTATGGCATTAAAAGAAAACGGTTTACTAGCAAAACCAACTCACGGTAATATCATACGCTTTGCACCACCATTAGTGATGACAAAGGAGCAGTTATTAGAATGTGTTGCAATTATTACCAAGACACTGAAGGATTTTGAAAAATAACCTTTTATTTATTGAGTTTGGCCATAATCCAAACATGGGGAAAAGTAATTGCAGCGATCGATGTAAAGAAAATCGAAAGGAAAAGTCTATCCTGATTTCCAAATATTAAGAAAAGTATTACTAGCCCAACAATAGAAATAACCCAATACAGAAAGGAGGATTTTAAGTATTTAATAAAATTCTCCTTTTTATAATTTCCGTACAAAAAATAAACTTGATCTACTAAGGATGGAATACTATGCCAAAAAATGAAGTAAATCGCAAAGGCCCATAATAAGGATGCAGTTTGAAAAATTATGTAGAATAACAATAGATAAAATAATTCTTCCCATATATTCACTTTGATTGTTTTATTCACAATTAACCTTATAGATGTAATAACGAAAACTAAAAAAGAGAATATCGTCGTATATAAATAAACATCTTTAAAAAGGTATATACCTGTAATATTACCAATTACTGTAGATACTTCTAAATCATTATTTAAAAACAATATACCAAGAATTGTAATCCCGTAAGCCATATAAATAAGTTTAGTGGCGATAGGTTTTTTAGTAAGTCGAGAAATCCAATGTTGCTCTCCGAAATGGTACGCACTAAAAAGAATAAAAATTAAAAGAGCGATTGAAGGAATAAAATAAAAAAGTAAAATTCCGCTTACAATAAATAAAAGATAGAAATACAGGATTTTTTTACCTGTTTTCTTGTTTTTATCACGAGATTCTTTTTCAATTAATTTTATATCATTTGTTCCGTGTAATATTCCTAGAGATAATATTAAAATATACGCTAGAATATTCTCGGTTTCGTCTTTGAAATAAGTTGAAACCCAAAGGGAGAAAAAAGTGAGTATTAACATATAATTTCTCAAGTCAATAAAAAAACGGCTTTTATTTTTCATAATGTTTAATAAAGTTATCATAAAGTTAAACATTTTTTGTTTAACCTTTATTAAATTTGTCTAAACAAAATAAATAATCGCGTTATGAAAAATTTTTTAACATTTATGTTTTTGTCTCCAGAGATTGCAACTGATGATTATGTAGGTTTTACATTTTTTGTTGGATGTATGGCTATGATGGCCGCTTCTGCGTTTTTCTTCTTTTCAATGAGTAGTTTCGATAAAAAGTGGAAAACATCTATTCTGGTTTCTGGACTTATTACTTTTATTGCCGCTGTTCATTATTGGTATATGAGAGATTATTGGTATGATTATGGAAACTCCCCTACATTTTTCCGTTATGTGGACTGGATTTTAACCGTTCCTTTAATGTGTGTTGAGTTTTATTTAATTCTTAAGGTAGCGGGTGCAAAAAAATCCCTTATGTGGAGATTGATTTTCTTATCGGTTATCATGCTGGTTACAGGTTACTTTGGAGAAGCTGTCTATAGGGATCAGGCCTGGTTATGGGGTCTTGTATCGGGTATCGCTTACTTTGTAATTGTCTATGATATTTGGTTAGGAAGAGCCAAAAAGCTTGCTCAAGAGGCAGGAGGAGCTGTATTAAGTGCACATAAAACTCTTTGTTGGTTTGTGCTTGTTGGATGGGCTATTTATCCTATAGGGTATATGGCTGGAACACCTGGATGGTATGACGGTATTTTCGGGGGCTTAGCCATGGATGTAGTATACAATATCGGGGATGCTATAAATAAAATAGGATTCGGATTAGTTGTATATAATCTTGCTGTGACTGCATCTTCTAAAGAAAATGTATTGACATAATTTCATTTTCGTCCAATTGTATAAGAATCCCGTGTAAGCGGGATTTTTTTAGTTTTAATCTTGAAATCAGTTGTTTTTCTGTAAAGAAATGAATGGTTGATAAGATTAGTTCATCCAACTATTATTCATACTTGTAACATTAAAAAACACAAAACTTTTAGAATGTATTTGTGTTGTAACTAAAATATAATGGTAGTTTGAATTAATTAGAAAGTGTTTATAAAAACATAAAAGCACCCTTTTTACGGGTGCTTTTTTTGGTTGCCTACCAACTATTAAAATAAATACCAGACAAAAGCAAATAATGCAGAATACAAGATTAGCAAAGCCGCTTTTAGTCGATATTTTTCAAGAATATTTTCCATGATTTTATAATTTTATAATTCTCTTAATAGAGATTCCTTTTCCTGATGCGATGTGTAAAAAATATATACCGTCGGTTAGGTCTTCAATGTTATAAGATGGCATTTGCTCGGTAAAAGATTTTACAATTTTACCTTGTAAATCATACAGCGTAATGTTATCAGATTTTCCTGATGTTATGGTAAATGACTCCTTAACCGGATTTGGATAAAATGTTATTTGATTAGTATCAAAATCTTCAACACTTAAGGTAGCACAGTTTTCTGAATAAACCGTTGATGCATCTTTTTGCCAAAAAAAGTAAGGAGGAGCCCCTACATTAGCAGTATTGGCATCATCTACTTCTATACAGCTTAGAGAATTATTTCTTGCATCCATAGTCATTATATTCATATTATTTCCATTCTTAAGATTTAAGGTGGTTAGATTGTTATCATTGCATATAACACTACTCAAATTACCTTTAGATGAAAGATCTAAATCTGTAACACTGTTTTGTGAAATGTTTAAAATGCGTACAGGATTCATAGATAAATCTAGCGTACTTAAGTTGTTGTTAGATAAATCAATTTCCTCAAGAATCATATTACTTGTTAGGTCTATTGAACTTAGATTGTTATTATTTGCCAATAGTAATACCAGATTGGTTAATGTATTAAAACTCTGAGAACTGATGTTACAATTATTTGCGCGTAAGAAAAATAAATTAGTATTATTTCCAAAAGTGAAACCGGTAAACGTGCTATTATTACTAACATCTATGTTTTGAATATTTAGATTAGCGGTTACATTTAAAGAAGACAATATGTTGTCTGACAGCAATAGAGTTCTTAAAACTTGATTAGCAGCAACATCTATGCTTGAAAGGCTGTTATTTCTCATATTAAGAGTTTGTAAAGATGGGCAACCACTAACATTGATGGTGCTGATATCATTAAAGTTGGCATCAAAAATAGTTAAATCGTTATGGGTACCTAAAGTAACTCCCGGACCACTCAACAAATTATTGAAGAAATAGAGTTCTGTTGCAGCAGTAAGAGCAGTGAGATTAACAGTGGTAAGCTGATTGTCATTTGCCCTCACCGTTAGTAGGTTAGGTAATGAAGCTCCAAAATTTATAGAACCGATTCTATTATTCATACACTCTACACTCCTAAGAGCAGTATTAGTAGAAAGATCTAAACTTGTCAAATCAGAATCATTAGCTAACAGAGATCGCAGCGCAGCACAATTAGTTAAGTTGACACTAATAAGATTTGCCAGGTTGCTAACATCTAATGATGTCAAAGAAGTACAATTAGAAACATTTACAGTTCCCAGTGAAGTGAGTCCTGATGCATTAAGAGATGGTAAAGAAGTACAATCAGATAGATTTATAGTTGCCAGAGAATTACATCCGGATACATTAAGTGAAGTCAATAGTGGACTATTGGACAGGTCTAATCCGGTTAGCGAAGAGTTAGAGACATCAACAAGATTTAGATTGCTATTTGAAGGAAAATTAATACTGGTCAAACTGCTAGGGTCTCTGGAAAATAGCCTTTCTAAGCTCGGATAAGCAGAAAAGTCCAAAGAAGAAATATTACTAAAACCACCCATGATAATTGTAGTCAGATTGTTGGCAGAAGAGGGTAGGGTAATAGAGTTCAAACC
Organism: Aquimarina rubra; assembly: GCF_042684305.1. NCBI lineage: Bacteria > Pseudomonadati > Bacteroidota > Flavobacteriia > Flavobacteriales > Flavobacteriaceae > Aquimarina > Aquimarina rubra. Next base: position 151,948 of record NZ_JBHULE010000001.1, on the reverse strand, counting down.
TGAGCTTCCAAATGATAAAGATTCTAGCTGTGTGTTACCTGATAAATCTATAGATGTAAGTCCCGGAGAACCATCAATGCTGAGTAGTTTCAGATTGTTATTGTAGACTAATGATGTGAACTGAGAACCATTTTGTTGAACAGACAAGCTGTCCAAACTTGTGTTCGCATTCACATTTATTCCTGTGATAGCATTATTTCTCCTGTATTGTAAATATCTTAACTTGAGATTTTGGCTTACATCTATAGACGATGCGGTAGCTTGGTTTGCAGATGGCGGAGCGAACAAGGATGTTACTAATAACCTTTCAAGATCTACAAAGGCTTCAATTCCTGTCCAATTAGATACGGGAATATCTAGTAAAATTAACTCTTTGACTCCAGCGGCATCGCTATTTAAGATATTTCCATTTGCACCATTGGTGTCAATTCCTTCTGATATCAACCAGTTTTCGAAAGTGCTATCAGGAATTGGTGTGGTTTGACTAATTGCAGATCCAGTGGCCACAAAGAATATGGCAAAGTAGAAGTAGATTTTTCTCATAACTATAATAATTTGTTTATGAATCAAAACTACTTCACTAATGTAGTAAGTTGGACTACATAAAGTATGTAGATTTTATATCAAGCGGTCCTTGTTTGCTTTTTGAATAGCTTCTTCTTTGGTGCAAACTTGTAGTTTTTCGTAAATATTTTTTACGTGAAATCTAATGGTATTAACACTTATAAATAATGCCTTGGCCACACTATTATAACTTTTTCCTGAGGCAAGTAAAGTAAGCACTTCGGTTTCGCGTTCTGAAAGAATAGTAGTGGGTGATTTTCTAAAAGATTGAACAACCATTTTTGCAATATGTATACTCATAGGGGCTCCTCCATCTAAGACTTCATCAAGGGCAGATACTAATTGAAGTTTAGAGGCATTTTTAGTTAAATAACCAGACGCACCTGCACATAAGGCATCAAATACAGTTTCAGAATTTTCGTATACAGTCACAATTAGAATATCTATTTCTGGATATAAAGATTTGATTTTCTTAGTACCCAGAACACCATTCATTTTTGGTAACTCAATATCCATCAGGATAATTCTTGGCTTATCGAATTTTAAATTCTCAATAGCTTCTTCACAGGTTTCATACATAGCTACAACCGTATAAGATGGAGTTCTGTCAATTATAGTTTTGAAACCTTTGCTTAATGGGATATTATCCTCAATGATTACGATATTATGGTTCATAGTGTTTAATTAACAAAAATACTACTGATTTTAATAAAGATGACTACACATTTGATGTGGTTTTACCAGAAAAATACACTTCGGTACCTTTTGTAATCACTGATTTTATAAAGAGCTGTCCATTTATTTTGGCAGCTCTTCTTTTTATATTTTCTAAACCATTGATTCTTTTTTGTTCTTCAGTTTTAAAACCTATTCCATCATCTTTGCAAATAATGGTTAATACGTCTTCTGTATATTTAAAATGCATGCATATTTTTTTACAGCAGGAGTGTTTTACAGCATTAGTAATTGCTTCTTTAAAAATATAGATAAGTTGCTTGCTCCAATAATATGGTAGCTTGATATCATTAGAAATGGACTTTTCAACTTCAAAAATAATGTCAAATTGAGAGAGGTATTCTTCTCCAAAGTCGGATAGATACGTAATTACTTCTTCTAGATAGTCACTTTGAGATTGTAGTGAAAAAATAAAATCCTTAGTACCTTTAAATAAATAGTTCGAATCAGAAATTATCTGTTGCAATAGTTCTTTATCTTCTTTTTTTATTGAATTTTTATCTTCATTCAACAGATTAGAGAGGATAGATATGCGTGCCAATTTATTGCCAAGATCATCATGAAAATCTTGAGCAATATTATTTCTTACTGAGATAAGTTCTTTTTCGAGTTGATCTCTTCTTTCTATTACATTTTGTAGTCGTTTGTTTTTTTGTCTAGATTTTTTTAATCTATGTAAGATAAATGTAATAATGACAAGGCAACATACAAAACTGATCAAGGATATAATCCACCAGGTTTTATACCAAGGTAATTTAATTACAAAATTATAGGAACCTGTTTCTTTCCAAACACTATCAATGTTTTTTGATCTAATCGTTAAGGAATAAGATCCGGATTTGTAATCATTAAAATTTAAGATTCCTTCGTTTTTGTTGATTTTTATCCAGTCAGAGGTGTTTATTTTGTACTGTACTATTGGTTCATTAGGGTTGTATGTGATTGCGCTATAGTAAAATAATAACTCCGATCTGGAAACCTCTATTTCTGGTGGCTTTGATGTTACTAAACTCTGTTTATTGTCAATAATTGAAACTCCTTTATTACCTGTAGCCCATATAGAATAATTAGAATCCTCCACAACTTTGCTTATATAAGTAGAGGTCAAACCATTTTTTTGATTGTAACTAATAAAATTATCTTTTTCTAGAACAGAAAGACCTTTCTGAGTTCCAATCCAAATATTTCCTTTGTGATCAATAGTCAAAGAATTAATTCTATTATTTAATAAACCATCTTTTTCAGTAAATCGAACAAATTTTTCATCATAAATTTTGAATAAGCCTTCATTTGTACCTAGATAAAGTGTGTCTCCTACTGTTTTTCCAGAATTTATTACTTGTTTGCCAAATCTTGAATTTAAAGATGAAGCTTCTTCGACTTTATCAAGAATGGGGTTGAACCAAAACAAGCCTTTATTTGTTCCAAAATATAATTGTTCTTTATGCTCAAAAGCATTAAAAATATTATAATCTAACCTAGGGTAGGGATAGGATTTTTTTTTGTTAACAAAACGAATACTGTCATTTATTATAATAGTTCCATATGTTTTGGTCTGAAAAAAGTTGTAAGCAAAGGTTTCCTTTATTTCATTAATTATATTATCATTTCTTAGGTCCAATGATCCTACTTGGATGGTGTCATTTAGTACGAACAGATCTTTGACGAATCCCTTTAGCTTAAGTTCTTTTTCCAACTTATATAGAGAGTCCAGAACGAATAACTTATAATTAGAGGCTAAATATGTTTTATTTTTGAGAAAAACGATATCAATAATGTTAGTATTCGTTTCAAAAGTGCTTAGTTCATTGTTGTAGGAGGAAATACAATATATACCTTCTCCAAAAGTAGAAATCCAAAGGTTGTTTTCTCGATCTATTAAAACATCAGAAATGGTAGATTCTATGCCGTGATAATCCCTAAGATCCGTTATGCTTTTTCTTTTTATATGATATTTAAAAGCATATTTAAAACCGTTTGGATCAATAGCCTGTAGGATAAGCTCCTCTTGATTTCTAGAAATAATTTTGTTTATTGATAGTCCATCAATATTTATTTTATCGGTAAAGAGAATTTTGTTGTTATTAAAAAAAAGTAATGTATCGTTTTGCGCTGCTACATAGAATGATATATCAATTTTAGTAAATGAGGTAATGATTTTGTCCTTTAGAAATAAAAACCGATGAGAAAACATATCTTTTTTCTTAACCAGAAGTCCCTTAATAGGAAGCGCTATAGTAGATGTGGCATGTGCGTATAGAGTATCATCAATTACTTGATATTTCAATGCCGTTGCTTTTTTATCTACTCTTGAGGTAGTATGTATTTCACCGGATTTTTCTTTTTGTGTTATAACTTCGGTTCTAAAGTTGATTGTAGCATCTTCAGAAAACCAGTAAATATTATTGTGTTTATTATGAGTGTTGTAGATAGTATCATTAAATACCTGAAGGTTTCCTATTTTATGAGGGCTGTTGGAATTGTTAAAAACTCTGTTAGTTTCTGTATCGAGAATGTTTATTCCTCCTCTCCAAGTAGCTAATACAAGTTCTGAGGTCGATAGTTCATTAATATCAATAATGTAGTTGGAGGATAAACCATCATTCGTGGTATAGTTTTTAAATTCTTTTCCGTCAAATTTGGCTAAACCATCGTCGGTTCCTATCCAAATATATCCTTTCTTATCCTGATAAATACCATAGGTTATATCATGAGGAAGTCCATCAGCACTGGTGTAATGAATTAAATTTTGCTGGGAAAAAGCAAAATTAATAATTAAATATAATAATATGGAAACAGCTTTTTTCAATACAAATCTAAAGTACAAAAAGAAGCGGTTTATTTTACCTACATATTTTATGTAGTGTTGTCATAAATTATTAATTACATCGTAGGATAACAGCTAAATTGAACAAACTTTAGATTTTTAATATTTGAAGTAGAAGTTGTTATAAAAATAGAATAAGGATAAATTATTGATTCAATATCTCGCCCCAAGGCATCATTGTACCAATAAGAACCAAGTATCCAATGATAAATAATAAATATAAGGAACTTAAGACGATCCCAATGATTGCACAAATTTTTCCTGCTTTTACATTTTCATAACCTGTATATAATTCAGGGTTAGTATTATATAATTCGATTGCTTTTTTAGAAAGGACGAGTGCTACGATTCCGAATATAAGACCAAGAATTCCATAACAGAAGCAAGTAACTATCGAAACGATACCGAAGATAAGGATTATAGTAGCGTTTGGTAATTGTTGTTTGTTTTCCATTTATACCTGTAAAAATTGTTTAATAAAATAATTGGCAACAATAAGAATTATATTCAAGAAATAAAAGCATTTAAGGATCATTGCGCCATTTCTGAAGTTAAAATATAAATGGCTGATTAAATACCCAAACATCATAAGCATAGGGATTAAAGCAGGGTACATTTTAATAGAAGCTACAAAGTTTCCTTCTATCAAAAGAATAAAGCTCCTCTGAAGCCCACAACCTAAGCAATCAATTCCTATTAAGTTTTTGGTAGGGCAGAATAGAAGATTATTTTCTAGGAAAGTCACTACCTCATTCATTATTGACAAATTCTATAAATAAAAACTGCCCGATAAATTACTCGGGCAGTCTGATGATAGTTTTAATATAGGTATTATTGATATTGCCTGATCATTTCTTGCATTTCTTCTGGACTCATAAATCCATACATAGCAAATGATATAATCAATAAAATAATATAAATCCCACTTAGAATTAATCCTATAATAGCTAAAATTTTACCAGTTTTAACATTGCTAAAACCTTCATATAACTCAGGATTTTCTGTATAAAGCGCAGTTGCCTTATTAGCTAACACTAAAGCTACAATAGCGAAGATTAATCCCAAAATTCCATAACAACAGCATCCCACAATCGATAAGATACCAAAGACTAAAATCAGGGTGGAGTTGGGTAAGGTTTGTTTTTCCATAAAATAGTTGATTAGTTAAAAATGAACTTCATTTTGATTAGATAGCTTACAACGATTGTAAGCAGAGATATAATAGTAAGACTCACTTTGATAAGTAAATCATATTTAAATTTAATAAAAAAATTAAACCCTAAGAAAAAAAGCAGTATAAGTAAAGGGTATATCGCCGGATACATTTGGAAAGCAGCCGCAAATTCTCCTTTAAACAGGAGCACTAAAGATCGTTGTAAACCACATCCTAAACAATCAACACCAAATAGTTTTTTGTTTAGACAAGGAAACATATACTTTTCCAAAGACATTTTTTTGAATTAAGAGACACAATATACACAATTTGAGTATTCCAGAATTAATGTGTGTAAAAAAATCTAATATTTGATACTTTTGCACAATGAATAAAACAAAGTTGAAAAGGACGATTAGTTTCCTTTTAATTATAGTGGGTGCTGTGCTTTTAATTATTGAAATAGCATCGTCAAAGAAAAACTATTATGCTCAAAGTGGAGGACTAATTTGCTTAATGACAGGACTGTTTTTGGTCAATTCTAGTGTATCATCCAGATCAACAGAAACCAATATAGAGTACCAGGAAAATAGCATAGAAGAGGAGTAAATGAATATGATTAAAATAGGAGATAAAGTTTCTGTATTAGATGAACCAATTATTGGTACAGTAGTTTCTGTCAAAGGAAATGAGGTTACGATCGAGTCCAGTGATGGTTTTGATATGACGTTTTTTGCTCACGAATTGGTCAAAGAAGAATCTGATAGTTTAATTGTTCCTTCATACGAAGAAGTAGAGAAAAACCTTCAGCAAAAAGAAGTCTTCAAAAAGAAACCCAAAAGACCTCTATCAAAACCGAAAGAAAGAAATGTTCCACCCATGGAAGTAGATCTTCATATTCATAAACTAGTAAAGTCTACAAAAGGAATGACCAATCACGATATGGTAACTTTACAATTGGATACCGCCAAGAGACAGCTGGATTTTGCGATAGGTAAACGTATTCCTAGAATTGTATTCATACACGGGGTGGGTCAAGGAGTGCTTAAGGAAGAACTAAAGTACCTGTTTGGTAGATATGATAACGTAAAAATATCTGACGCCGATTACAAAAAATATGGTCTTGGAGCTATGGAAATATATATATTACAAAATCCTAAATAGTTACTAGTTTACTATAATTTCGTCTGACCCAATTACTAAACTTTCTATTTGAATAGGATTGCCGTTAGCAGCTTCAAAAACATTATCTTTTAAAGTCAATGTCCGAGTGAATTTTCTCGGGTTTTCTACCGGATCCGATTCCTCATAACTAACCTCTACAGTACCGCTGGAACTTATAAGTTCTTTGGTAATGTTTACGCCAATAGGTGGAGTGTTATTACAAAAATATTCAACAGCATCTGAATCAGTAACAGCAGTATCATATGCTCTGAAAATTATCTGATTGTTAGTAGGGTTTAAGTTAATAACTGTTGGTGTGTCTACAGAAATATCATCAATTGCAGGAGTAATATCGAAAGCTGCATCCACAAAATTAAAAGATAATGATGAATTAGAATCTTGATCAAGTTTGTAGAAGACAAAAGAAGTTCCGTTAGTGTCAGAACAATTCAGTAATTCTGCATCAAAATCTATTGAAATGTCTATATCTATAACTTCCGTTCCCAGATCCAAAAACTCTCTTCTTATGGCTTTACCATTACCTTCTAAAGTGATGTTTCGTAGTGTCAATTTTCTATTGAAACTTTCCTGTGTTTCAGAATTTGTAGTGAGCGCTTCGTACATTATTTCCAAAGTCCCATTAGTACTGATAAGTTCTTCAGTAACACTAACATTAGCAGGAGGGACACTATTGCAAAAATAATCTTCTCCCACAATAGTAGATCCGTATTCTCTATAAATGAGTTGATTAGTACTTGCGTTTAATGTAATCTCAGTGATTTGGTTAACAGGAACGTCTTCTGCCTCCGGAGCGATATCAAACGTAGTACTGGTAAAATTAACGGATAATGACTTTTTCATTGAACTATCAATTGTATAGAAAACAAAAGTATTATCATTTTCGTTAGCACAGTTCTGAAGTTCTGGTTCAGGATCGAATTCCACAGAAAGATCTAGAATATCACCTTCACTGCAGCCGAAAATGGTAAGAATACAAATTAAAAAGCCTAATTTATTTATCATTATATTAATCTTCATTTTTTTCGGTAGTTATAGAAATAGTTTCATCTCTAAAGCCAAAAGAGAATGTATCACTCGTAAATTGATCGTTAACTTCATTAAGACTAAGATTACGAATCGTTAAGGTAGTTCTAAAAATAGTTATGACAGTGTTGTCCAGTATAGATGGATTATCCATATTAGTATTAGCTACATCTTCTGCAGTATTATTATCTAAATAATTAGGGATCCCGTCCATATCATCATCATCATCCATTGGATTATTATTACCATTAGTATCTTCATCTTTAGTTAAAATTCCATCTCCATCATCATCATCGTCTAAATAATTAGCGATATTGTCATTATCCGTATCGTCATCTCTTGGATTTCCATTGCCATCTACATCTTCATCTAAAGTTGAAACCTTATCTCCATCATCATCATCATCCAAATAATCAGGAGTGCCATCATCATCAGTGTCTGGAAAACTATCATCATTAGGATCAATATTAAAAAATTCTACACTAGTTAAAACGTTGTCATTATCATCATCCTGGTCTTTAAAATTAGGAATTTGATCACCATCTTGATCATATCCATCTTCTATCAATCCGTTAGCATCACCAATTTCCGGATCATCCATAGCATCGTCAAGATAATTTGGAACTCCATCTCCGTCGGGATCATCTTCCGGATCAATTTCATTAGGAGATTCTAAAGTAGATGCTACTCCATCATTATCATCTTCACTAACTATTACATTCGTAATAGTTGCTTCACCACCCTCACTAACAAGTTCTTCGGTTACAATAATATTGCTGTCAGGAATATTGTTACAATAATAATCTGCAGTAATCGAATTATTGAATTGTCGATAGATTAAGCTGTTATCAGAGTTTTCCAAATTAATTATGATAGGCTCTTCTGTGGTAGTTGTTTCAGAGTATCTTGCGTCACTAAAGTTGTATGATATCGCTTCATTGACGGAAGTATTTATTTTAAAGAATACAAATTCATTAGGATTTGCTCCTTCACATAGTTGAAGGTCAACATCCTCAAAATCAAAGCTAGTAACGATAATATCACCGTCATCACAAGCAGCTAATCCTAAAAAAATTAAAGTATATAAAAGCTTTTTCACATGCTGTCTTTTGAAAATTAATAACATATCAGAAAGAATTTTATTTAAAGACGAATAAAATTTCAACATGTTTACGCATCTTTAAGTTTATCTGATGTATCAGAGCAAAAATAAAGGAATTGAAAGATTATAACGTGCAGCGAGGAAAATAATTTTATTTGAATTAGATTTGTGGTTTTATAATAGGAATATGATAAAATGCATTATTAGTTACTGCATGAATCGTATTTTTTGACCTGTGAACAACTAATTTTTTAAATTTAATGCAAAAGGTTTATTTCGATAGTGCGGCAACAACACAAGTGCGACCTGAGGTAATTGATAAAATGGCTTTGGTGTTAAAAGAGGATTATGGTAATCCTTCTTCTACTCACGGATTTGGTAGGTCAGCAAAAAATCATATTGAACAGGCTCGTAAGAATATTGCAAAATATCTGGGTGTAAAAGCTTCTGAGATCATTTTTACATCAGGTGGAACTGAAGCAGATAACTTAGCCCTGAATAGTGCCGTTAGAGATTTAGAAGTACAACATATAATTACTTCCAAAATAGAACATCACGCGGTGTTACATACAGTACAAGAAATACAATCTCATACCAATATATCGGTAAGCTATGTTAATATCAATAAAGATGGTTCTATTGATTACAGCCATCTTGAAAAGTTGCTAAAAGAAACTCCAGAAAAAACTCTGGTGAGTTTAATGCACGTGAATAATGAGGTAGGTACTATTTTAGATATTCAAAAAGTGGGTGATCTTTGTAAGCAATATGAGGCTCTTTTTCATAGTGATATGGTACAATCGATAGGGCATCTGGATGTAAATCTTAGTGGATTACATGTAGATTTTACCGCGGTAAGTGCTCATAAGTTTCACGGTCCCAAAGGAGTAGGTTTTGCATATATTAAGAAAAACTCCGGTTTAAAACCATTGATCTACGGAGGAGAGCAGGAGAGAGGATATCGTGGTGGAACAGAAGGGGTGCATAATATAGCAGGAATGGATGAAGCATTACGATTAGCGTATGAGAACTTGGAAGAAGAAAAAACATATATTTCTAATCTAAAACAGTATTTTGTTGATCAATTACGGCAAAATATTGATGGTGTTAAGTTTAATGCAAACTGTTGTGATCTAGGCCATAGTACGTATACTCTAATCAATGTGTGTCTACCGATATCACAAGAAAAAGCCGGTATTTTATTATTTCAATTAGATATTAAAGGAATAGCCTGTTCTAAAGGAAGTGCTTGCCAAAGTGGCAGCAGTAAAGGCTCTCATGTGCTTGCAGAAATACTTTCTGAAGAAGATATGCTGAAACCTTCTGTTAGATTTTCTTTTTCTAAGTATAATACAAAAGGAGAAGTGGACTATGTGGTTGAAGTATTAAAGGAGTTTATAGAGAATTAAAACTTCATCCCTAATCGCACATTAAAAACCCGTTGAGTTAAAAAGTTCGGAATCGCGAATTGTTGTTGAGAAGCAGCATCCCTAACAAAAGTATTTGTAATAGAATTAAGGTTGTCAAAAAGGTTGAAGATTTCAAGTCCTACATTTAATTCTCTGAATTTATTAAAGAAACTACCTTCTTTGCGTCTTATTTTTTGATCCACTACGATATAAGAAATTCCTAAATCTGCTCTTCTATAATCACGTAACCTGGTTTGAAATGCATAAGGGTCAGCATTACTGGGTGAACCTCCGGGAACACCGGTCTGGTATACAAGGTTCAGATACATTTTTAAATTCGGAATCGTAGGAACGTAGTCTTGAAATAAGGCTCCAACTTTTATTCTTTGATCGGTAGGTCTTGCGATATAACCCCTGTCATCTAGATTTTCTTCGGTTTTTAGCAAACCGAGACTTACCCAACTTTCGGTTCCTGGAACAAACTCTCCATTTAATCGTAGATCGAATCCGGCAGCATATGCTTCTGCATTATTGTTAGCACGATATCTAATTCTTACGTTTTCTATGGTGTATGAATTAACATCTGTAAGTTTTTTATAGTATAATTCTGTGGTCAGTTTAAACGGTCTTTTCCACATCGTAAAGCTATAATCATTTCCTGCTACGATATGGATAGATTGCTGGGCCTTTACATCAGGCTGAACAGTTCCCTGAATATCTCTAAGTTCCCTATAAAAAGGTGGCTGATGATACCATCCTCCAGATAGTCTAAAGATCATATCTTTTTTCCAATCGGGTTTAATAGCAATTTGCGCTCTAGGACTGAACACGGTCTGAGATGTTTTGTTAATTCCATCTCCAGAAACACTCCAGTTATGAGCTCGCACTCCCGCATTTGCCCAAATTTCGTGTTCGTTAATTGTAGATCGATAGCTGTACTGAGCATAGCCCGAAAATCGATCTATCGTTACCATATTTGTTGCTCTTACACTGGTAAATGGAACTATCGGACTTGCATTAGGATTGTATGGCTGATCATTAACAAAGGTGCCGGGAGGACGAATAGAAAATCCTGCAGAGTCTATAACTTCATATTCCTGAATTCGATCTCTAATATCTTCGGAAGTGTATTTTATACCCCAATCTATTTGATGCTCATCAGCAATGTATGTTCCTTTATGTTCTAGATTAAATATAAGTGCATCCAGATCATTTCTGGCGTGAGTCAATTGAGAACCAATACCTTCGCTAAATTCAACTTCACCTAGATCTTCACTACCAATATCTGTATTTACTGCTCCTATGAAATAAGCCGCAAAAATATCAAAATACTCTTGTTCTTGGGTATGATAAGCAGAACCTATTAATTTTAAAGTTAAATTTTCGTTTACCTGATATGTTCCTTTTAGCGCGCCAAAATACGTTTCATATTGATCTTTTTCCTGACCGTCGTAAAAAACTGTTAACGCTATTGGGTCGGTTATGGTTCCAAAATTAGTTTGGCGTGTAAGTGGTTCGTAATCATATTTGTTGATAGCGATATTACCAAGGAAACCTAACTCGAATTTATCAGAGAAATTATAAGAAAGGTACGTCTGTACGTCTGCAAATCTAGGTCTGAAATTGGTTTCTGTTTGACGAGCATCTACTAAAAGACTATTATCTCGATATCGAACTCCTACCACTCCGGCAAATTTTTTGTCCTTTGTGATTCCAGCTGCAGATATACTACCTCCTAATAAACTTAGATCTGCTGTCAGAGCGAATCGCGTAGGTCTGCGATAGGTGATATCTAAAACAGAAGAAAGTTTGTCTCCAAATTTAGCCTGAAAACCTCCGGCAGAGAAATCCACATTTCTCACTAGATCTGTATTTACAAAACTTAATCCTTCTTGTTGTCCTGAGCGAATAAGAAATGGGCGATATACTTCTATCTCATTAACATATACTAGATTTTCATCAAAATTTCCTCCTCTTACCGCATATTGTGTACTAAGTTCATTATTAGAACTCACTCCTGGTAGGGTTTTTAATAAACCTTCTACTCCGGCATTGGCAGATGGAGTAATACGAATAGTTTCAGGATCAAGGGTAGTGATACCTTCCACTACTTTTCGTTCTCTACCGGTAATGACTACTTCACTGATTTGCTCTATATCTGTTTTCAGAACCGGGTTTAGTTCATATTCCTGATTCTCTTTTAGGTTAATAGTGAAAGTGATATCCTTTAGTCCTACATGGCTAATTTTAATTTTTATTTCTTTGTTAGCTGGGATGGTAAGTACATACACACCATTTTCATCTGTTAATGTTCCATCATCCTCATAGGATACATTAGCGCCAATAATTGGCTTGTTAGACTCATCGAGTACTACACCTTTTACAACTGCGTTTTGGGCTATTATGGTATGACTTAAAGAAACTAGAAAAAAAACAAAAAGGAAGAGAAGATTTTTCAAAGAGTATATCTATTTACGGTTTTCTAAAGAATGTTGTTTCAAATGTAGCATTATTTCCTACTTTATCTAACACAATAAGTTTAAATTTATTTTCCGTCTCCGTAATTATTTTGTCATTAAAATCATATACAAGCATTCCGGTTTTGTAATCATATTCCATTAAAATAAACTTTCCATTTATGGTAGCGCGATAACTTTGAACACCAGAATCGGCGTCATCAATCTTTATTTTCAAGAAATCAGCTTTAGACATCCATTTTTTATCAGAAACGTTAATAGGTACAATGGTTGGTTTACTTTCATCAGAGAATAAAGAATAACTTCCTAATGTTCTTGTTCTTGCAGAAAAACGATTATTTTTCTTGTTAGTTTTTACGTGGTAGTGTGTGTCTTTGTATCCTAATCTTCCGATATATAACTTTTTTTTATCTGCTTCGCTGTAATTAGAAACATCAAATACTACAGTCATATTTTTATGTAAAGGGATTTCGTCTTGATGAATTTTAATCGTATCACCATTAGCCTGAATATCCAAATAAGCATTTTCATAAAAACTACCCTTTGGGATGTAAAGATCAAAGATCCCAGAATTAAACGTAAAATTTTCTGTTGGTGTCACGAGATAGGGAGTCTTGATGATTTCTCTTGTAGTAATCTCTGTGATATTTTTCCCTTGTATAGGAATGCTAATGATGGTTGTATTATTTTTAAAATCTCTTACAAAAACCTTAGCAGTATAAGACAGGCTGTCTTCAATTTTAATAATACCCTTGTCAATAGGGTTTTTGTAAATCGTAAGCGGATTGTTTTTTTCAATAAAAAGTTTTGTAATCCTACTGCGATTCTTTTTGTAGTATTCATAATCAATTAAACGATTGATATAGCGGGTTTCTGAGAATGAAAATCGTTTCATTTCCAAAGCAAAATTTTCCTGACCATTAAGCGCTGTCGAGATTTTATAGATACCATTCTTATTGGCTGCCAGATTTTGTTGATCTATGGTAGAAACACCAATTCCTATTTTTCCGATAGCTTCGACACTTGATGCTTTAAAACTTCCATCATCTTGGGGAATTAATCTTAATTTGGCAGGTTCTTGATTGCCATTGATATGAGAGGTTTCATCCAGGCTGTATAACCAAACACTGTTGATTATTGGTTTTTTAGTATCTTTTACATCTATACCAAAACTCATTGGATTCATAGGTCTGGCCTTCGCATCCCTTATTTCAAAATGTAAGTGTGGACCACCACTGCCTCCTGTATTTCCGCTGTAAGCAATAACATCTCCCTTAGTAACAGATAGCGTTCCGGCTTTGGGAAAAAGTTCTATTTCATAAGATTCTTTGGCATATTGTCTTTTCTTAATGTAGGCCTCTATTTTAGGAGAAAATTTTTGAAGATGGGCATATACAGTTGTATACCCATTAGGATGTGATATATACATTGCTTTTCCATAACCAAAATGCGAAATTTTGATCCTACTTACCGTTCCGGTTGCTGATGCATACACCGGTAAACCTTCTTGTCCCTCAGTTTTAAGATCCAGACCAGAGTGAAAATGATTGGATCGAAGCTCACCATAAGTTCCCGACACAGCAAGAGGAATATCTAAAGGATTTATGAAATAGTCAGTAGGAATATCACTTTGACTATATCCTATTGTAAATTTTAGGATTAAAAATAATGTAATTACTCGCATAGCAGGTAAAAGTAAATATTTAAGTATTAAAATTAAAGTGATGTTAATTAAAAACTAAATGGCTATAAACTAAATACTTGATTGAAGAGTTATTGAAGCTATAAAATTAGTTTAAAAACTATTGGGTTTTTTCAATTGGTATGTTAACTTTGTGTAACGAAGTATTGCGTGAAATTATAATGAGTGATTTAATTGAAATTGTTGATTCTCTTGAGAATAGGATAAGTAAGTTACTACATAAGTATGATTTACTGAAACAACAAAACACCAATCTTAAGGAGAAAATAAAAGATTTGGAGTCTAATTCAGAACTTCAGGTTGATCAATTAAAGCAGTGGGAAGAAAAATTCAGTGCACTCAAAAATGCAAACGCAATGCTGGGCAGTGACGAATATAAAAGGGAAACCAAGCTCAAAATAAATGCCTTAATAAAGGAGATTGACGTGTGTATAGCACAATTGTCTGAGTAATTAAGATATGGCAGATAAATTAAAAATCAAATTATCAGTTGCGGATCGTGTGTATCCATTAACAATTAATCCTGATCAAGAAGAAGGATTGAGAAAAGCAGCTAAAAAGATTGAGGCTATGATTAAGCAATTTGAGCAAAGTTATGCGGTGAGAGATAAGCAAGATGTATTAGCAATGTGTGCTTTGCAATTTGCTGCACAAGTAGAACAAAAAGTTATAGATAAAGATAGTGATGAGGTACAAGTTACAGGCAGATTAAATGCCCTAAATAGTTTGTTACAGGATTATCTATCATAAACGTTCATTAAAATAAATAAGGTTACTGCCTGCATTAGTTGTTATTTTTTGATAAACTCAACAAGAATTATTTCAAAAGGGTGAGTTTAAGTTGTAAAAGCAAGCCGTGCTGATTTATCAGTATTACGGATCCTTGATCAACTTGTTAGCCCTAAACCTGTTTTTACAGAGTTTATACAAAACCCAAGCTAATGCAGGCTTTTTTTATATATAAACACTAACTAGGATTATGGATAACATTATATTTTTGATTATTGCGGCAGTGGCGGGTTTAGTGATAGGTTTTATTATTGCTAAAGTATTAGAGCGCAGTAAGGCCTCAGAAATTATCAAAAGCGCTAAAAAAACTTCACAAAGCATCATTAGAGAAGCTAAAAGTGAAGGAGAGACAATTAAAAAGGATAAGATACTGCAGGCTAAAGAAAAATTTATAGAATTAAAATCAGAGCATGAAAAAGTAATTTTATCTCGTGATAAAAAGATGGCTGAAGCCGAAAAGCGAACCAGGGATAAAGAATCTCAGGTTTCTAATGAGCTTTCTAAAGGAAAGAAATTAAGCGCTGAATTGGAACAGAAGATCAAAGACTATAATCATCGCAATGAATATCTCGAAAAGAAACAAAACGAACTAAAAAAGCTTCATAAAAGTCAGGTGCAACAATTAGAGGTGATATCAGGCTTGTCTGCAGAAGAAGCTAAAGAGCAACTGGTAGAGTCCTTAAAAGGGCAGGCAAAGACAGACGCTATGGCATTAATACAAGATACCATAGAAGAAGCAAAACTGACTGCTCAGCAGGAGGCCAAGAAAGTTATTATTAATACGATACAGAGAATAGGAACAGAAGAAGCTGTAGAAAATTGTGTATCTGTTTTCAATATTGAAAGTGATGATGTAAAAGGACGTATCATAGGTCGTGAAGGTAGAAATATTAGAGCCATAGAAGCTGCCACAGGAGTAGAGATTATTGTTGATGATACTCCTGAAGCAATTATATTATCTTGTTTTGATTCTGTAAGAAGGGAAGTAGCTCGTCTGTCTTTGCATAAATTGGTAACAGATGGTAGGATACACCCTGCTCGGATAGAAGAAGTGGTGAAGAAAACCAGGAAACAAATAGATGAAGAGATTATAGAAGTTGGTAAAAGAACGGTTATAGATTTAGGTATTCACGGTTTGCATCCAGAGTTGATTAAAACTGTAGGGCGAATGAAATATCGTTCTTCTTATGGGCAGAATTTATTACAACACTCTAGAGAAGTTGCGAAATTATGTGGTGTTATGGCTTCAGAACTTGGATTGAATCCTAAGCTAGCCAAAAGAGCCGGGTTGCTGCACGATATTGGTAAAGTTCCGGACACAGAAACTGAGGTTCCTCACGCTATTTTAGGAATGCAGTGGGCAGAAAAATATGGAGAAAAGCCTGATGTATGCAATGCTATAGGTGCTCACCATGATGAAATAGAAATGACAGCGCTCATATCACCAATAGTTCAGGTTTGTGATGCTATTAGTGGAGCTAGACCAGGAGCTCGTAGACAAGTGTTAGATTCTTATATACAGAGGTTAAAGGATCTTGAAGATATTGCATTCGGGTTTAACGGTGTTAAGAAAGCATATGCTATTCAGGCCGGTAGAGAATTGCGTGTTATTGTAGAAAGTGAAAAGGTTAATGATGAAAGAGCGGCAAGTCTGTCCTTTGAAATTTCACAAAAAATACAAACTGATATGACATATCCGGGTCAGGTTAAAATTACCGTTATCCGAGAAACAAGAGCGGTAAATATTGCTAAATAAAATATAACCACTCAGTGGTTAGAAAAAAAGGGAATCAATTGATTCCCTTTTTTTCTTCATCGGTATGAGTCTTTTTACTTTGATGTTTTTCTATAAGTTCATCCTTCCAACTAAGTGCTGATTCGATATCATCAAACCTGCGGAATTCTTTTTTAAAAAATGATCTTTCATACTTGGTCTGAATTTCTTGCATCGGATTCTTTGATACTACTGCAAACCCTAAAAGATTATGCACCTCTCCGGTTTTTATGTATACAATTGGATCTACGGAATAAGAATGAATTCGATGTGTAATATATACAAAAGGAGTTTTCTTAAAATGTTTTTCGGCGATTTTTATTAAAATGGAGTTGTTTGTAGCTGAAACAACAATACCTTCTTTCATAACCGCAATCATGTAGTTATGGTGTATTTCTAATTTGCAAAAGTCTAGGTCATAAAATCTAATCATTGGGGATTTTTAGATAGTAGATTGAAAAAAAAAGATTAGGTATGTAAGATACTTTTTAGGAGATAGAAATAAAAAAAACTTAGTGTTAAAATCCTATATTTTTTCTAATAATTGATTTTTCCATTCTAATGCTTCATTAATATCTGTGAAGTATTTTATTTTTTTTTGAAAAAACCTACTTTCTAATTCTGTTAGCTTTCTTTGTCTATGGTTTTTTGAGACAACGGCGATGCCAGCAAGACTGTCAATTTTTTCTGTTTCGTGATAAACTGTTGGATCCACTGAATATGAATTGACTCTATTGGAGATGTATACAAAGGGTTTATTATTAAAATATTTCCTAACAAATTCAAGAAGTAATTTGTTGTGCTCTGGTTTAACTAAAAAGCCTTCAGTAATAGTATTCTTTAAAAAATCCTCTTGGATTTCTACCTTAGCAAAACCTAAATCATAGTATTTTGTCATTTGTAATTACAAAACTATTATTTAAGTATGGTTAATTTTGCTGTAAGTTACAACAAAACTATTACTTATAAAAATAGCTAATTGTTTCAGTAATGGCTCTCAAGGGGAAATTTTAGAAGATTGGTTTATGATTTTTTTTTAACAATTTATCTTTCCATTGCAAAGCAGATTCTATGTTATCGAATCTTCTTAGTTCTTTACTAAAGAAAGCTTTTTCCAGTTTGGTTTGTTTTTTTTGTCTTGGGTCCTTTGATACTACTGCAAATCCTATTAAATTTTCAATTTTTGCAGTTTCTAAGTATATGGTGGGGTCTACTGCGTACGAATTGATGCGGTGTGTTAAATATAGAAAAGCTTTATTTTTAAAGTGTTTTTCCACCATTTCTAATAGAACACAGTTATGCTTAGGAGAAACAGTTACTCCCTCGTTCATTGTAACTTTTATATAATCTTCAAAAATTTCAATAAGGCCAAAATCTAATTGGTATGACGTAATCATTTGGGGTGTTGTTTTAAGAAGTGCAAATATATGCTTTAAGTACTATGAAATGTAGAAATCCTTTGCTTTGTTTGGGATTTTTCCCTTATTTTAGGTTTTGCAATATCTCTTCTGAAAAGGCGTTTTAACAGTTCAAAATCTAGCTCCGTTTACTAAGTAGTTCTTCTTTCCAAGCTAAAGCCGATTCCATATCATTAAAATGTCTAAACTCCTTATCAAAGAAAGTTTTTTCTACCAGAGTTTGTTTTTCTTGCCTGGGGTCTTCAGAAACTACAGCAAGTCCTACCAGACTCTTAATCTTTGCAGTTTCCAGGTATACAGTTGGGTCTATAGAATAAGAATTAATTCTATGTGAGATATATACGAAAGCTTTATTCTGAAAATGATTTTCTACCATTTCCAATAAAGTGTTGTTATCATTAGGGGATACTGTTATTCCCTCATTTATGATTACTTTAATGTAATCTTCGTATATCTCTGCGAGACCAAAATTTGTCTTATAAGAGGTAATCATTTGATTCCATTTCTATGTCGTAAAAATATGCTTTTAATGGCTTAGATTATGAACGTTTTACTGAGATTTAGAGTTATGGTGCAAATTTTAAGAAGTGTTTAAGGTCTTTGAAGTGTTTTATTAAGAAAAAAATAGATTTTTTTACTTCCATATCAAAAAAAAACTTCCTCGTTAAAGAGGAAGTTTTTAAATATAATACTATTTAATTTTTTAAGATTCTGCTGACTTCTCAGCTTTCTTAATATTAATTGTTAATTCATTAGAGTTCTCATCCAGATCCATATAGATACTATCGCCTTCTCGCAATTGAGAAGTAATAATCTCTTCAGCCAAAGCATCTTCAATATATTTCTGTATTGCTCTTTTTAAAGGTCTGGCTCCGTATTGTTTATCAAACCCTTTCTCAGTGATATAGTCCTTCGCCTTTTCGCTAAGTGTTAGCTTATATCCAAGACTGCTGATTCTTCCATATAATTTATCTAATTCGATATCAATGATTTTGTGGATATCTTCGCGCTCTAGCGCATTAAACACAATGACATCATCAACTCGGTTTAGGAATTCTGGAGCAAATGCCTTTTTCAGAGCATTCTCAATAACGCCTTTTGCATAACTATCGGATTGTGTCTTTTTTGCACTAGTTCCGAAACCAACACCTTGTCCAAAATCCTTCAGTTTACGTGCTCCGATGTTGGATGTCATAATGATAATTGCATTTCTGAAATCAATCTTACGACCAAGACTGTCTGTAAGATATCCGTCGTCTAACACCTGCAGCATCATATTGAAAACATCCGGGTGCGCCTTTTCAATTTCGTCTAATAGAATAACAGCATAAGGTTTTCTTCTTACTTTTTCGGTAAGCTGCCCACCTTCTTCATACCCTACATATCCAGGAGGTGCTCCAATAAGTCTTGATACCGCAAATTTTTCCATATATTCACTCATATCAATACGGATCAGTGTGTCTTCACTGTCAAAAAGCTCTCTTGCTAATACTTTTGCAAGTTGGGTTTTACCAACTCCGGTTTGTCCAAGAAATATAAAAGAACCGATAGGTTTATTTGGATCTTTCAGACCTGCACGATTACGTTGTATTGCTTTAACAACCTTTGAAACCGCTTCATCCTGACCAATTACTTTGCCTTTGATAAGACTTGGTAATTCAGCAAGTTTGTTACTTTCTGTTTGGGCAATTCGGTTTACAGGAATACCTGTCATCATAGATACTACATCTGCTACATTTTCTTCATCTACTGTTTCCTTGTGTAGTTTAGAATCTTTCTCCCATTGTTCCTGTGCTTGGCTTAGCTCTTTTTCAAGATTTTTTTCATCGTCCCGTAATTTAGCAGCTTCTTCATATTTCTGTTTTTTGACAACACTGTTTTTAAGCTCTCGAACTTCTTCCAGCTTTTTTTCCAGGTCCAATATTTTTTTAGGGACATCAATATTAGTGATATGCACTCTTGAACCGGCTTCGTCCAACGCATCAATAGCTTTATCTGGTAAGAAGCGATCAGTCATATATCTGTTGGTAAGTTTTACACAGGCTTGAATCGCCTCATCTGTATAGCTTACATTGTGATGTTCTTCATATTTCTCTTTGATATTATTAAGGATTTCTATGGTTTCCTCTATATTGGTAGGTTCTACGATTACCTTTTGGAAACGTCTTTCTAAAGCACCATCTTTTTCGATGTACTGACGGTATTCATCCAAGGTGGTTGCGCCAATACATTGAATTTCTCCTCTTGCAAGTGCAGGTTTAAACATGTTGGACGCATCCAAACTTCCCGTAGCACCACCGGCACCGACAATCGTGTGAATTTCATCAATAAAAAGAATAATATCATCATTCTTTTCAAGTTCATTCATTACGGCCTTCATACGTTCTTCAAACTGACCTCTATATTTTGTACCAGCTACCAAACTAGCTAAATCGAGTGTTACGACCCGTTTGTCAAAAAGAATTCGTGATACTTTTCTTTTAATAATCCGTAGTGCCAAACCTTCAGCAATAGCTGATTTACCAACACCTGGTTCACCAATAAGTAATGGATTGTTTTTCTTTCTTCGACTTAGGATTTGGGAAACACGCTCGATTTCCTTCATTCTTCCTACTACAGGATCTAGTTTTCCTTCTTCTGCCATAGCAGTTAAATCTCTACCAAAATTATCTAATACAGGTGTTTTAGATTTTTTGTTGGCTTTTGTTCCACCAGTTGGAGAATTAAATGGGTTCTCTTTTGATGCATCCCCTGTCATGTCATCGTCATCAGAAAATGACTCTGCTTTTGGGTTTTCTATGTACTCTTCTTCGTTAGCAATCATAAATTTAAATTGATCTTTAACATTATCATAATCTACTTTTAGCTTGTTTAAAAGCTTTGTTGTAGGATCGTTTTCGTTTCTTAATATACACAATAACAGATGTGCTGTATTTATAGAAGAACTTTGAAATAACTTGGCTTCCAAAAAAGTAGTTTTCAGAGCTCTTTCTGCTTGTCTGGTTAAGTGTAAATTCTTTTTTTCATTTGTAGCTACTGCTACGTTGGGATTTGCGGGGCTAAGAATTTCAACTTTTCTTCTCAGATTTGTTAAATCTATATCTAACGCATCAAGTATACTAATTGCCTTTCCGCTTCCATCACGTAATAGTCCTAACATTAGATGTTCTGTTCCAATAAAATCATGTCCCAATCTTAAGGCTTCTTCTTTACTGTATGCAATAACATCTTTGACTCTTGGTGAAAAATTATCATCCATATAATTAGTTTCTTTCTTTTTCTGTGTTTCTTTATTACTAAATATAGTAATTTTTAAAATTACATTGGCAAAAACTATTCCTTTTAACCATGATTAACAGATAAGCTGACAAAAATGCTTTTATTGTCATATTTCTGTAGATATAAACAATGTTTTTTTGAATTATTTGAAAACCAAATTTCAGGATTACCTGATTTTCTGAGTAAATAGACAAAAAAAGCATTAATAATCAAAATCTATATTAGCAGACTTATTAACTATATTGGTCGTTTAAGTTGTTAATAAATTACGTATATTAGAAAGGCTATTGGCTGTTAAAACCGTCTTAATTTACTTAAATTAGCCCGTTAAATAAAATCAATTTTAGAATAAAATAATTTTTATGGCAGAAGGAGAAAAGCTAATACCTATCAATATAGAGGATGAGATGAAGTCTGCATACATCGATTATTCGATGTCTGTGATCGTATCGCGAGCGCTTCCAGACGTGAGAGATGGTCTTAAACCGGTTCACAGGAGAGTTTTATATGGTATGTATGAGTTAGGTGTTAAAGCCAATAGTGCTCATAAGAAATCAGCAAGAATAGTAGGTGAGGTTCTTGGTAAATATCACCCGCACGGTGATACATCTGTTTACGATACCATGGTTCGTATGGCACAGGAGTGGAGTTTGCGATATATGTTGGTAGATGGTCAAGGTAACTTTGGGTCTGTAGATGGAGATAGTCCTGCAGCGATGCGATATACCGAGGCAAGAATGCGAAAAATATCGGAAGATATGCTTGCTGATATTGAAAAGGATACAGTTGATCATACCTTTAATTTTGATGATACCTTACAGGAACCTACGGTTTTACCGAGTAGAGTGCCTGGATTATTAATCAATGGTGCTTCGGGTATTGCTGTGGGGATGGCAACTAATATGCCTCCACATAACCTAAGCGAAGTTGTTGATGGAACCATTGCTTATATAGAGAATAATGATATCGAGATAGATGAGCTTATTCAACACATTAAAGCACCTGATTTTCCTACTGGGGGTATCATATATGGTTATGATGGAGTAAGAGAAGCTTTTAAAACTGGTCGTGGTAGAATAGTAATGCGTGCCAAAGCTAGTTTTGAAGAAGTAAACGGAAGAGAATGTATTATCGTATCTGAAATTCCTTATCAGGTTAATAAGGCGGATATGATTAAGAAAACCGCTGATCTTGTAAATGATAAGAAAATAGATGGAATCTCAACTATTAGAGATGAATCTGATAGAAAAGGAATGCGTATTGTTTATATCTTGAAAAGAGATGCAATACCTAATATAGTTCTTAACCTTTTATACAAGTATACTGCATTACAATCTTCTTTTAGCGTTAATAACATTGCGCTCGTTAAAGGAAGACCTCGATTGCTGAATGTAAAAGAAATGATTCATTATTTTGTAGAGCATAGACACGAAGTTGTTGTGCGTAGGACAAAGTATGAACTAAGAAAAGCAGAGGAAAGAGCGCATATCTTAGAAGGGTTGATCATAGCTTCAGATAATATTGATGAAGTAATTAAGTTGATCCGAGCTTCTTCTAATGCAGATGAGGCAAGACAAAAGCTTATTGAGCGATTCAAGCTTACTGAAATTCAGGCGAAAGCTATCGTCGAAATGCGTCTAAGACAATTAACAGGTCTGGAGCAAGATAAATTACGTGCTGAGTATGAGGAGTTAATGAAAACTATTGAGGACCTTAAAGATATTCTTGATAAAAAAGAACGTCGAATGGAAATCATTAAAGAAGAACTTCTTGAGGTAAAAGAAAAATATGGAGATGATCGTCGTTCTCAAATAGAATATGCCGGAGGTGATTTAAGTATCGAGGATATGATACCGAATGAGAAAGTGGTGATTACTATTTCTCATGCTGGTTATATCAAAAGAACTTCATTAACAGAATACAAAAAACAAAATAGAGGAGGAGTTGGTCAGAAAGGAAGTACCACGCGTAATGAAGATTTCCTGGAACATCTTTTTGTTGGAACAAATCACCAATATATGTTGTTTTTTACCCAAAAGGGGAAATGTTTCTGGATGCGGGTTTATGAAATTCCGGAAGGAAGTAAGACATCAAAAGGTAGAGCAATACAAAACCTGATCAATATCGAAAGTGATGATAAGGTAAAAGCATTCATCTGTACCCAAGACCTTAAAGATGAAGAATATATAAACTCTCATTATGTCATAATGGCAACAAAAAAAGGTCAGGTTAAGAAAACTTCGCTTGAACAATATTCAAGACCGCGTACTAATGGTATAAATGCCATAACGATTAAGGATAATGATGAATTGTTAGAAGCTAAGCTAACCGATGGAAAAAGCCAGGTAATGCTTGCTGTTAAATCCGGAAAAGCCATTCGTTTTGAAGAGGAAAAAACAAGACCAATGGGACGTGGAGCATCTGGTGTAAGAGGGATACGTCTTGCTGATGACAAAGATGAAGTAATCGGCATGGTAGCTGTTAATGATATGGAAAGTAATATTTTGGTGGTTTCTGAAAATGGCTATGGTAAACGTTCAAAGTTAGAAGACTACAGAATTACGAATAGAGGAGGAAAAGGAGTTAAGACCATTTCTGTAACAGATAAGACCGGACAATTAGTGGCTATTAAAAACGTTACTGATGCTGATGACCTGATGATTATCAATAAATCCGGTATTGCAATTAGATTATCAGTAGAAGATTTAAGGGTAATGGGGCGTGCTACACAAGGAGTTCGTTTAATTAATTTAAAAGGTAAGGATTCCATTGCTGCGGTAGCCAAAGTAATGCACGATGAAGATGATGTTGAAGATATTGATGGTGAAATTGAAGAAATTGACATATCTTTGCAAAATGATGAAGATGCATCGGATGGCACGACTATTGATGAATCAACAAATGAATAAAAGAATCCCATAAAAAAAAACGAGTAATGAGAACTAAATTTATTGTAGCATTTTTTCTAACTATAGGTGCTATAGGATTTTCGCAAAAGAAAGCAATTAGTGCAGCAAAAAAAGCATTAAAATCTGGTAATTTAGAAGTGGCTAGTGAAGCTTTGACTGCTGCTGAAGGTCAACTGGATGCTGCAGACGAGAAGATGAAAGCACAATACTATTTACTTAAAGGACAGGTAGCTTCTGCTTCTTCAGATAAATCTTTAGGAAAATTAGAGGAAGCTGCGATGGCTTATTCTAAAGTTGTAGAGATAGAGAACGCTTCTGGTAGTAGTAAATATTCTGATCAGGCTAATAAAGGAATACAGACAATACGTCAATCCTTAGTAGAACAGGCCGTAGCAGATCAGAAAGCAGGAAAAAATAAAGAAGCTGCTGATAAACTATATTTAGGATATAAAACTAAAAAGTCAGATACTTCTTATTTGTATTTTGCAGCATCTAACGCCGTAAATGGAAAAGATTATGATACTGCTCTAAACTACTATAATGAGTTAATCGACCTTGGATACAAAGGAATTGAAGATAAATATACAGCTACCAATAAAGAAACTGGAGAAGTTGATCCTTTTGATTCAAAAGAATTAAGAGATTTTTCTGTTAAAGCTGGTACTCATATTAAACCTGAAGTTACTAAAACCAAATCTAGACAAGCCGAAATCACTAAAAATATTGCGCTTATCTATATAACTCAAGGTAAGGACGAAGAGGCAATAAAGGCAATGGAAGCTGCTAAAAAGCAAAATCCTAATGATCCTGCTTTAATGCAAGAAGAAGCTAATATGTTTTACAAATTAGGTAACCTTGCTAAATATCAGGAATTAATGGAAAAGATAGTTGCTAATGATCCTGAAAATCCTAATTTATTGTATAATTTAGGTGTAAGTGCTTCCCGTTTAGGAGATAATGAAAAAGCAAAAGAATATTATAAAAAAGCTTTAGAGATAAAGCCAGATTACTCTTCAGCTCAAATTAATATTGCAGCGATTATTTTAAGTGGAGAAACTGCTCTTAATGAAGAAATGAACAGTTTAGGAGGATCCAGTGCAGATTATAAAAGATTCGATGTTCTAAAAAAGCAGAAGCAAGACTTGTATAGAGAAGCTGTTCCTTATTTAGAAGGAGCTTTAGAATCTAAGCCTGATAATGTTGAAGCTATTCGTACGTTAATGCAGATTTTTTATCAATTAGATGATCCAAAAGCTGAGGATATGAAAAGTAAATTAAAAGCTTTAGAAGGAGGTAATTAATCCCTTTACTAAAACTTTAAAAGCAATAAAAAAGTGCGCATCAATTTTGATGCGCACTTTTCTATTTGGTCTAGTTATTTAATAAGATAGTAATGGACGTTCTAATAGCTGAATGTTGCTATGAAGACGTTCTCTGACAATATTCATCATTCTTTTATTCAATGAGGAAGAGTTTTGGACGTATGTTAAGTATTCATCTACAGTAAACTGACCAATGATCATCCCTTTCAGGCTATTCCTGAATTTCATGTCCTTTTGTATAGCATTGTCTATATAAAGTAAACGTTTTTCCAAGGATAATTCGTAAAAAGTGTTTTTCCTCTTTTTGATATAGTTTCTAAACACTTCAATTAATAATTCTCCCTGAAGTTTGATAATGGGTCTGATTGTTTTGTTCTGAAACTGTTCATCTTCTGACATGTTTTCAGAAACTCTTGCATTTAAAATTTGTGGGCGGATAGCCAATAAATTTGATTCCCTGTTTTCCATAATAAAGAGTGTTTACTAAAAATACAGAATTGTTTGATCCAAAATCTAGCTGGGTGTTTAGAGTTTTAAACCAGTTATGAACATTATTTAGGAGTTCTTTTTCTCTTAGTAAAACAACAAGGGGCTCTTTTCAAAAAGAGCCCCTTGTACAGAGAATTATAACTAAGATTTTCTTATTTACTTAAGAATTCTTCTTTAGACTTTATATTGATAGCACCTCCATTATTCTTTTCTAAATACTTCTTGAACTTGGCTACTTGCTTAGCTTCTATTTTTTTAAAAGATGCTTTTGCTTCGTTTAATCTGTTTTTGAGTGTTTCTTTATTCTCAATTTGAGATAAAGAAGGTTTTTCAAAAAGGTTCGCTACATCACTATATAATAACGCCAATTTTTCTCTTAGTTGTGGCTCCGCTTCGGCAACGTAGTTATCGCCAGTTGTCACTACCAGTGTTTCCTTTAATGAATTTAATTCACCTACCAGAGCGGATATTATTTTTTTAGCTTTAGGATCTTTCTTCTCAACTTCTTCTGCTTTTTTGATGTTTTGGTCGATTTGATACACTAAATACGCGAGATCTTCCATGTCATCATAAAGTTCCTTAGTTGTTTTAAATTGAGCTTCTCTTTCGGCAGCAGTTACACTGGAATTAGGATCATTTTCTAATTTGATAGAGCTTTCATAAGAGTTTTTTCCTTTCTTTAGAATAACTTTATATATTCCGCTTTTAGCTCTTGGAGCAGTAAAACCACCTGCAGTGTATGATTTACCGGCAGCAACTTTTGGAGGTTTTGTTCTAAAATCCCAGTTAACAATATTAATTCCCTTAGATTTTCCCGGAACAAGAGAAACAATTTCTTTTCCGTTGTTATCCTGAATAGACAAAGTCATTTTTCCGAAAGTATGCCTCTTTTTTAGATAATAAATGATCTGACCTGAAGAAGATGGATTGTTTCCTACGAATTGAAGTTCTGTACTTCCTCCTCCAAAACCACCTTCTTCTTTTATGATAGCTGGTTTTGATGAAAAGAAATGAACATCTTTATTTAGTACTTCCTGATTAATTTGACGTAACGGAGAAATATCATCAATAATAATAATTCCTCTACCGTGCGTACCTAATACAAGATCACTAGTTTTTTTCTGCAAATCAATAAAATGAACTGCGGCTGCAGGCATATTATTTGTAAAACGAGACCAGTTTTTTCCACCATCAATTGTTATGAATAACCCAAATTCTGTACCTAAATAGAGTAAGTTCTCGTTTTCATAATCTTCCTGAATGTTCCGTGCAAAACCGATGATATCATCTGTAACCAGAGATTTCCATGTTTTTCCAAAATCAGATGTTTTGTACACATATGGTTTCATATCATTTTGAGCATGTCCATCAAAAACTGCATAAGCAGTTCCTTTTGAGTGATTACTTGCTTCTATATGATAAACCCATGTATTCTTAGGAAGTCCTTGGATATTAGGTGTTGTATTGGTCCAGTTTTTTCCTCCATCTTGTGTTATCTGAACATTTCCGTCGTCAGTTCCAACCCAGATGATCTTTTCATCGATAGGTGATTCTGCAATCGTGAAAATTGTAGTATGTGTCTCTGCTCCTGACTTATCAGTAGAAATACCTCCAGATTCTTTGTCTTGTTTTTCAGGGTCATTAGTAGTAAGATCCGGAGAGATAATTTTCCAGTTATCCCCCATATCTTCACTTACGTGAAGAAATTGACTACCCATATAAAATCTATCTGGTTGATGAGCACTTATAGCCATTGGAGCATTCCAGTTAAAACGAAGGTCAGCTTTCCCTTTTACTTGTAGAGGCTTTACGTTTTTAGTATTGTTTTTATCAATATCATATCTCCAGACATTTTGAGCTCCTTGCATTTCAGAGTATATAATTTTTTTAGTTGGATGTCTAAGCACTCTGAAACCATCTCCAACACCTATGCGTTTCCAATCGCGTGCCTCAATACCTCCCGGAGAAGAAGATGGACCATACCAGGAACCATTATCTTGTAATCCTCCATAAATATTATAAGGTTCTTCATTATCTACACTAATTTGATAAAATTGAGATAATGGTAGATTATCCACCATATCCAATGTAGAGCCACCATCCCAGCTTCTGTAAACACCACCATCAGTACCTACGTACATTCTATCAGAATTGTTAATGTCAAATGTAATGTCATGGATATCAGCGTGCATGTTGCCAAGGTTCTTGAATGTTTTTCCACCATCTCGTGAGATAGATCCAAATAATCCACCTTTGGCTACGATATCAGGATTTTTAGGATCCACCACGATCCTTGCAAAGTAGAATGGTCTAACTACCAATCCGAAATCCCCGTTAAGTAATTTCCAACTTCCACCAGCATCATCAGAGCGGTATAAACCTTTGTCTTCCTTGCTTTCTACAACTGCATATACGATTTTAGGATTGGATGGAGCAACCGCAACTGCAAATCTTCCTAAATCTCCCTTTGGGAAACCATTGTGTATCTTGTTCCAAGTTTTTCCTGCATCGGTAGATTTGTATAATGCACTATTAGGTCCACCCGAATTAAAATTCCAGGCTGTTCTCCTAAATTCCCACATAGCTGCATAAAGTGTATTGGGGTCATTGGGATCCATAATGACTTCATTGGCACCGGTTCTTTCATTAATGTACAAAATTTTCTCCCAGGTTTTCCCTCCATCGGTAGTCTTGTACACACCACGATCTTCACTATCACCCCATAAAGCTCCAATAACACCAACATAGATTTCATTTGAATTCTTTGGGTTTATCTGAATACTACTGATTCGCTCAGAGTTTTCTAATCCCATTTTTTTCCAGTTGGATCCACCATCGGTAGTTTTATATATTCCATCACCTATGGATACACTATTTCTTGTCCAAATTTCTCCGGTTCCTACCCAAACGGTATTATCCGGATCATTAGGATCAATAGAGACGACACCTATAGATTGTGCATAATCATCAAATATTGGAGCAAAACTAGCTCCACCGTTAGAGGACTTCCATACTCCACCTCCTGCAGTACCAGCATACACAATTCTGCTATTGGTAGGATGGTTTTCTAAATCGATGATTCTACCACTCATTAATGCAGGTCCAATATGTCTTGCTTCCAGTTTTCCAAAAAGTTCTTTACCTTTTAGAATAATATCTTGAGCTTGTAATCCTAATGAAAATATAACGCTAAGCCCTGCGATTATAATTTTTTTATTCATAATTCCTTTTGATTGATTAGTAATTTATGTGAAAAAAAATCCCCAACGAATTGGGGATAGTAGTATGTTTTAATCTTTTACTTTTTCTCTGGAAATGCAAATTTTGCACTGTCAACTTCTGGATTGAGTTTTATTTCTTTGAAGCTCATTGTTTGAAAATCACTACCAATGGTGAAAGGGAAATAAACACCATTCACTTCCTGGTAATCACTTAATGATGTTTTGATAGTCTGTCCTTTCATAGGACCTTGATTGACTTGTGTTTCTAAGATAATTGGCACAAAATTCTCTGTATCAAAATAGTAATGCATAATATTAGGTACAGATTGACCGTCTACTAAAATAGGATCTTTAGTCATTTTTACTTTAAAAGTTTCTGTACCATCTATAGTTTCCTTTCCGATCAATTCTACAGTATATCCTTTTTCTTTGTAGTTTAATAATGCATCAGGGAAATCTTTTGTCTGTTTCTTAATGTTTTCGGTAGCTTCATTGTCACTTTTCTCAGCTTCCATTGTCATTTGGTTTCTTTGCCATGAGGTTTCTCCATCAAAAGCAGACCATACCATGCGGTTACCTTGCAGTTCTATAGTAACTAATTGTTTTCCATCTTTTGTAGATATCTGTTCAAAAGGGATTTCCATGCCTTGCATTTTCATCACTCCAACCATTTCTATACCTTCTAGTTTTTCCCAGCTTTCTTTTCCTCCAGTATTTTCGAGGTAATTTGCTATAATTTCATCTGCAGTTTGAGCATTCGCAGGAGCAATAATTGCTATCATTAATGCTACAATAAAAGATTTTAAAGTATTCATTTTTAAATTTTATTAGTGTTTATGTAAAGTTAGTCATTCGAATCTTATTTTTGTTACACTATTTATCTCAATATTTTTAAAATTTAAAATAATGAAATTCGGAAAAGTAGAACATCCCGAGCATATTGATTTTGCACTGCCAAAAGATCATATAGATACATCCAGAGTTTTGAAGAAAGAAAATAATAAGGAATTATCTGTGTATGTGGGATGTGCAAAATGGAATAAACAGGAGTTAAAAGGTTTTTACCCTCGAGGCACAAAAGATGAGTTACATTATTATTCAAGGCAGTTCAATTCTATAGAATTAAATGCTACATTCTACAGAATTTTTTCCGAAGATCAATTTAAAAAGTGGTATGATAAAACTCCAGAAGGATTTAAATTTTTTCCGAAGTTGGTTCAGAATATATCTCATCTTAAAAGATTAAATGATGATGTGCAACCATATGTAGATCAATATTTGGCTAGTGCGATTCATCTAAAAGAAAAGTTAGGAACCATTTTTTTACAAATGCACAGTAATTTTTCTCCTAAATATTTTGACCGGGTAATTAATTTTGTTGATAGATGGCCTAAAGATGTACGTTTAGCAATTGAGTTTAGACATACGGATTGGTTTAATGATAATAACGTAGCCAATGAGTTATATGATTTATTGGAGAATCATAATATCGCAAACATTATTACGGATTCTGCTGGAAGAAGGGACTTATTGCATATGAGACTTACCAATAAAGAAGCTTTTATTCGATATGTTGGTGCCAATCATGAAACAGATTATACGAGATTGGTAGATTGGAGCAACAGATTAAAATCTTGGAAAAATCAGGGTATAGAGGATATTCATTTTTTTGTTCATCAAAATGTAGAGAAAGAATCTCCGCTATTATCTAAATATTTTATTGAATTACTGAATAGAGATTTAGGAACAAATCTCAGTTTGCCTAATCATTCATCTGATGGAGCTACCTTGTTTTAGTAGGAATTTATTCAAAAAAAGTAATAGTATTATCAAGATTGTAGGTCAAATCGGAATGGAAAGTGTTAAAGTTTAAAAATATTTTGCACTTTATCTGGTTTATGTGTATTTTGCCGATGTTTTAAAGAGTTAACGTTCTGATTTTACGAAAGTTTTTTCAAAAACGATGTTAATTTGAACTAATTCTAACAAGCCAAAATAAATACATATGACTAAACGACTACACTCCATTTTATTATTCTTTTCTATTTTGTTTGTTTCCTCTTTACAGGCACAGAGCATTGTATTTACTGAGAATATAGATTTATTTAATCAGGATGCGGCAATAACTAATAGGTTAGAGTTAGCCGAAAATAAGGAATCTCATAGCGAGAAAGTTTTTTCTTACAATTCAGATATGGATCACAGTGCTCACAAACATGAAATCCATAGTGAATCACATGATTTTGGTTTTAGTCGTATTTCTTTGATTGATATTATCTCTTCTGATGAAGGAGCTGATTTTAATTGTTCAGGAGGTTTTTGTATGGATAAATCTCATTTCCATAAAAAAGGATTGACTCTCAAAAAGCAGTTATTTGGTTATTTCATGAAAATTTCTTGTTAGTAATATTTGTAATATCCTTTTTTGTTGGGTAATGGATATATTCCTTTACTTTTGTACCCTAAAAGAATATAAGGATGACATTTGCAGAATTAGGTGTTCCTAAAGATTTAATTAAGGGTCTTAAAGAAATGGGAATAACCGTTCCTACTAAAATTCAAGAACAGACACTACCTGTTCTGATCAACAGCCAAGTAGATTTTATCGGTAAGGCTCAGACAGGCACCGGGAAAACAGCTGCCTTTGGTATTCCTTTATTAACTAGTATAAATGCAGAAAAGAAAGAGGTTCAAGCATTAATATTGGCTCCAACCAGAGAACTCGGTCAACAAATAGCTAAACAACTTTTTAAGTTTACCAAGTATACAGATAAAATTTTCACCGAATCAGTTTACGGAGGTGAAAAAATAGAAATTCAACTTTCCAGATTAAAAAGGCCTACACATATTATTGTAGCAACTCCGGGACGACTTATTGATCTTATAGAAAGAAAAGCTGTAGATATTTCTAAGATCAAAACCATTATTATGGATGAAGCTGATGAAATGCTAAGTATGGGGTTTAAAAAAGACCTTACCACAATTTTGAGCAAAACCAAAGGTCGCAGAAATGTATGGCTTTTTTCTGCTACCATTCCTTCAGCACT
The DNA here is from genome assembly GCF_042684305.1 of Aquimarina rubra. Lineage (NCBI taxonomy): Bacteria > Pseudomonadati > Bacteroidota > Flavobacteriia > Flavobacteriales > Flavobacteriaceae > Aquimarina > Aquimarina rubra. Next base: position 119,523 of record NZ_JBHULE010000001.1, on the reverse strand, counting down.
TAACGAAATTATTAATTCCTATGTAGATAAGAATGCTGTGAGAGTGTCTGTGGATAAAAATGATGCTGTGAACAAAGGGATTGAGCATCATTTTGTAATTGGTGAAGAAGCAAATAAATTAGACACACTCACTTATTTTCTTAAATCCCAGAAAAATCAAAGAGGTATCATTTTTACTAAAACCAAGGCGGCAGCTCGAAAATTATCCAAACAACTTACTGCAAAAAATTATGAAGTAGGCCTACTTGAGGGTGATATGACCCAAAAAGACAGAGATAAGGTAATGAGAGCTTTTAAAAAAGGTACTCAAGAACTATTAGTTTCTACAGATGTAGCTGCCAGAGGAATTGATGTAGCCAATTTGGCATTTGTAGTCCATTATCAATTACCTGACCAAATGGAGTACTACACACATCGAAGCGGTAGGACAGCCAGAGCAGGTAAAACAGGATTGTCTCTAGCTTTGATAGTGAAGCAGGAATTAAAAGTTATTAGAGACTTAGAAAAGCAACTGGGAATTAAATTTACTCAGATTCGATAAATATCAGACTCATTTCTTTTCCTACAATGTGGAGCTACTAATTTAATTAGGTTGGCAGATTACAAAAGAAAGATATAAATTCACTGAAAACAGGGTAAACACTTTACCCAAAAACTAGGTGCAAATACTGTTAAAAACAATGTACTTTTGATTTCAGAAAGTATGATTTGACAGGTTGTAGGCAGAAAATACCTCCCAGATCATAAAATATTAAATTTTATGTTGAGCTGGTCGATAATTTTTTGCTAATTACTCGGTTATTTATTTACTTTACGAAAAACCAACTTCATGCAAATATTAGACTATACATTATCTCCAAAAGTAAATAATGCTATTCACATAGCGCAATCTATTGCTAAAGAGTATTATAATGATCAGTATAATGCTGCTCACTTATTAAAAGCTCTTTTACATAAAGACGTCGGATTAAAAGATTTTTTTAACCAAATTGATGGTGATATCTACTATTATGAAGAATGGTCTGAAGTTAGAATAGAAGCACTACCTAGAGTTGTCAATATTCCGGATACGATTAATGGAGATAAATCAATTGAAGCAGTATTTAATGAAGCGGATACCATAAAACTTAAACTTGGAAAGGATGAAATTACGCCTCATGCTGTTTTAATTGCCTTATGTACTCCGGGTGTTGGTTTTTCCTATGAACAACTAAAAACATTACCGCTAAAGGCAGATGAAGTTTTAATTGCTGCAACACAAGGTAAAACCGGAGCAGTAAAGGGAACTTCGGGTAAAAGCGGAGCGGCAAGCGCAGCAGTATCCAAAGGTGACTCGGGCATATTGGATGAGTATTGTTTTGATAAAACTTTTGCAGCAAAAAACAAACAGTTAGACGATGTTTTTGGTCGGGATGCAGAAGTAAAAATGATTACAGAAATATTAGGTAGACATTCTAAACCTAACGTTTTGATTACTGGGGAACCAGGTGTTGGTAAGACGGTACTTTTAGATGGTTTCTCAGAAGCAGTGGTAAATGGTAACGTTCCAGAGGGATTGAAAGACGCTCAAATCTATGAACTGGATTTTATTAATCTTGTTTCGGGAGCAAGTTATAAAAGTGAGGTAGAAGATCGATTTAAAAAAATTATAGCCGCATTAAAAGAATTTGACAAACCTGTTTTGCTAATTGATGAGATTAATAATCTTACCGATAAAAATAGTGGTAATCAAGGGTTAGTTAATATCTTAAAATCAGAGTTGGCAAAAGGAGAAGTTACTTTTATTGCAACTGCCACTAATGATGCATTTAGAAAACACATAGAGACCGACGAAGGATTAACCAGAAGATTTGAAATTGTGGCCCTTGATGAACCATCAGAACAGGATGCGCTTACTATGATCTCTAATACTATCGATAAATATAAAAAGCATCATAACTTAGATATTGTAGATGAAACTATCGCTGAAGCAATACGACTTTCTAAGCGATTTAATAAAGACAGAAGCCTTCCGGATGCTGCCATAGATCTTATAGATAGAACAATGTCTGCTTCTAGGTATATGATCGAAACAACAGCTAATAATGTAGAGACATTATTAAAAGATATAAAAGAAATTGGAGAAAAAGAATCAGAAGAATCAGAAAAGATATCATCGGTAAGTTGGATATACAACAATCTAAAAAGTAAATTTAGTTATCTCTTATTTACCGAACTAGGTGAAGACGAAATGATCTTGGGTGAAGAAAATTTTGATAATTACAAAACAAAAATCGTTGGAATTCTAGATCATTTTTTTAAGAAAGCTTCCGAAGAAAAAACGTTAGTTGATAAAAATGATGTTTCGGCTACGATTGCAAATAAAACAGGAATTCCGGTTGGAAAACTACAGGCGGATGAAAAAGAAAGGCTGTTGAATATGGAAGATCACCTTAAAAAAAGAGTGATTGGTCAAGATCATGCCATTAAAACTATTTCTGAAGCAGTATTAGAATCCAGATCAGGTTTAAGTAAGCCTGGTTTACCTACAGGATCTTTCTTTTTTACAGGACCCACAGGTACAGGTAAAACCGAGTTGGCAAAATCTTTGGCAGAATTCTTATTTCAGACAGAAGATGCTATCATTAGATTTGATATGTCAGAGTTCAAAGAAGAACACTCTGCAGCTTTGTTATATGGTGCACCTCCAGGATACGTAGGTTATGAAGAAGGAGGTTTATTAGTAAATAAAATAAGACAAAAACCATATTCAATTGTGCTCTTTGATGAGATTGAAAAAGCGCACCCATCGGTATTTGATATTTTTCTCCAGATTTTGGATGAAGGGAAGTTAAATGACAGACTCGGTAAAACCGGAGATTTCTCTAATGCGGTTATTTTATTTACTTCCAATATAGGAAGTGAGCACGTAGTAAAGTCATTTACAGACGGAGAAATACCAAAATCTTCAGACCTTTTAGAACTTATGTCTAGGCATTTTAGACCCGAATTTTTAGGAAGACTTACAGAAATTGTTCCTTTCGCGCCTATAACCAAAGAGAATGTAGTTAAGATTTTTAATATTCAATTAAAAGATTTACATAAAGCATTAAACAAGCAAGAAGTAACCTTAGAGTTGACGGAAGGAGCTCAGGAATTTCTTGCTTATAAGGGATTTACCCCCAAATATGGAGCAAGACCTTTACGAGGTGTCATTAGAACTGATCTTAGAGGACCTTTGTCTAAGATGCTGATTACCGGAAAGATAGGAAAAGGAAGCAAGGTAAAGCTTGATGTTAAAGATGAAAAAATGCAGTGGTCGTACGAATAAAGACCGTATCCTGCAATAAAATTAGTATATTTATAATTCACAATCATTATTTAGAGAAAATATGAGCAATAACACATATGGATTAGGAGGGACAGAGGTAAAAACCGATGCTAGTGAAGCTATATTGGAAATCGGACAAAATAAAACACTTCTTGTTCAGAAATTAACGCACGATCAGCCAATTAAACCACAAATAGTTAATGGATTGACGTCGATCGATCACGTATTTGAAAACTACAAACCTGAGGTAGAGGTTGAATTTGAAGACGCAGATGGAGTAGAGAGTAAAGAAACGCTAAAATTTAACCATTTGGGTGATTTTGGAAAAAAAGGGATTATCAATCAGAGTAAGTTTTTAAATGATTTGGATACAGAAAAAGATCAGTATCTTAAGGTTGTTAAACAACTTAAATCAAACAAAATTTTGAAAACCGCTTTGGCAGATCCCGATGCAAAACAAGCATTGATAAGATCCATTCAATCATTATTAGCAGAATTACAACAAGGTTAAAAGATAAAGTACAGAATACATGGCAGCAGGAAAACAAGCTCAAGAGAGTGTTAAAATAGAGAATCCAGCAAAGGAACTTAAAATAAACGAAGAAAAATTAGCCAGATATGGTGGGTTTGATCTTTTAGAAGCGTGCATAGACGATGTTCAGAACATGAACCCTGATCGTAAAGCGCGTAAAAAGATTTTTCTTACGGAGTCAACTAAAAAATTGGAGAGGGCTAAACTTCAAAAGACATTGGAGATTTGGAGTGATATTTTATCATCATCGGATGATATTTCCGAAATGGTTGAAGAATCAGAAAAACGCTCGGAGATTGCAGGAAAATCTTTAGAAAAAAATCTAGGAGCGGCTTTAGAGCAAACCAGAGAATTGGAGCAATCTTATAGATCTGTAGCTTTATTTTTTAAGAATACAGAGTCGCAAAAAGTTAAGAATATCAATATTATGAATGCCGAACTCGAGCAGCTAAAAGATCTTGATAACACTAGATTTATAGATGCAATTCAGGAAGAGTTGGTACAAGGATATGATCGTCTGGATCTAAGAGATAATTACGGTATTTTGGTGATACCTGGATATCTCGGATCAAATAAAGTTGTGGAAAAATGGGCGAAAATTGCTCACGAAAATAAGGTAATGATGATTACTGATTTTGAACACCTTGATGAACCGGATGATGTTATGGAGATGTTTGAAGCTGCAAATCTAACAGGTGGTGATAAGTACAGATCAAATGTTATGATGGCTTGTAACTGGCTGGTAGGAAGAGGAAAACATGATGAAGTAGGAGAAGAGGATGATCTTTTTGTGCCACCATCTAGTGCATTAGCTGGACAAGTGTACAGAACGCTTATGTCTCAAGTAGCTGCGGGTAAAAAACATGGTGGGATTAATGAAGTCGATGGAGTTCGATTTGATTTAAAGAAAAGTGAAATTGCCCAGTTAGAAAAATTAGGATTGGTTCCTATGGTTAATGAATATGGAAAAGTAATGGCTTTTTCTGCAAAAACGTTATTTAATGGAGATAACTTAGGTTTACAAACGTATTCTGTAGTTAGGGTATTTGATTATGTGACTAAAGTGCTTATGGACTTCTTGAATAGAAGAGCATTTGAAAACTTTAATGCCAGAACACGTAAAGAGTTGATGGGACAAATAGTTAAATTTCTTGACGGAATTACTGGTCCGGATCAGTTAATCGAGGACTTTTCGATAAAGCGTTTTGAGCAGGATCCTAATCAAAAGGATAGAGTATATTTAGATATTCATATGAAACCTTATTTCCCTGCTAAGAACTTCATGATAAAAATGGATGGTCAGAAAGGAGATGATGGAACGGATTGGGATTCTGACTATGAGCAACAATAAGAACAATGAAAATTAATTGTTTAAAGACGAGCGTTACTTTGTAGCGCTCGTTTTTTTTATGTTATTCTGGACTTTACTTTCGAAATAGCAGATAATAGCTTTTCAAAATTAACGGGTTTCGAAAAATATTTATCAAAACCGATCTTGAGAAATTTTTGAGCATCGCCAGGCATTGCATAGGCCGTTACCGCATATATAGGAATATCTTTTAAGGCATCCAGTTTCTTAAAACGCTTTAATAATTCACAACCATCCATCTGATTTAAGCCTAGGTTAATATCTACCAGTATTAAATCAAGTGGTGATTGCTTTACAATTTTTAATGCCGATGAACCGTTTTCAGCAATAATGACATTCGATCCGTTTTTGGATAGCATTTTATTCATCACCATCGCATTGATTTTATTATCTTCTACGTAAAGTATATTCATATATTTCTGGGGATTCTAATAATAAACTCTGTTCCGTGTTCTAATTTACTAATAACTTTAATTTTTCCACCAAGGATTTCAATATATCTTTTGGATAAGCTTAAGCCTATTCCGGTACCTTCATATTTACGACTCAAACCTATACTTTCTTGAATAAAAGGATCAAATATTTTCCGTAGATTCCCTTTCCCGATACCAATTCCTGTATCTTTTATTACGATCTTGATACTTTTTCTCTTTGCCTTCACCTTAACCATTACTTTTCCTTTATTGGTATACTTAATCGCATTATGAATGATATTATTTATTGCAGTATGAAAAATATCTTCGTCAATAATGGCAGATGGGCACCTCTCGTCTAATTCCAAAATATACTTTAGATTTTTTGAATTTGCAAAATGACGATATTCTCGATAAGAGGTTTCTACTGTATAGTTTACATCAACTTCAACGAGATTAAGATTTTTTTGAATTGTTTCTATCTCGCTAAAGTGAGACAAGTTGTTTATTGTAGTAAGCAAACGTTCTTTGCTTTCGTCCAAATAAGCGGCTAATTTCTTACGCTCCTTAGGATTTTCTTCACCGAGTAATAGTAGATTACTAATAGTCATGATACCATTAAGCGGAGTTCTGATTTCGTGGCTAAAATTTGATAGGATATTTGATTTTAAACTACTTAATTCCTGTTCTTTTATATGTGCTTCTTTTATGGCATGTGCGGCTAATTTTTGTTCAGTAATATCGTGAAAGCTTACAAGTACGCTATTAACGTTGTTTTCTTGATCATTAATCGGAGTGTATTTTGACTCTAGCCATTGAATAGAACCCTTGTGCATTATTCTTTCGATTTCTTTTTTGACAGTATGGCCTTTTAAAGCTTCATTAAATTCGTGCGCAAAGGTGTTTTTAAAATTAACCGGCATTACATCGATAAAACGAGAAGAGGTTACTCTTGGATCTATTCCAAAATCTCTTTTAATGATCTTTATCGAATTTTCATCTGCCATTAATATTTTTCCGGCTGTATCCAGTAAAACTGTATAAGCAAATCCATTATTAATCATAGCTAATAATCGACTTTGATTTTCTGCAATCGTACGTTCGTTTATTTTTTTTTGTTGTACATCGATCAGGTTACCGATCATACGGATGGTATCGCCTTTTTCATTTTTTTTTCTATATCCATGTACTTCATAGTGACGATATCCTCCATCCAAATGTTTAAGTCGGTAGTAGTTAAAATAATGATTTCCGGATTTTTTAAGATTTTCCAAATGTCTTTCTACAGCTTGATCAACATCATCAGGGTGTATCATTTTTCTGAAGGTTTCTTCAGGTACAAAATCTTTTCTGATTGGTAATCCCAACATTTTTCTAAAATCTAAGCTATAAAAGACCATATTTGTCTCTATCAAATGATCAAATAAACCGGACCTTATACCTTTAAGCGCTAGTTTTTTGGTTTCTTCATTGTGTTTTAATTGCTCTATATAATTGTGCTGTTCGGTAACATCAGAAAAGCTTCCGTTTATAAAAATGACCTTGCCGTTGTGAAGAACCGGTTCTGCAATAACCCGTATCCACTTTTGCTTTCGTTTTTTAGTGATGATTTGGTCTATATAGTCGTAAGCAATTCCGTGATTAATAAGATCATCCCAATAGTTTTTGATCCTTTCTCTGGATTCTTTGGGATAAAACAAGAGAGCTTCAGGCATCGTTATAGGAGTTCCCTGTTTTAAATCGTGAAGCCGATAGCACTCCTTAGAAAAGTATAGTTTATCATTAATCGGGTCAAAATTCCATGCGCCGGTTTTTGTTAATCTAGATAAGGATATTAAAAAATTATGTTCTTCATTTTCTTCAGTAACATCTATTCCTGAAGCATAAATTTTGTTTTTATAATAAACAAGATCAAATTTTACATATAAAACAGCATCAGAAATTAAGGTAGCAAATCCAAATGTTTTATTGAGTTTTGATTTATTACGATACAGTTCAGAAATTGTTTCCTTGAATTCTGATTCATCTTCATCCAGTAAATATTTGTATATAGATTGTCCAATAATTTCACCTATTGGTAATGAAAATAGGACTTCACAACGTTTGTTGACTTTAAGAATGTTTCCTTTATCATCTAAAATAATCAGAAATAATAAAGTTTTATCTGTTAGAAATTCAAATTCGTCCGCTGAAAATGCCATATATCTAGAAGGTAATTCTATTCTTAAAGTTACGAAAATGATTCATATAAAGAAACGTTGATTTCCGCTGAGGGAATTAATAGTTCGTACTAAACTTATAGTACAATGATTTTATAATAAACAAAAATGAAGAGATTTAACTTTTTGATCTTTTTAGATATCTATAGCCTAGAATCAAGATACCAAACCCAATAAGGATATACAATCCGTATGATTGCCAAAACGAAGTACTTTTGGTAGTGAGCAAAAGAGGTGTCTCTTTGTTATACAAAATGGTGATTCTATCTCCTTCTTTATCCAATGGTCCAATAAATGGAATGTGTGCTAATTTGACAGTACTAGTAAGGCTATCGCCTTCCAGTGTCTTATAAGTTACCTTTGCAGTAGCCGAGGAGCGACGACTTTTAATTTTAAAATTTATTTCTTTTATAATTGCTTCGGTCTCAATGTAGCCCGAATCACTTTCTTGTGTTATTCCTAAAAAAGGTATGCAAAGCAAAAAAACAAGTGCGCAATAGAGTCTAAGATTTTTCATCGATGGTTATTAGAACTCTAAGATACTATATAGTATATAGATTTGGAAATGATATTTCATCAATTAAAATAGGCTCGCATACTTCCGCCAAATTTTTTATCTAAATTTTCTTTACTATCAAAATGCACCGGAAAATCTTTATAAGAAATGTAATTAAATAAATCTTGTTTTTTGATTAGGTCGTATAAGATTTTCTTGATTCTATTTGTTATCCCATTGTTAGCTGCACTTGTTAGATCGTTCTCTGTTTCCAAGAATAAAATAAGACAATAATTATACGTTATAAATTGAAGTAAATTTATCTCAGGAAATGTATCTCTAATGATATTTTCTCCTTTTCCTTTGTGAATTGTTTTGTTTAAACAAATACTCTTAAATGCATCTGAAAAATTATCATAAACTATAAAAAGGGATTGTGTGTCGTATTTCTTTTGAAGATTTAGTTCATTAACTAATGAAATGAACTTTTTTAATATGGATTGTTTTTTGATTTGGTTTTCTGTGAAACCGTCATTGTTAAGGAATACTTTTTGATCCTCTGGATGCTCAAAGATTACGGTTAATCTTGGTGCACTTCCTCTATACTCAATTGGTGTTTCGTATACTATGGTAAGAGGTTTTATTTGATGTGTAGAAGCTATCCATTGTATTAGTTTTTGCATTATTAATAACGGAATACTTTTATCTTGTTTTGTGTTGTATGCTTGGAGATAGGTTTTACTGTTAGGGGAAAGCATTGTTATTAAATTTAGCTCTAAAATAACATTTTTATACCTCATTTCTAGCAATCATTGTTTTATATTTTACCATTTTTTTTGGATTACAAAATCAGATTTTTCTGAGTTATTTGCGCGAGGTAAGGAGAACTAGATAGAGCAGAAACTATAAAATTGATAGCCATTTATTATTGTAATTTAGTTTCAATCAAATAATTTTCAATTATTAAGATGTCAATGGCAGTTTCTTTAAATAATTTAATAGCCTCTTTAGGAGTTTCTACAATAGGTGTTCCTTTTTTGTTCAAGCTGGTGTTTAATACCATCGGAATACCACTTACGTTGTAAAACTCGGTTATTAGTTTGTGAAACATTGGGTTCCAAGTCTCTTCAACCGTTTGTACTCTGGATGAACCATCATAATGTGTAACGTTTAAGAGGTCTTCAACATGTTCGGGTTTCGTTTTGTCTACTAAAATCATATAAGGACTATTTCTTCCATATTTGAAATATTCTGTTACTTTATCCTTTAATATAGCAGGTGCAAAAGGTCTAAAATCTTCTCTGAACTTTATGTTTTTATTTATATGGTCCTTAAGGCCTTTTATTCCAGGATGTGCTAAAATGCTTCTTCTACCTAAAGCTCGAGGACCAAATTCAGAACCTGACTGAAACCAAGCAATTGTTTTTCCGTTTTGTAACTGTTTTGCACAATAATGAAGTAAGTCCAGTTCGTTTTCTAGTTTTTTGAAATGAATTGATTCGTTAGAAATGGCTTTTTCAATTTCTTGATCAGTATACGATTTTCCAAAACAAGTATTACCGTTATGGTATGTTTTAGGTTTGTTTAGATGCTCTAACCATCCATAAAAAGCACAGCCTAGTGCTAAACCATTATCACCAGCTGCAGGTTCAAAATAGATGTTGTCTACCAATTTTAGATCTAGTAATTTGGAATTGGCGACGGCATTTAATGCTACTCCTCCAGAATAGCATAAATTCTGAGATGGATAAGAATTTGTTCTATATTGTATACATTCTAACACGGCTTTCTCTACCTGTTCCTGTGCCCATTTTGCGACATTGGCGTAATAGCTAAAATGTTTCTTGAAATAAGAATACCCTTTTGAAGGTTTGTCAAAATGATACTGCCAAGTGTGGTGTATAAATAAGCGAGACTCTTTAAATTCAAAAGCATCAACCTTATACACTCCAGAAGTTCCATATGGAGCTAAACCCATTAGTTTACCTACATCCTGCATATCACCAAATACATATTTACTGACAGAAGCATAAAACCCTCCAATGGAATGCTTGGTAGTTGGTGTTGAAAGGTTCTTTTCTGAAAAAGGAGACATAACACTAAAATCTTTCCATAAGGGAATTAGTTTTTGCCCATTAAAATAGTAGAAACTATCTTTCTCACATTGCATCTTGGTTTCCTTAATAATGTCTGGTTGAATGAGATGTTTATGCTCTGGATGTAGCTGTAAAAACTGGTCTAAAGGGCTACCGCATCCATCAATAACTACTACGTTGCATTCATTAAAAGAAGCAGTCCCCACGGCGCTATATGCGTGCGCTAAATGATGAGAGATATTTACGATTTTTGGGAAATCAGTATTGGCAAAAATTCGTTTCCCTTTATATTGATTTCGTTCAGGAATTTCGAAATTAGCACATTGTACTACCAAATCAATATCGCTTAGTTTTATATTTTCTGCATCAAGACAGTATTGTATAGCCAAATAATCGTTACCTCCATCATGTTTAATACGACTTAATCGTTCTTTTTCTATGGCGACACAAACTTTACCATCTTTTAGTAAAACAGCTGATCCATTATGTGAAAGACCTGTACCCAAAACATATATCGGTTTATTCATAAATCAGTTAGTAGGGTAAAGACTTTATTAAGTTATTATCTTTTTTAAAGATACAAAAAGAAGTAGGAAAAAGAATTTGATTTAATGAAATCTACATTAGTTTCAATGGTTTAAAAGTGTTTTTGGTTTTTTGCCTAAATGATTTAATTTTTCACAATCTATAAGACTGTTTCTTTACGTTCTGTCCTCGAGATAGTCTGTAATGATAGAGTAGGAGTTGTCTTCTGTGATTTTGGCGGCAGGTTTTTATCAACGCACAGGCTCTCCTCTTCACTAAAATAGTCCACGGGACTATTTTTTAACTTTCGATCGCATCAAATACCCAGGTGATTAGGTTACATGTAGATTCAGGAATATCGAAAAACATAATCGAATTCACCAATTAGCTTCCATTTTTTTTATGATTTCTGATTTCGATTTTTCAGTATCTAGGGAGTTTTCTTTAAACCAATGTATAGCAGTACTTTTATCATAGGCTAGAAGATGCATTGCAGCGACTCTTACTTGGCGTCTTATTTTTTTAAACTTATGGTAATCATTAAGCCATTCATGTTTGTTGTCAATTTGTTTTAAAATATTTTCTAGTGTTGGAAACTTGTTGAATAAGTTAAAAGCACCATCCTCAATATTTTGAATAATTTCATTGGCAACATTTTCTATTTGATCCGAATTATTAATAGGGATGGAAATAAAGTTGTTATCTGTGTCTTTAAAATGACCGATGGATCCAGTAATTATAGGATATGAATTTAAAAAATCCTGAATTATTTTTTTATCTAAAGAGTTCACTTCTTTATAATAAATGCCAGATGTAACACCAATATATGTTTGATCTGTATGCGGGGCTCTTCCTTTTCTGGAAGAAAAAGAAATCACTTCTTCTCTTTTATGAAGTTTTTCTTTCTTAATAAAATCGTTTTTACCTCTTTTTGTATATCCTTTATCTATTAAAAAAGAGCCTACTTTATCTTTTACGGCTTCTAAAAGGTTATTCATAGTTTACTCCCAGAATTTCTGAAGTTCAGCATGGTCTCCAAACCAGAACTTCAGTGCTTCTTTATTAATTCCATCTTTGCCTAACCAAAAATCTACCGGATAGTTCCAGTCAGAGCTATGGGTTTTTGTTGGAGCAACAGCCAAATTAGTATATTGATTTAACAAACCCTTATGTTCATTCGTTTCTAATATACTACAGTAGCCTAAAGTTTCTAGAAGTGCTTGCCTTTGTTCAGAATCAGATTTAAATCCTTTTATTTTAGATATATTTTTTTGAACTGTTTTTTTAACGGTTTCATCGCTATCAGCAGTACTCAATATTTCTAAAATTTCCGAGAATATTCTGTAATCTTCTTCAGTTGGTGTTACGGTCTCTAATTGGTTTGTTTGGTTTAAATAGTAAGAATAATCCAATAATTGGAAACCAGTCAAGCCACCGACATCTTCAAATGATTCTTCAATCAATTCTGTATCTGATTCTATTTTTTGATAATTAGAGCATATATTACATGGTGATATCCGTGAAAGTTTCTGACCTTCTCTAAGTTCGAATTCATGAGCTGGAAAGCTTTGAAGAATTGCAAAAACCGGTAAACCACTACGACATTCAATTTTGTTAGAATGAAAACTAGATAAGAATAGAGCAACATATTTTTTTTTATCAGCTTTTTTATATTCAGCAAAAATGCTTTCTATTAAATCATCATGAGTGATAAGTTCATTTTCTAGTAATTTATGTATATTCATAATTATTTACATCCTAAATCTTTAAATTCTAATTCATCTAGTGAAGGCAACTGACTAGGTTTTTTTCCATCTAGTAATTTATCTGCAGCTTTAAGTCTTCTTTTACCCTTGGTCGTTTTTTGTTTCTTTTCTGACATACCATTTATCTTATTTCCTCTTGCTTTATCACTGTTTCGGCCTAATAAATCATTTTCAGCAACACCTTTTTGTTCAACACCTCTTACTGAATCCTTTGGTGTTCCAACAGGAGTTACTCTTCTCATTTTATCACCTTTCCCAAATCTAGCACCATCAGTTCCTTTTGTTTTGGAGTGTCTTCTCCCTACGTCTTTCATGCTCTGTTTATCTGATGCTCTCCCATGATAATAGGGATTCCCACTTGAATCCTCTAAAACATAATTCCAATCTAAACCTAAGGGATCTATTACTGAATTACTATCGAGTACATAGGTATATAAATTATACTCTCTACTATTTAAACCTATTGGGTCTTGACTGATGTATGTTCCACTTTCACAGTTGTAATAGCGATAACCATTATAATACAATCCAGTCTCTACATCTTCGTACTGTCCTTGATATCTAAACGGACAACCATTCAATGAACCTTTTACAAGTTTACGTACTTTTCCGTAAATATCATATTCTACCTGCCAAGTTTTTTCGCCTTTAGAATTATACATTTCTACAGGAGTACCGAGATAGTCGGTAATGATAGAGTAGGAGTCATCTTCTGTAATCTTGGCAGCTGGTTTAAAGGTACCTTCATCAAATACCCAAGTTATTAGGTTTTCTATAGGCTCGGGCTTACTTTCTTTGAGCATGCCGTATTCGTCTACTACCAGTTCGGGTCTTTGATTGAGATCGTATTTCCATTCATGGAGTGGAACGTTGCCGTCCCAGACCCATCTGGTGATCTTACTATTTCGCCCTTCGGCTCCGCTCAGGGCTCCACTTGTTATTTTGGCAGTACGGCGGCCGAGTGCATCGTATTCAAACTCGGTTTTGTTATTTTTAGGGTCCGTGACAGATTTTAACATTCCGTTGCCGTACCAATCGTAGTCCCAATTTCCTTTTGCAGTGATTTTGGTAATCAGATTTCCTTCAGAATCGTACTTAAATTTGTTACCATTGGCTTCTTGAAGTTGTCCTCCGGTTCCGTATTTACGGTCTCCTTTGCCTTCGGTTCTATATAAATTACCTACTTCATCCGGTAGCTTATAATCAAACTGTTTATTTTCATAACGTGCGGATGCCAGATTGTTAAACTCATCGTACCCATATGCTACAGTACCTTTGGTTAATTGATCTACCATTTTGGTCAATCGATCATTAACATTCCAGGTATACGTACGATGACGCATTTCTCTGTTACCAGCAGTAACTTTATGCTGGATTGGTCTACCAGCATTGTCGTATTCAATATGATTTGTGATACCACCAGGAAGTATTCTTTCTACTTCCATTCCTAAGCTGTTATGAGCAAATTGAGCTTGCCAACCTCTCTGTCCGCCTGAGGCGGACATCTCTCCTTCCGAAGAGGAAGAACTCGTGGCGTTTATCTCTTCGATGAGTCCTAGTTTATTTCTGGTAAGTGCTATATTTGCTCCCAGACTACTGGTAATATTGGTTCTATTGCTTAAAGAATCATACTCACTTTCTACCAGATGTCCATCTTGATTTTCTGCGATAATTCTTCCTGCAGTATCTCTTATGAGTTGTACACGACTATTTTCATTAACGGCTTCGATCAGATTTCCATTAAGATCGTAACTATAGGTTTCCCAGGTGCCATCACTATGTTCTGCTCGAGTAATTCTTCCGTTTAGGTCATATTCGTACTCTGTATATTTATCATCAGGGCGATTTACTTTTAATACTTTTCCTGCGCGATCACGATCATATTTTCTGGTCAATCCATCAAAACCAATTTCTCGGATAATTTCACCTTTTTCATTTCTGGAGAAGCGATAAAACTCATTATGTTCGTTGGTAATGGTATTGAGTTGCTCTTCGGTATCATATTTAAAATAGACTTTTGCACTGTTTTCTTCTCTCATTTTGAGGCTTCCCAACGGAGTATACTCAAAATTGACCTTACGTTTCTTCTGATCTATTGTTTGGATGACCTCATCATAGGCATTGTATTTTAGTTTGATGATATTAGTATCTGCTTGTCTTATTTGATAAATACGATCTAGTTCATCATAGAAGAACTGCTGTTGATGATCTTCTGAGTTTCTAGTATGTAAACATCTTCCCCAAGGATCGTATTCCCAGTTAGATACTGCTCCGTTGGGCAAGATAAGTTTATGTAAGTTATGATCTTCATCATAGTCTAGTTTGGTTCTGTTTCCTGCATTATCCCTAACTTCATTAATTAACCCTTGCTCATTATATTCAAAAGAGGTAACACCGCCATCCAAACCTATAACCGCATGTAGGCGATCATTTTCAAAAGTTTTTACTACAGATCCACCTGCGGGATCTTTTGTAAGCACCAATCGGTCTTTGTCGTCATACACAAATCCAATAACAGAACCATCCGGTTGGTGTAAACCGGTTAAATTTCCTCGTTCGTCGTAACTGTATCCTGTTATATTTCCTTCTTCATCGATATCACGATAGGGTTCCATATAAGGTGTATATTCATGGAAAATATGATCACCCATGGGATCTGTAACCTGTGTACAAAGATTCAAGTTATTAAAATAATAAATACTTTCTTGATCTAGTGAATTGGTCACTATATTATATCCTTTGTTGTATTCGATGGTTCCTGAAAGAATCCCTTGATCTCCCCAAGTCTCAATACATTTAGCACCGGTAGTTTTTCCGTCATATTTCCAGTAGAAAGCTTGACCGTTTCGATCCGTTTTTTTGATCATCAGATGGTTTTCGTATTCCATTACGGTTGCTTGATCTAATGCATCAATGATCTTGGTTAAATCTCCTTCTTCATTATATGCATACTGAACTAATGTTCGAGTTTCTCCTTGATGAGTTGCTGTAACTTCGGTTATTCTATTTTCTTCATCTAACTCTAAGTCAATTTTTCTACCTGCAGTATCAATAATTTGTTCTAATTGATATACTGCGTTATAAATGAATTGGATTTTAAAACCTTCGGGATTTCTTAAGCTGGTTGGTTTATATAATGTGTCGGTATATTTGGTAAATGTGTATATTTCTTGTGATTGATGATCAGTAACTTCATACGTAGTGCCATCAATATATGTTAGAGTAAGTTTTTCGGTTCTATTGTAAAAAGATTGGTTCTCTGTGAGTAACATAGGGAATGAAGTAATTCTTCCATCTGGCAGACGCATTACGATCGCATCTTCATCATAATCGATGTGCAAGGCAAGATCATAATTACAATGCATTCCGTGTCCCATCATTCCTTCATATCCAGAATCTGAGTACCAATTACGTTCCCAACGGATTGGTATTTGTCCGGCAATGCTAAAGTCTTCTCCTTCGTATACCATGCGACCGGTAACAAGGTCGACCGGCTCGAATCCCATTTTACACAATTTTTTACCTAGTCCTTGGGTTGCTGGGAATTTTTGCAACACACTCTTATTCAATTTCGCTAAACCTCTTCCGGCACCTTTCATTAATGCTCCAAAACCATAAGACATCACCAGCGCCATTAGCATACCCATTAAATCTGGAGCATAAGGGCCTCCAACATTTACGGGTTTCCCCATAGGTAGCGGAACACTCATAGATGAGGGTAAGTATAAACTTGGTATCGGCTTCATTTTCTTACCTGGCGTCAAAGATAACGGCATTCCGATATCATTACAGGTCATCGTCATATATCCGGCAGGAGTGAAGTATGCATCTTCAGCACTTACTTTTGTACTTCCAAAAAAGTTCATAGAGTCGTGACCTATCATCGGAGCCATAGCAAAAGGTCCACCCATAGGAATATGAATCATAGTGCCGATCATTCCAGCGGTACCACTATTCCCCTTTGGAACACAGTTTACATTTACTGTAGAGCCAATTATTGGAACATAATCCATAGGATCTACCACCATACCGATATACGGATGAGGTATGGGTACAGGAACTCCGGGAGGAATGATCACGATATGAATATCAATTCCGATAACAGGGGTAAAATGTTTACTTGCTAATAACATATCTAGAACCAGTTTAATATTGAAAGACTCTTTTTTTCCATTTCTTTGCGATGTTCCTCTACTTTTTCTCTCCAACCCTCACCTTCAATTTCTGTCATATAGATGTTTATAGATTCACATTCTTCTTTATTTCTGTTTTGGTCACAGATGTTGTAATAATCTGCTGCGATATATGCCATACAGGTAGATTTAATCATTTCTGGAGCCAACGAAACACCATATTGGTATGCTTCAGTAACAATATCGGAATACCTTTTTTTATCTCGTTTTTTAATAACATTATATCCCAACCACCAGGCTGTTAACGCTTGTGGTCCAAAACCATATTCAATAGAGATATTTGCTTGTTTACAGAACAAGTCAGCTGCAATGTCTTTTTGTTTTTGTAACTGTTTACAACTAGCTTGATATCCATAGCTTTGTATGATGATAGGTTTACAAGTATCTTCTCCAGTGGATAATCCTTGTTTTGCTATTGCCAAGCCTTTTTGCAGCAATTCTTCTATAATTTTATACTCTTTAAAATTAAAAAGCATTCCGGCGTAAATTACATGAGCTGTTGCAAAAGCAGATTTGCTACCAGATTTCTGTGTAATCATTAATCCTTTCTTTCCCCAATCATGAAGTCTGGGTAGATTCTTTTTTGTAACACTTTTAGACATTTCGATCATGCATTGTCTAAATTGTACTTCTGGGTCGTTTGGGTCTCCGGCAGAAGCTATTTTATTTATCGCACCCTGTAAATCTAATGGTACGGCTAATGATTTAGAAATGTCATTATGTGTTTTTGTAAGCTTATCAAAATATCTTTCTTCAACATAATCAAAAAACATCAATCGTACTTTATCAGGTAGCCCTAACTGTAAAAGGATATCAATCCATTTTCCATATGCTGCAGTTTCTTCTATAGAATAGGGATACAGAGACAACGCCAAGTGCAATTGGGGATTGGGCATTGCTTTTTGAAACGTACTTAGCATTTCTAACAGCAATACATTACAATCTGTATTTTCATTTTCGAGTTTTGCCTCATATTCTGAAACACTCCAATCAAATTTTAGATTTCTGGCATCCAGATCTTTCTGCAGTTTTTCGTCTTTTTTAAACGTTTCAATCCAATCTTTTATTAATTTTTTGCTATGTGTTTCTTTATTTTCAAAAGCCGTTAAGAGCACAATTGGGACATCCGATAAACCTCCATTTGGAGTAGATTCTAAACGTAAGAAACCTTCATATAATCTAGCTTGATCCGGTTTTATTAACCATCGAACCAATTTGATATGATCATATGGGCTTACTTCATCAATCCATTTTTGCTGAATTGTTGTAATTAATTGTGCTATGGGATTATGTTCGTTATTCATGATGGATTACCCACAGTTAAGGTTTAATAATCCTCCTTTTACATTTGTCATAGCCGTACCATCGATATCGGTCATTCCTTTACTGGTAAGCTTTAACTCTGCTTTTCCTTCTACCAATGTACTTGGAGCACCAATTTCTACTTTAGCGCCACTGTTTACGGTAACTTTTGCACTTCCATCATTCAGAATTTCTTTCGATTTGACATTTACATTATTAGTGCCGTCTATATTAACTGTTTCTGAAGCATTGATATTAATTTCTTTGGATGAAAAATTAATTTTTTCCGGCGCACTTATATTGATTTCTTTTTTAGAAGTATCTAGAATTATTGAGTTGCCATTCTTATCAGTAATCGTAATGGTTTCTTTTCCGTCTTCATCTGAGAAAGATAATGTATGGCCTCCTCGAGTTTTGATAGCTTTGATATCATTTTTTTCGGTTTTCCAATCACCGGCATTGCTTCCACCCGTAAAAAGTGCTCCCATTACATAAGGCCTTTCTGCATTACCGCCTTCAAAACCTACAATAACTTCTTCATCTTTTTCTGGAGTAAACTGAAAACCTTTTCCTCCTCCGGCATGAGGAGTTAATACACGAAGCCAAGGAGTTTCTTCTCCACTAGCTTTTTGCCAAGGGAACTGAACTTTGATTCGGCTCATACCATCCGGATCTGCATTATCCATAACGGTTGCTACCTGTGATTCACTCTTTGGAAATGCCATCATATTTGTATTTGGATAAACATCCAGATCTGCAGTGAGAGCTACAAAACGATTTTGATACTTTCCATTTTCTGTGGATGAATGCGAAACGCTTATGACTCTAAAGCTTCCATAATCAGATTTTTCTCCTTTTATTTTAACTACCTGACCTAAATTTACTCCCGGATTATCGCTTACTCCCTGAATCTGAACCTGTCTTATTTCTGTAGCCTTTTTTTGTTGTTCTACGTGTTTATCCAATCGTTTTTTTAACTGAGGATCATAATAGGAATTAACATATACACTCGTTTCTTTTGCAAAGATGGCTTCGCTTTTCTCACTGGTGAATCCATTAAACCCATTGACACCAGAGCTTACCTGAGCTGTAGCCATCTCGTGCTGCTCATCGGTTAAGTAGTCATTGGTGAAATATTTAAAATTATTGGGGGTAGGTTGCAGATTTAAAGAGAATTCCTGCAAATCATGACCATAATTGAGTTCTGTAGGTTCGTCATCCTCAGGTTTTCCGAATACCAGTTTACTTCCATCATAATAGAACCATTCGCTATATTGAGCAGCTAATCTACTGGCGTATTCAAAAGCGCTTTCATTATGTTGTACACTATAATGAAGACTTTCTGAG
Source organism: Aquimarina rubra (assembly GCF_042684305.1). Taxonomy (NCBI): domain Bacteria; kingdom Pseudomonadati; phylum Bacteroidota; class Flavobacteriia; order Flavobacteriales; family Flavobacteriaceae; genus Aquimarina; species Aquimarina rubra. Next base: position 99,955 of record NZ_JBHULE010000001.1, on the reverse strand, counting down.
TTTTGAGGTTTAAAATTTGTTTCTAGTTTGGATTTATCGTATCCCTGAAATGTTTTATCTAGTATATCAGAGAGTCCTACATCACTATGAGAGTCGTAATGCGGTCCATCATCAGTTATAATGCTACAGCTGTGGGCTTTTATAGAAACCATATCTCCACTTTGCTGATGAAATCCTTTGGTGTTGCTTACCGATGTTACGATCCCTTTGAATTCTAATTCTTTATATCCATTCGCGGTATCAAGAGAGGAAACTTTGACTGTTAGAATTTCACCGAGATAATTTTTGCTTTCTGAAGCAATTTCTCCTGCTATATTTTCTAATACATCCATTCGGCATAAGAGTTCCAGCACGTGATGGGCATCAATTTCTTGATGAAGCATTAATCTTTTATAAGCTTCGATCGGAGATCCTCCTATGAAAATTTGTGTGTTTGATTGCAGCGCCATGATTTGTTTATTTTCAGTTTTATAGAGTATTCTTATAATGAAATTCTATATATAAATATACTTTAGTGTACCATTTGTATATATAGTTAACAATCTAAAATAATCCGAACGATTTGGGGGAAGAATACGATTATTCAAATTATTTAAAAACTATCAAAAATAATACCTAACTAATCTATTATAAAAATACTTAATTTTTTAAAAGCGTTATAGTTACCAACGTTATTTTTACGTTTTCTTACATTAAAATGGGTTGTTTTCCCCTTTGTTTTTTAGAGTAATCAACCTTAGATACACGTGTTAATATAATTGTTACCTAAATATGGGGAAATGTTTTATGAATATGCGGTAGGAATTTGCATTTAGTATTAAAGATTTTATATATAGAAAGTCCTAACTCAGTTCTTTTTGTATACACTTTTTCTTATTTCTAACAATCTTATATTCTTTATTTGAGGATAGGACACACATATTACAATGAGAGTAGGAAATAATACATAAAGCAAGCTATAATTAGGTTCTAATCTGAGCTTTCCATTACTAATATATGTGTTTGCCTGTTCGTAATAATAGGAAGAAGTACAACCACCACTATATTTTAGATCATTATCTATAATGATTATATTTTGAAAGGAAATTTTCAGATTTAGGATATATTTTCTTTATATAAGTTAATGTTTTATCTCTATCGTATCTACTATTTTCAATAATTTTGTTGCAAAATCGTAAGACTAAAAATCCTATTAAGATGAAGAAAAAGATTTTTCTGTAAGTTGTTATTTTTTGGTTTAAAAAATTAGCAATCATCAAAACATTATTTTTTAATGTTTATAAACTGCATTTCAAAGTCTTCACTTTCTGGTGGTTCATACAGACTTCCATCTTCTTTAGATTTAGAATATATGATACGCCTGTCTTTAAACACAAATTTTACATATCGATTTGCTACCGGAATGTTAGTATTAGGTTCATAAAACCAAGTCTCCTCCCAATCAGTGTGTATTTCAGGATCATACCACTCGGATCCTTCTTCTCGTTCGAATTTTTCGGTGTATTGTTCGTCTGTCCAGTATTGTTCTCGTTCTGCCTGCTGATCCAGAGTAGCTTCGGGAGTTGGAATATAACTTTTGTAAAGAGGCGGAGGGAAGCCCTCAGCTTTTCGTCTTAAAAAATCTTTTTCTCTATAAGGATCAAAAGCATCACCTGGTGGTAATGGTCTATTTTTGTCCATATACCACACATAGAAAGACCAATTTTCATAATACAAGTTAGAATGCCCATACAATCTTGCACCCTTTTTCCATTCTTTTGGGTGCCGACATACCAATTCCATTTGAAGGTTTCCAGTTACTCCACCAGCCCCAAACCAGCCAACGATTAATTCTTGAAAAGGAAGGGTTGCTTCTCTTCTCCACATATAACCAGGAAATGTAAACATTCCTGTTTCACGATTTAATATAATCTCTTTAGTAGGTATTGTAAATTTGTAAATAATGCCGAATAGAATTAATAATGAACATATTATACTGAAAATACTACCTGGAAATAGAAACATTTCTTTAAAACCTTTCAAAAAACCTAAAAACAAAAAAATAAATAGAGCAAGAAAAACAATCCCCAATGGACTACCTTGTGCTTGGCTGCAAATAATTACTTTACTGTCATCTAAATGTTTAAATAGTGATCCATGTATATATTTTTTTATGACATCGGGTGGTGAATTTTCTATTTGATGCCTTAGCTTATTGTCAAAAATTTTTTTAAACTTTTGTAATCTGGAGGTTTTTGGATTTACTTTTTCCACGCATTCCCTGATTTTAGGTTGTCCAACGTATTTACTCGTACGTTGCTATGATAGGTATGGTTCATATTGGTAGCGCTCATACTGACAAGTTAAAGAGGACTATGATTTCTTGATATTTATAAACTGCATTTCAAAGTCTTCACTTTCTGATGGTTCATACAGACTTCCATCTTCATTTGTTTGGGAATATATAATGCTTCCGTCATTGAAAATAAATTTAACGTATGTATTTGCAACCGGGATTTTTGTGTTAGGTTCATAGAAAGAAGTTTCCTCCCAATCCTTATGGACTTGTGGATCATACCATTCTGAACCTTCTTCTCTTTCAAATTTTTCGGTGTATTGTTCGTCTGTCCAGTATTGTTCTCGTTCTGCCTGCTGATCCAGAGTAGCTTCGGGAGTTGGAATATAACTTTTGTAAAGAGGCGGAGGAAATCCTTCGGCTTTGCGTCTCAGAAAATCTTTTTCTCTATAAGGATCAAAAGCTGAACCAGGAGGTAATGGCCTGTTTTTATCCATATACCATACATAGAATGATAATAATTCATCAAATTTTGTTATGTGTCCATATAGTTTTGATCCTTTTAATACATAATCCGGATGTTTTACCGCTAAGATCATATCTAAGTTTCCAGATGCACCGCCGGTTCCAACCCATCCAAAACGTGCTCTATCAAAATCCATAGAAAATCCTTTTTTCCACATAAAACCAGGGACAGTGATTTTTCCTTCGTTCCTATTAAGTATAATATCTTTATCAGGAATGGTAAAATAATAGATTATACCTAATATTACCAAGGAAATCAAACCTATAGATATGTATAAACCAGCAGAGCTAGAAAACATATCATCAGGGCCTAAAAAATAAAGAAACAAGAATATAACCAAAGGAATAATAATTAGTCCTTGAGGTGAGCTTTGGGCATCGCTTACGGAAACGATTTTATTTTCATTAACTTTTTTATAAATTTTTTTGCTCACCAATTTTTGATGAACATCTGAAGGTTTAATAGATATTTCTGTATTTAAATGACCTTTAAGAAATTTTTTTAAATTATCCCATTTTGATTTTGAAGAACTTACTTTTTCCACGCGTTTCCTGACTTAAGGTTATCTAGTGTATTTACTCGTACATTACTATGATAGGTATGATTCATGTTGGTAACACTCACACTGCCAATCGTTTGGGATTTTAGTTCATTGACACCACCAATAACACCTATATATCTTTCTGAACCATTATATCGATTTGGATAGTATTTACCTTCGCCAATATCCAGATAGCATATCAGTAATACCTGACTATTTTTATTATCGCCTACTAGATATTGATCCGGTATTTCAAAATTGATGACAGCCTGTGGTGGTTTTTCTTTGGTGCCTTTTTTTCGGGTTACCGCGGCGTTGATATCTAGTTTGATACCGCTACCATTACGCACCCCGTTTTGGTAATAATATACTTCATAACATAATTGACTCGGATCTGTAAAAAATTGACGGAAACTTATGGATGCCGTGAAATCTTTAATATCCCCTTCTTTAATGGTGGTACCTACGGAGTGTCTGCTATATGATTGGATGTATTCTTCTTTTTTATTAATTACTTCACCGGGAGTTAGTCGGATATCCGCACAAACGATTAAGTCAGTAAGCTCCGCCGCAGCTAATTTAAAGTCCGTATAATTTTGATATTCGTTATCTAGGTCTCCTATCAGTGCTACTCTGTTATCATAAAAGCGTTGGTTGTATTCCCAGGTAAGTTCCCCTGATTTTTTGTCTAGTGCTTTTTCATCGCTAAAGGCAAAATGTTTAAAATATGTTTCCAGAGGAGAATCTTTTAAATAATATGCTAGGATGACCAAACCAACACCGATCCCCGCAGCAATCCATCCTACAGGTCCTAAAAGTGCAGCAACAGTTCCTGAAGCTGCAACAGCGGTCGTAACTGAAAAAGCTGCTGCTGCTCCAATCCAAGCCCACATCGCATCCTGATCTCTTCTACCATAACTCTGTACAGCTTCCCAACCACAAATAATCACAGTGATACCACTTCCAGCAATTTCCGCTCTTAATGCCCATTTTCCTATAAACCTTAAAGTTCCTTCACTGGCTGTCTTAGAAAAAACGGATTTTGAAAAGTATCCTGTTGCAGCTACAAGTTCTGAGCCTACTCCAGCAAGAGCAGTTCGTGCTTTCATAATGTCTTCTGTACTCTTATCTTTTTTATTTACCTCATCAGAAAGGGAATCATAAGCTGCTGTTACATTCAATATTTGAAGTAAAGCCACAACTCCCCTAAAGGGGGTGCCATTTACAAATGCACCCACACGATTTGCTAATTTGGTAGGCTGTTTTGTTGTGATATTTCGATATTGCTTAATTTCTCTTTCTACTTCCTCGATAACAGGGACGTCAAAAACATGATTTCCTCTAGTAGACTCTAGTTCTACCAGTACAATCTCTGGTGTGTTTGTCTTAAATCTTACAACATCTTTATTTTTTCCTCTATAAAAACCGAAAATATCTTTAGAAGAATCTAATTTCATTCCTTCGTCCCCTAAGGTTTCTACAATTTCTTTGGCACTAACCTGATATAATTTTACTTTACCACCATCGGGTCCTTTGGTTTTTAGGTTGATGGTGTTCATTCGGTTCAACGTTAATTTATACCTACCCTGAACTGGTACTTTTTTAAGTTGGATATAGGATTCAACTTTTACAACATCTTCTAAGGCAAATTTGGCATAAGCTTCTAAACTGGCAATAGCAAAATCAGCCATTTTGTTAGAAACATCTACACCTTGTTTTACTAAATCTTTATCAAGTGTTGCTTCTTTGTTCAGAACCGCTTTATAAGAAAAGTCATCTCCCTCTTTTAAAGAATCTTCTATCAAAGCATCCCACTTGTTATTCTTTTCATATTCATTTTTCAGATCTAAGGTACGATCTATATCATGCGGATTAATAGCTAGCAGCCTAATATGTTGCATGATGGTGTATTTACCGTCAAGAATATTAAGAACAGATCCTTCCAGATAATCTACATAAGCGTCTTTGTATGAACCAGCGCTAAGAAAAGCTCCAAGATCATCTCTATAACTATTTATTTTTTTTCTTTGTTCTTTTCGTTCTTCAACACCAAGAACTGCTAACAATTTTGGTTTGTAAATTCCACGGAATCTTCTAATTTTCCCTCCATCATAGTCATCAATCATATCCTCACTATTATAGACTAATTGATAGGTAGTGAGTGCAAGGTTAAACATGGCGTTTATTTGTTCTTTTTCACCATACAACTTTCCAGGAAGCCCACGAGATAACATTCTCTTATGTATCCCGTTTACATCGGATGCTGTTTGTATAGATTCCAAAATAGCACGATGTCTAATGATTTCGATTGCTAATTTATCAGCAATTTCATTAGCATTCCCAATAGGATCATCCAAAGTAACAAACATATCTGTCATTATTTCTGGTTCCTGGTGGTTAGGGTTTTTGTCTCGGTTTTGTTGTCTCTTTTCTTCGATTCTTTGAATCGTATCTATTTTTTGTTGTATACTACGACAAAGGTTTTTGTTTTCTGAAGAAAAATATGCGGTGATACCAGTATATGGAATATGGTTCGTAGTACTTTGGTTGGTTTCTAATGGAAATCCGCTAGCTTGTATTTGCGTCATTCGTTCCTTGCGCTTAGATGCATCACTAGTCAGGGAGTCATAATAAGCTTTTGTCCATTGAATAGGAGAGTAGGCAGCCCAGACTACAGCTTCGTACTCAGCTTCATAATATCCATTATTGTTATTTTTTCCATCGGTAACTCGAATATCCGGAAAACCTTCTTCACCCTTTTTCCAAGAAACTGACTTAAAATTACCGAATTCATCAACTTCAAATTCTATCGGTTGATCAGGTTTATTTTCGTCAATAATGTATACATATCCGGGATTTAAACCGGTATGTACAGTGTAGAAATTTTCTAATTTAGGATCTGAAATGATAACTTCTTCTAGGATGATATTACCGTTTTCATCTTTTCGAGGTTTTCCTGCTTCAGTTTTTACTTTGGCTTGTAGATGGCTTTTTTTTGGTTCATCTAATACTTTACCAAATCTTAAAAAATGAAGTTTGATATTAGGTTCGGCTTTACATTCTAAGACCAATGTTTGGTCGCTAAAATCAAAAGTTCTTCCTTCAGCTTCTATTTGCAATGATAATTCTCTTGTTCTGCCACCCATAATTCTATAGAAGTTTATTTTTCTTTATTCCAGTCTTCTTCTGTTTCCAGAAGTTTTAATTCTGCTGTACCATCAGCTTTTACAGTTCCTGAGTATACCAGTTGATCTTTTTTTCCATCGATTTGTTTTCCTTCTTTTTCAGATACATTAACTTTCAAACTCTTCCCGGGATCCATATTTTCTGTCATTACAAAGATGGTCGCTTTCTCTCCATAATTGATTCGATCAATTTTTTCTTTTCCGGCTTCATCCATCCAGTAACTTTCCACAACTTTTGGGGCCTTGTCATTGCCCATCATCGCACCCGGAATGGTCATGGCGATCTCTTTAAATTTCTCTGAGGCACTTCCTGCAGTATTGATTTGCATAGGCTGCATAATGGTCACTTTACCACCTGTGGCGCACATACACTCGGAATCTTCGTATAAGAATTTTTTACTACCTCCTAAAGTAGCAGTCTTAGTAGTTTTTGTCCACTTCTGCAAAGCTGGTATACATGGTAAATATCCTCCACTCGTTGGTTTTAGTTTACACTGGCCAAAGGTAGCAGGCACCTGATTGTCCATATCGGTTGCCTTAAATTTACCTTGAATCTTTACCTTTTGATTTTGTGTCACCAAAAGCTTAGCTGGCACAAAACCTTGATTACATTGTAATAATGCACCATCTAATACATATATTTTACTACTCATCTTTTTCTAAATTAAAGGTTATGGTAGTTGTTTTTTTATATAAATCTTTTACCTCAAAGGTATATTCTAACTTTCCTTTTGTTACCAAACCGTATTGAGGTTTTACTTTATATGTTCCTTTATATTCGAAATCCAAGGTATGTTTGTCACCCGAATTGGTAGGTAACTTTCCGAGGAAACCGTTTAGTTTCGCCAACGGAAACTTTTTATGATCTATATCCATTTCTGCATCAGACGCAATTACTACCTTGGTAAATCCAACATCCTGATTATTGATAATTTTTTGTTCTACAATCGGGATGTTAATAGTACCTAATGCATTAGATACCACTTTGGATTGTTGGATTGGTTTTTTATTTTCAAACTCTTGATAGAAAATATTTGCAAAAAAGAATTGATAAAAGTTATCATCTAAAAACACTTGCTGAATATTGTCTTCTTGCAGTTGCCAGTCAAAATCGCTTGCCATTTTTAGCAAATCCGGATATTCTTCTAACAAATCAATCTTAACATCTCTCCATTTCTGTCTAATTTCGTTCGTGTTAAGTACTTTGTTTAGTTTGAAGGTTTTATCTGCTCTAAATTCTAAGACATCATTAATGCTTGCAACTTTGAGCGCTATATGTTGAGCTTTATCTACTTTGCGGATGATACTGAATTTTTCATTGAGTAAAAACCGTTTCTGAACCTCCATTCGGAAATTTAACAGTCCATCCTGATCCATTCCATAAAATGTAAGGTCAAATTCTATAGCTACTCCAGAATGAGATTTATTTTTGCCTTGTTCAATAAGGTTTATAACTTCTGCAGTATATGTGCGCGTAATTCTTTCTCCATTGAGTTTTATAATTTGGCTGGTATGGGATAGGGCACGTTGCATTATTTTTATAGAATACTGTTAATTAGAAGCTTCATATACTTTTATCGTTGCTTTTTTTAACTCTAAACGTTCAACGTCACTTTCAATAAATACTTTTATATTACTATTGTATTTATCTACTTCAAAATTTAAAACAGCTTGTTTAACTTTAGGATTTGCAAAGATTTTATCAAAAGTTTCATACATTTCCTTTTCATCAAAATATATTTTACTTCCAAATTCGTTTTTGTTTTTATCCATCCAATAAAATCGGGTATATTTTGGAACCGCAAATTCCTGAAAAGATGTTAACAATGGATTTTTGCTAAACGTATGTATGCTTTCTCCATTAAAAAAATCAACAAGAGTTTTGGTTGCTTCTGCTTGGCTGTTAAAATTATAAACCGGTTTCCAAGAGTAACGTTTCCTGTATGTTTTCCAGATATCAGTTCTGATACCAACTTCTTTTAATTTTTTGAGCTTATCTTCTTTTAGACTATTGATTCTATTGGCTACATAGGTTTCTCTATCCAAAGTTGTGTTCGGTGATAAATCATTAATTTCCATGTTGATTTCTTTGGCGAGATATTGTCCTATTTCTACAGTTGAACCTGCTCCTAATAGCCAAATAGATACAATCCCTCCAGGAGCCATTCCAACCACTATTCTAGAATAGTTTTCTTGTTTATTTCTTCGGTCAAGAAAGCCTTTTTCAAAAAATCGTTGGATTTCTTCTGAGGGTAGGTCAAAATCACCACTATAAAACTTGTTTTCAGCATAAGAAATCCAAGTGATTTTTAATTTTCGGGGTATTGGTTTAAGATCATCTCCAACTATATAGGTAGATCCTATTTGTCCCCATCCATTATGAACAGTTCTGCCACCACTAGGTATTTCTATCGAGCTTCCGTCTTCCATAATAAAATATCCTTCTTTAATTCTAACGGGATATATTTCTGGAGCACATTCCGTTGGTAGCCACTCGTATTTCTTATCTTTTTGGGTAGTTGTCATTATAGATCCAGTTTCTGGTATATTAATTTTATCTGAATTTTTACAAGAATTCAGGTAAATCAAGGTTAGTGTTAAAAATAAAAAATATCCTCTAGTCATTTAAATTCCCTTCTAGTGTTCCTCTCGTTCTTACACCATTTTCTCTATTAGGTTTCATAGGAGGCACAACTCCTAGTACTCGATCATTATAGTGTGCAGAGAAGTGGAAATATTCGTTACGTAATGCTTTTAGCATTTCTTCATCTTGGGCATTGTCGAATCCAAGTTCACTATTTTGATCGTTTACATACTGATCCAAACGTTTTTTTACTTCGGTAAGTTTAACCCTCTTTTCAGAATCATCAATAATAGGATAATCACTTTCAATGAGGCCCATATCGTACTCCAATTTTTTCTTTATGGAGTATTCTACCATAATATGTAAAGGGATGTAGCTATATTCATTAGAGATTCCTGTTCTTTCAGCTTTTAGGGTTCCCCAAAACTCATCTACCCAAATTTGAAGTGGTAAATACCATCCTTGTTCAATTAGTCTGGTACGTTCTTCTTCTAATGTAGGTAAATATCCTCCATAATCCAGAGTAACTTCTTCATTATATTCATCGGTATATCCTCCGCCAATATCTGAATGTACTCCGGGAAGATATTTTTCTTTTCCTCTGGCACTACCGATTTTGGTTAACATAAAATTACTTCTATGTTCGTCATTAGCTGCCAACTGAAATGTGAAGCGAGCTTTTTTTATTGCATCCAAATTGAGTTGTCTAACATCATTTTGGTGATATGCTCCAAAAGACGCTACAGTATCATATAATCCCACAAATCTAGCTTGAGGTTTGAGCCGGGTTTCTAGGCCAAGTTCTTTTAATTTTTCCCCTAAAACGCCCCCATCTTCCTGGTATAGTTGCCCTGTATACTGATACAATCCATCCATTAGAATCTCTTTTCGATCTCCTTTTCTTTGATTAATTTCAAAAACAAAATTTCTTGCAGCAGCAGCTCCTCGGCTAAAACCATAAGCATCAATCTGAATACTATTTATTTTCTCAACTCCTAACTCATTAATTAGTTTAGCAATTTCCTCACATCCTTTTTTTACTTTTCCTTTAACTCCTGTCGCACCTTTTCCCATGCTTTTCCCCCAGGTACTGTCTCCTTCGTGATCTTCCGTTCCGATGCCTTCTATATAAATAGAAAGTTGATGTTTTTTTTCTTCATTTATTTTTTCATAGGCAGGTTCCATTCTGGATACATTAGAGTAATCATTATCATAACTCCCCGTTCTTTTAATACCAATCCAATTTGTATATCCGTCAGCAGAATTTCTATCATATGGTTGACGGTTAGTTTTATTAGTATATTCAAGCCTTGCTCTGGTGTTGGCTCGATTATTTAAAGTTCCATCAAAAAAAATACCGACTATTATATCAGCAGAGTCTTCCGGAGTTAACTCGTCATATTCAGCATTACCAACATGAACGGGAGCAGTTTGTACATTTACTCCGCTAAGTACATTTTTACTAGTCTCTTGTGCTCCTGATGATGTCGCTGTCAACCCAATACTTCCCATAAATCTTATTAATTATAGCAAACTTTAAAAAATAACTTCCTAAATGCTTTTATTCTCCATACTCCACAGTTTCTGCACTGGCAATTGTAATTTTGCCGCCCGCGTTTGTTTTTATCTCTCCGCTGGCATCGGTAGTGATTTCTTGAGCTTCCTGTTTGTATTCACTACTAATCACCTTGATCGTTTCTCCAATTTGACGATCTTCGTTGGTGGCACTTATGAAATAATCTTCCGAAATCGTTTCGTTTTTATTCTTACCTACAGATATATCTAAATTTTCATCTACATTGATTTGCATATTCTTAGCATTCAACGTCATGTTTTCTCCAGCAGAAATGGTAATGTCATTATTGGCAGTATCTATATGAATTATATTTTTGTTTTTATCTGTGATCATTATAAATTCCGAGCCATCAGCATCATTCAATTCTACTGTATGTCCACTGCGAGTACGAAGTGCTTTTACATCATTATTCTGCGTGTTCCAGCTTGCCGGGTTAGCACCACCTGTATATAGTGTGCCTAAAACATAAGGTCTTTCGGCATTACCACCTTCGAAACCAATAAGCACTTCTTCGTCAATTTCCGGAATAAAATGAAATCCTTTTTCGCCACCAGCATGAGGTGTCACTATACGTAACCAAGGTGTTAACTCCCCAGTATCTTTTTGCCAAGGAAACTGTACACGGATTCTTCCGATTCCGTCCGGATCACTATTTTCTTTCACAATAGCCACCTGAGTTTCGCTTTTTGGAAACGCCATCAGATTTGTGTTTGGATATACATCTAAATCTGCTGTAACTCCTTCGAATCTATTTTGATACCTTCCGTTTTCTGTATTGGTATGGATAACCTTAGTAACCCTAAAACTTCCATAACTTGCTTTATCTCCTTTAATGGACACTACCTGACCGATTTTTACACCAGGGTTATCACTCGATCCTTTAAATACTACTTGTTTTAGTTCTTCTGCTTTTTTCTGTTGTTCTACGTGGGTGTCTAATCTTTGTTTTAGAGAAGGATCGTTATAGGAGTTTAGGTAGACATTAGTTTCATTAGGAAAAAGTTCATCTCCTTTATTGCTTGTAAACCCATTATATCCATTTACTCCCGAACTTATTTCACTGGTGGCTTTTTCGTGTTGCCCATCAGTAAGGTAATCATTGGTGAAGTACTTATAACTATTTGATGAAGGTTTAAGATCTAACGAAAATTCCTGTAGATCATGCCCATAGGTAAGTGTAACTTCTTCTTGATCTTCTGGTTTTCCAAATACAAGAGCATTTCCATCGTAATAAAACCACTCGCTGTATTGTGCCGCTAATCTACTGGCATATTCAAATGCACTTTCCTTGTTCTGTACACTATAATGAATGTTCTCCATACCGGCAGGACTAAAAATAGTCTCTAGTTTAGATTGATCATATCTTTTAAAGGTTTCATCTAAAATAGTAGCCAAGTCTACATCATTAAAAGAATTATAATGTGGTCCATCATCAGCAATGACACTACAACTATGAGCTTTTATAGTGACCAAGTCACCATTTTGTTGGTGGAATCCCATAGTACTATTCACGGAAGTAACCACTCCTTTGAATTCAAATTCTTTATAACCAGAAAAATCACCAATTGATGATATTTGAACAGTAATAATCTCTCCTAGATAATTTTTTGTTTGTGATGCGATATCTCCGGTTATGTTCTCGAGGACATCCATCCTACAAACTAATTCTAATATATGGTGCGCATCAATTTCCTGATGTAGCATTAATCGTTTGTAAGCATTTATTAGAGTTCCTCCAATAAATATTTGTGTTTTAGATTGTAATGCCATACGTTTTTATTTTATGTATTGTATCGCTCGCTAGTAGTCGATAACCTATTTTACTCAGTTTTTATAAAGTTACCACTTTTGTGCTGGCAACTAATAATACCTGTTATTTTTTTTGAGGTAACAGGTTGCATTTTTTGTTTGTAAAAAGATAACGCAAGAATCAAGGATGTAGTTTAAAAAAAAGATGCTTTAGTACTAAAAGTATTTAATTCTTAACATAAACTTTTATAAATGCTCTAATAAAGTAACATTGATTAGAGATCTGAGATGTACTCCGAAATAAAGCCCTACGGATCTTTTAAACACTACATTTTGGTAAACAGTCTACTTATTACAACTATTAATAAACCTTTATAAAGATCAGGTGCTTTATGAAAACCATTTACTTCTCACTAGTGTTACACCACTATAATCAATCAACAGTTTATGCCTTGGAAGGCCAATTGTTAGTAAATGTAGTTCCTTTAATCGAGATTTCTTTTGCAGATAACACCAAGTGTACTTGTAAAGGTTTAGAGTTTTCTGCGTTAAAGTGTTCTGTATATTCGATACAATAAGCATCTTTAATTTCTACATTTTTAAGACTAGACATATTGTCTCTTCTAAAAAAAGTAATTTTACAGCTTTTGGTTATTGTCGGAGATATAGACCAATCCAGGAAGTCGGTTTTTGCTGTGGATTCTATTAATAAACTAACTTGCCCTCCTTGTGGCTTTGCACAAGGTCTGCCTGTATAATCTGTGTCTTGTCTGAAGGTGAAAGAGCAATCCAAAATATTTATCTCTTCCCCATCAAGATCTAGTTTTGCTAAAAATGACATAAGTAATAATTTTAATATGAATAACTACTTATCAAATCCATTATTGTTTACAATATGTAAATAAGAGGAAATGATGATTTAAGATAAGAAAGGGAGTGAAAAACCACTCCCTTTAAAATATAATCTTATTTCAATGAAAAGGGATTATACCCACTCATTGATGTGCTCACCGTTTCCTACGGAGATTTCTCTTGCAGAAATTGTTAACCTTTCAGTCATTGGATTTTTTCCAACATTATCAAAATTTTCAACATATTTTACTGCGTAAGCATCAGTGAATTTTAGTTCTTTGGCTGTTGCTTCAGTATCTCTTTTTAGAAAAACAATTGAACCGCTTCTCATTTCGAAGTTATTGAACATCCAGTCAGATAAACTAGTGTCTGCAGTTGATTCAACCTCAATAGTTACCATACCTCCTCTTGTAACAGAAGAAGGACGACCTGTTGCGTCAGTTTCTTGAGATAAACCATAGTTACAACTCAAAACGTTGTACTCTTTTCCACCAACTTTTAATTTTGCTTTAAAAGACATAATAAATAATTTTTAGATTAATAATAATAATAAAGTATAATAATAAATGTAACTTGTACACTGTAAAGATACTAAAATAATATAAAGTGTTACCCTTGTCTTTTAGATAACATGACGAAAATCAGTGAATTGAGAAAGAAAAGGACTACACGGTTTTCAGGGAATTTGCACTTCGTCGTGAAGTTTATCTAACAAAAAAAAGATCTCAACGAGTAATTTGAGATCTTTTTTTAACAAAATTTTAACAATTATTTTTTATGCTCTTTTGCAAATAATCACATCATTTTCTTTAATGTTATTTCCTTCAATAGTTCTTGTGTAGTCAATATGTGACTGCATCCCCATCCAATTAGGTTTGGTGTAGAAAATCCATCCATATGGATTGTTTTTATCATCAAGAAACTCGATTTCTCCCTCAGGGTGTCGATCGTTATAATCATTAATAAAGAAATAGAAAAGCTTACCGAACTCCATTTTTTCAGGGGCTTTTAATCTAAAGTTACTGAGTTCTTCTATACTCTCTCCTTTGTTGAACTCAAAAGAAATTACTAGAGGATTTGCTAACTCTTCATCTTTAGGATCTTTCATTTTTTTATCGATCGGGTAGAACCACTTCTTATATATAGGAACCGGTATAGAAACTGCAAATTCATATAGTTTTACGATCATAAGAGGAATAAGAAAACAAATAGCAGATGCAGCAAATATATATTTGTATTCTGGTTTGTAAATACCAACAACTAAAAGAAAAGTAATCAAGCCTACAAATATGGTAACAATCGTATATAAGAATTCTGGCCAGAAACGAGTTGGATTGTCGTCTAATAAATTAGGGAAAAACTTACGCATTGTATACACATGCAGGGATCCTAAAAGCACAAAAATGACCTGAAATCCAATAAAGTTGTTTAAAGGAACATCATTAAGAACCTTCTCATTACTTAATAAAGCTGTTGCGGCAAATAATAAAAGAACCACCAGCATATATAGGAAGAACTTCTTTTTGTTTTTAACAAAAAGTTTCTTTAGTCCGGCAACAAATCCCATTAATATAACGCTAACGGCTAATAGTATTATTCCCACCTTAAAAAAATCAGCATTTAGTGCTGCAGATTGTAATATCAAACTCATATCATAGTTGTTAGACCCATTCTGGGACTGTTAGTCTCATGTAATACAAATGTTTCTTCTTTACTCGAATATGTTACATTAATTTTTGTATCTATTTCCATAGGGATAAAATAGTCACAAAAGATAGTAATAAATTTTTTAGAAATACCACTCACTATATATTTGTCAATATTTTTATCACTTACGGGACCTATGGTAATTTCCCAACAGGGATAAGATATAACGGTTTCTTTCAGTTCTAACACGAGATCGACTCCCAGTTGTTGTTGCGAAGATAAGTTGTTAATGTTTTTGTCCGCTGTGTGGTATTTCTTTTCAATCGTAACCTTCTCATTTATAATTTTTTCCAGGCTCAAAGCAGTAAGCTCAATTTCTCCGGATATTTTGTGAACATAGGGTAGCAATTGTAAAAGTTTTATGCTATAGTCTGATGGAATTTCAGGGTCTAAATTCCAAAACTTCAAAAGAAAATCTGTCTTTAAATTGGTAAACTCGTTGATTAATTTTCTTTCGTTTTTTTCTATGCTTACTTTTTGGGTAAAGAACTCATTTTCCAAAGGTGCGAAAAACGAACGAGCATCCTTTTCTTGTTTTTTCTGTTTTTGGTGTAGTTCTGTATAAGATAGATTGCTTTTGGCTTTAACGGGTTCATGAAAAAGCCCCTCAGGCAAGGTGTCGTAAAGACCATTTCTTGCTAAATTAAACTGTAACTTATCTGTGTTGGCAGAATAAGAATCAACCTTGAAATTAATGACATCTCTCCTGTATGATCTGGAAAACGTACTTTGATTAAAGATATCTATATCAGTTAAATCTAAATCCGAATTTTCCAAAATCTCTGTAACAAAAATTTCGGCTTTTAGATTTTGATAAGTACTGATTAGTTCCTGATAAACTTCTTGTACTTGGTTGTCGCTCATTCGTTAGTTGGTGTAAGGAATGTTACTTGGTTTAATTTTCTGTGGTATTGTTGTTAAATTTAGGCTTTTTTCCTCCAGCGACAAACATTCTTTTCCAAGGTTGTTTTTGTAGGTTACTAATTTGCACTCCATTTCCTCCAGAATTTCCCTTTCTAGAAGTAGAATGAACAAATCTATCATTGCCAAGATAGAATCCTACGTGAGTAATTTCACGAAACTCTGACCCTCTATTATTAAAAAAGATCAAATCTCCCTGTTTCAGATTATGTAGTCCTTTAAATTTATTAGTATCAGGTGCATCAAATTGTTTCTGAGCAGTACGCTCAATTAAATTACCATACACATCGTGAAAAATATACTGAGTGAAATATGAACAATCAATTCCTTGTTTAGTATTACCACCAAGTTTATAAGGGGCATTCATCCAATCGTCTATAAATTCGAAAAGGGCGATATTATCAATTTCTTTTGGAGGAACTCCAAGAATGGCCCCGTATTTTTTCTGAATTGGTAATATAGCATTCTGTTTAGCCAATGCAATAGAATCTCTCCTTGCTTGGGCTAATGCCTCTTGTTCTGCCTTTTTTGCGCCTCCGCAACTCATTGCCCCAACAATAATAACAAATAAAATTATTGTTTTATAAAGTGTACCCATGTTAAAGATAAAATTTACACAAATATAAAAAACTTATGGTTATTTTCTAGTCTTCATGCGGTGATAACACTAAAATAAAATAAGAAAATAAGAGATTAGCATTTTTTTGGTTACTTTCTTGAATTATGAGGTGCTGATAAATAAAATCTTTATTAAATTGCATTTGAAATAGGGTTATTTAAAGCGCACAAATTATCATATATGGTTACTTCTTATTATAAATTACCGCTGGATACTTTTAAAATTGTTAAAAATCAGGAGGTTGAGAGTTGTGATCTAAAACAATCGATAGTCGGTTATATTCATTTGATTACTACTTCATATTTTGGGGAGTGTACTTTTGACGAATCATTTGGTTGCTCTATTTGGAATGTGGATTTTGATAATCTTACAAGTACGAATAAATTAAGAAATACAATTTCCGAATCTTTGGTAGAGAGTATCGTTTCTCAGGAAAAAAGGTTGAAAAAGGTTACTGTAGAAGTGGCGATACAACAAGAAGAGTTCAAGAACAGAGGGAGTTTAAATAGAATTAAGAAACGTGTAGATATAAAGGTGAATGGTGTAGTTAGTAGAACTAATGAGCAATTCTCCTGCCTAGAAAGGTTTTATATAGCTCCGCTTTCATTTTAAAAGGGTTTATGGGTGTAGAAAATAAGGTTCAGATTAAGAACAGAATGATTAAAAAGGCGGCTTCACTTTGGGGAGTTTCCCCAAATGAAATAGAAAGCTCTTTTGATCCCGTTGTATCTCTTCTTATTGCGGCTTGTGCCTCAGAAATAGAAAAAATTTCAAGTGAAATTGATAATTCTCAAACTCGAATAACAGAGCGTTTGATTCAGTTAATGACTCCAGAAACATTATATGGATCGCGCCCGGCACACGGAATTATTTATACAGATCCAATCGAAAAAAAGACGACTCTTACTCCAGAGCATCTATTGTACTACAAGAAAAGGGTAAAGACAAAAAATGCGAGTAATGAATTAAAAAATATATACTTCTCTCCAATTCAGGAGAGTCAACTTATTGATGCTTCCATTAGCCGGATGATATGCGGCAATAAGATGTATGAATTAGAAGGAAAGAGAAAAACGATCAGTTCATTATCCATGAACAAAGGTGGTTTATTGCCTCCTTCCACATTATATCTTGGGGTAAAATCTGATCATGATAAAATATCCTTAAAAGATGTTTCTTTTTATTTTGAACTGTTGGATGTGCAGGAAAATGAGCTTTTTTATCATCATCTAAAAAATGCAACCTTTTATTTTGAAGGTAAGCCCTTTGATGTTTCATCAGGTTATTTTAACAGTAATGTATCCAGACGAATTAACCTGGAGTCCATATTTAATTATAAACCTAACAAAACAAGAAATATTGAAGAACAGGTAAAGAAGCTTTATAAAAAGCACTTTATTTCTATCAAATCTAATATTTCATTACATACAAAGGCCAAAATACCAGAAGAATTTTCTAACTTTATAAATGGGAAAGATCTTGAAGAATTAGTTGATTTTAATTGGATAAAGATTGAGTTTCCCAGAATAATAGATGATACTATTTTGGAAAGTGTTTATTGTACATTCAATGCTTTTCCGGCATTGAATAGAAAATGGGAAAGTATTTCTTATCAGCTTAAAGATTACATTGATATTGTGCCCATAAGTACCCAAGAATTATTTCTGGATATAAAATCGATTTCTAATACATCGGGAAAAGAGTATAGGTTACGAGAAAATGATTCATCTATGGATGATAAAGGAACTTATGTAATCCGAAGAGATAATGTTAGTAAATTAGATTATAGAAAAGCGAGAGAATACTTATTACATTTAATAGAGTTGTTAAAAGACGAAAGTGCTTCATTTTCATTTTTTGGAAATGATTTTTTACAGTCTAATATAAATGAGCTTAATCAGAACATATCACTTTTGGAGAAGAAAGTGTCTGATATGAAAAAGTCTTCAGAGGAAACCAATTATGTTTCGGTAAAACCTTACAAGAAGAAGGATACACTACTGGTAGAGTATTGGGTAACAAATGGAGAGGATGCCAATCAGATTAAATCGGGTAACTCACTGAGTATTTATCAGGGAAGCGATCTGAAACAAAAAGGAAGCTTATTTTTGACTTCTACATTTCAGGGTAAGAATAACTTAGGGATGGAAGAAAGACTTAATGCATATCGCAGAGCGCTTTTATCCAGAAACCGAATAGTAACTAGAGAAGATGTAAAAGCTCTTTGTTACGAGTTGTGTAGTAATAAAGTAAAAGAAGTAAAAGTGTCTAAAGGATTTAAGACAGATATCCATATCTCTAAAGGGCTTATACCTTGTATCGAGGTGATGCTTTTTGCAAATGAAAAAGAAACTACTTCTTCTGATGAGTGGAATTCTTTGAAGAGTAACATTATGTCTATTTTGGAACAACAATCTCTGAATGTTTTTCCGTATAAGATTACAGTAATTGAATAATTATATTTTGAAAACAAATAGTAATGAAAACATCAAGTAACAAAACAAATTATCATTTGGACAAAAGTGTAATATTGTTTTTTATTATAACAATATTGGTGACAGCAACGGTTTTTGCATTTAAGTATGTTAACTATACTCCTTGTATGATTGTGGATTTTTCGTTCAAGGATAAAGAAGTGAGGGTAGATGAGTCTATTGAATTTGAAGATAAAACAGTAGGAGCACTAGAGTGGAAATGGGATTTTGGTGATAGTACCGCTATTGATACGAGAAGAAAACCGTATCACACCTATAAAAAACCAGGGGAGTATAACGTTTCATTAATTGTTAATGGGAAATGTCCTAAAATGCAGAAAATTACTGTTCTGGAGAAAAAAGAAGTCTTAGATCCGCTTAAGAAAGCTAAGTTTAAAATTCTTACCCCAAGGATTAGGGTTGGAGAAAAACTGAAAGTAGAAGATAATACACTTAATGCAAGAACTTGGGAATGGAATTTTGAAGATGCTTTGGGTGGTACATCCAAAGAAAAAAATCCAGAGTATGTTTATAACACTGAAGGTAAGAAGACAATTACTTTAATAGTGAATGGAGAGCTTAAATATGCGACAACACAAACCATAGAGGTCTTACCTAAAAAGGAAGAAAAAATTAAAAGAGATGAAACGGTAGTTAGAGATGTCTCTACAATTCCTGTTGATCCAATTGGAGAAGACCCAATCGGAGAGGATCCCAAAGATGAGTTTAAAGCACCCTTTATCAGTAATGATTCCTTTAAAGCTAAATTGATTCTGGTATCGACCAAAAAAGCAAGTGTAAAAGATTTTAGGGATTATCTATGTGGAAATCTTGATCTACCAATTATCGTTAACAGAAAACGTACCACCTTTATTGAGTTTTGTGAAAAAATCAAAGGAAGAGGTATTAAGATAAAAGAATTAGAGTTAACACACGAAAAAAACAACTGTATAAAGAACATTGTAGTTGATTATAAGAAGACAAGTCTCTTTTAGTTAAATGATCAATAAAAGTATATTTTAAAAAGATGGAATTAAAGAATAAAAATCATCATCGTGTCAACTGGATTGATGGTATGAAGATCAATAAAAATCACTTTATTGAAGCTGACAATGCGTACACGAATTTTTCGCAACTTATAGGTTCTAAAGATATCAATGGAATTAATTATGGATTGTTGCCGGATTTAGTAGGTGATGATGCGGTAGATATGGTTTTTTCTATGGACGGTCAAGATACTATAAAGGTTCAGTTAAATAGATGTAGGGCGGTTACTAAAGGAGGATACATAATTAATATTACTCCAGAAATATCTTCTACATTAGAACAAATAGGAAGCATTATTAATACCGAGTATAAGATCAATAGTACTGAAGAAGAATGTTATATTGTGCTTAGTGTGGACCCGTATGGGAGAGTTCCCGTAGGTGATGCAGATCCCGAAGAAGAACCGCCAAGACATCCATTTGTATTGCCAGAATATAGTTTACACGTTATCAATACGACTGAAGCTAATGAAGAAGAATTTGGAAAACATCATATTACTATTGGTAAAATTGAATTTACTGATGGTGTAGCATCCTTAGCAGAAGATTTTATTCCTCCTTGTGTTTCTATTCAAAGTCATCAGGATCTTCGATATATCTATACAGAAATTCATACATTTTTCAACGCTGTTGAAAAATATTCTATGAATATAATTCAGAAAATATATCAAAAAAAGCAATCTAATGAATTAGCTACCATGGTGTTAACCTTAACTCAGAATACATTACAGTATTTAGGAGGAATGTTACCAGAGTTTAGATTGTATGATAGACATCTTCCACCGGTTACCATGATTACAAAACTAATGGCGCTAGCCAGAGTTATAAAAAATAACATGGATGTTTATGTTGGAACCGGAAAAGAAGAGCTATTAAATTATCTTTCGGATTGGTGTGATCTAAATCAAGGTGCGTTTGAGAATGTATTGGTAGAAATGATGGATTTAGAATATCAACATACTGATATAAATAAAGCTTTGCATAATGTGTCAAGTTTTACCAAATTGATGCTTTCATTGTTTAAGAAATTAAACGAGCTTGATTATATTGGAAAAAAATCAGATTCTAATATCTTTGTTAAGGAAGAAGTTATCGCAAAACCAGATGTTAAAAATAGACGCAGTTTCTTATTAGATTAATGTGTGTTAATAATATAATTTACAAAAATGAAACCAAAGAACAGTAAAGAAAGAAGAAATAGTATTTTAAAATTTGCCTTGTTATTTTTATTTACAGTCGCTTTAATTGTTACGGCATTCTTTTTCGATTTTGATCGAGTTCCTTTATGGGACAATAAAGTACTGAGAGAAAATTTATCTGCTGTTGAAGGAGATGTGAGATTTCAAAAGGATTTTTCCAAAGGGATGTTTAAAATAGAAAAATTGATTGACTCGCTTAACAGACCAGGAAAAGAAGAAGATTTGTATTATATCAATAGATCTTTAGAATCAGAAATTGGGGATCTAAGTGAAACGATTGATCCCAATGATACGACTTACAGATATAAAATGTATGTTAATATAGTCAGCTCTTATAGGCAAATTAAAGAAATGAAAGCATTACTTGCTAAACAAAAGAAAGAGTTCGAAAAACTAGAAGAATATAAAACGGCATTACGTGAGACAAGAGAGCGATTAGAAAGAACTCAGAGTGATTTAGATTTAGTGAGAGCTAGATGTAGGTAGTATTTAGACTACTCTCTATAAGTAGTAATTCTCTGTGAAATATAAAAAAAGGTGTATGTTTTAAAACATACACCTTTTAATATTAATATAATATGGAGTAAACTAATGCTATTTAGCTTTCAACCAATTTTCCCTTTTTAGTAACGCTTTTTTACCAGGTTTAGAAAATTGAGTGATTTCTACTTCAGGATTAACGCCAAACTTGATCAATACCTTCTTTTCTTCACTTAATCTTCTATAAACCACAGTTGCTTTTTTTCCTGGTTTATATTTTTTCAAAACTTCATTAAACTGATCAATGTCTGAAAAAGATTGATTGTCAATAGCTACAATTACATCATCTTTTTCTAGACCAGCTAAGTAAGCAGGCGTTCCTTTTTTTACATATTTTGAGATGACAGCATTATCGTCATCATTAAATGCTATATCAACTCCTAAATAGGCTTTTTTACTATCAGTTTTTGGATAGATAGCTACTGAAGCCAATAACTTTTTAAAATCAGGAGTTTGACTGTCGAATATATATTTCTCAAAGAAATCATCTGCGAAAGATTCTCCTGCATATTCTCTTAGAGTAAAAAACAAATTCTCAATAGTGTATGGGATTTCAGTTTTTCCGTATTTGGTCCAAACAAGTTTTAGATAGTCATCAAGATTTAAATCGTCTTCATCTCTCAAAGAAAGATCCAATGCAAGTCCTAACATACTTCCATAGGAGTAATAAGATACAAAAGTATTGCTCCTATTCGTAGGATCTACAGATGTAGCCGCATCAACAAAAGGGGCCTGATAACTCATCTCTACAGGATTAAAATACTGCAGGGCAGGAGAGTTCCATACATAGTTATAGGTTTTACTCAATCCTTCTATATATTCATCTTGAGTGATAATACCAGCTCTACAAAGGATAAGGTTGGTATAATAACTTGTAAATCCTTCGGCAAACCATAGCTCACCAGACATATTTGCTTCTTCAAAGTTAAAAGGTTCTAATGAGATAGGACGAATACGTTCTACATTCCAAGCATGGAAGAATTCGTGAGACACTGTACCAATGTTTTTTTCCATTCCACCATCTGCAAGACTTGTTTTGCTTGTTAAAATGGTTGAGTTACGATGCTCCATACCGTCACCAGAAACGTTAGGCATATAACAAGCTAGGAAAGTGTATTCTCCGTAATCAAAGTTTGGATAATCTCCAAAAACTGCTTTTTCCTGTTCTACGATTGCTTTTATTTGTTCAAAATATTGATCTGCTTCTTCTTCAGTTCCTTGATGATGCAGCGCTAGTTTTATGATGTATTCAGTGCCGCGAGAATCAACTTTGAATTCTTTGACGGTATGATTACTAATTTCTGCAGGACTATCCATGAAATATTGAAGATTAGGAGCTAAAAATTTGTTACCTCCTAATGGTATTAATTGTGTAGCTACATTCCAGTTAAGATCTTCCCTTACTAAGTATGTTACTTGTACCGGGCGATCTTTGAGTGTTGGAATGTACATAAAGGTCGCGGGTATGTTTAAATGTGCGTGTGTTTCATCTATTTGTGAATACGTTCCGTCTCCTCTATCTGCAAACAAAGTGTAACTAACGTTAAGTGTGCCATCATGCCCAGAGACGTCCCACTGATGAGGATTAGGCCTAGTAACTGTAACATCTTTTCCTCTACTATCAGTAATTTTAACGTCGTAGACATTCTTCGCAAATTCGTGTAACGCATATCTTCCCGGAGAAGTTCTACTCATTCTAAGCGAAATAGTACCACTCTCTAAATTAGAAAATACAGCTGTAATATTAGCTTCGTGGTGTACGGCATTTTCAAATGAAATTTGGTACTCATTTCTTACCTGAGAATATCCGGATTGAATAATGAAAAGAGAAAAAAATAAAAGAAAAAATCGAAAAGATTTCATTAAAAAGGTTTTTGGTTAAAAGATTCGTGCTTCTGTAATTGGTAAAAATAAACATAATTATTCACCGGAAAGCAATTAGGAAAGTTCGAAAAATTTATGGGGCTCAGAAATGACCTAAGATAAAACTTTAAATCATAACAGAAGTCAAAAATACAACAAACTCTTAATTGCACAAATAATCGGTATGGAAATCGACCATTACTCTAAAAGACTCGATGAATTCAAGAAATAATAAAAGTAAAGTTCATCAAATGTTAATTTTTGTTTAACTAATGGTGTGTAAAGTTAAACAATTGCGTAGTTTTGATGTAGAAAGTTTACGAATCGTTTTGATGATATAAAGATTTTCTTTTGGGTATTCCTTCAGAAAAATTAATTACATCTTCAAAATACAATAAAGAACCAAATGAAAATAGGAACAGAAACATTGTTAAAGACTAATGGGTATAATTTGAATGGTTTTTCAATTGAGGAAATAGGGGATGATCATATTAGTACAGGGTCAGAGACGCCATTAAAAGAAAATGCTTTTGAGCTATCTGATGCAGAAAAAAAAGACCGTATAGCTAATTTGTTTGCTGAGATTATGGATGTAATGGGTTTGGATTTAACAGATGATTCATTAAAAGGAACCCCTAAGCGTGTTGCAAAAATGTATATCGATGAGATTTTCTCTGGATTAGATCCAAAGAATAAACCTAAGGTGGCATTATTTGATAACAAGTATAAATACAATCAGATGCTTGTAGAAAAGAATATTACTTTTTATTCTAACTGCGAACATCACTTTGTGCCTATAATTGGCAAAGCACATATCGCCTATATCTCTTCTGGTAAAGTTATTGGTCTGTCAAAACTTAATAGGATCGTACAGTATTATGCGAAACGTCCACAAGTACAAGAAAGACTAACAAATCAGATCGCCACAGAGCTTAAAGAGATTTTAAATACTGAGGATGTTGCCGTAATTATAGATGCAAAACATTTATGTGTTTCTTCTAGAGGAATTAAGGATGATACTTCGGCGACGGTAACTTCATACTATGGAGGCGTTTTTAATACACCTGATAAGATTGCTGAATTACAGAATTATATTAATAATTAATTCATTAAGGAAGGACGAAATATTTCTAATACAATATGCATTATAAAAAGGAAGAGATTGAGAAGATGGATCGCGTAAAGCGATTGAAAATTATAAATGCTGTATCGGGTATTAAACCGGCAAACCTTATTGGAACGATTGCAGATGATGGGAAGACCAATGTTGCAATTTTTAGTTCTGTGGTCCACTTAGGAAGTGATCCGGCGCTTATGGGTTTTATTATGAGACCCATTGGAGAAGTCCCAAGACATACTTATGAAAATATTATGCAAAATGGTCAATATACCATTAATCATATACATCGGTCGTTTACTAAAAAAGCACATTATACCTCGGCTAAGTTGGATAGAAATGATTCCGAGTTTAAAAGATGTGGATTGAGAGAAGAATATATTTCAGGGTTTAGTGCTCCTTTTGTAAAAGAAAGCCACCTTAAAATAGGCTTGCAATTTAAAGAAGCCATCGATATTAATCTTAATGGTACTATTTTAATGATTGGAGAAATAAAACATTTGATAGTGCCAGAAAAAATTATAGGAGAACATCTGGATTTAGACTTAAGTATTACAGATACAGTCGGTATTTCTGGATTGAACACCTATTATGCTTTAGAAAAAATAGCAGAATATCCTTACGCTAGAGCAGCAGATGTGCCAGATTTTTAAGTAACATGGATTTTACAATAATTAGGTTGCTTTTTGATTTTGGATTATTGATTTTAATATGGATAGTACAGCTCATTATATATCCAAGTTTTAAGCATTTTCAAAAACAAGATTTGATGAGATGGCATAGTGCTTATACCACGCGAATAGGTATAGTCGTTATGCCATTAATGATTGGCCAGCTTGCACTAAGTGTAATTCAAGCTTATGCGATTTTTGACTTTTATAGTTTAATAGACTTGTTATTTATAATTGGTGTATGGATGTCTACTTTTTTGCAGTTTGTTCCACTACATACTAGCATCTCTCATGGTGATATTGATAAGAAACTAATGAACAGATTAACAAGTCTTAATTGGTTACGAACGCTTTTGTGGACACTGATTTTTTTCTGGAGTTTATATATTATGGTATAGATGGTCGTCTATTGTATTCTTTTCTCTTCTAATAACGTTTATATCTTGTTAAAACTCTCTCATTAAGGTATTTTTGTTTAAGTATTTTGTAAATTAGTTAAACGTTTTTAAAATGAAAAAATCCAACCTTCCTTCAAAAATATGTGTAGTATGTAAAAGACCATTTACCTGGAGGAAAAAGTGGGAAAAGGTGTGGGATGAAGTAAAGTATTGTAGTAATAAATGCAGAAACAATAAACAAAGGATTAATACAGTAAAATAGTGACATTAAATTGTTCAGAAGTATGACTAAGACAGGACTTATATGGTTTAGGAATGATGTGAGAATTACTGATAATAATTCTTTGTACAAAGCAACGTCTGAAAATGATAAAGTAATTGCGGCTTTCTTTTTTGATCCAAGGTTATTCGAAAAGAATCGATTTGGGTTTGAAAAAACAGGGAAATTCAGAGCTAAGTTCCTTATTGAAAGTATTGCTGAGCTTAAAGAAAATTTGAATGATCTTAATATCACACTTTTGGTTTATAATGATAAACCTGAAAAAGTTATACCCAAACTCATTGATGACTACCATATAAATAATATTTACCTTCAAGAAGAGTGGACCACAGAAGAAACAGAAATATTAGCAAAGATCAAAAAAGAAACATATGATCTAAATATAGAATGGATTGAGTCATATGATCAATTTCTTTTTCATCCAGAAGACATATCCTTTAATTTTCACGAAATACCACAAGTATTTACAGCATTTAGAAAGCAATGTGAAAAATTAACAACGGTAAGACCAGAAGTTCGAATTGATCCAATGTCCTCTGAAAATATCATTAACCACGCTACGCAAATCCCTTCATTGTCAGATCTTGGTTTTCAGGATTTTGAAACAGATTCTAGAACCGCATTTCCTTTTAAAGGAGGAGAGAACATGGGGTTGAAAAGGGTAGAGGACTATTTTTGGAATACTAAAAGACTATCATATTATAAAAAAACTAGGAATGGCTTAGTAGGAAAAGATTATAGTTCTAAGTTTTCAGCCTGGTTGGCTAATGGATGTATTTCTCCTCGAACGATATACCACAAATTACGCTCGTATGAAAAAGAAGTAGAAAAAAATCAAAGCACGTACTGGTTAGTTTTTGAATTAATTTGGAGAGATTTTTTTAAATACATTTCCATAAAACATGGTAATGACCTTTTTAAGATAGGGGGAATACTTCACAAAGACTATTCTTGGTCACAAGACAGTCAAAAGATTCATCAATGGATTCATGGGGAAACTAAAGAACCTTTTGTGAATGCAAATATGATAGAGCTTAAAAACACCGGTTGGATGAGTAATCGTGGTCGACAAAATGTGGCCTCTTATTTCTCAAAAGAACTAGAGCTGGATTGGAGGATAGGAGCAGCGTATTTTGAATCGTTACTGATCGATTACGATGTGCATAGTAATTATGGAAACTGGCAATATGTTTCGGGAGTTGGCAATGATCCCAGAGATCGAAAATTTAATATAAAACTACAAGCAGAAAGATATGATCCGAATCAAAAGTTTCAAAATCTTTGGCTACAACCAACATTATTTTAGTTTATGATACTACGTTTACTTCTTGGTGATCAATTAAATTATGAGCATTCCTGGTATGGTGATGAACAAGACAACGTTTGCTATTTTATGGCAGAAATGCGTCAGGAAACCGATTACACTGTACATCATATTCAGAAAGTAATAGGGTTTTTTCAGAGTATGCGAAATTTCGCTTCTTGGTTGGAAAAAGAGGGGTGTAATGTGATTTATTATACCTTGGATCATAAGGATAATCAGCAAGATTTAGTGGCTAATCTAGAAAGATTAATTGAAGAAAAGAAGATTACAAAGTTCGAATATCAACTTCCGGATGAATATCGATTGGATGTGCAGTTGAAAGATTTCAGCCATCAATTATCAATAGAAACAGAAGCATTTGATACAGAACATTTCCTGACATCCAGAACGGATCTTGCTAATTTTTTCGAAGGTAAGAAGCAATATACAATGGAATATTTCTATCGTGACATGCGAAAGAAATACGACATCATGATGATAACCAAAAAAGATCCCGAAGGTGGTAAATGGAATTTTGACCAAAGCAATAGAAAGAAATGGAAAGGAAGTCCAATGGTTCCAGGAAAGAAAGATTTAAATAACAATGTAACAGAATTGGTTGAATTAATTCATAAAGAAGGGGTCAAAACCATTGGTAATATAAAAGAAAAGAAATTTAACTGGCCAACATCGAGAGAAGAATGCTTATCTATTTTAGAATATTTCTGCGAACATTTATTAGTGCATTTTGGAGACTATCAAGATGCGATGCACCCAGATGAGAAATATTTATTTCATAGTAGACTATCTTTTGCAATGAATACCAAAATGCTTCACCCAATGGAAGTAATAACTAAAGTTATTGATCATTGGAGAAAACAAAAAGATGAAATAGATATATCACAAGTAGAAGGATTTGTACGTCAGATTTTGGGATGGAGAGAATATATGCGCGGTATGTATTGGGCAAAAATGCCAAAGTATAAAGAGCTAAACAAGTTGGATAACAATAATAAACTCCCGGATTTTTATTGGACAGCTGAGACTAAAATGAATTGTATGAAGTCTGCAATTAATCAAAGTCTGGATGATGCTTATGCACATCATATACAGCGTTTGATGATCACAGGTAACTATGCGTTATTAACAATGACAGATCCTGATGAGGTTGATCAATGGTATTTGGGCGTTTATATAGATGCTATTGAATGGGTGGAGATTACAAATACTCGTGGTATGAGTCAGTTTGCAGATGGTGGATTGGTGGCAACAAAACCCTATGTGTCTAGCGGGAGCTACATTAATAAAATGAGTAATTATTGTAAAGGTTGTCATTATAAAGTTTCAAAGAAACACGAAAAAGACGCTTGTCCTTTCAATTCTCTTTATTGGAACTTTTTAGATGAAAAGCAAGAATATTTTAAAGATAATCAACGGATGTCCATGATGCTCAACCTATTGCATAAAATGGACAAAGAAAAATTACATGAGTTAAAAGTAAGAGCTAATCATATTATCGAAAATCCCAATGAATATTAATAAAGAACATATCAACATAGTCTGGTTTAAGAGAGATCTTAGATTACAGGATAATGAAGCGGTGTATAATGCGATAGCAGCAGATACGCCAACTTTGTTGTTATATGTTTTTGAAAATTCATTGAGGGAAGATAAACACTATAGCGAGCGCCACTGGAATTTTATAAAGCAATCACTAAATGATATTAATGCTCAGTTAACACCTTATAAAACCAAAGTGTTATGTGTTTCTTCAGAGGTTATCCATACAATTGGAACTTTACAACAATTTTGGAAAATTGATCAAGTATTCTCTCATCAGGAAACAGGAATTAGAATTACCTATGAGCGAGATAAATCTTTCTCTCGTTTTTGTAAAAATAATTTGATTCAGTGGGTGGAGAATGCTAATAATGGTATTCATAGAGGACTAAAGAATAGAGAGAATTGGAGAGAAGATTGCGAGCATTATATGAACCAACCTCAATTTAAATTTAGTCCTAAGGCTGATAGTTTTGTTCCAATTGAAAAGATACTAGAACTTGAGAAGATTTTCAATGTTGTTGATTTAGATACTACTACGAACATGAATTTTCAGCAAGGGGGAACGACAAAAGGATATGAATATTTATTATCTTTTTTTAACGGACGTTATAAGAATTATAGTTTTCATATATCTAAACCAGAACTTGCACGTAAAGGTTGTAGTCGTCTGTCTCCATATATTTCATGGGGAAATCTTTCGATTCGACAAGTTTGGCAATATGCTATAAAACAAAGAGAATCATCTGAAAATAAAAAACAAATTGATGCATTCACTTCCCGATTGCAATGGCAAGTACATTTTATTCAGAAGTTCGAGATGGAAGATATTATGGAGTTTGAAAGTATTAATAAGGGATATCGAAAACTAAAGAAGCAAATTTCTGAAGCATACCAAACAGCCTGGAAAGAAGGTAAAACAGGATACCCACTAGTAGATGCTTGTATGCGATGTTTAAAAGAAACGGGATACATCAATTTTAGGATGAGAGCTTTAGTGGTTTCTTTTTTTACGCATAATCTTTGGCAACCCTGGCAGGATGCTAGTGCACATTTGTCCAGTATGTTTTTGGATTTTGAACCGGGAATTCATTTTCCGCAATTACAGATGCAGGCAGGAGAAACCGGAATTAATACACTTAGAATATATAATCCTGTAAAGAATAGTATAGAGCATGATCCCGATGGAGTCTTTATAAAAAAATGGGTTCCGGAATTGAGAAATGTTCCTGATGCTTATATCCATGAACCGCACAAAATGCCACCTTTAGAACAACAATTTAATAACTTCGAAATTGGAAAAGATTATCCATTTCCTATAGTCGATATGAACACGACTCGAAAAAAGGCAAGCGATACTTTATGGGCAATGAAAGAAGATACTCTGGTGAAAAAGGAAGGCTATCGAATTTTAAAAAAACATACATTACCTAATAGAAAAATCTAAACTTAAATGCAAAAGGAATTAACAATAAGAGATATAGATAGAATAATCGAAATGGCCTGGGAAGATCGTACGCCTTTTGATGCTATTTTAATGCAATTTGGACTTAAAGAACAGGAAGTAATCAATCTGATGCGCAAAGAAATGAAGCCATCTAGTTTTAGAATGTGGCGAAAAAGAGTACAAGGCCGAAAAACAAAACATCTTAAAAAACGTATTTTTGAAGAAGGAAGATTTAAATGTTCCAGACAAAAACAGATAACCCATAATAAAATTTCAAAAAGATAAATGATGAGTGATAAAAAACCAGACCAGGTAGTTTATAATGAAGAGGAAAATCGTTATGATGCAGCATTAAAACCTTATGCTACAGATGTAGGTGCTCCTGTGATAACAATACCAGATACCGTAGCCTGGAAAAACACAAATGTCCACAAAGTAAATAAACAGGTAAAAGCTAAGTATGAAGAGCTACGAGCGCAATACGATGCTTTGATGGAGCAATTTGAGTATAATAATTTGGTTTACAATGCTAAATTTACTTTTGAGCCTATAGTAGGCGAAACATATCACCTTTACCGAAATAGAAAAGAAGAACCGTTTCTATCTATCATCGCACCATCAGAGTGTAGTTTTGATCATTTGGGAACTTTTAGGCTTAATGCTGATAAAATGTGGGAACAGTTGTAGGGAGTCGTGGTTATAGATAAAAATGTAGAATTCTTCCTCTTTAGATTAACCAGAATATTTGCATAAACACAACAATTGGTCTTGATCCGAAAATAGAAGTTATAAAAGCCCCTAAAACATTAAATTGATATAAAAAACTTCTCAGAGATCTGCATAGGAATGGATGAATAAAATTTGGTAAAAAAATAGTATTGTTGATAACTTACTAAGTGAATTTTATTAACAACAATGTCAGTAACTTTTCTTTATTAGCCAAAGGTACCAAGCTTATGAACAATTTTTAATTTTCTCCTTTTTTGCGAATTTTAATCTATTTAGAACGGTTCTAATTAATTATTTTTATATTTGATCATAATGAAAAAAGGAGTTAGTTGCCGCTAACCCCTTTTCCGACCTTTAAGTTATTAAGCCGTATTCTAATGAGAAACCGCACACTTAATTTTATTGGTCTATATTTTTTCTAATGATGAAAAAATAATTATATGTAATATCAATTGAGTCTTCTACACTCGATACTAACAGAGCTAATGAGACTCTTTTTACAGCTAATGGGACTGGATAGTACCTTAATATCTTCTGAAGTAAAATTACCAATTCTGTTCAGTCCTTTCACATTTTAAAAAAAAACGTTTTAAACAAAGTTTTCAACAAATAGGGAATTAACCTATAAAAATCAAGATTTACTAAAAACTATTTAAATCATTGATTATCAGTATTTTGAGTCTTTAAAAAAAGATATAAACAAAGCTGTTAGTAACCCCAAAAAACACTTATTTTTCAGTTGCTAACACAGTTTTTTGTCTTCAAAAACAAAACCAAAAAAAACTCTATTTTACGGCAAAACCACACGTTAATACCTAGGTGAAAAAACCAATAAAAACGATGATTTTAATTAAAAAAGTACTTTTTTTGGATAATTCCCTATATGTTCAGGGAAAAAATAACTATAAAATTCTTCTAATTATGCATTTTTATTGGTAGAACCTACTGAAATAACCAGACCAGGACCTTTAGAGAAGTTTAATTTTCGAATGGATATATGTGCTAATCTTTAATGCTTTATAGATAGTGGTCTTTTGGTTCGATAGCTAAATTAGGATAAATGAATATAATTGAATTCAATTCAACCCGAAGATACCAGTTTTATTCCTTTCAAGAATTCCTGAGATAACAGTAAAAGAAGTTTATGATAAGGATTATGTTTTCTTTGTTTTTCTAAAACAAAGAAAAGATGTTATTCTAGGTTATTTTAATTATCAAGAGTTTAAAGTTAAAACTATTTTTAAAAATTGAAATAAAAAAAAACGCCTCATCGTAAGATGAAGCGTTTTTTGCGGAGAAAGAGGGATTCGAACCCCCGGAGGTGTGACCCTCGCTGGTTTTCAAGACCAGTGCATTCGACCACTCTGCCATTTCTCCAGTGTCTAGTCTCATCAGGTATTTCCTGAATGCGGGTGCAAATATAATAACCTTTTTTAATTCTAAGAAGATTTTTTATAATTAATTTGAGTAATTTTTTAAGAAAACATTCGCAAAATCATCTCCCGCTAAATCTGTATATTGCATGTGTTATAAAAAAGGAATTCAATGAAAAATATTTTATTTGTAATTGGTTTATCTATTCTATACTCTTGTGGTAGTTCGCAAAATTCATCAAATACCGGTAGTTCAGGCACTTCTAATGCAAAAGAGGATAAATTGGATGTTGCTTCTTACGCAGAAACAATAACTTCTAAAGAGCTTAAGGATTACTTGTATACGTTTGCAGGAGATGATTTTGAGGGTAGAGATACCGGAGAAGCTGGTCAGAAAAAAGCTGCAGAGTATTTAAAGGAACAATATAAAAGAATGAATATTCCATCTCCAATGGGAGGAGATAATTATTTTCAGGAAATACCCGAAAGTTATTTTAGAGGAGGTATTAAATCTTCAGAAAATGTATTAGCTTACATAAAAGGCAGTGAAAAACCGGATGAAATTATTGTATTATCTGCTCATTATGATCACGTAGGTGTGGATAGTAAAGGTAATATTTATAATGGTGCCGATGATGATGGATCAGGAACGGTTAGTCTTTTGGAAATTGCAGAGGCTTTTGCAAAGGCAGCCAAAGATGGTCAAGGGCCCAAAAGATCAGTACTCTTTTTGCACGTCACAGGAGAAGAGAAAGGATTGTATGGTTCTAAATATTACACAGAGAATCCTATTTTCTCATTAGAAAATACGGTTACAAACCTAAATATAGATATGATTGGTCGTATCGATGAAGCTCACCAATCAGAAGATATGAAAGATTATGTGTATTTAATAGGAAGCGATAGGTTAAGCACCGAATTACATACGCTAAGCGAGGAAATGAATACGAAATACACCCAGTTAAATTTAGATTACACCTATAATGCAAAAGATGATCCTAATCGATTTTATTATAGGAGTGATCACTATAATTTTGCAAAACACAATATCCCCATTATATTTTATTTTAATGGAGTTCACGAGGATTATCACCAACCAACGGATACTCCGGACAAGATTGAGTATGATCTTATGACCAAAAGAGCCAAATTAGTTTTTTATACCGCTTGGGAAGTAGCAAATAGAGAAAAAAGATTAGTTGTGGATGGTATCGGAAAGGAGTAAAATAATTTTAAAAAATACCCAAAAACGAAAAAGACTCTGCATTCACAGAGTCTTTTTTTTGTAAAGGGTGGAAGATCGGTCTCGAACCGACGACCTCCTGAACCACAATCAGGCGCTCTAACCAACTGAGCTACAACCACCATTTAATTTCGGCTGCAAAAATACGGTATTTCTTTATTTTACAAAAGAAAAAATCAAATTAAATTAAGTCAAAAATAGAATCGACTGCCGGATAACGTTCTGCTATATATCCTTCTGCATACTCAACACCGATGATCCTTCCCAAATCCGCAGCCCGATATTGCACACTATCCTTAAAATTTTTACTTGATATAGGTGTCTCCGGAGCTTCACTATTGCTATCATAGAATTGTGACTTGTAAGCTAGTACGCTTTCCATCTTTTTGTCCATATACCCACTGATATCCACTACAAAATCTGGTTTCAGAATTTCCCATTGAATATAATGATATACTTGTTTGGGTCTCCACGCATCTTGAGAATTGCCATTAATAGAAGTTTCTATTTTGCGGAGGCCGGATAAAAAGCATGCATCACTTGTTAATTTACTTCCTTTACCGTGATCGATATGACGGTCTGTTATAGCATTACATAGAACAATTTCTGGTCTGTATTTTCTGATAATTTTAATGATTTCTAGTTGATGTGCTTCGTCGTTTACGAAAAAACCATCTCTAAAACCTAAATTCTCTCTCACCGATACCCCCAGAATGTTAGCAGCATCTTTTGCTTCTTGATCTCTTATTTCCGGAGTTCCTCTAGTTCCTAGTTCTCCGCGAGTAAGGTCCAGTATTCCTACTTTTTTACCTCTATCTGTTTCTTTTGCCAAGGTGCCGGAACAACTCAATTCTACATCATCGGGATGTGCCCCAACAGCTAAAATGTCTAATTTCATATTAGTGTTCAAGTTCTAATATTTTAATTTTTTGTAATGCTTGTTCTATATCCTCCATTAAATCTTCACTCTCTTCAATTCCGACACTAAATCTTAGCAATCCATCACTAATTCCTTGGTGTTTTCTTTCTTCTTCAGTTAGTAAGGCGTGAGAGGTAAGAGTGGGAGACAGTATAGTGCTTTCTACTCCAGCAAGACTCATAGAACTTTTTATTAGTTTTAGTTCTTTTTGAAATTTACTTGCATCCAGACCTTCTTTTAATTCAAAAGACAGCATACCTCCAAATCCTTTCATTTGTTTTTTTGCTAATTCATAATCAGGGTGTGATTTCAAGCCTGGATAATAAACTGCTTTGATATCCGTATGTTTTTGTAACCATTTTGCCATTTTCTTGGCATTTTTATTTTGTTGTTTTACGCGTAGGCCTAAAGTCTTTATGCTTCGTTCTAACATCCAAACCGTAAAATCACTTAAGCTACCTCCTAGGTTTTTCGCTAAATGAAATATTTGGTCCATATTTTTTTCTGAAGAAACAACAGCTCCGGCTAATATATCACTGTGTCCTCCTAAATATTTTGTAGCAGAATGTATCACAATATCAATACCTAACTCGATTGGATTTTGATTTACAGGAGAAGCAAATGTGTTATCAATCATTGTGATGATTCCTTTCTTTTTTGCTAATGCCGAAATGGCGCTTATATCGGTAATTGTTAATAAAGGGTTAGAAGGAGTTTCAATGTAGATTACTTTGGTGTTTTCTTTGATTTTATCTTCAAATCCACGAGCATCCTGAGAATCTACAAACGAATATTCTATACCATACTTGCTGAATTCTTCGTTGACCAAGTTAGCGGTACCTCCATAAAGTGTCCTTTGTAAAACAATATGATCACCTTTTCTTAGAAAAGCTAGAAGAGCGGTACTAATTGCTGCCATTCCACTGCCAAAAATAAGCGATGCTTCGCCTTTTTCGAGTCGCGCGATTTTTTTACATAATGCTTCTTGATTTGGAGTGTTGAAATAACGAGGATATCGCTTGATATCTACATCTTCGAATGCATATGAAGTTGATAGGTATATGGGAGATATAGCTCCTTTAAATTGCTTGTCTTCAATTTCCCCAACATGGGTGCAAATTGTATTAAAACCAGTATTTTTTGAGTTCATGTTCGTGTATTAAGCTAGAATTTGTGCTCTAAAATAATATATTCACGAATAAATAGGATATCCTTTAACAGAATAAATTGTTTGATTAGAATTGTCGAGATTTTAATTTATGTATTTCACTTTAGAAATATTCTTCATAATTGTCTGGAAGAATTGTTGCGTATCGTAGGGTTTGATAATCACATCATTCATACCTACTGATAATGCCTGATCTCTTATTTCACCCTCTTCTACAGCAGTAAGTGCTATAATTGGGATATGAGTGTTGAATGTTCGAATTACCGTGGTTGCATCAAGGCCATTCATTTCTGGCATGTTAATGTCCATTAGGATTAAATCGAAATCTTCATTTTTTACCATATCTATGGCGTCCATCCCATTACTAGCCAAATTACAGGTGTACCCTTTTTTCTTTAGGATATTCTGAGTTACAATTTGATTAATTTTATTATCGTCAACAATAAGGATATTAAAATTGGTAGTACCAATACTAATTGATTCACCCGTTTGAGAAGAAATATCCTGTTCTTTTATAGCTTTTTCATAACTCAGATCGAAAGTGAATTCTGAACCAACACCTTCTTCACTATTAATGAAAATCTCACTTTTATGAAGATGAATTAATTTCTTTACAATGGCTAAACCAAGTCCTGTGCCTTCATATTCTTGGTTTTGGTTTTTAACTTGAGCGAAATTATCGAAAATCGTTTCTTGCTTACTTTTAGGAATTCCGATACCATCATCTTTAACTATAAAGCGTAAGTGGTAGTTATCATCCTGATAGTCAAGACACTTTACTTTTATCCAAATATTTCCATTATTTGTAAA
Organism: Aquimarina rubra; assembly: GCF_042684305.1. NCBI lineage: Bacteria > Pseudomonadati > Bacteroidota > Flavobacteriia > Flavobacteriales > Flavobacteriaceae > Aquimarina > Aquimarina rubra. The sequence goes on along the minus strand of NZ_JBHULE010000001.1, from coordinate 63,280 downwards.
CTTCAGCGCATTACCAATGAGATTAATTAATATTTGGGACAATCGTACAGAGTCTCCAAGTAATGTAGTTTTTATGGTTGAATCTATTTCAATATGTACAGTGTTATTGTTGTTTTTTTGTTTAGAATGCAAGGAATTAACTATTCCTTCTACCAAAGATCTCAGATCAAACGAAACTTTCTCGAGTTTAACTTCATTTGTCTCAATTTTACTTAGCTGAAGTACGTCGTTGATTAATGCAAGTAAGTAATCTCCTGAGAATTTTAAAGATTCTAAATATTCATTTTTCTTTTTTGCTTCTGGGTTTTCCATTAAGAGAGAAGTAAGACCTATCACCCCATACAGCGGAGTTCTTAATTCATGACTTACGGTAGATATAAATTGTGATTTTAGCGTAGAAACCTGTTCAGCTGTTTCTTTGGCGTTGATCAATTCTTTGTTTTTTCCAATTAGATCATTATTCAATTTTTTCTTCTGTAAATTATTCTTGTACGAACTAATTAAGAATGCTAAAGAGATTAATATCAAAACAACACCAAGAATAATACTAATCTGCCATTTGATTTCTTTAGAGTAGTTTTCGTCATCTTTCTTATTGGCTTGTTCAACTTGATCTTTCATTTGATCAACTTTAAACTCTATAATTGCTCTCTGTAGGGCAATTTCTTTTGTCAGATCTTCTGATTTCAAAAGATTTTCGTAATGCTTTTCTAGGTATGGTGTGGCTGATTCAAACTCTTTTTGAGCTTTATAAATTTTATATTTGGTAAGATAGGAGGTAGCTAATTCTTTATGATAAGTAGAAATCAGGCTTTTGTTGTTTTCGGGGTTTTCAATTTCATTTTTAGCAAAAGATATGGCATTTTGAACATGTTCATCCGCTCTTTCATATCTTCTTACCTGCAAAAAATACCTACCAAGTAAATTACTTAACTTGGTTTTTTGAGGACTTGCGATATTCATATCCTTACCAATAAAGGCTCTTACTTTGGTCAAGTATTCATCACTTGTTTCGTAATCATTATTGTTAATATAATAATCGGCAAGATTTAATAAAGGCTTGACCATATTTAAAGTATCCTTTATTTCTTTTGCAATTTCGTAACCTTTCTTATAATGATTAATTCCTTTGTATTTCGTAGATTCGTTTCGAATAAATAGGTTTCCGAGATTGTTATAAAGTTTGGCCTTTAGATAAATAGTTTTAGAACTTGAAGCATAGGTTTTTGCTATCGTATAGTTCGTAATAGCCTCGCTTTCCTGACCATTTAGTTCATGAACTCTAGCGATAATATCGTGAATCTTAGCCAGATTTTTTTCGTCATCGTTATATTTTGCAGTTTTATAAGCTATTTGAGCCTTTTCTAAAGCCTGCTCATACTTATATTCCTCCAGTAAAATTTCGGCTTGCTCAATATGTGATTGAATACTACTTCCATCCAAGGGAGTTTGAGCCATTGCATTTAGTGAAATAAATACAACAAACAATATAACTATTTGATTAAGAGAGTTACTCAACTTATTAAATTTTTAGTCATTGGTTATAAGCGAAAATACAAAAATACCGCTTACAAAGTGCAAATCATCGTGTAAAAAGGACAATTAATCCGTAATTTATGTAAGGTTTTTTCTTTTTTTGTAGGATTTCCCAAAGAGTAATGAAGGAATTATGATCTATTAGGAAAAACTATAGAGAAATAGAAAATTAAAATTATCACTATATAATGGTTCGATTATGAGGTGTATATTTGCGACTTCGAAAAAAAATATTAATCACAGTTAAAAAAACAAAAAATGGCATTTGTAGGTAAAAAATTTCCAAATCTTGACGTTGACGCAATGAATGATATGGGAGATACTTTTAAGCTTAACGTACTAGAGGAAGCTAAAAATAATAACAAAAAAGTTTTACTTTTTTGGTACCCAAAGGATTTTACCTTTGTGTGTCCAACAGAATTGCATGCATTTCAAGAGGCTCTGGCAGAATTTGAAAAAAGAAATACGATCGTAATTGGTGCTTCTTGTGATACTCCAGAAGTTCATTTTGCGTGGTTAAATACGTCGAAGGATAATGGAGGTATTGAAGGAGTTACATATCCCATATTAGCTGATTCAAATCGTAATCTTTCTAATACATTAGGTATTTTGGATATTACAAACGAAACATATAACGAAGAAACAGGAATAGTAACTGTAGAAGGTGATAATGTAACGTATAGAGCTACATATTTAATTGACGAAGAAGGAACAGTTTTTCACGAAGGTGTTAACCATATGCCAGTAGGAAGAAACGTTGCAGAGTTTTTAAGATTAATTGATGCGTATGCACACGTTCAGAAAAATGGAGAAGTATGTCCTGCTAACTGGGAAGAAGGAAAAGATGCAATGTCTGCTAACAGAGACGGAGTAGCTTCTTATTTAGCTTCTCACTAAGATGTATATTCATCTATAGGATAAACTTCTCATGGCAGTTTTGTCAGGAGAAGTTTATTTTTCACTATCTAATTTATAAGTAATGGTTCAAGAGTTAAGTACGGATAACCTTTCTGAAATTGTAAATAATAATACTATTGTTATAGTTCAATATTCTGCTACCTGGTGTGGTAATTGTAGAATTATGAAACCTAAATTTAAGAAGTTAGCATCAGAAAATAATGATGTAGTTTTTATGATGGTAGATGCTGAAAAAAATCCTGAGTCAAGAAAAATGGCAACGGTTGATAATCTTCCTACTTTTGCGACTTTTAAAAATGGAGCTTTTGTAAATCAGGTTCAGACAAATAAATTTGATGTTTTAAAAGAATTAGTAAATGAAGTTACCAATAATTAAACATCTTACATCTTTCATTGAAGAAAATGATGAGGACTTTCTTGTAGAGACTATTGAAACCCTAGAAGCGCTAACCGAAGTTTCTTCGTTAAAAGATGAAGAGCTGGATGTAATAGGGGAGTTGATCTCTAATATGTACGGAGCTATTGAAGTCCACAAAATGACTAAAAGCGGTACTCCAAGAAAAGAAGCTTTAAATAGTTTTATGCAACGCGTAATGGGGTCTATAGATACCTAATTGCGTATAACTATATGTTTAAAAAAAGTGCTGCCTTTCTATCTAAAAGAAAGGCAGCACTTTTTTTTATATGTTTTAGAGAACTTTTAGTTCTTAATGAATTTAATAACTCCTTTCTGATCTTTAAATTTGGCAAAGTAAACACCTCTTGACAATTTCGAAATATCAATTTTGGTGCTATTTTCTAAGATATTGGTAGTGATCATTTTTTGCCCTACCAAGTTATAAATTTGAAGTGTTTCTTGTTTAATAAATTTCCCTTCTAAAGTTATACTGTTAGAGGCCGGAATGGGGTATAATAATGCTCCGGAAGCAATCACAAAATCATCTACACTTAAAACAGCATCTACCGTAAGTTGGAAGGTACAGTTAGCAGTGGTTCCAGAAGTTGCTGTTAAGGTAATTGTATGAACACCTTCGCTCAAAGTAGTACCTGGTGATGGACTCTGTGTAACAGTAGCGGTACATCCTTCATTGATCGCATTTCCCATTCCTGTGTAATCGGGAACCGTAAAAGTGGAAGAACCAGCATCAGTTCCGGTAGTCTGATCTTCTGGACAATTCATAGTTAACGGAATGGCAGGTAAATTATAACCCGTTGCTGTGAATTCGGTAGTAAATACATCGATATCAGCACAGCTATAACCCATGTCTATAGCTGCCTGTCTTACTGCAATCGCTGCATTTTCCTGATTAGTAGAACTATTTGTCATTCCGAGTCCTTCTAAAAAGGCTTTGTCTGTTTTTTCGCGTCCTATGATATCAAAAATTCTCATCAGACTTGTAGACCAGATTTGCCCGTTAGCGTGGGCGAATCCTGTTATGAGGTCATCTGGATATTGGGCATTGTAATCTGTTGTTCTTCCTCCCCAGAAGGTGTTGTGACCATCCCATCCAAAAACGAAATGATACGATGCATCTGATGGTTGCCACTGTCCTAAACTTCGTTTATAAGATTGAGCCCAATAATCGCCACATCCTTCGCTTAGGGCTTCTACTTGAGATAAAGAACCATTAGTGACCCAATCATGCAGTCCGTGACCTAATTCGTGAAGAATAACATCTGCATCTTCACCATCATCTACACCGCCTTCTCCAAAATTCAATTGACCTCCACCATAAGATGACTGATCAGCACCGTTCCATGCGCTTGGATCAAACTCTACAACACCTCCATTAAATGTAGAAACTAGCGATATACCCAAAGTTTCATTGATATATCTAAGACTCTTATCAAGGTGATAGTAGCAATTAACAGCCTCAAAAGCATCATCGTTTCTGTTGAAATTAAAATCGGGAGAATTCTGAGTGAAAATACCTTTGGTTGGGGCTTCAATATCTCTAATTTCAGCATACGGGCCTTTTAGAGTATAGATGCCACCCGTAAAATCAAGATCTTTTAACGTTACAGAAGATCTGGCAGCATCCAATTGAGCATTTGTTGCATCGTTATTATCAGCATAAGAACCCCCATAAGTTTGACCGCTTGCTGATAATGGATCAGGATCGAATATCATACCTGTCCCATCAACTAAAAAAGAAGCCACTGTATTTTTTTTAGAGGGATTGCTTTTTGATTTTTGATTAAGAATGGAATTTTCTGCCTTTTGGTGATCAATTTTTGGTTTTAGATCAGGGTTTCTTTTAATCGAAATATCTTCTGCTTTTAATACTTCGCCAGTTTGGGCATCTATAATCACTTCCCAATATCCAACAGGCAAGGTGGCGCTAATTTTATTTACATAAACCAGCCGAGTATCTCCTAATTTATTATATACGTATAATTTTGATTCTTCTCTAGAAAAACTTCCTTGTGCATTGATATGAGCTTTTGCCATATCCAAAGCCGAGGTTTTAAAAACTGAAGGAGTCGTATTAATTTTGGATACTTTTGTGTCGTAGTTATTAGCTACGTTGGTTACTTTATTTTTTTTAGATACGTGAATGGTAATCTCTGTATCGTATACTGGGATTCCATTGATGGTCTGCTGATATCGCATAGTATGACCTGATAAACTGCTTCTGGAGGCTCTTAAAATAAAGTTTTCTTCAGATGTAACTTTCAAGTTAACTTGATTACTTTTTATCCATTCTCGTGCGATCTGATCCGGTGTTTTTTGGGCGTATACATTTATGCATAACCCCAAAAGAAATACTTTGGTTAATAGTTGTAATTTTCTCATTATTTGTTGAAGTACGTTTCAATTAAAACATTTGAGATTAGAAAATCCCTAAAAATTTTTTTATTTCTTTTGATATGTGTAAAATTGAGGTAGGAAATAAATAGGTATTTCCATCACTTATTAAAACTTACTATTATGGCTACAATAACACTAGGCGGAAACTCAATACACACAAGCGGAGAACTACCAAAAGTAGGAGAGAAAGCACCGGATTTCGAATTAGTAAATACTGATTTATCGGTCTCAAAACTATCAGATTATAAAGGTTCTAGAGTTGTTCTTAATATTTTTCCTTCAATAGATACGGGAGTTTGTGCCGCATCCGTTAGACAATTCAATAAAGAAGCTAGCGATTTACAAAACACAAAAGTACTTTGTATATCCAGAGATTTACCATTTGCTCAAGCCAGATTTTGTGGAGCAGAAGGTTTAGAAAACGTAGTGAATCATTCAGATTTTAGAGATGGAAAGTTCGGAAAAGATTATGGTTTGGATATTATAGATGGCCCGATGAAAGGGCTCCACTCTCGAGCAGTTGTTGTAGTTGATGAAGAAGGAGCTATCATTCATACGGAACAAGTACCTGAAATTGCACAAGAACCTAACTATGCTGATGCTATAAAGACGTTGGTTTAATTGTATGAGTAAAATCTCAAAGTTTATTATTGGAAGATTACGAGGTTGTGGATATGCATTTAAAGGAGCATTATTGTTGCTTAAAACAGAACCAAGTATACAAGTTCAGGCTGTCATAGCAATCATTATGACAGCCTTAGGTTTCTATTTGAATATTACAACAACAGAGTGGATCCTACAGACTTTTGCAATCGGTCTTGTAATGAGCATAGAAGGGTTAAATACCACAATAGAAGCAATTGCAGATTTTATTCATCCAGATTTTCATGATAAAATTGGTTTTATTAAAGACATTGCAGCAGGAGCGGTTTTTATTGCTGCAATAACAGCCGTTGTGATTGGTTGTCTTATTTACGTTCCCTATTTATTCTAGAAAATTTTTTTGGCATTTCTACGTTCCATAATAGATATTCGTATTTTTGCGATAACACACCCAAAAAATGGCAAAAAAAAAGGCAGCAACAAAAAGGAAAACTGTTAAAAAACCAAAGACTCCTTTAAAAGAAAGATTTACTTTATCAAGACAACAAAAGGTTGTTTTGGGTAGTTTTTTATTTTTTTTAGGGATTGCATTATTCTTCGCATTTGTTTCTTTTTTCTTTAATTGGAAAATAGATCAAAGTGAAATATCTGAGTTTCCAAATAGGACTACTTCAGCAAAGAACTGGCTTAGTATATCCGGAGCAAAGGTTAGTGATTTTTTCATTTTTAGAGGTTTTGGTATATCTGCTCTAATTCTTCCGGTTTTGATTTCCTTAACTGGGGTTTATCTGTTCTTTGACTTAAATAGGAAGAAACTTGCGGGATTCTGGTTTTGGGGAACCTTGGTGATGTTATGGATTTCGGTAATTTTTGGATTTATCCAAAAAGAAAGCGGTTTATTCGCAGGAGTTATTGGGTATGAAGTGAATGATTTTATGCAGGACTATATTGGTTTTATAGGAACTGTATTGGTACTTGCGTTCTTTGCGATTGTATACATAGTCGTTCGTTTGCGTTATACTCCTGAAAAAATTTCCGCTTCATTAAAAAAGACACAAACAGAAATCACCAAGGACTATCAATCGGCAAAAAAAATAAATGGTACAAAGAGTATTAGAAAAGAAAAGGAAGAAGAGGTTGTAGAGAAAGAAATTTTATCTCCTGGAGATTCTAAGGATCTTTCAATTAATACTGTTACAGAAAAAGTTGAAGAAAAAACTCCGCTTGTTGATAATGATAAATTTACGAAATCAACAAAGACCACTGTAAATGAATTTTATGGGAATCCTGAAAATCAATCTGGTGAGATTCCCGAAAAATTAATTATAAAATCCGAGGATAATCCAGAGGATATTGCAATGGAGGTGGAGACCGTAGTGGAAGAAGAAGAAGTAGAAAACTTAAGCGCCAAGTTGGTGAAAGATTTTGGTGAGTTTGACCCAAAATTAGAGCTGGGTAATTATAAATTCCCAACGATTGATTTATTAAAAGATTATTCGATTCAAAATGGTGGAATTACGATTGATCAAGGAGAACTTGAAGAGAATAAGAATCGGATTGTAGAAACACTCAAAAATTATAAGATTGAGATTGCCCAGATTAAGGCAACTGTAGGACCTACAGTTACTTTGTATGAAATAGTTCCCGAAGCAGGAATTCGTATTTCAAAAATTAAGAACCTCGAAGATGATATCGCACTTTCTCTGGCAGCATTAGGAATCAGGATAATAGCACCTATTCCTGGTAAAGGTACCATTGGTATCGAAGTGCCAAATAAGAAATCAACGATTGTTTCTATGCGATCAGCAATCGCTTCATCTAAGTTTCAAGGAGCAGAAATGGAATTGCCTCTATCGCTGGGGAAAACGATATCTAACGAAACTTTTGTAGTTGATTTAGCAAAGATGCCTCACTTACTGATGGCGGGAGCAACCGGACAAGGTAAATCTGTGGGGTTAAATGCAATATTAACTTCTTTATTGTATAAAAAACATCCGGCCGAAGTTAAGTTTGTCTTGGTAGATCCCAAGAAAGTAGAATTAACATTATTTAATAAAATAGAAAGACATTATCTGGCTAAATTACCTGATACTGATGAGGCTATTATTACGGATAATAATAAAGTAATTAATACACTTAATTCTCTTTGTATAGAAATGGATGCTCGATATGACCTATTGAAAAATGCAATGGTCCGTAATATCAAGGAGTATAATACAAAATTTCGTGCACGTAAGCTCAATCCGGAAAATGGCCATAAGTTTTTACCTTATATAGTACTTGTAGTAGATGAGTTTGCGGATCTAATTATGACTGCAGGTAAAGAAGTAGAAACGCCCATTGCGAGATTAGCTCAGTTGGCACGGGCTATCGGGATTCATTTAATTATAGCTACTCAGCGACCTTCGGTTAATGTTATCACCGGTATGATCAAAGCCAATTTCCCAGCCAGAATTGCTTTTAGAGTAACTTCTAAAATTGATTCTCGTACTATTTTGGATACCGGTGGAGCGGATCAGTTGATAGGTAGAGGAGATATGTTATATACACAAGGTAATGATCTGGTAAGGATTCAATGTGCTTTTGTGGATACACCAGAGGTAGAGAGAATTACTGATTATATCGGAAGTCAAAAAGCATATCCGGATGCTCATATGTTACCGGAGTATTCCGGAGAAGAAAGTGGCACAAGTCTTGATATAGATGTGAAAGATAGAGATAAACTTTTTAATGAAGCAGCAGAAGTTATTGTCACAGCGCAACAAGGTTCAGCGTCTTTATTACAAAGAAAGCTTAAATTGGGCTACAATAGAGCTGGAAGATTGATCGATCAATTAGAAGCAGCCGGTATTGTAGGTCCTTTTGAAGGAAGTAAGGCGAGACAAGTTTTAGTGACCGATTTGGTAGCCTTAAAACAATTATTAGACGCTGAATAAACCAAGCGTAGAAAAGAAGTTTTAATATTTAGAAATATATAGATGATAAAGAGAATATTATTTTTAGTAGTTACATTATTTATTACTACCGCTCAGGCACAAGATGCAAAACAACTCTTGGATGAAGTGTCTACAAAGGTGAGAAGTTATGATAATATTGTAATTGGATTTAAATACGCCCTTAATAATCCGGCAGAAAATGTTTCTCAGGAAACTAGAGGAGATGTTACCTTATTGGGTGATAAATATTTATTGAACCTGATGGGTACTGAGCAAATGTATGACGGAAAAAAATTACACATCATTATACCAGAAGATGAGGAGATTAATATTTCTTCTCAAAGCGCTGAAGATGAAGCTAGTGTTACTCCATCCAAAATGCTTACTTTTTATGAAGAAGGATATACGTCTAAATTGGATATTGTACAGGATGTACAAGGAAGAAAAATTCAATTCGTAAAATTAATTCCTATTGACTCTAACAGTGATTTAAAAGAGATTTTATTAGGAATTGACAAGCAAACAAAGCATATTTATAAATTGATTCTAATGCAGAATAATGGTACTAACATTACCATTACGGTGAATAGTTTTAAAACAAATCAACCACTTTCTAAGACTTTGTTTGTTTTTGATGAATCAAAGTATAGTAATTATTACATCAATCGTTTAGATTAGTAATATATTTAAGCATTAATTTATAATCCATACATATCCCGAAGATTTCGGGATTTATTTTAGTAGCAAATAAGTGAAAATACTTGACAGATATATTCTAACGACTTTTTTTAAAACGTTTTTTCCACTCTTCGTTATCATCATGTTTATTCTGTTATTGCAGACTATCTGGCTGTTTATATCAGAATTAGCAGGTAAAGACCTGGACTTTTCAGTTATTATAAAGTTTTTGACATATGCTACACCTAGGTTAATACCTATGGTATTGCCACTTACCATTTTACTTACATCGATTATGATCTTTGGTAATTTTGCGGAAAATTATGAGTTTGCGGCGATGAAATCTTCTGGGATATCGCTGCAACGAGCCATGAGAACATTGTCTGTATTTATCTTTTTTTTAGGGATTGGTGCGTTTTTATTTTCTAATACCGTCATTCCTAACTCAGAACGTAAGTTTGTCAACCTCAGGAAAAATATAGTAAAGGTCAAACCCGCTATGGTTATTACGCCCAATCAGTTTAATGATCTGGGAGATATCAACATACGAGTCTCTGAAAAATATGGGGATAATGACCAATTTATTAAGGATGTAATTATTCATAAAAAAGAGGCAAGGGCCGGCAATTTTACTGTGATAAAAGCTACTGATGGAGAATTAAAAGGTAGTATAGATTCTGATCTGATCACACTGGTACTCAACGATGGAAATTATTACACAGAGGTTCAACAAAAATCTCCTAAACAAAGGAAAAAATTACCTTTTGCTAAAACTTATTTTCAGCAATATGTCCTTAATATCGATTTGTCTTCGTTAGACAATGTGGATATGGATGCCCAGCAGTACAGCAAAGGATTCAATATGTTAAATGTAAATGGGCTCAGAAATGAGATTGATACCTTATCAATTCAGGTTAATGAAGAGATGAAATCTGCAGAGGATGATGTAAATAGAAGAAATGGATTCAAAGAATTAAATCGAAATCTAAAAATTGACACACTCAAAAAAGCAACTAGTGATACCTTAGACCTAATTAATGATCGTTTTAGCGTAAAACAAAAATCACAGATATACAATTTGGCGTTTTCTAATGTCGATGGAGTAATAAGAAGAATACAAAGTGCCAAAAGGAATCTTGAAGTTAAAAAAAGAGCACTTAATAAATATGAAATGTCCTTACACGATAAGTACGCCTTGGGTATTGCCTGCGTATTATTGTTTTTTGTGGGTGCTCCACTGGGTGCAATTATTCGTAAAGGGGGTTTAGGATTACCGATTGTGATCGGAGTGGTGTTATTTCTTACGTATCATTTTATCGGAATTTTTGCTAAGAATGGAGCAGAAGAAGGAGGAATCCCTGCATTTGTAGGATCTTGGTTATCTACCTTTATTATATTCCCATTAAGTATCTTTTTGACGTATAGAGCAACACGAGATCGAGGATTCGTAAGTTTTGATATCCTGGTACAACCGATACGAGACTTTTTTGAAAAAAGGTCAAATAAAGTAAATAAGTTTAAAGACCAAAATACAACCGTTACAAATGAGAAGGTTGATATTGTCGTTGACGAAAATACTATAATAAAGGCTGAAAAAGATAAAAGGCATTTTCAAGATAATTCAGCAGTGGTTATTGCTTTATTTGTAATGTTGATTTTAGTCAATGTGGTTATTGCTCTGATATCAAAAGGTTCGGGAGATAGTAAAGTGATGTTATTACTTTTTAGTGGTGTAGGAGTTGTTTCCTACATAATGTTCTATCTAAAATCATATTTCAATCTAAAGAGTTTTTACAAACACTTCAAAGGAATTATAGATAAGCCTTCCTTGTTATTGTTTTTTATTGCGGGTATTCCATTGTATCCATTGGTGTATTTCTTTTATAAGAGCAGATTGAATAAAGATTTGAATAAAATCAGATAATTCTGGATACTTTTCCATTTCAGCATTATATAAATTACCTTTGCTTTCAAAATAAGAATTGCATCACTATGTCAGAGGTTAAGGAGACTAAAAACAAAATCAAATTAAACACTATACAAGAAGCTATTGAGGATATTCGCCAGGGAAAAGTGATTATCGTGGTAGATGATGAAGATAGGGAGAATGAAGGAGATTTTCTGGCAGCTGCCGAAAAGGTAACTCCGGAAATGATTAATTTTATGGCAACCCACGGGCGCGGATTGATTTGTACCCCAATCACAGAACAACGCTGTGAAGACCTGAAATTAAATATGATGGTCGATAACAACACAGATCCAATGGAAACTGCGTTTACCATTTCTGTGGATCTAAAAGGTAATGGAGTCACTACTGGTATTTCTGCAAGTGACCGTGCTAAAACTGTTTTGTCTTTGATTGATCCCGAAACTAAACCACACGAGCTAGCGAGACCAGGTCATATCTTTCCGTTAAAAGCAAAAGAAGGTGGTGTGTTAAGGCGTACTGGTCATACAGAGGCTGCTATCGATTTTGCAAGATTAGCAGGGTTAAAACCTGCGGGTGTAATTGTAGAAATCATGAATGAGGATGGTACAATGGCTCGCCTTCCACAGTTGATAGAAGTAGCTAAGAAAAACGATCTTAAATTGGTTTCTATAGAGGATTTGGTAGCATATCGTATGCAGCACGATTCTCTTATCGAAAAGAAAGAAGATTTTGATATCGTTACTCGGTTCGGAACATATAGATTAAGGGCTTACAAGCAAACTACCAATAATCAAATTCATATAGCATTAACCAAAGGAAGTTGGACTGATAATGAACCTGTATTAACCCGTATTAATTCTACTTTATTTAATAATGATATTTTAGGAACGTTGACTAATAATGCAGATGAACGATTAGATGCTATGTTTACCCGCATTAGTAAAGAAGGTAAAGGTGCTATTGTTTTTATTAATCAGGAAAGTCAATCTTTTAATTTATTGAATAGATTGAAAGCATTAAACGAGGCTCAAAATGGTGAAGATATCGTAAAGGCTCCAAAGATAGCAATGGATACCAAAGATTTTGGAATAGGAGCACAGATATTACATGATCTGAATATTCATAAACTACGATTAGTATCCAACACAGTACAACAAAAGCGTGTAGGTATGATTGGATACGGATTAGAAATCGTGGAATATGTGAATTATTAGAAAAACTTTTATTTATAGAATACTTTGAAGAGCTTCAACCATTTTTGAGGCTCTTTCTTTTACTTCTTTTTCAGACCAGCCTACTTTTATCAAGCACGAAATCGTTCTTCCCATCCAGGCATCACTGGCATCAAAAGATCGATTATTCTTTTGTAGCCCGCTTTGTTGTTCTGCCGAGAGTTTGTTTAAAGATGAAGGCTCTAATAAGTGTTCCCATTTTTTATAATAATGCCAATTATTATCAAACCAATAAAAACAAGCATCTACGCCATGTTCGCCAAGCGCTTTATGTACTTTTCTCGCTATTTCTTCATTTGGTAAAAAGATATTTAAAAATGCATAGCTTTCAACTCCGGTTTCCGGAACTCTTCTAAAACTAACTTCAGGAATAGAGGATAAAGTCTTCCTAAGTATTGTATAATTTTTTTCCTGTAGTGTTAATGTTTGATCCAACTTTCTTAATTGTGCAATCCCTACAGCTGCATTTAATTCAGAAAGTCTGTAATTGTATCCTAAAAACGGATGTGTTTCTGCTCCTCTGTCATTGCCAATATGATCATGTCCGTGGTCTTGATACTTATGGGCATTTTCTGCATATTCTTTAGAATTCGTAATTAATCCACCACCTTCTCCACAGGTTACGGTTTTTACATAATCAAATGAAAAACATCCTAAGTCTCCGTAACTTCCCAAAGGCTTTCCTTCGTATGAACCACCAATAGCCTGGCAAGCATCCTCTAATAGAATTAAGTTATGCTCATCACATGTAGCTTTTAATGCTTTAAGATCTGCCATAGAGCCACACATATGCACAGGCATCACTGCTTTAGTTCTAGAAGTGATGGCTGCTTTTACAGCTTCTGGGGCTAGTGTTAATGTGTCATCAATATCACATAAGATAGGAGTAGCCCCAACGGATAATATAGCTTCGAAACTGGCCACAAAGGTAAAAGTTGGCATGATTACTTCATCACCTGATCCCACACCTGCAGAGGCTAACGCCACTGTTAATGCAGCTGTACCACTTGATACTACTTGCGCATATTTAGTTTGCATTCTGGTAGCTAAATCTCTTTCGAGCTCCAGGGCTTTATGATGTCCATTTCGATTACCATCAAAACCATAACGCATTAAAACGCCATTATCTAATACGTCTTGAACTTCTTTTTTTTCTTCAGCTCCAAATAGCTCGAATCCCGGCATAGGTACAGTGTTAAATTAAAAAACTCTTTAAGGCAAAAATACCGAAAAGAGTTTTGAATATATAATGTGAAACTTATCTTTTTAATTAGTAATCGTCTATAATCATAGTTACGAAACTGAAATATCTACTTGGATCACGTAGAGAAGAGCTATAAGAACCTTGAGTGCCAAGTACTTTGCCATTATGGTCCAAAGCGATGATGTTAGGAAAACCACCTTGTTTGTTATATATTCCTAATAATTTTTTGTTGGCTTTTAGTTGTTCCTCAGAAATGATATCCATTCTTCTCGGAATATCTACCATCAATAAAACTACATTTTGTGATTGCTTTTTAAACTTTTCTGTTGAAAAAAAATCTTCTTTTAGCATGATACAGGGAGCACACCAATCACTGCCGGTAAAATACATTAGAATAGGTTTCTTATTGTCTTTAGAAACTTGTTTTGCAGTTTCAAAATCTGTTAGCCATTGCAAGTCATTCTCTTGACCGAATATAGACGTAGCTATAATTAAAGATAAAAACAGAACTACTTTTTTCATTTTATTATGTTTTGGGTATAACAAAAATATACTATTTTTAGAACACCAAATATCTTGCCAAGATTCTGGTTATAAGACAATTATTGTTTCTTCGATAGAACGTCTTACTTTTTTGAAATCAGCAAACATATCATCATCAGCACGATATCCAACAGGTAATACCAAAACAGAAGTAAGTCCAAGTCTATTAAGACCTAAAATTTCATCGTATTTTGCAGGCATAAAACCCTCCATCGGACACGCATCTATTTTTTCAATAGCACAAACTGTTAATAAATTTCCCATAGCTAGATATGCTTGTTTTGAAGCCCAGTTAGAGACTTCTTCTACGGGTTTATTTTTAAAAGAGTCTACCAGCTGTTCTCTAAAAGGTTTCAATACTTTTTCTTCGGTATTTCTAATAGCCTTTACATTATCAAAATATTTGGTGATATATTCTTCTCCAACTGTATTTTCAATACAAAAAACCAAAACATGTGATGCGTCTGCTACCTGCTGCTGGTTCCAGGAATGTTCTGTGAGTTCTTTTTGGACTTCTTTATTTTGGAGAACTACTAATTTCAATGGTTGTAGCCCGTAAGAAGTTGCTGTAAGATTAAATGCTTCTGTAAGTATGTCTATTTTCTCTTGAGGTAGTATACGAGTGTTATCAAATTTCTTTGTGGCATATCGCCATTGTAGGCTGTCAATAATTTTCATCCTAGTTTTTTAAAAAATTTACAGCAAAGATACAGGTATAACATTTACCTTTAAACATTAAATTAATAAGAAAAAACTATAACACCTTATATGAATACTATAGAAGAATTGATCCAAAAATCTGAGACCAGAATCTTTAAAGCTGTTTTTCCTAATACCACCAATCATTATGAGACGTTATTTGGTGGAACGGCTTTGCAATTAATGGATGAGGTTTCTTTTATATGTGCTACTCGTTTTAGCAGAAAAAAAGTGGTGACAATCTCTACGGGTAAAATTGATTTTTCAATACCTATTCCAGAAGGTACTATTATAGAATTGGTAGCCAAAATTCATGAAGTAGGAAGAACCAGTTGTATAGTTAAAGTGGATATTTACAAAGAAGAAATGTATAGCTATGACCGTGAGATCGCTGTTTCAGGAATGTTTAAGTTTGTAGCTATTGATAATGATAAACAGCCTATTCCAATAATTGATAATCAAGAATAAAAAAATGTATCCACTAAGATGGATACATTTAATAATTTATTTTAGTTAAAAAATTTTCTTATTTATCTCCTAATTGTTTAATCTTTATTCTGAAAGCTGCAAATAGCAATGTGGTAAAAGGACTTAACCAATTAAAGATTGCAAAAAAGAAATAGTCAACAACAGGAACTCCTAATACACCACTTTGATAAGCTCCACAGGTATTCCAGGGGACTAGTACAGAAGTTACCGTCCCTGAGTCTTCCAGGGTTCTACTTAAGTTTTCAGGAGCAAGGCCTTTATCTCTAAATGCTTTTGCATACATTCTTCCTGGCACTACAATTGCTAGGTATTGATCAGAAGCAGTAACATTTAACGCAAGACAACTGGCTACCGTACTGGCAAATAGGCCAAAAACTGAATCGAACAAGCTTAATAATGCTTTACTAATTCTTGCTAGCGCACCGATAGCATCCATAACACCACCAAATACCATAGCACATACAATTAACCAAATGGTACCTAACATGCCAGACATTCCACCAGCAGTAAATAGATCATTCAATTCTTCACTAGAAGTTTCTACAGCGGTATCTACCGTCATAGCGTTCATCACACCTTTATAAGCTGAATTAAAATCTAGTGTTTCGCTTCCTGCTATATTCATAACAATATCTGGTTGCGCAATGATTGCGGCAATAGCACCAAGTAATGTACCGGCTAATAACGCGATTAGAGGAGGTGTTTTTTTGATGATAAGACCAATTACTATGCTAGGAACGATAAATAGCCAAGGGGAAATAGTAAAAGCACCTTCTATAGCAGCTAACTGTTCACTTATTTCTGGAATACCTGATGTGTCTAATGTAAAACCAATGATTATAAATACGATAAGAGTAATAACTATAGTTGGGACAGTAGTATATGTCATATATTTTATATGCGAAAATAAATCTCCTCCCGCCATAGCAGGAGCAAGGTTAGTAGTATCTGATAAAGGAGACATTTTATCACCAAAGTATGCTCCAGAAATAACAGCACCTGCAGTCATTCCTAAAGAAATACCTAATGTGTCTCCAATTCCGATTAATGCAATACCTACTGTAGCAGAGGTAGTCCAGGAGCTACCCGTTGCTATTGAAATGATAGCGCATATAATAACACAAGCTGCTAAAAAGATGGTAGGATTAAGAATCTGTAATCCATAGTAAATCATTGTAGGTATAATACCACTAATGAGCCAAGTACCTGCTAACGATCCAACCATTAATAATATGAGTAACGCTCCAGTTGTAGATTTTACGTTTCGAGCAACTTCTTCCATCATTTGTTTGTATGATACCTTATTAAAGAAGCCAACAATTGCCGCCACAGCTGCACCAAGGAGTAAAATAAATTGATTGCTTCCACTTAATGCATCATCTCCAAAGGCATAATATACATTATAGAACAACATTCCCACTAGTGCTACGATTGGAATTAGTGCTTCCCAAATATTTAGCTCTCTATTTTCAATGATTTCTTCGTTTTGGGGATCAGTAGGAGTGATGTTTTGACTTTCCATATATAGTATTCGAAATTTTAAGGATGTAATGTTACGATATTAATAAAATTTATGCAACGTATTATCCTCGTTTAATTATAAAAATGATAAGTAGGTTTTAGTTTGTATAAAGATATTTTGCTTTTTATCGAATAAAATTGATTTTTATCGATAATTAAATGTATATTTGACCAGAAATTATTGTAAAAAGATATAACCGAAATATCTTTGGACCATCGAAAGAGAGATATCAAGAAATTAAATATATAGTGAAAGAGAAGAATTGGAATTGATTGTTTACGTTTTACCCCGACAAATTTAATTTCCCCCAAGGTTAAATTTGACAAATTACAAAGCCTCAGAAATGAGGCTTTTTTTATACCCTAATATGAAAGTTGTTTATTCAATGGATTCATTCGAGTTTTATAAAAAAATAACCAAATTATGCTTTTTGTCTGATAAAAATGCTTTTTATCGATTATTTAATATTTATTGATTCTCGTTTTACTGCTAAAATACAGTCTGTTATGTACTTTTGAAGTGTGAAAAATAAGAGTTACTAATTGAATTAGTTTTAATGTTTCGCTCCCTAATAATTAGAATACTCCAAAATTTAGAGAACTAAACTTTTTTTGCCCAAATTACCTACTAATAAGCCTCATACCCCAAGAGGCTTTTTTTTGTACTACATATCTACTATCTAATATCATTTCCGGAAATATAGCATATAAGATTTACTGAAAAAATGAAAGGGAATTAAACTATCTATGCTTTTTAAATACGAATTTATTATATGAAAATGTATTTTGTCGATTAATTATGTTTTTTGTCGATATTTTTTGATTTTTCATTTAGCTATTTCATCACTTTTCTTTCCAACTGATGTACTTTTGAAGTGTTGTTAATGATTGATATAAGTTGAATTAGTTTTATGGTATCCCCCGATACCAGCATTAATTACCCCAAAATTGTAAATCGAATATTCCCCAAATTTGGTTTCCTAAATTAAAAGCCTCTTGCCCAGAGGCTTTTTTATTTGTTAAAAAATAATTTGTTTCGTTTTTTATCCTGAAATTAGTGCAAAACCAAAACGATGCAACCTACTTTTACTCGAGGATTAGAACTGTTATTACTATTCGTATTACTTCCTGTCAGCTTTTTGTTTACGTATCCAATCCTACTAAAAGTGATATTAACAGTCGCTGGTTTTGTTTACATTTTGGTTCACCTTAAAAGGTCAGGGCTTTTAAAGTTAAAACTTCCAAATAGATCACATTGGAAACCATTTTGGAGAGAAACTATTATAAAATTAGCGATTGTGATTATTATAACCAGTCTATATGTTTTTTGGATGGCACCAGATAAATTATTTTCTATAGTTATTAAAAAACCATACTTGTGGGTAATGATCTTATTTGTGTATACATTTTTGTCTGTTTGGCCCCAAGAAATTATTTATAGAACTTTTTTTTACAACAGATATCAAAGTTTGGTTCAAAACAAATGGTTATTTGTTTTTATAAATGCTGTTCTTTTTTCATTAGCTCATATGTTTTTAAGAAGCTTTTTGGTTCAGCTACTTACTTTTTTAGGAGGTTTGTTATTTGCATTTACGTATCAGAAAACAAAATCTACCACTCTCGTATCCATAGAACACGCAATTTATGGTAACTGGTTATTTACGGTTGGAATGGGAGAGATGCTTGCGTTTCCGACGGCAGATTAGCTATTTAGAAATTTCACTAGTTTTTTTACTGCCCTTGCTCTGTGACTAATATTATTTTTTTCTTTCAGTGATAATTCAGCAAAAGTCTCCTTAAATCCCTCAGGTAAAAATATAGGATCATATCCAAAACCTTGATCACCTTTTTTTTCTCTGGTAATCATTCCCTTACAAATACCTGTAAATGTTTCTAAATTGCCATTAATGATAAGCGCAATAACCGTTTTGAATTGTGCTTTCCGATTTTCTTTTCCTTTTAGGTTGTCCAAAAGTTTATTCATATTGGCATCAGCATCTTTTGCTTCACCGGCATATCGAGCAGAATACACACCAGGTTCTCCATCAAGAGTGTCCACTTCTAATCCGGTATCATCAGCAAAACAATCATAGCCATAGTGTTTTTTGATGTATTCAGCTTTTTGTATCGCATTTCCCTCTATAGTAGGAGATGTTTCGGGTATATCCTCGGTACAACCTATTTCTGTTAAACTTAGTAATTGAATGTGCGAAGGAATTAATGCCTGTACTTCTTTTAGCTTATTAAGATTATTGGTGGCAAATACTAATTTCATTTCGTAAATAATGTTTTGACTTTAATTATTCCACTAGGCTTTAGCATCATAATTTTCGATCCATTTGCCCTGCACTTTAAGCACTTGTTCAATCACATCTCTCACACAGCCTTTACCACCTTTTTTAAAGGAAACATATTTTGATACTTCTTTGATTTCTGCAACGGCATCTTGCGGACAAGTGGGCAATCCTACCATTTTCATCACCGGTAAATCCGGAATATCATCTCCCATATATAAAACATTTTCTATTTTAATACCATTCTTATCCATGTATTCGTTTAACTGATCTACTTTATGATGTGCGCCCAAATAAACATCTTTAATTTCTAACCCTTCTAATCTTTTTCTGACACCTTCATTTTTTCCTCCTGATATAATACACACATTGAAACCTTGTTGTACAGCCGTTTTTAATGCATAACCATCTTTAATATTCATTGTTCTTAGTAATTCCCCATCGGTATTAATGATGACCGTTCCGTCGGTCAGAACACCATCTACATCAAAGATAAACGTAGTAATATGTTGTAAATATTCTTTATAGCTCTTTTCCATATTTAGATTGTATTGCTTTGGTAAGTGTTTCGTATAGTTGTTTTTGTAAATCGTTTGTTAGAATTCCTAAGTGCCTTTCTATAGTATGAAAATCATTACGAACAGCAGGTCCCGTCTGGGCTTTATCCGGTTCTATCTCATGTATTTTTTTTGCTGTTTCCTGTATTAGTGGATGTAAAATCTCGAAAGGGACTTTATTTTCTTCACAAATCTCATTTCCAATGGTAAACATATAGTTGGTAAAATTGTTGACGAATACTGCTGCCACGTGTAATATATTTCTTTGATCAGAAGAGATATCATATACTTTTTGAGATAATCTGGAGGCTAGTTTTTTTAAGAAAACTGCATCTGTCTCTCGTTCTGCTTCTATGCAAAAAGGAATTTTATTAAAATCTACTTTTTTAGTAGCACTAAATGTTTGTAAAGGATAAAAAACTCCCGGATGATTCCTATTATCTATAGATTTCATTGGAACACTCCCTGAAGTATGAACAACTAATCTATCCATAAAAGGTAACGCGCTAGAGACTTTTTCTACGGCATCATCACTGATTGCCAGAATATATACATCCGCTTCTTTCAGGTTTGTTATGTCGGTTGTAATTGTATCAGCTTTTTGGTCTTTATGCAGTTTGATGCCTTTTCGATTATAACATTGAATTACCTCTACTGATTTTTGGTTTAAAAAAGCAGCATACAGATGCTGAGCAACATTTCCGGCACCAAGAAGAACTATAGAATTCATTTGGCTAAAATAAGGAAGTTACTTTAAAAATTAGACAAGTTTTATAGTTCTGTTAAAACCAATAAATAGGATTCTTAGAATGATCAATAATCCTCTTAAAAACACTAAATTTGCCGAGCTAAAAAAATTACGATGCAAAAGAAGTTGGCGAGTATTTTATTTTCTACCCGATTAATGGCAATTCTATTTATTGTGTTTGCAGTCTCCATGGCAGTTGGTACAATTTTGGAAGATGATTATGGCACTACTGCGGCTAGAATTTGGGTTTATAACACCTGGTGGTTCGAAGCAATTATGGCTTTTTTTATGATCAATTTCTGTGGAAACATTGTTCGCTATAGATTGTACAAAAGAGAAAAGTGGGCGACACTATTGTTACACCTTTCATTTATTTTGATACTCTTAGGTGCTTTTATAACCCGCTATATTAGTTATGAAGGAGTGATGCCGATTCGAGAAGGAGAAACCACATCCGAATTTCTTTCAGAACGCACCTATTTAACGGTTTTCTTAGATGGAGAAATTAATGGTGAACCTCGCAGAAGACCAATTTCAGAGGAATTGGAATTGACAGAAGCTACAGATAATAATTTCAGAATAGAAACAGATTATAACCAACAACCGGTTACCATTCAATATAAAAACTACATCACCGGAGCAGAAATGGGGTTGGTAGAAACTGAAGATGGAGAGAATTATCTAAAAATAGTTGAGGCTGGAGACGGAAATAGGCACGATCACTATTTAAAAGAAGGAGAAGTATCCAATATTCATAATATTCTGGTCGCTTTTAATATACCTACAAAAGGAGCTATCAATATCACATATGAGAATGATGAGTATTATATAGAATCACCCTTTGATGGCTCTTATATGAGAATGGCCGATCAAAAACAAGGTCTGGTGATAAAGGATAGTTTACAGCCACTTATGTTACGATCTTTATACCAAACTGCTGGAATGCAATTTGTAATTCCAGAACCGGTAATAACAGGAACGTATGATATAGTGCCTATTGAAGTAAAAGAAAAAGGGCAGCAAGATGCGCTTATTTTTGATGTAACTACTAATGGAGAAACCAAAGAAGTAAAATTACTAGGAGGAAAGGGATATGCTAATGATATGCAAAAGATTTCTTTAGGAGGTCTGGATATGTATTTTAGTTACGGTTCTAAGCGATTAGAACTTCCGTTTGCTTTAAAATTGAATGATTTTATTGCGGAAAAACAACCGGGAACAGAAAAAGTATATAAGTCATTTATGAGTAAAGTCGATATTGTGGAAGAAAATGCAACCCCACGTCCTTATGATATCTACATGAATCATGTATTGGATCATAAAGGATATCGTTTTTTTCAGGCATCTTTTGATCCCGATGAAAAAGGAACTGTACTATCGGTAAATCACGATTACTGGGGAACCAAAGTTACTTATATAGGTTATATACTACTTTATTTAGGATTAATGTTGATTCTATTTACAAAAGGATCTAGGTTTAAGGATTTGGAGCAAATGTTAAATAAAGTAAAGTCTAAGAAGAAAGAATTAACGATAATATTAGCATTATTTGTTTCCGCTTTTTCTTTTGCACAGCAAAAGACAGATCACGTAAATCATTTACAAACGCTACCTAGCAAAGCAAAGCTGGATTCCATTATTAAAGCGAATGCGGTTAGTAAAGACCACGCGGCAAAATTTGGTAGTATAGTGATTCAGGATGAACGAGGAAGGATGAAACCGGTTAATACTTTTTCTTCAGAATTACTGCGTAAATTGAGTAAAAAAGATACCTATGAAGGGTTAACAGCTGATCAGGTTTTTGTATCAATGGTCGAAAATCCTTTTATTTGGTATAGTGTTCCAATTATTGAAATACAGAGAGAAAACGACAGTATTCGCAGGATATTAGGTGTTTCTAAATCTGAAAGAAGAGTTTCTTTAATAGATCTCGTGGAACAAGATGGCTCTTATAAGCTAGATCCTTACTTAGAGAAAGCAAGTAGCACAAACACCCCAAGTAGTTTTGAGAAAGATTTTCTGAAAACACACGAAAAATTTTATCTCTTAAATCAAGCGTTAGGTGGAGGAATACTTAGAATTTTTCCGGTTCCGGGAGACGAAGGTAATAAATGGGTTTCTGGTCCACAGCTTAATGAGCATAAGTTTACAGGTATGGATTCTGTGTACACCAGACAGATCGTACCTATTTATATACAATCATTACAGGAAGCAAGAAAAACAGGGGATTATAGCAAGCCTGATCAATATATAGAAAGTATCAAATCGTTTCAGACAAAGTTTGGTAGCGAAGTGATGCCTGCAGACGATAAAATAAAAGCTGAAATCGCATTAAATAAATATGATATATTTAGAACATTATATAGGTATTATGGTGTTACTAGTGTGCTATTTATTTTAATAATCATTTTTGGAATATTCTATTACAAGAACAAGTTTATAAAGATGTTGATAAACATCTTTATGGGGATTACTGTATTAATTTTTATGGTACATACTTCTGGATTAATTATCCGGTGGTATGTTTCCGGTCACGCACCCTGGAGTGATGCGTATGAATCTATGATATATGTAGCTTGGGCGACTATGGCATTAGGTTTAGCTTTTGGTAAAAAGAGTAACCTTACCGTTGCAGCCACAGCTTTTGTAGCTGCAATTATCTTGTTTTTTGCACATCAAAACTGGACAGATCCTGCTATTGCTAATTTGCAACCCGTATTGGATTCTTACTGGGTATTAATTCACGTATCGATTATTGTGGCAAGTTATGGTCCTTTCTTTGTTGGAGCTATTTTAGGAATACTTTCATTATTGTTGATGACCCTAACTACCAAGTCTAATAAAAAGCGAATGGATCTTAATATCAAAGAGATTACCATTATTAATGAGATGGCATTGACGATAGGATTGGTTATGCTAACTATTGGCAATTTTTTAGGTGGAATGTGGGCTAATGAAAGTTGGGGACGTTACTGGGGTTGGGATCCAAAAGAAACCTGGGCACTTGTTAGTATAATGGTGTATGCTTTTGTAATTCATATGCGATTAGTACCAGGACTAAGAAGCAGGTGGTTCTTTAATCTAATGTCGGTGTTAGCGGTTGGGTCTATTTTAATGACCTATTTTGGAGTAAATTTTTATCTAAAAGGGCTACATTCTTATGCTAGTGGTGATCAGGTGGTCACTCCTTCTGCAGTGTATTATAGTTTCTTTGCGTGGGCAATATTAGGTGCTTTCTCATATTGGCGATATACTATACATTATAAGAAGTAGTTTTTTTAATCAATTGTATATCAATCAATTATTTAATAAAGTGACTATACAAAATCTATACAGTGTTAATTTTTTAGCATTATTGTTAACACTACTTCAATAATATCTGATATTTTTATGATTCTTAACAAATCATTAAAATTTAGATATGGGTATTATTTCTTTTATAGGATTCACACTTTTAGTTGCAATCATATCATACATTGCTACCAGAAAAACTGACGAAACATCTTCTGATGGTTATTTTCTAGGTGGCCGTAGTTTAACTGCTGTGGTAATTGCAGGTTCTTTATTACTAACTAATTTATCTACAGAACAAATTGTTGGGTTAAATGGATCCGCATATTCAGAAGGGATTTTAGTAATGGCATGGGAGACATTAGCAGCCATTGCAATGGTGGTTACGGCTATTTTTTTATTACCAAGATATCTGAAAGGAGGAATCACAACAGTACCTCAATTCTTAGAAAGACGCTATGATACTACTACAAAAGCATTTACATCTGTATTGTTTTTGTCTGGCTATGTTGTGGTATTTTTACCTGTTGTTTTGTATACAGGTTCTCTTGCAATAACAACTATGTTCGATGTTCCTGAATTGTTAGGTGTTTCAAAAGGGACTTCTATTTGGATATGTGTGTTTGGGATCGGTGTTATAGGATCTATATATGCAATCTTTGGCGGATTAAAAGCGGTAGCGGTATCAGATACAATTAATGCAATAGGGTTATTGATAGGTGGTATTATGATTCCGGTTTTTGGTTTACTAGAAATTGGTGATGGAAGTATTTCTGAAGGAATAAACATTCTAATGACTTCAAACCCTGAAAAATTTAATGCTGTTGGTTCTAACGATTCTTCTATTCCTTTTGCAACCATTTTTACCGGAATGATGTTGGTTCAATTATTTTATTGGGGAACAAATCAAGCTATTATTCAAAGAGCTTTAGGAGCAAAAAATTTAAAGGAAGGACAGAAAGGGCTTTTATTAGGATCATTCATTAAAATATTAGGACCCATTATAGTGGTATTACCTGGGATTATAGCTTTCCATATTTTTAAAGGAGAGTTGACTACCGCAGATGAAGCATATCCTAAATTAGTGAGTAGAGTTTTGCCACTATCTTTAGTGGGCTTTTTTGCAGCTGTATTGTTTGGTGCAATTCTCAGTTCATTTAATAGTGCTTTAAATAGTTCAGTAACCTTATTCGGAATTGATATTTACAAAGAATATTTTAATAAAGAGGCAAGCGAAAAACAAGTGGTAAAAGCAGGTAAGGGTTTTGGGGTAATTTTGGCAGTTTTGGCAATGTTGGTTGCACCACTTTTAGCCCAAGCCGAAAGTATTTTTACGTATTTACAAAAAATTAATGGATGTTATAGCATCCCAATTTTGACCATTATAGTGGTAGGATATCTTACAAAACGTGTTCCGGCAATTGCAGCAAAAGTAGGTATGATTTCCGGAGTATTATTGTACGTAGTTTACATATTACTGGATGAGTTTGTTTTTATTAATAAAGAGCTACCTCATTTCCTCCATGTAATGGCCATTCTTTTTGTGCTCAACATCATTATCATGTTAATTATAGGTAAACTGTATCCAAGAGAACAAGCATACGAGCAGCAATATACCAAAGAAGTGGATATTACACCTTGGAAATATACTAAGATAGTAGGTGCTATTATATGTTTAATTGTGATATCTACCTACATCTATTTTAATTAATTGAAATATATTAAAAAGATATTTTTATTTCTATTCTTTCTATTTACGACGATAGTTACCGCACAGGAATTACCGCCGATAGAAGTCTATTTACCGGATGAGTATGGAGGAGCAACACAAAATTGGTCCATTTCTCAAGCCGATAATAAATACATTTATGTAGCCAATAATAAAGGACTTTTAGAGTTCAACGGAGCTAATTGGGAACTCTATCCAACCCCTAACGAGACTGTGATTAGGTCAGTCAAAGTTGTGGAGGATCGCATTTATACGGGATTCTATATGAACTTTGGGTACTGGAAAAAAAACGAGTTTGGTAATCTCGAATATACTTCACTAAGCGAAAATATAACAGAAACCCTTATCGAAGATGAACAGTTTTGGCACATTGTCAACCAAGATAATTGGATATTATTTCAGTCTCTTCATAGAATTTATCTTTATAATATTAGCAATGAGAAGATCTCTATTATAGAATCTAATATAGCCATTACGAATATATTTAATGTTTATGGGGAGATATATTATCAGGATATTAATAACGGAATCTATAAAATTGAAAAAGGGAGCCCGACATTAGTTATAGATGAAGCTGAAGTAGTTAATGATAAAATAGTAAATATTTCGAAGTCTCAAAACGGAATTCTATTACTAACTAGTACCAAAGGTTTTTTTGAGTTTTCGAATGGAGAAGTTAGTGAATGGAATACACCATCTGATGGCTTATTAAGCAATTCTACCATTTATAGTAGTATTACACTTAAAGACGGAAGCTTTGTTTTAGGAACCATTTCCAAAGGACTACTATATCTTTCAGAAAAAGCAGAAGTTGTATATCAAATTAATCAGAATAAAGGATTAAGTAATAATACGGTTTTGTCTTCCTTTGAAGATATAGACGGTAATATTTGGTTAGCATTGGATAAAGGCATTAATTGTATAAACATAAAATCGCCAGTTAAAAGTTTTAATGACGATAAGGGAACTATCGGTACTGTATATACCTCAATAGTTTTTGAAGGTTTTTTATATCTTGGAACAAATCAAGGAGTGTTTTATAAAAACATTAATAAGAATGAGCCATTCAGTTTTGTTGAAGGTACTAAAGGACAGGTTTGGAATCTTTTTTCTTATGACAAGAAATTGTTTTGCGGACATAATGATGGTACTTTTTTAATAGAAAATAATACATCCAAACTTATAAGTTGGATTCAGGGAACTTGGATTTTTCGCACTATTGAGGATCATCCTGACTTGTTGTTGCAAGGCAATTATGAAGGATTGAGTGTGCTGGTAAAAAAAAATGGGAAATGGAGATTAAAACAAAAAATTGATGGATTTGATTACTCTGCTAGATATTTGGAAATATATGATGGTAAATTGTGGGTCAATCACGAATACAAAGGGCTTTTTAGCATTACGGTAGATGATGATTTTTCTAAAGTAGTTGAAGTGGTCAAAGACACACTAACTATAAAAGGTAAACGCTCAAGCATAGCAAAATACAAAAACGATTTTTTTTATGCGCATCAAGAAGGGGTGTCTTTTTTTAACAAGGAAAGCAAAGCTTTTGATCAAGATAATATTGTAAATCAAGTTTTTGAAGCCAAAGATAAAAATGTTGGAAGACTAATAAAAGATAATACAGAAGGACTCTGGAGTTTTACTGATGAAGAATTAGGCTATATTTCTCAAAGCCAATTTTCTGATAATTTAGAAGTAACGAAGGTGCCTATCCCTTACTTGCTAAGAAAAGAAATGAGTGGTTTCGAAAATATTATGCACCTTGAAGAGGAGAGGTATTTATTAGGAACTACCTATGGATATATGATTTTGGATGTATCCAGATTAAATTCTAAAGAACATACTATTATTCTTGAAAAGGTTTCAGCAAAACAAAAAACTACAGAATTTAAACCGGTTAAGGTTTCGGATTCTCCTCCAATATTCAAATCTAATTTAAATACTATTTCTTTTCTATATACAGTTCCCGAATATGATAAATTCCTTATTTCAAAGTTTCAGTATAAGTTAGAAGGTTTTTATGAAGACTGGAGTGGTTGGACATCCAAAACCAATAAAGTATTTGAAAATTTGCCATTCGGAGAGTATACGTTTAAAGTTAGAGCAAAAACAGGTAATGTTTTAAGTAAGAATGTTGTAATGTATAATTTTATTATCGAAAAGCCCTGGTATTTTTCGGAAGTAGCTATTATTATTTATTCTACTTTATTATTAATTCTATTATTAATAACTCATAGAGCTTATAAACGCTATTATAATAAACAAAAAGAAAAATTAGTAGAAGAGAACAAAAGACAATTGGAACTCAAAGAACTGGAGAGTGAAGGCGAAATAATGAAACTTACAAATGAAAAATTGACTCAGGATATAGAGAGCAAAAATAGGGAACTTGCTTCGTCTACCATGAATATTATCAAAAAGAATGAGATTTTAAATACTATCAAAAAAGAACTTCAAAAATCCGAATTCGAAAAAGGTGGGGTAAAGAATGTAGAACGAATCATTGATAGAAACTTAAACAATAAGGATGATTGGAAACATTTTGAGGAAGCTTTCAATAGTGTAGATAAAGACTTTATTAAGAAACTAAAAGAGAAACATGATAATTTAACTCCTCACGACTTACGATTTTGTACGTACTTAAGACTAAATTTATCATCCAAAGAAATTGCTTCATTGGTTAATATTTCAGTTAAAAGCGTAGAAATAAAACGTTATCGTCTAAGAAAAAAGTTGCAATTAGAACATTCAGACAGTTTAGTGAGCTACATCCTCGAAATTTAAAACCATACATCACCTTAAATCACCTCTACATTACCTATACTGTAACGTTATAGTATGATTACAATACTATATTCTTTACTTTTTTTCAGGAGTTGTAAAATCCTTAATATCAGCCGTTTTAATCAGGATTTATGCAAATAATTTATTAATTTTTTGATTTTTATGCTATACTGTAGGATTTTTGTTGTGGTTAGTTATTAACGATTTCTTAATATTCATAACTAAATTTGAGGATATTAAATTAAACTGGTTTATACATTTTCTCCAGAAATAAAAAAATGATAAAACGTGGCCTTTTGATAAGCCATTTTATATAATTATAAACCTTGCCATTGGTGGTAATTTTGGGGGTCCAGAAGTTGATAATACTATCTTTCCAAAGCAGTTTGAGATTGATTATATCAAAATCTGGAAATAAGTACCGCTACAACAAGGAATATTTAATTCAGCTCTACCCTTGGTTTCAGCAGCGTATATATTCACTATACAACTGGAATCAGATTTAAGATGATGATATTTTTTTAATATCAAATACGGAAATAGATAATTAAAGTACATAACTGTATTTCTAGTTATCAGGACTACTTGGGAAAAACATATTTAGTGTTCGGATTGTTTGGTTGAAACAATCTGGATATGAAAAATAGTAATGTTGTATATGTGAAATACATATGACAAAGGATTACGTATATAAAATTTTGAAAACTAACTTATTTACACAAACCATTTTAATGATGAAAACAATTATATTCTTTAAAACCACTTTAACATGTATCACGTTGCTATTTCTTGTAGAAATAGGACATTCTCAATGTTCAGAACTTATATTTAATGATGAATTTTCCGGTAACTCAGTAGATCTTAGTAAATGGAGTTTTGATAATGGAGATGGATGTCCCACTCTTTGTGGTTGGGGTAATGCCGAAGAACAATGGTATCAACCAGAGAACACAACTGTTCAAAACGGAAACTTGATAATTACTACTAAAAATGAATCTGCAGGTGGTAAGCAATTTACTTCTTCAAAGTTAATTACTTCTGGAAAGTTTAATTCTAAATATGGAAGATATGAAGCGAGTATAAAACTACCTTCTGCAGGAGGAATTTGGCCGGCATTCTGGATGTTGCCTGAGAATGGAAATTGGCCTTTTACAGGCGAAATAGATATTATGGAAGCGCAACACAAAAATCCCGAAAGTATTGGAGGAACTGTTCATTATTCTAACGGAGGTTGGCAATATAATGGTAGAGAGTTCAATGCAGGATTAGATCTTTCTGAAGGATTTCATGAATATGCAGTAGAATGGGAGCCAACAGAGATTAGATGGTATGTGGATGATCAGTTATATCATGCAGTTACACCAGCGAATACGGTAGATCCTTGGCCTTTTAGTGAAGGAGATTGGTATATTATTCTTAATGTTGCCGTAGGAGGACCAGGAACTCCTTATACAGGTAATATTCAACCTACACCAGCTGATTATCCTACTCAAATGGAAGTAGATTATGTTAGGGTGTACAGTGGAACCTTTAATACGCAACTTAGTGGAGATAATGCAGTGTATGAAGGAGAAACTAACAAAACATATTCAATTACACCAATAGCAGGAGCATCCTATAATTGGTCAGTACCAGCAGGAGCTTCAATTGTTTCAGGACAAGGAACAAATTCAATTAATGTGAATTGGGGAACTTCTGGGGGTGATGTAACTGTATCGGTTAATGTAGCAGGTTGTGGTGTAAATGACTATAAAATAAGTGTTTCTGTGAACCCACCGAGGACTTTGGGCTTCATATATGAGGATTTCGAATCTAATAGAAATCTTACGTACGGATCTACTACTTCTGGAATTTTTACCCAATCTATTGCGAATCCGGGATCAAGTGCTACTAACAATTCTTCTGTGGTAGGTAGATACCAGAGAGACGCTGGTTCTCAATATGATGTATTGTTCATGGAATCTGCAGATATAGGTAATTCGTTAGAATTTATATCAGGCAAAAGGACTATCTGGATGGAAGTATATAGTGATGCGCCCGTGGGAACCGAATTTATATTACAGCTAGAAAACGGTGCTTTATCTTTGGGTGATTGGCCAGCTGGAAGGCATAGTAGGTATATTGCAAAAACAACCATACAAAATCAATGGGAAACAATGGAGTTTGAGTTATTGGACAGACCCGATGTTACAGTTGGAGCTTTTGAGACCAACCAATTTGCATTATTGATCGACGCCAATAGTAATACAGACCATACAATCTATTTTGATAACATACGTAGTATGATCGAGCAAGATGCAATTGTATTAGACGAAATTATTATAGCAAACTATGATGGAGTAAATCAATTAAATCCAATTTTTGAAAATGGAACATATACATCGAATGTAGCTAATCCAGGTTCTAATGGAGTAAATAATAGTACTAATGTAGCTCGATATGTGAGAGATGCTTCTTCTCAATATGATGTAGTTAGTTTTTCCACATCGGCTATCGATGATAGCGGACCATTTAAAGACGGAGATTATATTTTCTTTATGGATGTGTATACTTCTGCTGCTGTTGGTACAGAAATAAATATAAGTTTAGAAAATGAAGTTTCCTCGGCTGGGGAATTTCCATTAGGAAGAAATAGTCAATATGCAGGAGTAGTTTCAGAACAAAATTCTTGGCATACGATTGCGTTTACTCATGCTACTTCTCCCGATGCAGGAACATCTAATCTGGCAATTGATGAAATTTCAATACTTTTTGATCCAAATTCTAATTCATCAGACACATACTACTTTGATAATTTTAAGTATGGAGTAACAGTTTTACCTCCAACATATAGTTTTTCTGAAATGATTCAGGATTATAATGGCAGTAACAATCTAACATTCGATTCTCTGACTACTGGATCGTATGCTGCAAATGTTTCTAATCCTGAAGCGAATCCTGTTAATAATTCTTCACAAGCGGCTAGCTATACAAGGAATACAGGTGAGTTATATGATGTGTTATTTTTTGATACAAACTTTATTAATGATGCCAGTGCTTATGTTGCTGATGAGAAAAGATTTGCAATGGATGTATACACCAGTGCTGCGGTAGGAACCGTAATTAGTTGGCAATTAGAATCCAGTTCTATAGCTACCCCAGCTAATTTTCCATCAGGAAGACATAGCGTATATCAAGCTACCGTAAAAGAACAGAATAACTGGCATACCCTAGAATTTATACTTACAGGAACCCCGGATTTAGTAGTAAGTGATGCTCAAATCGATAATATTGTTTTCCTATTTGACCCTAATAGTAACAATGGAGATACATTTTATATTGATAATCTAAGATCTTTGAGTAAAGAAAATGTTACACAAACTCCAGTGTTGTCTTCGATTGTAGTTTCTTCTAATAGCGCTGAAATTAATCAAGGAGAAACAGCACAATTCAGTGCGCAAGGGTTTGATCAAAATGGAGAACCTTTTACTGCTAATTTTAATTGGACAGCAACCGGCGGTTCTATTGACACTAATGGTTTATATACTGGGTCGGATATTGGAAACTATATAATTACAGCAACCAGTGGCCTGGTTACTGGTTCTACATCTATAACCGTAAATGAGAATTCAGGATCCTTTGCGGTAATTCCTGGAATATTACAAGCTGAGGATTATAAAGAAGGAGGAGAAGGAGTTGGATATCATGATACCAGCGCAGGAAACACAGGAGGTGCCTATCGACAAGATGATGTAGATATTCAGAATACAACAGGAGGCTATAATGTTGGGTGGATCGCTACAGGAGAGTGGTTAGCGTATGATATTAATGCAACTGCATCAACAAATAGTTATGATATTTACTTCCGTGTAGCCTCACCTAATGGCAATGGTCAATTTCATTTAGAGCTGGATGGAGTTGCCATTACGGAAGTGATATCTGTACCTAATACAAATGGATGGCAAAATTATCAAACTATAGAAGTAAAGGATATAGCTGTAAGTAGTGGTTCACATGAATTGCGAGTGGTATTTGATTCTAGTGGTTTAAATCTTAATAGTTTTGAATTCATAGCCGCTACAGGGTCAACAGATGGAAATAGTTGTTCTGGTATAGCTGATAATAATCAGTATAGTTACGAGATTTCATCAGATACGACAAATCCGACCATAACTTTTGTTCCGGAAATTAATGGAATAGGAGATAATATTTGTATACTATATTACGATACTTCTACCACTGGGCCATATCCAGGATATACCGTAAATCCCAATGTACCTTTTGAAATAAATGCAAATTCAGGAGATCAGATTTATTTCTATTATACATACAGTTTACCAACGGGAGGAGAAAATAATACGGCAGCATCCAAACATGATTTTGTAGTTGGTTCTTGTGTAAATAGATCAGATATAGGTAATGAAAAGAATCCAGCTGATATAATTGTTTTTCCAAATCCGATGATTAATACAATCACATTGTCTGGTATAGATAACGCATATCGGGTTAATGTTTACAGTATAAATGGTACAATGGTATTAACAAAATCTGTGAATAAAACCCAAACTCAACTAAATATGGATGTTAGTTCTTTAGCCAAAGGTTTTTATATAATTAAAACCTATAGTCAAAACATAGAGCCTTCAATTCATAAAATACTTAAGAAGTAACCATTTTTATAATAAGGAACAGCTTTGAGAAAGAAGTTGTTCCTTATGCACCTAGCTGCGATTATCCAGACTTGTCGCATTATTTTTTATAAGAGTATCCTGATGTAGCACGTTTGATCAATGCTCTTAAAATAAGGTGTTTAGGTTTTTAAACCTTTTACGCCACAATCTTTATATGCGAAATATTAGCACAAACTAACATAAATATCTTACTCATGAAAAAACCAAAAAGATTTAGAAAAATAATAGTAGTGGCACTACTATTTTTAATTCCAGGTATTCATACTTGGTCACAGAATGTAATTCCTGTAGGTAGCGGATCTTATGCAGAATACCCACCAGCACACGAATTTATTAACAATGATCCTACACAGCCTATGTTCCAAACCATAGCTTTAAACCCTACATTAGATATTGGTCCTAATATGATAGGAAAACCGGTTCCGACTAATGATTGGTGGACAAGTGTTTTATATAATGAAAATGCAGATGGTTCCAGAAATGGAGGAAACTTATGGACGTATCCTTTATTGTCCCGCGCTAATAGCGAAGGTTATCAGATTGGACATAGAACAGCAAAAGATTGGGGTGGCGATGAAAGTGTGGGAATTAGCGTGGATTATTTAGTAACATTGACTGGTGATAATTTTACGGCAAATAAAACTATCGCAACAAATTGGTCAGACTGGCACGTAAATTTAGAAGTACAGTCAAGCAATAATAGCAATCAAACCATCGATGTTACTTTAGCACAAGGAATGCCTTTTGTCTGGACAAAACCAAACGGATTTGATGCTATTATTCAATCTATTCACACAGGAGTCAGGACTTATTATGATGCAAATGGAAATGAGCTTAGTTTTCCAGCTACTGTGGATCGATTTATCATAGAATATGATGGTAATTTATATGGTGTTCATCTTACAGAGAATACCAATATTACCCCAAAAAATGGAATAGATGGAGATCTAGAACTAGCAAATAGCAATGGGAAATACGTTGTGTTTTCGGCATTGACTGAGATATCAGATCTTAACTTTTTACACGACTATGCTTTTGCAAGACCAACCGACACAAAGGCTTTGTACGATTATCAGCCAGAAAATGGTTTGGTGAATGTTACATATCAAGTAGAAAAGACGAATATTATAGGAAATCAAGCCAATGTTTTGCAAGGATTCATCCCTCATCATTATAGAGGAAATGCCAATACCTTTTCTTTTCTTAACGGAAGAGAATATCGTGCAACACCGAGAGGAACAGTAAAACTGGCTTCGGGAACCAGTTTTTCCTTTAATTATGAGTTCAATGCTGATCTTTTACCGCACTTTAATGAACCAATTACTGTTAGTGCTGACGCCAATCCGTATGAGAAAGCAAAATTGGTAGAGATGGTGGATAATTATAGCGCAGGATTGAATCGTGATAATTTTGCCAACGGCACCTATTGGGGCGGAAAAGCATTGGTTCAATTAATTAAATATACACTTATAGCTAAAGAAATAAACCATCCTGACTTTGCTGACTTATTGAGTTTTGCAAAAGAAAAAACCTATGATTGGTTAACGTATACACCTGGTGAAACTTCTTTTTATTATGCGTACTATCCAGCTTGGAAAGCACTAGTTGGATTTAATGAAGAATACTATTCTGGATTTTTTACGGATCATCATTTTCATTATGGATATCTAGCTCATGCTGGAGCTTTGTTGGAAATGGCTGAGCCAGGATCTATGGATGATTATTGGCCAATGCTAACTAAAGTTATTAAGACATACGCTAACTGGGATAGAAACGATACAGAATTTCCATATATGAGAACATTTAGTCCATGGATGGGACATTCTTTTGCCAATGGATTAGGAAACGCAATAGGAAATAATCAAGAATCTACTTCAGAGGCCATGCAATCTTGGGCTGGAATGTATATGACAGGTGAAATAACTGAAAATACTGCTATGAGAGATGCAGCTGCTTATGGCTATGTAATGGAGGGAAGAGCTATAGCGGATTATTGGTATAATGAAAGTGGTGTATTTGAAGAAATAGGATATGACCAGCCTATTGTTGGGATTTTAGAAATGAATAGATATGTATATGGAACTTTTTTTGGAGCACAAGACACGTATATTCATGGAATACAATGGTTGCCAATTTCACCTGCCTATGGATTCTGGAATGACTTCCTTACACCAAATGAGGCCAATGCAATAGTAGATCCAATTATAAATAATATGACGGCTGATTTAGGAAATCTAAGTGGTGATTGGATGAATGTTTCCTGGGGATTCAAATTGTTTTTTGATCCTGAAGGAGTGACTAGTAATTTTGATCAATTTTGGAATAGCCCAGGTGGTTCTCAGGAATACAATGTAGCTCATAACTCTAATGAGAGCGCATTAACGTATTACTATGCACATAATTCTCAAAATCTTGGACTCAGACAATCGAACTACCGATTGAGTTTACCAATGAGTAGCGCTTTTCTGAAAAACGGAAAGGTAATGTATGTTGTTTATAACCCAAAAGATACAGAGCAAATCTGTAGAGTCTATAGAGATGGAGATGAGATAGATTCATTTACCGTTCCTGCGAATACTTTAATTACTACCGATGGAAATGGAATTATTATTAATCCTCCTACTAATAGTAGCAATATACCAGGTTTAATTGAAGCTGAAGATTATAACGAAGGAGGCGAAGGTGTAGGATATCATGATACGAGTATAGGAAATATTGGGGGAGCATACAGAGAAGATAATGTGGATATTCAAAATACAGGAGATACCGCTGGCGAAAATTATAATATAGGATGGATTAGCTCTGGAGAATGGTTAGCATATGATATTAATGCTACGGCATCTTCTAATACTTATGATATTGATTTTAGAGTAGCGTCACCAAACGGTAATGGCAAATTTCATTTAGAAGTAGATGGAATTTCTGTTACTGATATAATATCCGTTCCTAATACAAACGGATGGCAGAATTATGAAACTATAACAATAAGCAATATTACTATTAGTGAAGGTTCGCATGAGGTGAGGGTAGTATTTGATGCGAATGGTTTAAATCTTAATTTTGTAGAATTCAAAGCTGCTGAAGATACAACAGGAGGAGGAACAACTTGCTCGGGAACGGCTACAAATGGTCAGTACATGTATCAAGTGTCTACGGATACTAATAATCCAACAATTACTTTTATACCTGAAATAAACGGAATGGGAGATAATGTATGCATACTTTATTACAGCACTTCTCCAACTGGGACGTATCCTGGATATGGTGTGACACCTAATATTCCTTTTCAGATAAATGCCATTCAAGGAGAGCAGGTGTATTTTTATTACACCTATAGTTTGCCAACAGGAGGTGAGAATAATACAGCAAATGCAAAACATGACTTTGCTGTAGGTTCTTGTAATGGTAACAGGGTATCGAATCCAGATAAAGACAAATCTGAAATTTTAATATATCCAAACCCACTAACGGATCAAACAAAAATTGTGCTGTCTTCTGCACATAAGTATTATGGATATCGAGTATTAGATATTTCTGGAAAAATAATTGAAGACGCACCAATCGGTAAGGAAATTGAAAGTATTGAATTAAACTTAATGCAAAAAGAAGCCGGAATCTATTTTTTGATACTATCTGGGGATTCATTCAAACAAAGTTTTAAATTAGTAAAAGAATAAGTTTTTTTAATAGGGTGTAAATAAAAGTGGTTTAATACTTTAAGCCACTTTTATTATTTTGAGAAAATATGATTTACAGACTTAAAATTCTTACACATAGATAAGATACAATAAGGGAAACAACCTTAATGAGGATGTTTGATGTTGATTTTTCGATAAAATGTATGACACTTAAAACAGGTAAGTTTTTTACTACAATTTAACATTTAATTATAAATTTTAACATTTTGTAGTGATAATCTGTTTTTTAACGTTTTTCGTTTTTTTTTCTTCTTTAACGTTCAATAAATCACAATATTTGCATGGGGAAATAGGGGTGAATTTTTATTGTTAAATCATTTTTAACGTGTTGATAATTAGTGTTTAATTGTCAATTTTTCTATTTATTTCTGATTTTCATTATTTATTTTTTGCTCTTTTCTTTTTTAAGTTTGGAGCCGCTTTTATTTGTATACTAACATAAATCATTAACAACAAAACCAACCGTATGATGAAAATTACTTTCAATTATTACAAACCAAAGAGGAGTAGTATGACTAGCATATTACTAGCCTTATTATGTTTTGTGTCGTTTACAACACAGGCAGGAAACGAAATTAACTCTTTTGAGAGTGTAGATGAGACTTACACGAACATTCCAATCGGGTCAACTATAGCATTGATAGCTAACAATGGTAGATATGTATCTTCAGAGAATGGGAAAAAACCAATAATAGCTAATAGAACAAGAATAGGTTCTTGGGAGAAATTTATAGTAGTAGATGCAGGTAATGGAAAGATTGCTCTAAAAGGTAATAATGGAAAATACATATCTTCTGAAAACGGAAAAAAACCGATGCACTGTAATGTAAATCATTTGGGTACTTGGCAAAAGTTTAAAGTGATACAATTTGGAAACGGTAAAATTGCTTTAAAAGGACATAACGGAAAGTATGTTTCTTCAGAGAATGGAAAAAAACCGATGATATGCGATAGGAAAAAGGCTCGCTCCTGGGAAAAGTTCGAAGTAAAGGTTTTGAATTATAATAATTGCGAACTTAATGCTGGTAGAATCGAGAGTACACAAAGAAATTGTGGTGGATTCACACCTCAAGAATTTTTGGGAACTGCCGTAACAAGCGGAGATCATAGAAATGTGAAATACCAATGGCAGATTAAAGAAAATAGAGGAGGACAATGGCAAAATATTGCTGGAGCAAATGCTCAAAATTATCAGCCACCTTATAGAGAATCAGGATCCGTTTGGTATAGAAGAGCTGTTAAAATAGAGGGTTGTCACGATTACTATTTCTCAAATGTAGTAGACATTCATGTAATAGTACTTCCGCAAGCAGATGTTAGTGTAAAGAATGCTAATTGTGGAAAGCAAGACGGAGCAATCACCTTTACTTTTGGAGACACCAATAATAGATCTCATATAGAATTTTCAATGGATGGAGGAATCACCTATAAAACGGTTCCAGACGATTCTTCAATTTTCACATTTGAAGATGTAGCTTCGGGGAGCTATGATGTATGGGTGCGTTGGGGTAGTGACCAATGTCCAGTGGATCTTGGAGTAGTGACTATTGAAGACCAATCAATTACTGTCGATGCAGGAGAGGATGTAGAAATTTGCGAAGGAGAAGAGGTTACTTTAACAGCTTCGGTAGAAGGAAATCAAACTTGTAATGAATGTGTTGGCTATAGCATTTTGAACACAGACAACTGTAATCGTAATGAAAGTTATGTAATGTGGTTAACCGATGGAAATAACCCAAGATGGTTTTCTAACGTAGACCTTCAATGGCAGGAATTTGCAGATGGTACAGCAAAACTTTCGGGAACGGTTTATGATCATACTTTAGAACAAAAAACGTATGAAGTAGATGCGTTATTTACAGGAAAAACTGTAAACACTCCTGCAGATAGTCCAAAAGAGCATGTTTGTAATGATGAAGACAGTA
The DNA here is from genome assembly GCF_042684305.1 of Aquimarina rubra. Taxonomy (NCBI): domain Bacteria; kingdom Pseudomonadati; phylum Bacteroidota; class Flavobacteriia; order Flavobacteriales; family Flavobacteriaceae; genus Aquimarina; species Aquimarina rubra. The sequence goes on along the minus strand of NZ_JBHULE010000001.1, from coordinate 24,477 downwards.
CTGGATGGACATATTACACAGGATTAATAGGCACAGTTAAAAGTACTGATGGTTCTTGGTCTGTTAATTTATCAAGAAGAGGACCAGCATTCCAAATGGGAAATGGAGCTAATCAAACTGAAACTGAAGCAGGTAAATTTGGTGCTTGTGGATGGTTTGATACTACAGATCAAAAATATAATGTAGGAGATTTTAATATTAATTTTGGAGACTGCATTGCAACAGATGAAGATGACTTAACATATTTATGGTCTACAGGAGAAACAACAGAAAGTATTACCGTTAATGAAGCAGGTTCTTATTCCGTAACTGTAAAAAATTGTAATGATTGTGAAGCAACTGATAGCGTAGAAGTTACCTATACCAAAGAGCTAGAAGATGGTGGTGAAATAGAAGAAACACAAGTAAATTGTGAAGCTTTTGATCCTGAAGAGTTTACAGGAAACGATCTCGAAGACGAAACCGGGTTGACAGTAGTATACCAATGGCAGGTAAAAAGAGAACAAGGACAATCTTGGGAAGACATCGATGGGGCTAACGAAATAAATTATACTGCTCCTCGTATAGAATCAGGTTCTTTATGGTATAGAAGAGGTGCAAAAAGCGAAGAATGTGGAGACTATGTGTATTCTAATAGTGTAGACCTGCATGTAAGAGTAGCTCCAGTTGCCGAAGTAATTCTTACCAATGCAGATTGTACAGATCCTACAGGAGATATTGAATTAACTTTTGAAGATGTAGAAGAACGCACACATATTGAGTTTTCTATTGATGGAGGCGTTACCTATACAGAAGTTCCTGACGATTCAGGTTCATTCAGTTTTAATGACTTAGAAGTTGGAGATTATAATTTATGGGTACGATGGGGTAATGAAGACTGTCCTGTTGACCTCGGAACTTTTACAATCGAAGAAGTTGAAGTGATTACTGTAGATGCAGGAGCGGATGAATTCATTTGTGAAGGTGAAGAAATTACACTAAGCGCGGCTGTTACAGGAGAAGGAGAGTGCGAAGATTGTGTAGAGTACGGCATCAAGGACACTGATTATTGTAGAGGTAGACACCATCAGTTTGTGGTGTATATTAATGATAAAGGTACGAGACTATGGATGAGAAATGTTGATTTGGTTTGGAAAGAGTATGCGGATGGAACCGCTACCTTAAAAGGAGAAGTTTTTGAATACAACTCTACGAATACAGCATTTATGGTAGATGCCACGTATTCTGGTTTTACAAGTGTACCGCCGGTAGGTAGTCCAAAAGCTAGTTCTTGTCAAACAGAAGATCCATCTGGTTGGGTGTATTATACTGAGTTAAGTGGTTCTGTAACCCAAATAAACGGATCGTTAAGCTATGATATTTCTAGAAGAGGTGAAGCATTCCAATTAGGAAACGGAGCAAACGTTTTTGAATACACGCCTGCTGTGTATGGAGGTTCCGGTTGGTTTAATTTAGAAGGAAATCCTACTTCTTTTGGAGATTTTAATATCAATCTTGGAGATTGTATTGCTACTGAGTCGAACGGGGTTGAGTACCTATGGTCTACAGGAGAAACTACATCTAGTATCACCGTATCTCCAACAGAAGATACAACATATTCTGTTACAGTTTCTAATTGTGCAGATTGTACAACAACCGATGAGGTAAATGTGTTTGTAAATGATGCAACTGTTAATTTAGGAGCTGATATAAATATGTGTGCAGAAGAAGCAGTAGAACTAAATGCCGGAATAGCAGATTCTTACTTATGGTCTACGGGAGAAACTACACAGTATATCACAGTAACACCAACTCAGGATACGACCTATTCGGTAGTTGTGAATCAAAATGGATGTGAGGCTTCAGACGAAATAATGGTGTCGGTTTCTAATATATCAGTTGATGCAGGAGATGATAAATCAATGGATCAGGGAGATGCTGAAGTATCTTTAACAGCCAATACAGTGGGAGATGTAGAATCGTACCTCTGGTCTACTGGAGCGACAACAGCTTCAATAACAGTGTCACCTGATGTAACCACAACCTATAAAGTTACTGTAACTAAGAATGGATGTATTGCAGAAGACAGTGTTACGGTAAATGTTTCATCAGATCCTTGTCTTAGCAGAGTGTTCGAAGCAACAGCATTTCCAATTCCTGTTAGTAGTTCGGGACTAATGAATGTAGATATTGCTGTGAACAGAGCTCAGCCTGTTACTTGCGAAATTTATACAATGGATGGGACATCAGTTGGACCAGCGGTTTCAGAAAGCTTAGATGAAGGATGTAATACTATCACTATTGATATGTCAGCTCAGGCTAATATTCAACCAATGACCAACTACTTATTAATGCTAAAAGGTGATTCGTCAGAGAATACAGAAACGATACAATTTTCGACTACAAATTAACTAAGTCGAAATAGAGGAAAATCGAAATAATAAAACCTGTAGAATTTTGTTCTACAGGTTTTTTTGTTCAGATATTTTCTGTTATGGTTAAAATCAATCTTGAGTCTAATATTGAATGATCCGCTAGTTTATCTGTTAATTGGGTAATGAAGGTATTGGTATTATTAATATTTCTTAAAAAACAATATCTTTTTCTTGGTTGGATATAACTTGTTTTTTAGGTAGTCATAACTAATATTACAAAGAACGATCAATTAGATACTTTTTAAGAAACTTAATTTACCAGTCTTGAAGGTTTATATAGAATGACCAAAAAATGCCTATAACGTGTATTTTAAATGAGCGTAAAAATAAAACGGCTGAAGTATTCAAAACTTCAGCCGTTTCTATAAGATGTTTACTAAAGTACTACTTAGCCTTTTTAATGATATATTTTGCCATTTCTTTAGCAAGCTTAGCGTAACTCTCAGCAATTCTAATTCCTGAGTTATAGTCTCCACCACCAAAAGTTGCTCCAGGCATGTTTTTATAAGCTACAGAACAAAGAATGTTGTCCGGATTTGCAGTTTCATAAACAGTAATAGTTGCATTTACTTTAGAAGGTTGCTTCATTACTCCTACATTGTAACCAGGGTAAATCCAAGTTGTTTTTACTACCATTGTGTGTTTAGCAGTTTCAAGACCTTTGTCGACTTTTACTTCTTGTTTCTTGAATCGCTTGTTGAATGATTCTATATATTTAGGCTCATATAAATTCTCGCGATCAGCAAACCAAGATTTTTTGAATTTCTCACCTCTACCTTCTCCTGGGTGTTTTTCTTCTCTTTTGTCCATTTTATCCTTTAGGAAATCTTCTTCCGTATCGAATTTGTGAACTTTTAAATTTTCGTAATCAAAAACAAGGTTGTATTCAGAAATTCCTTTTAGGTTTTTAATACTTCCTTCTAATTTCTTTTGACCAAAGGTGATTGAGGTCGCCATAAGAATGGCACATAATAATAGTTTTTTCATAATTAGGTTTTTTAATGGTTGCAAATATATTTAATTTTTAAAATTATGCTATATAGTGCAATAGAATTAATCACACCAATCGGGAAATATCAACTAATGTGCCAAGTTTTTATTAGAATACGCATTTTGAATTTTATGTTTGTATGTAAATTTAAGTTAATCTTACTTTGAATTAATAATTCGTATTGCTACATTAACATCATATTTCTTTTCTTAATTGGGATTTAACAAAGTAATATCATTTTTCGCAATAGTTGTTCTCTGTGTTTGCGCAACGGCACAGGAGTTACCGCCTATTCAAAATTATTCACCTCAGGATTACCACGCAGAAAACCAGAACTGGGCTATTTCTCAATCTTCTGAGAAATTAATTTATGTTGCAAATAATAAAGGATTGTTGGAGTTTGATGGTTCTACGTGGAAATTGTATGCAGCCCCCAATGAATCCATTATAAGATCAGTAAAAGTCGTTGGTGATCGAGTGTATACCGGATGTTATATGGAGTTTGGTTATTGGCAAAAAGATGCTTTAGGAGTCTTACAGTATACTTCCATATCCCAAAAAATAAATATCAAACTAATTGATGATGAAGAGTTTTGGAATATAATAGATATCGATGATTCCATTATTTTCCAATCTTTGAAGAGAATATACATTTATAACGTTAAAGATGGATCTATTAATACTATATATTCTGATAATACCATAACCAAAATATTCGAAGTTGGCGGAAGTATTTATTTTCAAATTATTAATAAAGGTCTATTCAAAATCGAATATGGTAAAGATGTTTTAGTTGTTGAAGATGAGGTTGTTAAAAATAGCGAGGTGGTTAATGTTTTTGGTACTGACAAGAACTTGACAATCTTAACAAGAGACAATGGTTTTTATCGGTTTAAAAATAAGAAGCTAACCAAATGGGATATAAGTACAGTAAATTTACTGTCAGGAATCAGCATTTACAATGCTATTCGACTAAAAGATAGTAGTTTTCTGTTAGGAACAATTTCTCGTGGTTTAATTTACCTAAGTAAAGAAGGTGATTTTTTGTATAAAGTAGATCAAAACAAAGGATTGTTAAACAATACTATTTTATCGCTATTTGAAGATGTAGATAATAATATATGGTTAGGTCTTGACAACGGAATAAGTTATATCAATCTAAATTCCCCTTTTAAGATATACAGCGATAATCTGGGGATTCTGGGAAGTGTTTATGCTTCTGCCACTACTAATGATAATTTATATCTAGGAACAAATCAAGGACTTTTCTATAAAAAAAGGCAAAGTAATGATGATTTTAAGTTTGTCAAAGGTACTCAAGGACAGGTTTGGGATCTACAAAATATTGATGGAACGCTATTTTGCGGACACAATGCGGGGACATTTATTATAGATAATAATCAAGTAAAAAAAGTATCTAATGTCCCTGGAACTTGGAAGATTAGCAAAATAAATGATAAGCCGGAGCTTTTGCTACAAGGAAACTATGATGGTCTTTATGTTTTAAAAAAAGTAAATAATAATTGGCAGCTCAGAAATAAGATCAGAGGTTTTAATAATTCATCTCGTTATTTTGAAGTTGTTAAAAATGAAATCTTTGTAAATCACGAATACAATGGTGTTTTTCGAATAAAGGTGGATACAGATTTCTTTGAAACACGAAATGTCACTATAGATACATCAATCAAAGGTTCTAATTCGGGACTGATAAGATATGATGATAATTTGTTGTATGCATTTAAGAAAGGAATTTTAAAATACGATAACGTTAAAAAAAAGTTTGTAAGGGATAGTCTTTTGAGCACGATATATTCGGATGAAGAATACGTGTCGGGTAAACTGATTGTGGATAAAAGGAACCAGAATTTATGGGTTTTCACAAACTCTAATATAAGTTTTGTTACCCAGGAGATGTTAACAAATTCACTAAAGATCAATAAAATTCCTATAACAAAGGAAGAACGGAAAAGTGTTGCCGGATATGAAAGTGTAATGAATTTTGAGAATAGAAACACCTATTTGTTGGGTACAAGTTCTGGGTATTTAACGGTGGATATAGATAATCTCAATGTCAAGAGTTTTAAGGTCCAAATAGGTAATATCACCAATGGAAGTACTAAGAGAAACAAAGAAGAAATAAAATTTATTGATAAGAATTTAGAAGGTGATTTCAAGAGTACAGAGAATAATTTGAAAATATCTTTTTACGCTCCCGAGTTTAATAAGTTCGTAAAACCAAAATATCAATTCCAGTTATTAGGAATCTATGATGATTGGAGTGAGTGGTCCGAGAATCCTACAGCCTTCTTTGAAAACCTCCCATTTGGCAGCTATACTTTTAATGTAAAATCCAAAATTGGAAACGAAGTTTCTGATAACACGGCAAGCTATTCTTTTAAGATTGGAAAACCCTGGTATATTACCAACATCATGCTGACAATTTATTTGTTGGCTACTATTTTATTTTCTGTTTTTATGCACATAATGTACAAGCGATATTATAAGAAAAAGCAACAGGAATTAATCGAAAAAAACAAAAGGAAACTTGAGCTGACTAAGGTTCGAAATGAGAAGGAGATTATTAGAATTAAAAATGAACAATTAAGAAAAGAATTTAAAGTTAAGAGTAAAGAACTGGCGGCTTCAACCATAGATGTGGCAAAAAAGAATGAACTACTTACACAAATTAAAAATCAACTTACTAAGATTTCGGATAAGGCCTCTGTTAAACAGGTAATTGGTGTTATCGACAAGAATCTCGATCATAATGACAATTGGGAAATGTTTAAAGAAGCATTTAATAATGTCGATAGAAAATTTTTGAAAAAGCTAAAAAAGACACATCCTGATTTATCTCCAAATGATTTAAAACTTTGTGCTTATTTACGTCTAAACTTGTCTTCAAAAGAAATAGCTCCATTATTCAATATCTCCGCTCGAAGTGTCGAGATCAAACGTTATCGACTTCGGAAAAAATTAAATCTACAACACGAAGAAAACCTGGTGAATTATATTTTAGAGCTATAATGCCTATACAAGAAGTTTAAATACCTCAACATTACCTATACAACACTATATCATAATCTTTTTTTAACGGTTGTTTAATGGTTTGCCAAAACCATTGTGCCACGGGCACTTAAGTAAGAATAGTTTAATAAAAACCTTATTTTTTTACAATGTATGTTTTTTGTTGAGGTATTTTTTGATGATTTCGCATTTATTTAAAATAAGTTTACTAAGTCAACAGACGAATAACAAAACACAATCAGTCACTTAATTTAATCTAAAATAATCATGCTAAGTAGTATTTGGGGCGAATACAGCAAAAGAAGCTTCTTCATATTTTTTACAGTCATTCTTAAAAACAACAAGTATAATGAGAACTAATTTTCTACAATTAATAATTCTCTTATTTACGATAGTTGGTTACTCACAAGCGGATCAGGTATCGATAATAAATAACGATCAAGGGATAAAATTAGTAGTCAACGGAAAAGATTTCGTGGTTAATGGGGTGAATTGGGATTATGTCCCGATCGGATCCACTATAACCGATGCCGGAATTTGGGCAAAGTCCGATGATATAATAAAATCAGCGATAGATGGTGAGATGTCCTTATTAAAAAATATGGGTGTTAATGCCATCCGCACATACAATCTAAAGCCCAAGTGGATTAAATACATCTACGAAAATTACGGTATTTATACCATGCTTAACATTACGTTTGGTGCTTATGGACTTACTATAAATGGAGCTTGGGTACCACAAACGGATTATGCTGATCAAGATACGAAAGAAGTCTTAATGAAGGAAGCCAGAGATATGGCAAATACCTATAAAGGGACTCCCGGATTATTAATGTATATGCTGGGTAATGAAAATAACTATCACTTATTTTGGTCTGGTGCCGAAACAGAAGATATACCTATTGCAGATAAAGGAGATACAGGCAGACTAGCTGCTCGATTTTTGTATCGTGCATTTAATGAAGCCACCAAAGAGGTTAAAAAAATAGATGCTAATATTCCGGTAGCTATTTGTAATGGAGATTTAGGTTTTTTAGACATAGTAAAAGAAGAATGTACAGATATAGATATCTATGGAACCAATATGTATCGTGGAATTTCTTTTGGAGATGCATTTCAAAAAGTTAAAGACGAACTAAACTTACCTATTCTTTTCTCAGAGTTTGGTGCAGATGCGTTCAACGCAAGAGATAACCAAGAAGATCAATACTCTCAGGCATATTATAACTTAGGAAATTGGAAAGAAATTTACGAAAACGCCGCCGGACTAGGAAAAGCGGGAAACTCCATTGGAGGTTTCACCTTTCAGTTTAGTGATGGTTGGTGGAAGTATAAGCAAACAGAAAATTTAGACGTCCACGATAATGCCGCTTCTTGGTCTAATGGAGGTTATAACCGTGATCAGGCAAAAGAAGGTGATAATAATATGAACGAAGAGTGGTTTGGTATTTGTGCCAAAGGGCCAACTAATGAAAGAGGGCTTTATGAATTATATCCACGTGCTGCCTACTATGCTTTAAAAGAAGCTCATCGACTTAATCCATATGAAAAAGGAATGACCCTCAATTTTATCAATAATTATTTTAGCAACATTCAAATCATGGAAGGAATGTTGAAAGCAAGAGGAGATAAAGCTGCTTTAAAAGCCGAGCGTGGAGGGAAAATAAGATTAAGCCAACTAAGAGCAGAATTTACTACGTTCAATACTGGAGGTAAATTAATTACAACCCCCGAAAATGAAGATCCCAATGCAAATGATTTTCCTAATCAACAAGGTTTCGACCATATGCAATCTTATTATATAGGCGTAGAAGGAAGACCTTCTCCAAGTATGCGAGCCAACGTTAATTTTAATATTCTTGGCAATGTTGCCGGGAATCCTATCAATGAATTATTTTACGAAAGTGTAGGTAGGCCAGTTGTAGTACAAGGTGTAGAAGGAGTAGAAGGAGGAAATGATTTAGGTGTAGAAATATCTGACTTTAATAGGTTAAGGGTGTATAACGCAGAATATGAATGGAATACTAAAATTGTTGATATAAAAGGATTCTATAGAACTGGGCACTACCATTGGGGCTATGAAGGTGATTTTTTCGGATTGTATCCAGAAGCTAATTATGGCCCAAACCTAGATATCTATAATGGTGAAATTTTAGGTATGGAACTAAATGGTAAGGGCAGTCTAAATGGTTTAAAAGCTGCATTCGGACCGCAATTGTGGTGGGGAGCTAACCCTACAGCGCTACTGAAGTATCGTACCAAGATAAAAAAGTTCGATATCACCGGTATTTACCATAGAGATTTTGAGACCGATATACAGTCGGATGAAAGTGGGCGTCGCGTTCTGGATGCAAATCAGGTACGAAGCGGTGTAATTCCACCCTGGCCAACCGAGAGAGCTACCCTTGTTGTAGAGAGAGACTTAGGAGCATTTGGGGTCACACTCGGAGGGATATGGGCAGGTAGTCCGTTAAATGATATTACCTATCAAGATATTAGAGGAGAAGCAGGAAACTATGTCGTATATCAAGACAAGGTAAATAGTAAAGATAACTGGGGTGCTAAAGCAAAAATAACATATTCTAAAGGAAAGTTTAATTGGTATGCTCAAGGTGCCACTACCGGGTTGGTAGCAAATGGAGGAGCAGATCAAACACAATCCTTCGCGGGTTGGAGGCTTAGAGACAATGGGAGTGGAAACCAAAATAGTTTTCTAACAGGTTTTACATATTCTGTTGGGAATTGGCAAATAGCCCCAAACTTTCTATGGCAAGAACCACTAGTAGATGCTATACCAAATGAGGCTGGTGGAACCGCAAGATTAAGAAATATACTTGTAGATCCTTTTGTGGTAAGAGCAAATAGAAAAACAACAGCTGGTGAAATATTGTTTACCTATGATCCTACTCCTGGATCATGGTTTTATCAATGGGATAACGATAGATCAGAAGATGCTAAACTGGCTTTTAATTTTGGATTTACGTATTGGCATCTTCCCACAACAATGGATGCACATATTGGATTCCTAGCGGATCGTACCATATTCGCGTTCCCCAATTCTGCACCCGCTAGAGATTTATGGGAAGCTCGTTCACGTATCGTATCTAAAATAAATCCAGATTTAGGGCTAATCGCAAACTTATTTGTAGGGAATGGTCAGGCAAATGGTAGTGATGCCAGAGAAATTGATAGAATGGGAGGTGATATTCGGGTGATCTATAGAAAATGGATGTTTCAACATACTTTCCAAATAGATGATTGGGGACCATATGATTATCACCGAGATTTCAACCTGACATATCCGGTACAATTAATGCTAGATGTGTCCACGTCTATTGGCAAGCCAGATTGGTTTATCCTACCAAGTACTAGAATAGGGATAAGAGGAACTTGGCGTTCATTAAATGAGTTTTCTCCTCGTTATTCTCCTACTGCGGTACCACCAAATACATTTCCGCCAGAACCGACATTAAGTCCAGTCGGATTTGACAACGGTACGGAATGGGAAATAAGAACATATGTACACATTAACATCGGAAAATAATACAATGAAAATGAAGAATAGAAAACATATCAACTTGAAAACCATATTCTCTTTAACATTGGTTTTAGGACTACTGTTTAGCTGTGAAAGAGATCTTTCAGACGAAGCAGTTTTTGCTACATTTCCCAATACTGCCGATATTTTTACGGATAGTCCAGTAAGTCTTACAGACGAATTTTTTATATCCTTTGATCCGGCATTTGGAGCTAATCCAGAGGCCTTTGGAACAGATGATGATGTAGCCTTTGCAGGGAACTCTTCAATTAGAATTGATGTACCAGCGGCAAACGATCCAAACGGAAGTTTTGTTGGAGGTATATTTTTAGATAGAGGAGAAGGAAGAGATTTAACAGGTTATACCGCATTATCTTTTTGGGCCAAGGGTTCGATTACAGCTAATATTGGACTAGTTGGTTTTGGAACTGACTTTGATGAAAATAAATTTGCTGTTGAAAGATCAAATATACAGCTATCTACAGATTGGCGAAAATACATTGTACCGATTCCAGATCCATCAAAATTAGTACAAGAAAAAGGGATGTTCATTTTCTCCGCAGGAGGGTTAGATGTAGTTGATTCAGTGCCTAACGGAAACGAAATTGGCTTTACCTTTTGGATTGATGAATTAAAGTTTGAAAATCTAGGCACGATAGCCCAGCTAAGGCCATCTATATTTGCTGGAGAAGATTTAACAGAACAAGGTTTTGTAGGTTCGACTAGATCAATCACTGATTTAGAAGCAACTTTTAATGCTCCTACCGGCGAAGATATTACTGTCGGGGCTGCACCGAGATATTTTGATTTTTCGTCCTCAGATACCGATGTAGCATTTGTTGATGAATTGGGATTAATTCAAATCGTTGGCGAGGGTACAACTACTATTACAGGGCAACTTAACGGTGTCTTAGCCAAAGGATCTTTGAATTTAGAAGTCCTTGGTACTTTTGTTGGTGCAGACACACCTCCTATAAGGGATCCCGCGGATGTCATATCGATATTTAGTGATGCATATAACAGTGTTACTAACTTAAATCTTGCTGTATTTAATAATGACGACATACAGATCCAAACGCAAAATTTTAATGGTGACCAAATTGTTACGTATGAGAATCTAATCTTTGTTGGACTAGGCTGGGATGGAACAAATGATGTATCCGCCATGACACATCTGCACGTAGATGTGCAACTAGTTAGTTCTACAAGTCCAGCACTCACCGTTGAGCTTATTGATTTTGGAGCGAATAACTCTGAGGGTGGTGGAGATGATACAGGTGGAGGGTTTGTCGTAGCGAGTTCAGAACTAACAGAAGGTGCTTGGGTTGGTGTTGACATACCAATTAACGCTTTCACTCAAGCTACAGGAGGAGGGTTTTCTGGTTCTCCAAATCTAAATAATATAGCGAGAGTTGTTTTGGTTTCTAATGGCAGTTCTTTTATAGTTGATAATATATATTTCTACAGAGAATAAAAAAAAATAAAAATGAATAAGAATTTAAATAAGATAATTGGATTTCTTTTTATTTCCTGCCTTTTAATAATGGGCTGCGAAACTGACGAAACTCAAACGGTAGCAAGATTCAATAATTTAGTAGCTGAAGATAATTTTGATGAGGATGGCCAAATCAACACCTCTTTTTGGAATTTTGACATTGGCGATGGCTCAGAACAAGGCATCCCTGGGTGGGGTAATAATGAGTTACAATATTATACAGACAGAACTGAAAACGTTACTGTAGAAAACGGCTTTCTATTGATTACCGCTAGAAAAGAAGATTTTAACGGTTCTCAATATACCTCTGCCAGATTACAAACCAAAGGAAAAATTCAACAACGTTACGGACGTTTTGAAGCCCGTATACGCTTACCTTTCGGCCAAGGAATGTGGCCTGCATTTTGGCTGTTGGGAGATGATAGCGATGGTAGCGTTTGGCCCCAGATAGGCGAAATAGATATTATGGAGAATACCGGAGATGCGCCAACAGAAATATTTGGTACTGTACACGGACCTGGATTTTCCGGTGGAAATTCCATATCAAAAACGTATAACTTCAATAATTCCAGAGTGGATACCGCCTTTCATATATATGGGATAGAATGGGGACCAGATTACATAAACTATTATGTAGATAATGTATTATATCACCAAATAACTCCTGAAGACGTAGATGAAGAAACTAATGGAGCCGGTGAATGGGTTTTTAACGATAGATCCTTCTATATTATTCTAAATCTGGCTGTTGGTGGCCAATTACCGGGACCACCAAATGAAGACACAGTATTTCCGCAAACTATGGTCGTTGACTATGTACGAGTATACGAACCTTTTTAATTCAAACTAAAATTAATCAATACGAAATCATGAAACGAGCCATTAAAAGAATTTTGATACACCTTGAAATGATTACTTGGCAGGTTACATGTAACTTCTAAAACAATAATATCTATGAAACAGTTTATCACAAGAACAAAGATAATGTGGCTTTTAATCGTAGCTGTTGCTTTTTTTGGATGTGAGGACGATGATGATGCTACTTTACCAACAGTTGTCGCAAGTTTTGCTCAAACCATAAATGCAGACACCGGTATAGTATCTTTTATCAACCTTTCCGAAAATGCTGATAGTTACATTTGGGATTTTGGAGATGGCACAACGTCTACCGAAATTAATCCTACTAAAATATATCCAACAGGTAACTATACTGTAAAACTAACAGCAAAAAACGTAGCAGGAGCAGAAGGTACCTTTGAAGATGAGATCTTTATAAATATCCCTCTTCCTGTAACATTCCCTGTTAATTTTGACGATACTAATGTAGACTATGATGTTACCACATTTAATGGTGTTGCTTTCGAAATTGTAGAAAATCCAGATCCATCAGGAGCAAATCCAAGTACATCCAATGTAGGGCAAATTACCAACAGTGGAGTTCCTTTTGAAGGCTTCTTCTTTGGTTTAGGAGATGCAATAGATTTAACTGAACTAAAATCCATAAAAGTTCTTTTCTGGTCAAATACTCCAATAAATATTTTATTGAAACTAGAAGAAGGGACAGGAGCAGATGTAGAAACTACAGCAAGTCATGGCGGAACAGGTTGGGAAGAAATATTCTTTACATTCGATTCGTCTAGTGCATTTTCAAGATTCACGATGTTTGTTGATGGTCCGGGTACGACCGCAGGAACATTTTATATAGATGATATTTCACAGATCGATACTGCAGATATTCCTTGTCAAGATACCTTATTAGAAATTCCTATTGATTTTGACTGTGATGGTATTGATTACGCAACTAAAATTGTTGGTAACGTATCATTTACTGTGGTAGATAATCCAGAATTATCAGGTATAAATAGTGAACCAACGATGGTTGGTAGAATTACAAATGTAGGAGCCAATTTTGAAAACGCGTTCTTTAATTTGGATACAGCTATTGATTTTTCTACAGATAAAGGGGTAAGAATGAAGTTGTTTTCGAATCAAGCGCTTCCAGTATTATTAAAATTCGAGGATGGTACCGAAGCACCTGTTGAGAATGCACAAAACCATGGAGGTACTGGTTGGGAAGAATTAACATTTATACTCAATTCTCCTGCTTCGTATAATGATATGGTAATTTTTGTGGATGGCCCAGGTACCGCCGCAGGAACTTTTTATGTAGATGATATAGAACAAGTTTCAGTGGTTATTCCAGAACCATTTGATGATGGTTTATTAACCAATGGAGATTTTGAAAATGGTGCTGAACCTTGGACTATTGGTGTGGGCACAGACCCAGCTCCCGTAGTGTCTGACGGAAGTAATAGTTTTTACTCTGTGAATGTGGAGGCTGCAGGAAATTCATTTGATGTTAACGTAAGTCAAAAGTTGGAAATTATTGAAAATGAAACATATGTATTGACCTTTGATGCCTGGTCTGATAGGGCGAGATCAATCGTTGCAGGGATTGGATTGAGCGGAGGAAGTTTTGCGAATAATTCTCAACCTGTTAATATTACTACAGATCGACAGACATATACATTAACACTCACTGCTTCTGGTTTTGGAGCTGCTGATGCACGTGTTTTATTTGATTCAGGAGCAGAAATAGGTTTAGTAAATATTGATAATGTATCCCTTTTCTTGGATGATGGTGGTTCTGGTGGTTGTACGGGAGGTCCAACAACAGATGTGGCTGCTTTTCCTGTAGATTTTGAAAGTTGTGAAGGGTTTAATGTATCTTTTGGATCTAATCAATCAAGAGAAATTGTTGATAATCCAGTATCTGGAGGAATTAACGTTTCTGATAAAGTGTATCAATTTACAAAGCTAACGGGTGCAGACGGTTTTGGTGGTTTTCAAAACATTTTCGATGCTGGTTCCTTTACAAACAATGCCACCATTACCTTCAAGATTTATTCGACATTACCAAACCAGGAAATTCGTCTAGAGATTGTGGCCATTCCTAATGATGGATCCATTGGTAATCCTGCGCCATATACCCAAACGCTTACGACAGCAAATGACTGGGTAGAAATGTCTTTTGACTTATCCGTTAATGGATTCCCTAATGCATCAGACGAGTCAGTATACACCATGTTAGTGGTAAAACCAGGTAATATAGACCCTGGTTCTACACCGGCAGACGTTACTTTTTATGTAGATGATTTTAATATTACAGCAAATTAATATTTAATAGTCTTCTAAGTCTATCAAATAAAAGGTCGAGAAGTAGAGTTCTCGACCTTTTAAAAAAACATCTCTAAAAATTTTCATTCAATAATGAAAGATAATTTGGTTATTATGCAGGAAAGAATAAGAGACAAAGAGGTAAAACTCCAACACGTTACTATTAATGATGAGGGATTTTATATGATCTCTAATAGTGATGCAATGCGTCCCTTTTTTATGAGTATCGTTAGTGATTCTAATCATTGGATGTTTATATCTAGTAATGGAGGATTATCTGCGGGAAGGAAAGATTCGAGTAATGCTATTTTTCCATATTACACCGATGATAAGATTACAGAATCGTATGACATTACAGGTAGTAAATCCGTTTTTAGAATAAAAAAAGAAGATAAGTTGTTGATATGGGAACCTTTTTCTGAACGTTTTTCTGGAACCTATCAATATTCCAGAAATATTTATAAGAATGCCTATGGAAATAAAATCTTATTCGAAGAAATAAATCACGATGCAGGTTTGACCTACAGGTATATGTGGTGTTCTAGTGATGAGTACGGTTTCGTTAGAAAAAGTACATTAACAAATAACTCCAATGAACCTATAAATGTGGAAATTTTGGACGGTTTACAGAATATCCTTCCTTATGGAGTTAATACGGATTTACAAGCAATAAGAAGCAACTTGGTGGATGCTTATAAAAGAAGTGAACTTGTAGAAGCAAGTAAACTTGGTATTTATGCGCTTAGTGCTATTATTGTGGACCGCGCAGAACCAAGTGAGGCTTTGAAAGCAAATATAGTATGGTCTACCGGTCTTGAAAATCCGAAGCATCTCCTATCGTCCTTACAGTTGAATAATTATAGAAATGGATATCATATAGATGAAGAAATTGATGTAAAAGCCGAAAAAGGGGCATATTTTGTCAATTGCAAAATCACTTTATCGGCAGGAGAAAGTAAAGACTGGATGATAGTTGCTGATGTCAATCAGGGACCTTCTCAAGTAAGTGAAATTTCTGAAATGATCAAAACTGAAAATGATTTAATTCAGAAGGTTAATGATGATATAGAATTAGGAACACAACGTTTGATTAATTTGGTGTCAGCGTCAGATGGACTTCAGTTAACAGCAGATAAAAAGAGAAATAGCAGACACTATTCAAATACTCTGTTCAATATAATGCGCGGTGGTATTTTTGATGCTAATTATGTTATAGAAAAAGAGGACTTTACGGACTATTTTGCATCAGCAAATAAAGAAGTATATAGTAATAATAAAGGGTTGTTAGAGGATTTTCCGGAGACTTTTACACTTTTCGATCTTAGAGAAATAGCACATCAAAATGAGGATATGGACTTCAGGAGGCTCGCTTTAGAGTATATGCCTCTTAAGTTTAGTAGACGTCACGGGGATCCTAGCCGTCCCTGGAATAGATTTTCAATAAATACAAGGGACGAGATAGATGGTTCTAAAATATTGGATTATGAAGGTAACTGGAGAGATATTTTTCAAAATTGGGAAGCGCTTGCACATTCGTATCCTGAGTTTGTAGAAAGTATGATTCACAAATTCCTGAACGCCAGTACGTTTGATGGGTACAATCCATATAGAATCACAAAAGGCGGTATAGATTGGGAAGTTATCGAGGAGCACGATCCTTGGTCTTACATTGGTTATTGGGGTGATCATCAAATAATTTACCTATTAAAATTTTTAGAATTTTTTCAAGATCATTACCCAAACAGGCTTCAGAATTTCCTCAAAGAGGATATGTTTGTGTATGCCAATATTCCCTATAAAATTAAGACTTATGAAGATATCTTAAAGAATCCAAAAGATACAATAGAGTTTGATCATGATCTTGATAAAAAAGTGCAGGCAAAACGTGCCAAAATTGGAGCGGACGGAGTGTTGTTACGAGATGAAAATGATAGTATTCATAAGGTAAATTTCATAGAAAAAATAGTAACAACGACCTTGGCTAAGTTGTCTAATTTTATACCCGAAGCAGGTATTTGGTTAAATACACAGCGCCCAGAATGGAATGATGCTAATAATGCCTTAGTAGGTAATGGAGTTTCTATGGTGACACTTTATTACTTGAGGCGTTTCTTACAGTTCTTTAAAACTATTTTTGAAAATACAGTAAATACGGACATAGAAGTTTCTGAAGAACTTTTAGAGTTTTATAATAGCGTACACAATACTTTCCAAAACTATCAAGGAGTTTTATCTCGTAATTTATCGAATAAAGAGAGAAAGCAAATTCTTGATGACTTAGGTGGAGCCGGAAGCGATTATCGAACTAAAGTTTATAGCGAAGCTTTGTCTGGTAAAAAGGGAACTCTTACCCTACAAGACTTAAAAGCTTTTATAAATTTAACATTAGAATATCTAAATCATTCGATAAAGGCTAATAAGAGGGATGATAATATGTACCACGCATATAATCTAATGACTGTGGATAATGAAAACGAAATTTCCATTACCTATTTAGATGAAATGTTGGAAGGCCAAGTAGCTGTATTAAGTTCAGGATATCTATCAGCAAAGGATAACTTGAATTTATTAGATGCTATGAAAAACAGTGCATTGTTTAGAGCAGATCAATATAGCTACTTACTGTATCCAAATAAAGAGTTACCAAAATTTACAGAAAAAAATATTATTCCTAAAGAGTTTGTGGAAAACTCAGCATTGCTAACGCAATTAATTGCGGATAATAATACACAAATTATTGAAAAAGATGTAAACGGAAATTATCATTTCAACGGAAGTTTCAATAACGCAGAGAGTGTAAAACAAGAATTAGAAAATTTATCGACTAAAGGGTATTTTAGTTTAGTTCAAAAATATAGAGGTTTAGTATTAGAGACTTTTGAAAAAGTATTTAATCATAAAGCGTTTACCGGACGTTCCGGAACCTTTTATGGCTATGAAGGGTTAGGTTCTATTTATTGGCATATGGTTTCAAAATTATTACTGGCAGTAGAAGAATGTTGTTTAAAAGCTATAAATGATCAAGAATCTGGTGAAGTAGTAGGAAGATTACTAGAACATTATTATGAAATTAATGAAGGCATAGGAGTTCACAAATCTCCAGAGCTATATGGAGCTTTTCCGACGGACCCTTACTCACATACACCAACTGGCAAAGGAGCACAGCAACCGGGTATGACAGGGCAAGTAAAAGAAGATATTCTAAGCCGTATAGGAGAGTTGGGTGTTACCGTTAAAAATGGTGAATTGCAGTTCTACCCCTGTCTCTTAAGAATAGGAGAGTTTTTAAAAAATCCAAAGATGTTTGAATACGTAGACATATATCAAAATAAAAAACAACTGCAATTATATAGACACGAATTGGCTTTTACCTATTGTCAAGTACCTGTTGTATACACATTATCAGGAGAGAATAGTCTAGAAGTAACTTACAGTGATAGTTCGATAACTTCATATACAGGCTTAAATCTAAATACATCTATTAGTCAAAAAATATTTAAAAGAACAGGTGAAATAGAAAGCATAAAAGTAAACATCGAGAAAACTATTTTAAAGTAAAAATAAATGACACGAAGACATTACATAGTACTTACATTATTTTTTGCGGTGCTTATCCTGTCTTGTAATCAAGAACAAAAAACTAAAAAATCTATGCGTCCCCAAAAAAGCATAACAGCAAAAGACATTTTAGGCAACTCTAATTATCAGGCAATATCCTATGGCGGTTATCGTAAAACATCGAGAGAGTTTCAGCCTACAATTGCTCAATTAAAAGAAGACATGAAAATCCTGAAGGCCATGAATATTAAAGTCTTAAGGACGTATAATGTGCAATTGGCGCAGGCTTCTAATGTATTAAAGGCAATTCGTCAATTAAAAGCAGAAGATGAAACTTTTGAGATGTATGTAATGCTTGGTGCCTGGATTGATTGCAAGAATGCCTGGACTGATAAAGAACCAGATCATAACGTAGAAAGTGAACAAAATGAAAGTGAAATCAATAGAGCTGTAGCGCTGGCTAATCAATACCCGGATATTGTAAAAGTAATCGCGGTAGGTAATGAAGCCATGATAAGATGGGCAACCAGTTATTATGTGCAGCCAAACGTAATACTGAAGTGGGTTGATTATTTACAGAATTTAAAGAAGGAAGGTAAACTCTCAGAAGATTTATGGATCACTTCTTCAGATGATTTTGCTTCTTGGGGAGGAGGCGAAGAAAGTTATCAGGTTAAAGATTTAGAAGATTTAATTAAAGCGGTGGATTATGTATCAATGCATACGTATCCATATCATAATACACATTATAACCCTGATTTTTGGGGGATAGATGATGATGAAGAACACCTCTCTTCAGAAGAAAAATTGGAAGCTGCGATGCAAAGAGCATTAAAATTTGCACAAAAACAATATAAAGCAGTTTCAGCTTATGTTGAAAGTTTAGGATTAAAAAAGCCAATTCATATAGGAGAAACAGGTTGGGCTACTATCTCTAACGGACACTATGGACCAAATGGTTCTAAGGCTACAGATGAGTTTAAAGAGGCGTTGTATTACAAATACATCAGGGAGTGGACCAATAAAGAAGGTATCTCGTGTTTTTATTTTGAGGCCTTTGATGAACCTTGGAAAGATGCTCACAATCAGAAAGGCTCAGAAAATCATTTTGGATTATTCACTGTTGATGGTAAAGCAAAATATGCACTATGGGATATGGTAGATAGAGGAGTTTTTGAAGGATTAACCAGAGGAGGGAACCCAATTATCAAAACCTATAATGGAAATAAAAACGAGATGATGAAAGATGTAGAACTACCAGCAGTCAAAGAACTAATGACTACTAGTTTTTAAAAAGATGAGAAAAAAGGTTTACATAATACTACTAATTGTTTTAACGATGAATGCGTGCATTAACGAACAAAATCTGGAAGTAGAGGTTTATGAAACTTCTGCAAACGGTAACAAGTTGACGAAAGTTACAGAGTTTTCAACTACAGAAACAAGAGCAAGTATTAAGTTAAATCCAGACAAAACCTATCAAACCATTACAGGTTTCGGAGGAGCTTTTACAGAGTCATCAGCCTATCTACTTAATAAATTGGGTAAAGAAAATCGAGATAAAATTATAAAAGCATACTTCGGAAGAGAAGGCGCTAATTATTCGCTTACAAGAACACATATGAATTCTTGTGATTTTTCATTAAGCCAATATTCATATACTCCTAATGAGGATAAAGAGTTAAAAGATTTCTCGGTAAAGGAAGATATGGATGATTTAATCCCAATGATTAAAGAGGCAATGGTAGCTTCAGAAGATGGTTTTAAAATTTTTGCATCTCCTTGGACAGCACCACCTTGGATGAAGGATAACAAAGGTTGGGTTGGCGGAAAGTTGTTGCCCGAACACTACGATACTTGGGCATTGTTCTTTTCTAAGTATGTTGATGCTTATAAAGAACAAGGAATCAATATTTGGGGCTTTACAGTAGAAAACGAACCTCATGGCAATGGTGATAACTGGGAGAGTATGCATTTTGCGCCAGAAGAAATGACAAATTTTGTGCAAAATCATTTGGGGCCAAAATTAGAAAAAGATGGTAAAGGAGATAAAATCATACTAGGATATGATCAAAATAGAGAAGGTTTAAAAGAATGGGTAGATGTGATGTACAAAGATGAAGCATCCTCTAAATATTATAATGGTACTGCTGTACATTGGTATGAGAGCACCTTTGATTATTTTCCGGAAGCATTACAATATGCTCATAAAAAAGCACCGGATAAATACTTGATTCAAACCGAAGCTTGTGTGGATGCAGAAGTTCCTAAATGGAAGGATGATGCCTGGTATTGGTCTAAAGAAGCAACTGATTGGGGTTGGGATTGGGCTCCAGAAGACCAGAAACATTTGCATCCCAAATATGTGCCTGTTTATCGCTATGCTAGAGATATCATTGGTTGTTTAAATAATTGGGTAGATGGATGGGTTGATTGGAACATGGTGCTGGATAAACAAGGAGGACCAAACTGGTTTAAAAACTGGTGTGTAGCACCAGTAATTGTGGACCCGGATAATGATGAGGTATACTTTACACCTTTATACTATACTATGGCACATTTCAGTAAATATATTCGTCCGGATGCGAAAGTAATTGATGTTAAGGTCACAGACGATGAAGTTATGATTACCGCGGCAAAAAACCCAGATGGTTCCATTGCGGTGGTTGTATTCAATCCTACGGAAAAATTAAAACAATTTTCATTGGCTCTAGGTGAAAAATCAAAAGATATTTCTATTAATGAACAGGCTATTCAAACAATAGTCATTGTCAACTAAAAATTAAAACTATGTCGAATATCAAAACTGCCGTGAAAGATAAAGTCCCCGTAGGTCAAAAAGCCGCCTTTGGTACTGGTCATTTTATATTAAATATTTTACCGGGAACGCTACAAGTTTTTATCCAATTCTTTTTATTAACAGCCTGGGGAGTTGATCCTTTATGGGCAGGGCTTTTAGGTGGCTTGCCAAGAATATTTGATTCGATAACAGACCCAATAATGGGTTTTATTTCGGACAATACCAAATCTAGATGGGGACGTAGAAGACCTTATATTTTTGTTGGAGCCATTATAAGTGGTATTCTTTTCTTTTTAATGTGGCAAATTGATGATAATGCAACCCAATCCTATATTATTTGGCATGTGATGATAGTTCAATTACTATTCCTTATAGGTAATACCATGTTTGCTACTCCATTAGTTGGGTTAGGTTATGAAATGACATCTGATTATAATGAAAGAACACGTTTGATGGCATTTTCTAATACCATGGGACAAATAGCCTGGATGATTGTGCCGTGGCTGTATGTTATTATTCCAGACACAAATACATTTAATACTCAGGCAGAAGGAGTACGTACTATGGCACTCATTGTAGGTTTCATGTGTGCAGTTTTTGGAATTTTACCTGCATTATTTTGTAAAGGTATTGATTCTTCACATATGGAAAATCGAAAAGAGATTAATTTCAAAACGCTTACTGCTAACTTGAAAGACTTATTTGCAGGAATTGTTCAGGTTTCTAAAAACAAACCTTTTATGAAATTATGTGGAGCTACGTTTTTGGTTTTTAACGGGTTTCAATTGGTTGCGGCATTTGGCGTTTTCATCATTGTATTTTATATGTATAATGGTAGTTATGAGTTAGCGGGTACTTGGCCGGCATGGTTCAACACGATTAATGCAATGATTACCGCATTTATTGTCATACCAATTATTTCAAAAATGGCTAATAAATGGGGGAAGAAAAAAGCTTTTATAATTTCTACAGTTTTATCAATAGTAGGATATCTTTTAAAATGGTGGGGTTTTGATAAAGAACTTAATAATCAATTCAATCAAACGGGATTAGGTAAATCATTAAATGAAGGAATAGGTTCGATTTTCGAATCTTTAAATCCTATACTGGATAAGATCGGCATGTCTTGGTTTAGCATAGATCCGGGAAGCGAAGTTCCTTGGCTTATATTTATGCCAATTCCATTGTTTGCTTTCGGAATGGGTGGATTGTTTACATTAATGATGTCTATGACGGCAGATGTATGCGATTTAGATGAATTAGAAAATGGAATGCCACGTAAAGAAGGAACATTTGGGGCTATTTATTGGTTGATGGTTAAAATAGGTCAATCTATTGCGCTGGTTTTAGGTGGAGTAATTTTGAGTATTGTAGGATTTGACCCTAATGTTAGTGAACAATCCTTAGAAACCATGAATGGGCTTAGAATAGCGGACATATTAGTCCCTTCAGTAACTGCAGCATTAGCTGTCTGGGTAATGTGGAAATATAGTCTTAACGAAAAGAAAGCTAGAGAAATAAAAGCCACGTTGGTAGAACGAAGAGGAGAACTTTAATACTATTAATTAATCATATCTATCTTATGTCAGTTAGAAAAGAAAAGTTTTTAACGTTAGCTAGTTTAGACTATACTGGTAAAACTGTAGGCGATTTAAAGGAGATGTACAAGAAAGTCTTAGAAAGTGGTATGCATGGATTGTGTTTTAGCCCATATGAAGAAGGACAAAAACCAGGAGATCAACTGTCAGAGGAACAAATAAGACGCAGGATAGAAATCATTGCGCCATATACTAAATGGGTCCGTTCGTTTTCTACTACAGAAGGTAATGAGTTAATACCTAAGATAGCGAAAGAATATGGCATAAAAACGATGGTCGGAGCATGGCTTGGGGATGATGATGAGATAAACCAAAAAGAGGTGGCTAATCTTATTGAGTTATGCGAAAAAGGTTATGTTGATATTGCTGCAGTAGGCAATGAGGTGATGTATAGAGGTGATTTAACTGAACAACAATTGTTGGATTTCATTAACCACGCCAAATCAAAAATAAAAAATGTCCCTGTGGGGTATGTAGATGCGTATTATGAGTTTGTGGATCACCCTCGAATTAGTGACGCTTGTGATATTATATTAGCGAATTGTTACCCTTTTTGGGAAGGTTGTGATATGGATTATTCATTGTTATATATGAAAGATATGTACCAAAGAGCACTCCGCGCAGGTAAAGGAAAAAAAGTGATCATTTCTGAAACAGGATGGCCAAGTGAAGGTACAAACCTTGAAGGTGCATTCCCATCATACGAAAATGCTATGAAGTATTTTATCAATACCCAAAAATGGTCTGCAGAGGACGATATTGAGATATTCTTTTTCTCGTCTTTTGATGAGTCCTGGAAAGTGGGTGCAGAAGGAGATGTGGGTGCTTATTGGGGCATTTGGGATAAAAATGAACAGCTAAAATACTAACTGAATATTATAGTAAACAGTTGAAAGCTTTATTTTAAACTATGCTATAATGAAAAGAAAGCGTTCAAAGAATATTTTCTGGATCCATTTCTTTTTTTTGATTTCCATTTCTCGTTGATACGCTTCGGATTTAGTTTGGTATTCTTCGGTGTATATAATTTTCCAAGGCATTCCGGGTTTTGTAGATTTGCTTCTTCCTTGATTATGCCTTTTAAGTCTATCTTCTAAATTGGCCGTATGACCTATGTAATATTTATTTAAGGATTCACTAAAGAGTATGTAAACAATAAACACTTATAAGTTATTTAACAAAAAACCCCGCAACTTGCGGGGTTCTTGTGATCGCGACAGGATTCGAACCTGTGACCGTCCCGATTGGAAATCGGGATGCTCTATCCGGCCGAGTTTATCAGTCGTTCTATATAAATTTTAGACTTTTGTCTTTTGATTTCCATTTCTCGCTGATAGGCTTTCGATTTAGTTTCATAGGTCTCGGTATAAACTATTTTCCACGGAATGCCCGATTTAGTAGATTTGCTTCTTCCTTGATTATGCCTTTTAAGTCTATCTTCTAAATTGGCCGTATGACCTATGTAATATTTATTTAAGGATTCACTAAAGAGTATGTAAACAATAAACACTTATAAGTTATTTAACAAAAAACCCCGCAACTTTCGGGGTTCTTGTGATCGCGACAGGATTCGAACCTGTGACCGTCCCGATTGGAAATCGGGATGCTCTATCCGGCTGAGTTTATCAGTCGTTCTATATAAATTTTAGACTTTTGTGTTTTGATTTCCATTTCTCGTTGATACGCTTCGGATTTAGTTTGGTATTCTTCGGTGTACATAATTTTCCAAGGCATTCCGGGTTTTGTAGATTTACTTCTTCCTTGATTATGCCTTTTAAGTCTATCTTCTAAATTGGCCGTATGACCTATGTAATATTTATTTAAGGATTCACTAAAGAGTATGTAAACAATAAACACTTATAAGTTATTTAACAAAAAA